>CAZIFB010000002.1:0-363693 GCA_964538915.1 uncultured candidatus Brocadiaceae bacterium | reverse complement strand
GCTCGACCGGCACGAAGGGCCGGGAGCAGCTACCGCGGAGCGGTTTCGTCCAACTCTGTTTCGGCAGAAGAACCGAAGGAGGCCCTTCTGCGACGGCGGACAGCCTACTGCGCCCGTGAACAGCCACAACTGGCTCTCCCATCACCAGTCATCAGCGCGCACCCCTTCTTCGGCAGCCCTGTCTAATTCCGGGCCGCGCGCCTCAGCCTCGGCACCCGCCAGCACCGCCGCGCCCCCCGCGCCCGTCACGCCAGCCAGACCCTCCGGCGGCGTACCCAGGTCGATCGACTCCAGTGGGCTGCGCAAACCGTACGGCCCGCGATCCAGCACGTGGGTGTAGATCATCGTGGTGCGGACATCCGCGTGGCCGAGCAGCTTCTGGATGGTGCGCAGGTCGGTGCCGTCCTGGAGCAAGTGCGTGGCGAACGAGTGGCGGAAGGTGTGGCACGTCGCGCGCTTCGCGACGCGGGCGCGCAGCACGCCCTCGTGCACGGCCTTCTGCACAGAGGTCTCGTGGAAGTGGTGCCGGCGCCGCTGGCCGGTCGCTTCGTGCACGTAGGTCCTCGTCGCCGGGAAGAACCACTGCCAGGCCCACTGGCGACCGGCGTTCGGCAGCTTGTCGGCCAGGGCGTGCGGCATCTCGACCCAGCCGGCGCCGCGCAGCACGTCGCGGCGGTGCTGGCGGTCGACCTCGTTCCTCTGCCGCAGCAACGCAGCGCGCAGCGGCGCCGGCAGGAGGGTCTGGCGGTCGCGATCCCCCTTGCCGGAGCGAACGGTGATGGCATGCCGGTCGAAGTCGACGTCCTTCACGCGCAGGTGAAGGCACTCGAGCAGGCGCAGCCCGGATCCGTAGAGCAGCCCGGCGATCAGACGCGGGGCGCCGCGCAGTTCCGCGAGCACGGCCCCCACCTCGGCTTTCGACAGAACCACGGGCAACCGCGGCCGCTGCGGCGCACGAACGAGGTCCTCGAGCCAGGGCAGCTTCACCGCGAGCACCCTGCCGTACAAGAACAGCAGCGCCGCGAGCGCCTGGTTCTGGGTTGCGGCGGCCACGCGGCCTTCGACCGCGAGGTGTGTCAGGAAGGCCTCGACCTCGTGCGCGCCGAGATCCTTCGGGTGGCGCAGCCCCGCGAAGTGCACGAAGCGGACGATCCACCCGACGTACGCTTCTTCGGTCCTCGGACTGTAGTGCTCCGCGCGCAGCGCCCCGCGCACGCGGTCCAACAGGGTCGGTTCGTGGTTCATGCGCGAGAGTGGCGCGGAAAGCCCGAACGGTGGCAGAACACCGCCGAAATCCTCGACACTCCGGGGTTTCGCGGGCCGCCGCGGCGCCGAACTTTCCTTCAGACGGGCCCTTCGGGCGTCCGAGATGCTTGACAGTCCGTTCCCACCGCCCCTAGGAAGGCGCCCCCGACCCCACCCTCATGGCCAGCAGCAAGCAACTTGGCACCCCCCTCGTGATCGTCGAGTCGCCGGCGAAGGCGCGCACGATCGGCAAGTTCCTGGGCTCCAAGTACCGCATCGAAGCGAGCATCGGCCACGTCCGCGACCTGCCGAGCGACGCCAGCGAGGTGCCCGCCGACCTGAAGAAGGAGAAGTGGGCGAAACTCGGCATCGACGTCGAGAACGAGTTCAAGACGCTCTACGTCGTCCCCGCCGAGAAGCGCGAACACCTGAAGAAGCTGAAGGGCATGGTCAAGGACGCGCCGATCCTCTACCTCGCGACAGACGAAGATCGCGAAGGGGAGTCGATCAGCTGGCACCTCGTGCAGGAACTGCAGCCGAAGTGCGAGATCAAGCGCCTCGTGTTCCACGAGATCACGAAAGACGCGATCCTCGAAGCGCTGGAGCACCCGCGGCAGATCGACATGGACCTCGTCGAGGCCCAGGAAACGCGCCGCATCGTCGACCGCCTCTACGGCTACACGGTGTCGCCGCTCCTGTGGAAGAAGGTCCGCCCGCGCCTCTCCGCCGGCCGCGTGCAGAGCGTCGCCGTCCGCCTCATCGTCGAACGCGAGCGCGAACGCATGCGGTTCGTGCCGGCCGATTACTGGAGCCTCGAAGCGACGTTCGCCGGCAGCGAGGGCGACAAGACACCGTTCGTCGCCAACCTCGTGGCGCTCGCCGACAAGCGCGTCGCGACGGGCAAGGATTTCGACGCCGACACCGGCAAGGCGAAGAACGAGGGCAAGAGCCTCGTCGTGCTGAAGGAGGCGGACGCCGTCGCGCTCGCGACCGAACTCGCCGCGCAGCGCGCGAAGGTCCTCGACGTCGAGCAGAAGCCGTACACCGAGCGGCCGTACCCGCCGTTCACGACGTCGACGCTGCAGCAGGAGGCCGCGCGCAAGCTGCGGTTCGCCGCGCAACGCACGATGCGCGCCGCACAGCGCCTCTACGAGAACGGCTTCATCACCTACATGCGCACGGACTCGACGACGCTCAGCTCGCAGGCGATCGCCGCCGCGCGCTCGCTGATCGCGCGCGAGTTCGGCCCGCAATACCTGCCCGACGCACCGCGCCAGTACCAGACGAAGGTCAAGAACGCGCAGGAAGCGCACGAGGCGATCCGTCCCGCGGGCAACGACTTCGTGCACCCGAATGCGCTGCCGGGCGACGTCGGCGAGGACGAACGCCGCGTCTACGAACTCGTCTGGCGCCGCACCGTGGCGAGCCAGATGAAGGACGCCAAGGGCCAGCGCACGACGATGACGCTCGGCATGGCGACGAAGGGCCGCGGCGACGCGAAGTTCACCGCGACCGGCAAGACCATCGAGTTCGCCGGCTACCGGCTCGCGTACGTCGAGGACCTCGAGGACGCGGAGAACGAACTCGCCGAAACCGAGCGTGTGCTGCCCGACCTGAAGCAGGGCCAGCAGGCGACGGCGAACGAACTGAAGCCCGCCGGCCACACGACGCAGCCGCCGCCGCGAATCACGGAAGCGGGGCTCATCAAGGAACTCGAATCGCGCGGCATCGGCCGCCCGAGCACCTACGCCGCGATCATCGAGACGATCGTGAGGCGCGAGTACGTCTTCAAGAAGGGCACGGCGCTGATCCCGACGTTCACCGCGTTCGCGGTCGTCGACCTGCTCGCGCTGCACCTCGGCTGGCTCGTGGACTACCAGTTCACCGCCAAGATGGAGGACGACCTCGATGAGATCAGCAACGGTCGCGCGCGTCGCCTCGACTACTTGCGCAACTTCTTCCTCGGCAACGGCCAGCCCGGTCTGCGCGATCGCGTGACCGGCGTCGACTCGCACATCGACCCGCGCAAGATCTGCTCGATCCCGCTCGGCGCCAACGAGGACGGCGAACTCGTCGAAGTGCGCGTCGGCCGCTACGGGCCGTTCCTCTCGTGCGGCGACAAACGCACCAGCGTTCCGGACGAGATGGCGCCCGACGAGATGACGCTGCAGAAGGCGATCGAGCTGCTGAAGAAGGGCGGCGACGGACCGAAGGTGCTCGGCAACGACCCGGCGACGGGTATGCCGGTGTTCGTCAAGGTCGGCCGCTTCGGCCCCTACTTCCAGCTCGGCGAAGCGACGGAGCCGAAGAAGGGCAAGAAGGGCGACAAGCCCAAGATGGCGTCGCTGCTCGCCGGCACGACGCCCGAGACGGCGACCCTCGACGAAGCTCTCGCAACACTCTCGCTGCCGCGCACCGTCGGCACGGCGAAGCCGCCCGAAGGCGAAGGCGAAGAGCCGATCCTCGCCGCGAACGGCCGCTTCGGGCCGTACCTGAAGTGGGGCAAGGAGACGCGCAGCATCCCCGCCGGCACGACGCCGCTGACCGTGACGATGGAGCAGGCGCTCGCCCTCTTCGCGCAGCCGAAATCCGGCGGCCGCGGACGCGGTCCGCGCGCGCCGCAGAAGGCGCGGCGCGAACTCGGCGAGCATCCCGAGACGAAGGCACCGATCAAGCTGCTCGACGGCCGCTACGGCCCCTACGTCACCGACGGCACGACGAACGCATCGCTGACGAAGGACGACAACCCGGACGAGATCACGATCGCACGCGCGGTCGAACTCCTCGTCGCGCGCGCCGCGAAGGGCCCGGTGAAGAAGCGCGGCGCCCGCCGCGGTTCGAAGAAGGCGAAGGCCTGAAGGCCGCCGGCGGCGGGATCAGCGCGGCTTCAGTTCGCCCCGCGCCTGTTTCGCGCGCCACTCGGCCTCGATGGCCGGGATGCGCGGCGCGAGCGGGGTCGCCCGCGGCGTCACGACGACGCTCGTCGGTGTGACCACGACGTTCGGTTCGAACGCCTCGACGTAGCCGGGCGGCGGCGTGTGCTCGTGCGCCATCGCACCCCGCGACAGCATGCCGCGCACGAACGCCTCGCAGTCGGCGTGCGACAACGCCTCCCGACGCTCCGTCGCGAACAGGTCGAAGGCCATGTTGACGATCGGATCGGCATCGGCCGACGTCACCGGGAAGCCGGTCCACACCGCACACCAGCGCTGCAGTTCGGCCCGATCGACGTAGCCGTCGCCGTCGACGTCGGCCTTCACCATCAGGTCGCGCAGCTCCGCGACCCCCGGGACCAGCCGCCAGTCGGCCGGCGGAGTGCGAGCGACGACCCAGTCGTTCAGCCCGTGATGGTCGACGATCGCGCAGTCGGAGAGCACCCAGCCGGCGATCCCGACGGCGCGCTCGACGACGACCGGGACGTCGTCGTAGCCCGGTGGCGCGAACGTACCGCGCGCCGGGTATGCGGCGCGGAACTTCGCGAGGGCGAGCACGTGCTCTTCGCAGCGCAGCCCGATCCAGTGCATGTGCAGGAACCTCTGCGCCGAATCGTGCCACCTCCACACCGATCGCAGGAAGGCCGGCACCCGCGGCGCGAGCGGACCGATGCCCTGCAGCGTGACGTCGCGTGTGACCGAGTAGTGCACCCAGCCGATCGTCGACGCGGCGAGCATCGGCACGAGAGCTGCACACACGAGCAGCGGGCGGCCGAGCAGCTGCACCGCCATCGCTGCGAGCGACAGCCACGCGAGGGGAACGAGCTGGCTCAGCACCCGGTATTCGAAGTGATCGCCGCCGACGACGAGCGAGTAGTAGCCGACGTGGAACGCGAGAACGCCGACCGCCGCGACGGCGGGCACACGATCGAACCACGTGGCGACCAGCGTGCGCCGGTGCAGCACGAGATCGCGCAGCAGCCACACGAGCGCGACGGGGAACCACAGCCACAACCCCGTCTCGAACAGGAAGCACCCGAAGTACGGGATGCCGGCCTCGGGCCACGGCGCGACGACCTTCGCGTAGTACGTGTTGGGAAGCCACTCGCCGTAGAACGAACGCCGCCAGAGAAAGTGGACGGCCACGATCGCGAGCGGCGACAGTCCGACCGCCACCGACCGGATCCGCCGTGTCGCCAGCGCAGGCAGCGCCGCCACCGCCGTCGCACCGACCGTCACGAGGCCGTCCGGCCGCGTCAGCGCCGCCAGGGCCGACAGCGTCGACCAGAAGAAGAGCCAGCGCGTGTCGCGCCGCTCGCGGGCGCGGAACGCGAGCAGGACCCAGCCGACGACGTACAGGTTCAACATCGCCGTCTCGAAGCCGCTCGTCATCCACTGCAGGAACGTGCGCTGCGCGACGACGCATGCGACGACCGCGATCGCCACCACGTCCCCCGCACGAGCGCCGTCGCGGCGGCGCAGTCCGAACGCCACCGCCGCGATGAGCGCGAACTGGCCCACGCCGAAGAGGATCGACAACACGTTCGCCGCGGCGGGCGGCTCGGCTCCGAACAGGCTCCACGTCGCCCACAGGGTGCAGATCCACAGCGGGCTCGTGTAACCCTCCACCGGCCTGAACGGCGGCGGGTTCCACACCATGCCGAGACCCGCGTGGGCGTTCGCGACGTAGCGGTAGTTGATGTAGGCATCGTCGCACTCGAACGACAACGCGAGCGCGCCGGCAACGGTCGTCGCGAGCAAAGCGAGCAGCACGATCCCCAGGACGAGGCGGCGCCGACTCATCGCACCTTGAGCTCCCCGCGGTCCCGCTTCGCGCGCCACTCGGCCTCGATCGCCGGGATGCGCGGTTTCAGCGGCACCGCGCGCGGCGTCACGACGATCGCGGTCGGACTCGGCGCGACGTTCGCCTCGAACGCGTCCGTGTAGCCGGGCGGCGGGATGCGTTCGTGCGCCATCGCGCCGCGCGAGAAGAGCCCCTGCACGAACGCGTCGGTCTCCGCCTTGTTCAGCGCGTCGGGCCGCTCGTGCGCGAACAGCAGGAACACCATGTCGAGGAACGGGTCGAACTCCGCCGGCTTCAGCTTGCCGCCGAAGAGCGCCCCGACCCAGCCGCGCACCTCCTCGCGCGTCAGCGTGCCGTCGTGGTCGAGGTCCGAGCCGCGCACGCTCTCGAACACCGACGCGTACTCTGGCGCATTGCGCCAGTCGAGTCCGCGCGTGCGCGCGACGACCCAGTCGTTGAGGCCGAGGTTGTCGATGATCGCGACGTCGCGCATCACCCACCCCGCGACGCCGACGACGCCTTCGATCAGCACCGGGACGTCGTCGTAGCCCTCGGGCGCGAACTTGCCGCGCGGCGGATAGCGCCCGACGAAGACGTCGCGCGCGATCCGGTGCTGGTTGCAGCGCAGGCAGACGAAGTGGATGTGCAGCAGCATCTGCTGCGCGTCGTGCCACCGCCACAGCGGCCGCAACACCGCCGGCAGCTTGTCGGCGATCGGGTTGATGCCGTTCATCGTCATGTCGCCGCTCGCGGCGAGGTGGATCCACCCGAGAGACGAGAACACGAGCATCGTGCCGAGTGCGGCGAGGACCGCGCCGACGCGACGGAGCAGCTGCGCACACATCACCGCGAACGACAGCCACGCGAGCGGCACGAGCTGGCTCAGCACGCGGTACTCGAAGTGGTCGCCGCCGACCTTCAGGATGTAGTAGCCGGTGTGGAACGAGATCACGCCGAGTACGACCAGCACCGGCGCCCGTTCCCACAGGTCGCGCACCATCCCGGACCGGTGCTGCCAGAGCCACGCCGCGGCCCACACGGCCGCGACGGGGAACCACAGCCACAGCCCGTGCTCGAAGAGGAAGCACTCGAAGTACGGGATGCCCGCCTCCGGCCAGGGCGCGACGATCTTCGCGTAGTAGGTGTTGGGCAGCCACTCGCCGTAGAACGAGCGCCGCCACGCGACGTGCGCCGCGACCGCGAGCAGCGGTGCGAGGCCCGCCGCGAGCGAGCGCCAGTTCGGGCGGCCCGCGGCGACCAGCGCGCCGCCCACGGTCGCGGCGACGAGCAGCAGTCCGTCGGGCCGCGTGAGCGCTGCCGTCGCCGCGGCGGCGGACCACAGCGCGAGCCACTTCGTGCCGCGCGACTCGCGCACTCGAAAGCCGAGCAGCGCCCACGACACGAACGCGAAGTTGAACAACGCGGTCTCGAGACCGCTCGTCATCCACTGCAGGAACGTGCGCTGCGCGACGATGCACGCGACCGCCGCCAGCGCGACGGAGTCGGGCAGGCGCGCGCCGTCGCGGCCGTGCAGGCGGAACGCGGCGAACACGATCACCGCGAACTGGCAGACGCCGAACGCGATCGACATCACGTTCGCCGAGTCGGGCGGTTCGATGCCGAACCAGCTCCACGCCGCCCACAGCAGGATCGCCCACGAGAAGCCCGTGTAGCCTTCGACCGGCAGGAACGGCGGCGGGTTCCAGACGAGCCCGTGGCCGTCCCTCGCGTTCGACACGTAGCGGAACGTGATGTAGGCGTCGTCGCAGAGGAACCAGAGACCAGAGGCGCCGGCGATCGTGGCGACGAGCAGGACGAGCACGGACAGCTTCACGGCGCGAGACACGGGCGGGGATGGTAGCAACCTGGCGCGCGATTCCTGTCGCCACTCTCCGCCGCTCGGACCGCCGTGCGCGATCGCGCCCGTGACGTCGCGACCTCCGCGTCCTAGCATCCGCGGCGTTGACCCCACCCGCCTCCTCGCGGCCTGCGCCGCACGTCGTGATCGTCGGCGGCGGCTTCGCCGGACTCGCTGCGGCGCGCGCCCTCCGCCGCGCCCCCGTTCGCGTGACGATCGTCGATCGCCGCAACCACCACCTGTTCCAGCCGCTGCTGTACCAGGTCGCGACCGCGGCGCTGAACCCGGGCGACATCGCGTACCCGATCCGCTCGGTGCTCCGTTCGCAGGCGAACGCGCGCACGCTGCTCGCCCGCGTGTCGCACATCGACCTCGCCACCCGGACCGTGCGGCTCGCCGACGGCGAACTCGCGTTCGACCACCTCGTCCTCGCGACCGGCGCGACGCACAGCTACTTCGGCAACGACGCGTGGGAAGCGTGGGCCCCGGGGCTGAAGACCATCGAGGACGCGCTGGAAGTGCGGCGGCGCGTGCTGTCGGCGTTCGAAGCGGCGGAGCGCCAGGCCGACGCGACGCAGCGCACGGCGACACTGACGTTCGTCGTGGTCGGCGGCGGTCCGACGGGCGTCGAACTCGCGGGCGCACTCTCGGAGATCGGCCGCCTCACCGTCGCGAAGGACTTCCGCACGTTCGACCCGCGCCGACTGCGCGTCGTGCTCGTCGAAGGGCTCGACCGTGTGCTGCCGCCGTACACGCCACAGCTGTCCGCCGCGGCGAAGCGCCAGCTCGAGGCGCTCGGCGTCGAAGTGCGCACGAACTCGCGCGTGACGAAGATCGACGCGACCGGCGTGTGGCTCGGCGACGAGCACATCGACGCCCGCACCGTGCTGTGGGCCGCCGGCGTCGCGGCATCGCCGCTCGCGAAGGCGCTCGGCGTGCCTCTCGACCGCGCCGGCCGTGTGCTCGTGAACCCCGACCTCTCCGTGCCAGGCCACCCGAACGTGTTCGTCGCGGGCGACCTCATGCACTTCGAGCAGAACGGCGGGCAGGTGCCGGGCGTGGCTCCGGCCGCGATCCAGAGCGGCCGCGCCGCAGCCCGCAACGTGTGGCTGACCGTCACGGGCCGCGCGACGCAGCCGTTCCGCTACCGCGACAAGGGCTCGCTCGCGACGATCGGACGCGCGAAGGCCGTCGGCCAGATCGGGCGATGGCGGTTCACCGGTTTCTTCGCGTGGTGGGTCTGGTGGATCGTTCACATCGCGTACCTGATCGGCTTCCGCAACCGCCTCAGTGTGATGATGGGCTGGGCCTGGCAGTACTTCGCGTTCTCGCGCGGCGCACGGCTCATCACGGGCCGCGCGTGGGAACCCGCGACCGCGGCGCCACCGCCGCCACCGCCACGACCGCCACCACCGCCGAAGAGCGACCGACCCGCGCCGTGAACGCGCCCCTTGCGTGCGCGAACGGACGGTCGATGATCCGCGGATGACGCTCGTCACCGCGCCCGCTGTCGACCCTTCGCTCGATCTGTTCGCCGAGATCGACCGGCTGCGCAAGGAACGGAAGGCGCTGATCCTGGCGCACTACTACCAGGACCCCGACATCCAGGACATCGCCGACCACCTCGGTGATTCGCTCGAGCTTGCGAAGCGTGCGCGCGACGCGAAGGACGCCGAGGTCATCCTCTTCTGCGGCGTGCACTTCATGGCCGAGACGGCCAAGATCGTGAACCCGCAGAAGGTCGTCGTGATCCCCGACCTCGAAGCGGGCTGTTCGCTCGCCGAGCAGTGCCCCGCGGACCAGCTGCGCGCGTGGAAGGCGCGCCATCCGCAGCACTACGTCGTGATGTACATCAACTGCAGCGCGGCGACGAAGGCCGAGAGCGACATCATCTGCACGTCGAGCAACGCCGAGAAGGTGATCCGCTCCGTGCCCGCGGACCGGCCGATCCTGTTCGGCCCGGACAAGAACCTCGGCGCGTTCCTGATGAAGAAGACCGGGCGCACGATGGACCTGTGGCCGGGCGCCTGCATGGTGCACGAGACCTTCAGCTCGCAGAAGATCGCCGCGCTGAAGGCGAAGCACCCCGACGCGAAGTTCATCGCGCACCCCGAGTGCGAGGACCACGTGCTGCTGCTCGCGGACTTCGTCGGCTCGACGAGCAAGCTGCTCGAGTTCGTCCAGAAGGACGCCGGCCGGAAGTACATCGTCGGCACCGAGACCGGGATCCTGCACACGATGCACCGGGCCGCGCCCGACAAGGAACTGATCCCGGTGCCCTACGAGGACCGCACCGCGGCGTGCCAGGGCTGCAATGCCTGCCCGCACATGAAGAAGAACACGCTCGAGAAGATCTACCTGGCACTGCGCGACCTGAAGCCGCGCATCGAGATGCCCGAGGATCTGCGAAAGCGCGCGCTGGTGCCCCTCGAACGCATGCTCGCGATCAGCTGAGCCCGGTCCGCGGTATCCTCGCGCGCCGTCGCCCGAAGCAAGGATGAAGGCCGCGCCCTGGCTCCTGTCGTTCGTTCTTCTCGCAGTCGCGTGGTGGCTGGTCTCCGGTCGCTCCGAGACGCAGCCGACCAACGTGCCAGCGTCGGCCACGGGGCTCGGGGATTCAGCAGCGGAGCGCGAACACCGACCGGTGCCCTCCGATGTCGAAGCGTCACCCTCGCGCGAACCCGCGGACACCGGCACGTCTCTGCCGGAGGAGATCACCGGCAGAGTCTGCAACGACGCGCGGCGTCCCGTCGCCGGCGCCGCCGTTCGCGCCTTCGTGTCACCGAAGACCGCCGGGTCGCCGGTGCTCGCCGAAGTGACGAGTGACGCCGACGGGGCTTTCCGCTTCGCATGGGGTACCGCCTGGCCGACGAAGGTGGTGCTCGAAGCAGCGGCGCCAGGACACGCGACGACGACACGCGCACACATCGGGCCCGGCAGCCCCGTCGAGTTCTTCCTGAGTCGCGTCGTGGTGATTCGCGGCCGTGTGCTGGACTCCGACACACACGCTCCGCTCGAAGGCGCGGTGGTTCGCAGCAGCACCACGGCGACCACCGATGCATCCGGACAGTACGAAGTCCGCGCGGAGCTGCAGAGTCGCAACACCTTCGTGCAGGCCACGCACCCGGGACATGTCGAGCAGGGTCGCAGCCTGAGGCTGCAGGATCCGGACCCGGTCGACCTCGACCTGTACCTGCCCCGCAGCGAGTCGCTTCTCGTGCAGGTCGTGGACGCAGAGACCGGCGCGCCGATCGCCGGTGCCAGAGTCGACAACCAGCGAGGGGACGCGGGCACGAACACCGACGAACGCGGGCAGTGCCGGCTCACGACCGGCAACGGCGTGTACCTGTCCCGCGTGGTCAGTGCCGCGCAGCACGGGGAGACCACGTGGAACTGGCGGGTTCGCGATGCCTCGTCGACCGTGCCTCGCATCCCGCTCTTCCGGCTCGCGACGGTCGAAGGCCGCGTCACGGACGCCGACGGAGCACCGGCGGTCGGAGCGAGAGTCGGTCTGTTGAACGGGATGAACCGGGAATGCGTGCGCACGAACCTCCCCTCTCCGGGGCCGGGCACCTTCTCGTTCTCCGACGGCGGGGCAACCGCGAAGACGAACACCGAGGGGCGATTCGAGCTCGCGGTGCTGCCGTCCCCCACCGCATCCTTCGTCCGAGTCTCGCGCGGCGACCTGCCGCCGGTCTGCTCGGCGGCGTTCGTGCTGGATCGTCCGGAGGCGATGGTCCACATCGACCTCGTGCTCGTGGCCGGCGGGACGATCCGCGGCATCGTTCAGCGGAACGGGACCCCGATGGCAAACGCGCGGATCTTCTGGCAATCGGTGGGTAGCGATCCGGTGGACGGATGGATCGCAGTGAAGGGAGACGGCAACTACGAACTGGTCGGTGTCGCCGCAGGCGACGTCAAGGTGCGGCTGCTCGACGGCGCCGAGATCCTGCATCGCTGCACGCTGCGAATCACCGCCGGAGAGACGCTGCGACACGACATTGCCGTCGACGAACACATCGCCCCGATCACCGGCCGGATCACCTCCTCCAACGGACTGCCGCTCGCGAACATCGTGGTGCATGCCTTCTCCGAGGCCGCCGATGGGTACATGCGCAAGGCGACCAGCGACGAAGACGGGCGCTACTCGATCCCCTGCGCGGCAGGGTGCAAGTACACGGTCAGGGTCCGACTGGAGTCTGCCGAGCGCTGCCAGACGGGCGTCGCGGCCGGCTCGCAGGGCATCGATCTCACGATGCCGGAACTCGGCTTGCTCCGTCTGGTGGTGCACGACGCCGCGACCCACGCGCCGTGCACCTTCGAAGACGACCCGCAGTCGTGGAGCCTCGCATGGCGGACTGCTGGCGAGCGCGTGTTCGTCCAGGCGAAGGAGAGGATCGACTCGCGCGGGCGGGTCGATCTTCGCCTGCCGGTCGGCGCGGTGGACGTCTCGCTGTGGACGGTGGCCGCAGGGCACGCGCCGCGAACGGTGTCGAACCTGTCCGTCACGAACGACCCGGAGCCGGCCGTGACCCCCATCGAGGTCGGTCGCGGCATCGACATCGACGTCACGCTGGCCCCGGACACACCGATGTCGCGTGAAGTCCTGGCCGGGCACGTCGTCTTCCTCCTGGACGACCGGGAAGCCGCGATGGTCCGCGGCCCGTTCGCCGTGGAGAGCGTCGAGAGCAACCACCGCATCAACGGCGTCAACATGTGGTTCGACGAACCCGGCTTGCTTCACCGCCTCGTCCCGTTCGGCGCCCCCTACGCGAGGCCGATGCGAGGTCTCACGGCGGGCCGACGCAGGCTCCGCGCGTTCCCCGACGACATCGTCTTCGAGCCGGCCGAGATCGACGTCACGCCGGCCGGGGGAACGTTCGCGGTGCGCTGGCACCGGCGGTGAGGACCACCGGTGCCAGGGCGCGCGCCGCGCGTCACTTCGAGGTCGGAACGGCGAGGCGGTTCGTCGTGAAGAACTCGCCGGTGGTGCCGTCCAGCGTCACGCCCTGGAAGTAGACCAGGTCGCTCGAGAGCCACTCGGGCAGAGGGATCTGCACGAAGCCGTCCGCACCGACGATCGCGGAGGTCAGCATCACGTAGTCGGGTCCGCTGATCGGCACGTAGAGCCAGCAGCCGTCGTGCACACCGCCGAACCCGTACATCTGCAGTGCGGCCGGCGCCAGAGCGACCAGGGCGAAGCTGATCGAGTCGTTCGGCGCATTCGTGAACGAGAGGCCGGAGAACTCGCTGCCGATCCACCGCGAGCCGACCCAGTTCATCTCGGTCGTCGTGCAGCCGAAGCCGAAGTGGTAGGCGTTGGGCGCGCCGAACTCGTGGACGCGGAGGCACAGGTCCGAGCCGACACCCGGATCGTCGATGCCGTAGGCCACGGCGAAGGACGCTTCGTCACCGAGGAAGCACACACCGCCCGCCTTGCTCGTGCCGAGGGCCGTGGTCGGCGAGTCGACGTCGTGGCTCGAGAGCTGTTCACCGGTGAAGCCGAGCACGCGCAGGTAGACGTTCTCGGTCGCGTTGCTGCGGAACGACAGGGCCCAGTGGCTCGCGGTCGTCCAGTCGAGATCCGCGCCGCCGAGTTCGAGGCGCGCATCGCTGTTCGACTGCAGCGTGAGGCTGCCGTGCGGCATGGTGGGCACGCCGGCGACCCAGTCCACGCGGGTGCCGCGGATGCGGTGCCCGTTGACGCCGCCCGGCTTGGCGACCGTGTCGGCCGCATCGGAGGCAGTGGTGAAGACCATGAAGCGGTCGTCGATGCCCGCGAGGCGCGGCGCCATCTCGTGCACGTCGGCGTTGCCGGCGTCGACGAGGAACTCCGGTCCGACGACGTTCGCCTGGTCGATGCGGCGCGTGCCCACGTCCCACTCGAAGCCGCCGGCCGCGAACGAATAGCGCTGGTAGGCGATCGTCCACACCCGCGACGGACCGGCCGCGACCTTCGCGAGCGACGGACGCTCCTGATCGACGCCAGGCTCGGCCGCGATCGGGAACTGCGCGGTCACGGACCCGGTGCCGTTGCACGACACCACGGCGCCGTGGATCTCGCTCGCGATGCCGTTGACGAACGCACCCGTGCCCTCGACCTGGTAGGCGAGCAGCACCGTGCTGTACGAAATCGGCGACAGCTCGCTCCCGACCGTCGGTCGCCACTGGTTCCGCGAACCCGGCGCCGGCATCAGGTAGACCGTGCCCTCGAAGCCGAGGTCGGTGCGGTCGTGCACGTGCAGGCGCACGCGGCGCAGGTCGCCCGACACGATGTTGCGCGTGTAGGCGAGGATCGTGCTCGCACCGGGACGGCTCACGCCGAGCGACGGCTCGACCGACGACCACGACGCGGAGACGTCGCTGAACACGAGGACGCCGTTCTGGCCGTCTTCGTCACTGCGGTAGAGCATCACGTCGGCGTCGTTGCCGGCCCATCGCACGTCGGCAGTCCACAGGTTCTTCGTGCCGAGAGGATCGTGCGCGACCGCGACGTCGCCGATCGGCTGACCGTTCGCGACGGTCACCGCCGCGACGAGCGGATCGACGACGACGGGGAACGCGGCGCTCGCGAGCCAGTTGCCGTCGAGCCGAAGCTCGAGGCCGCCGTCGACGAGCGTCGTGCTCATCGCGCGCCGCTTCCCGAACGCATCGACGGCGGTTGCCGCGCCGTAGCGAACGCGTTCGATGCCGCGCTCGTCGACGAACGACGTGGCGCCGTCCGCTTGCTGCGCGTGCAGCACGGAGTCGACCGCGCCGCGAATCACGAGGTCGCCGGACGAACCCGGACGGTTGCGCAGCACGAACGTCTGCTCGACGCCTTCGGGCCGCACGTCGTAGGCCTCGACCACGCCGCCGAGGTCGTACTCCGCGCGCCACTCGCCGTGCGAGAGCCGCGGTGCCGCGGTCGCGAGTTCGAGTTCGCCGACGCGCGCCGACGTCGTACGCCAGCGCCACGCCGGCGCCGGACCGTCGGTGCGCCCGATGTACGGGACGAACTGCACGCCGTCCGCGAAGCCGACCTTGTAGTCGCGGCCCACGGCCCAGACGCCGTACGGCTGGCCCTCGTCGGACTCGCCCGAGTGGATCGGCGCAGTGCCGCGGATCGCCGCCGGGCTCGACAGCGTGCCGCCCGGCGCGGTCTGCGCGAGGACACAGGAGATGGAGAACGCCGCCGCGGCGGCACGAGGCAGGAGATGGCGCTTGGTGGCGCGTTGGTTGGTGTTCATGGCGCCGTTCGGAGCGTCGTGACGGCCCCGGACCGGACGCGATCGGGAGACGTTCGGAATCTCGCGAGAAACGGCGTCCGGTCCGGTCCCGCGCGACGCTCCTGCCTCCGGCACCCGCGCGCCCACGTATGCTCCCGCGCCCGCGCGCCGTCGACCGATGCACCCGAGCCCCGAACCACCGAGCGAAGACCGCGCCGCGCGCCTCCTGCGGCTCGCGCGCGCGATGGATCTGTTCCTCGCGTTCCGCAACAGCGGCCCGGCCGGCGATCGCGAGTCGTTCCTGCGCGAACACGCGGATCTGCGCGACCTGCTCGAGCCGATGTTCGCGGCGGACGGCGAGACCGCGGAGGACCCGGACGCGCCCCCCGCCCTGCGCGCAGGGCAGCGCGTCGGCGATTACCGCCTCGTGCGGGAAGTCGGCCGCGGCGGCATGGGGATCGTCTGGGAAGCCGAGCAGATCTCGCTGCGCCGGCGCGTCGCGCTGAAGGTGCTGTCGGACCACCTCACGCTCTCGGCGCGTTCGATCGAGCGCTTCCGCCACGAGGCCGCCGCGGCGTCGCGCCTGCGCCACGCGGCGATCGTGCCCATCTTCGAAGTCGGCGAATGGCGCGGCGTGCACTTCTTCAGCATGGAGTTCGTCGACGGCCGCACGCTCAGCGATCTGATGCAGAAGGACCGGCTCGGTGTGCGCACGGACCGCAGCCGCGCCGCGGAGGCGGCCGAGATCACCGCCCGCATCGCCGACGCGCTGCAGCACGCACACGACCACGGCCTCGTGCACCGCGACGTGAAGCCGCACAACGTCATGCTCGCAGCCGACGGAACGGTGCGGCTCATGGACTTCGGCCTCGCGAAGGAGCTGGGGCCGCTGTCGCAGTCCGCGACGGTCGACTTCCTCGGCACACCCCACTACGCGAGCCCCGAGCAGGTCACCGGGATCGGACCGGTCGGCCCGACGTCCGACGTCTTCTCGCTCGGCATCGTCCTCTACGAACTGCTCGCGCGGCGCCGCCCGTTCGACGGCGACAGCGCGCGCGTCGTGATGCGCCGCATCGAGAACGGCGAGTTCCCGTCGTTGCGCACGGCGGCTCCGAGCGCACCGCGCGACCTGCAAACCATCTGCCACAAGGCGCTCGAGCGGCGGCCGCAGGACCGCTATCCGAGCGCCGGCGCATTCGCCGACGATCTCCGCCGCTTCCTCCGCATCGAGCCGATCCTCGCCGCGCCGCCCGGAGTCGTCACGCGAACGGCGAAGTGGATCCGCCGCCACCACCTGCGCGTCGTCGCGGGAACCGCGGTCACGGTCGCCGTCGTCGGCGCACCCGTCGCCTACGCGCTGCACCTGCGCGAGACGAACCGCACGATCCGGCAGGAACGCGCTGTCCTCGCCGACGCCGAGGAGATCGGGTTCCAGAGCATCGAGCAGACCATCGCGCTGCTCGCCGACCAGCTCGACCGCATGCCCGGACCGATCCGCCGCCACGAACCGGGCGCCGACGCCGTGGTGCAGCTGTGCGATCGTTTCCTTGCGCTTCGCGTCGACGAGCCGGGCCGTCGCGACCGCGTGGCCTCCGCACTGGTCGGAATCGCCGCGATCTACGCGAACCTCGGCCGTCTCGAGGACGCGTTCGCCGCGTGCCGCCGCGCGCACGGACTGCTCGATGCATCGGCGCGACCCGACGACCTCGAGCACCGCGAACTCGTCGGACGCCTCCTGCAGCGCGAACTGTTCCTGCGCCAGCTCGCGACTCCGAACGCCGGCGACGCGGAGTTCGAGCGGGCGGCCTCCCACTGGCGCGCACTGCGCGACACCGGCGGGTCCGAACGCGCGTCGCGCGAACTGGCGGCCGTGCTTCACTTGCGCGCGCAGTGCCTCGCGGACAGGCACGACCGCCGCGACGAAGCCGAACACCTGGCGCAGCAGGCGCTCGAACTGCTGCCCACGGGCGATCCGCGCAACGCGACCCTGCGGGTGCGTTCCGAGGCGGTCCTCGGTCAGCTCGAACTCGCAACCGATCGTCCGGACGCCGCACACGAACGACTCCGTCGCGTCGTCGCGAGCGTCGACGCACTGCCGGCCGAACCTGTCCTCGCCGTCGAGAAGGCGATGGCGATGGCCAACCTCGGCTCCGCTCTGCAGCGCCTCGGACGCTCCCCCGAAGCCGAGCGCGCACTTCAGGACGCGATCGCCGCCGCGACCACCAACCTGCGCCTGTTCCCCGGGTCCCGTGCACTGCACCGCGCGATGCTGGTCGCGAGCGGCGAACTCGCCTCCCGGCGGATGCAGGACAACCGCCTCGACCAGGCCGAGGCGACGCTGCGCGCGGCGGCGGCGCTGCCGATGGACGACGAGGCCTCGCCGACCACGCAGGCCGAGCGTTCGCTGCTCGCGACCATCGATCGGGAACTGGCCGACTGCCTCCTTCTGCGCGACGACCGCGACGGCTCGCACGCGGAAGCCGAACGGCTGCTGCAGCGGGCCTGCGGCCGGCTGGTGCGGCTCGTCGAGGAGCAGCCGAAGCAGCCGATGTTGCGCACCGAGCTCGCGCTGGCGTGGAACGCGCTGGCTTCCTCCGCCAACGAACACGGCCGCCACGCCGCCGCGATCGACTTCGCGGAACGCGCGATCGCGCAGCAGCAGGCTGTGCTCGTCGGCCGCCCCGAGGACCCGCGCGGCCGAACGATCCTCGGCCTCAACCAGGGCCAGCTCGCGTATGCGCTCGCTCGGGAGGGCCGCGGTGCCGATGCAGTCGAAGCGGCCTCGGCCGCCATCGCGAACGCACCCAAGAAGGTCGCGACCCTGCGCCTCGCCGCGGAAGCCGCGGCGCGTGCGGCGGCCGCCGCCACCGGCGGCGACGCCACCACGTACGGCGGCGTCGCGGTGCAGGCCCTGCACGCGATCGCCGAACTCGACGGCCGCGAAGCGCGGCGACTGCTCGGCGACCGACGCTTCGTCGGGCTCGCGGAACGCGACGACTTCCAGGACCTACGACGACGGCTCGCCCCATGACGAACGACCACGACGGCTCGATCTCGCGCCGCGTCGCCCGCGTTGCCCGCGGCGACGAAGCGGCACTCCGACAACTCGCCGCCGACCACCTGCCGTGGATCGAGGCCCACGTGCGTAAGCGCATGTCCGCGGTCGCGCGCCGCGACGGCGACACGCAGGACTTCGTGCAGGAGACGCTGCTCGACGTGCTGCGCAGCGGCCCGCACTTCGCGATCGACGACGCCGCCGCGTTCCGGGCCCTGCTCGCGCGCATCGTCGAGAACAACCTCATCGACCGCGTCCGCTACCTGCACCGCGAACAGCGCGACCTCCGCCGCCAGCGCCCGCTGCCGACCGACTCCGTGCTACAGCTCGACGCGCCGATGCGCAGCGTCACCGAGCCCCCGTCGACCGCGGACCGCAACGAACAGCAGGAGTGGCTGCGCCTCGCGGTCGAACTGCTCGACGCCGAGGACCGCGAGATCATCCGCCTGCGCGACTGGGACGGAACGTCGTTCGCCGCGCTCGGCGAACACCTCGGTGTCTCCGAAGAAGCGGCGCGCAAACGCTACGCCCGGGCGCTCCCGCGGCTCGCCGAGAAGGTCGACCTGCTGCGCCGCGGCCAGTGGCGCGGCGCCCTGTCCGCGGACGACGCCGGCTGACGGCGACCCGCGCACCTACGCGGATCTTCACGCCGCCTTCGCGGCGTTCCCGCGACGGCGCGCTCCCGTGTCGCGCCATGTTCCGGCCGCTGCTCCCGCTCGCTCTCGCCATGGCCCTCGCGTCCCCGCCCGCCGTCGCGCAGGAGCCGGCTCCGGATCCCGGCGCGCGCGCCGCCGCTTCGGGTGGTTTCGTCGCGGTCTGCAAGAAGGTGCTGCCGAGCGTCGTGACGGTGCGCACGTTCGTGCGCGCGGAGCCTGTCGCAACGGACGCCGCCGCGAGCGGACCGGAGCAGCCCGCGAATTCGTCGCCGGCCCCGGGCTGGGTCGTCGACACGTCCGCGGAACGCGACTACCCGGGGTTCCGGCCGTACGACAGCGCATCGGGATTCTTCGTCTCCGACGACGGCGAAGTGCTGACGACCCTGGGAGCGATCCGCGTCGCCGACGATCGCAGCGTGGACGTCGTGGAGATCGAGACCATGGACGGCCAGCGCGTGCTCGCGGAGATCGTCGGCGTCGAGCCGACGCTCCAGCTCGCGGTGCTCCGCTGCGCCGTGTTCGCGAGCTGGACCAAGCCGGCGATGCGGCCGGTGACCTTCGGCGACAGCGAAGCAATCGAAGTCGGCAGCACGGTTCTCGCGATTGCCGACCCGGCCGGTCCGGAACGCTTCGTCGCGGCGGGCCTCCTCGCGGCGAAGCCGTCGCGCGACTGCTACCAGGAGCTCATGAGCTCGACCTACATGCAGGCGACGATCGCGGTCCCGCCGGGCGCACTCGGCGGACCGCTGGTGAACGATGCGGGCGACGTCGTCGGCATCCTGTCGCCGCTCGGCACCGGCATGGCGCCAACCCCCGGCTGCGCGTGGGCGCTGCCGTCCAAGATCGTGTCGGGACTGCACGTCGCCATCCGCGCGGCGGGCACGACGAAGTCACCGTGGCTCGGGTTCTCCGTGATGAGCCGCGCGGAGATCGCGACGGCGCGCGGCTTCCAGGCGTTCCAGGCGATGAAGAAGCCGGCGCACGGCATCCTGCTGGAGAACGTCTTCTCGCCGAGCCCCGCGGCGGCCGCGGGCCTCCAGCCGGGCGACTTCCTCACGCACTTCGCTGGCGTCGAGATCCACCAGCCCGTCGACTTCCAGAAGCAGCTCTACCTCGCCGGCGTCGGCCGCGAGATCGAGGTCGTCGTGTTCCGCGACGGCACCACGTTCCCGAAGAAGCTCGTGATCGAAGCCCGGCCGCCGGAAGCGAAGCCGCGCTGACCGCCGTCACCGCGAACGCACGAACGCGACCAGCTCGTCGCGCTGCGCACGCGGCGCCGCACGGAACAGCTCGCGCGAGCGCTCGCCTTCGCCGCCGTGCCACAGGATCGCCTCGGCGATGCCGCGCGCGCGACCGTCGTGCAGGAGCCGTTCGTGCCCGTTCACGACGCGGATCAGGCCGATCCCCCACAGCGGCGGCGTGCGCCATTCGCCGGGCGCAGCGTCGCCGTCGCGCTTGCCGTCGGCGAGGCCAGGCCCCATGTCGTGCAGCAGGAGATCGGTGAACGGGCGGATCGTGCGGTCGCCGAACGCGGGATGGAACGCAGCCGCTCCCGTGCGCAGCTCCGGCGTGTGGCACGCGGCGCAGCCGAACGAGCGGAACAGTTCGGCACCGGCGACCACCGCCGGTGCGTCGGCGTCCCGCGCCTCCGGAACGGCGAGCGTCCGTGTGTAGAACACGACGCGTCCGAGCTTGTCGTCGTCGATTTCGGGCTCGCCGCCGCTGGAGAACGTGATCGACGCACGCTCGGCCACCGAGAGTCGCTCGTCCGGGTGGAGGCTCGACGTGATCCCCATGTCGTTCGCGAACGCCGCCGCGGTCTGCGACAGCACCGTGGGCTGGGTCGCCTTCCAACCGAAGCGCCCGATCGCGGTGCCACCGCCGAGCGCAGCGACGGAGTGCACGCGGCCCGACACTCCATCGCCGTCGCGATCGTCGGCATCGGCGGCCGCGAGCAACGCGGCGTCGGGCACCGCTTCGAGCAGGCCGAGACCGATCAAGTGCGGCGCCGTCCGGCCGCCGAGGGCGACGTCCGTTCCGAGCGGGCCGTACGCGAGATCGCGCAACGCGTACTCCGGCGCCACGAGTTCGAAAGCCTCCCCGTCGCCGTACGCGCCGTGCACCGTTCGCCAGGTGACCTCCACCGTGGCCTCGGGCGCGACGCCCGCGACGGCCGCGTCCTGGATCTGCTCGCCGAACACCGGATGCGGCGCGTCGGGTCCGTCGCCGTTGCGCACGCCGATGCGCACGAGCAGCCCCGAACGGTCCGACGCGCCGGGTTCCGGCGGCCGACTGCGGCCGTCGTGCAAGTGGCAGCTGCTGCACGACCGCGCGTTGAACAGAGGCCCGAGACCGTCGACGCCGGCAGCACTCGCGGGCGCGGTGACCCAGTTGGTGCGGAACACCGCGTTGCCGACCGAGAACGCTCGCCGATCCGTCGCCGTGAGCAGCGGCGACGGGAAGCCGAATGCCTGGCTGCTCGCGTCGCCGACCGTCTGGGCCCACGACGGGGCCGCGGCGACCAGTGCGGTGACGAACGCTCGGGCGCGCGAGAACATGTTCTCCTCAGCCACCCGGCCGCAGCGGCAGGTCGTGCCCGAGCAAGCGACCGGCGATGGTGATCGCTTCGGCCTGCTGTTCGAGCGCCTCCATCGCGGCCCGCATCGCACGCCGGCCGGGAGCGTCGTCGGCGCCGAGGAACGCGCGGTCGAACGGTGCGGGGATCGTTCGCAACGCACGCAGCGTGTCGTCGAGGGTGCGGCGCAGATGATCGGCGACTGCCGGGTCCTTCGCGCGCACGAGCGACAACAGATCGGGAGCACCGGGTGCTCCGCGATCGCCCGCGAAGACCGCAATCACGCCGCGCTGGTCGGCGACGAGATCGGCGCACGTGGTGTCGCTGAAGCAGGAGTGTTCCTGCTCCTGATCGCGCGACTCGTACGCGACGGCCAGCCGTTCGCCGCACATCTCGAACGCGGTCAGGATGGCGGCTCCCGTCAACATCCCTCGTACCGAGCCGGCGACGTCCGCCTCGAACCGGCGCCGCGCCGGCGCATCGGGCGCCCAGGCGTCGCGCAGCGAGACGAGGTGGCCCACGAGCAGGCCGACGACGATCGTCAGGTACTCCCGCCGCCGCGCGGCACCCGGCGCGCCATCGGCGAAGTCCGACGCGGGGCGGCTGCCCGGGCCGGCCGGATCCAGGTCCTGCCCCCACAGCACGAACTCGATCGCGTGCCAGCCGACGCAGACGTTCGTCTCGCCGCCGCGTTCGTTCGCGGCGCACAGCACCTCGGCGCCGAGCACGGGGAACGAGCGGCGGTCGTTGACGAGCCCAGCGTCCGGCCTGCCGACCACGTGGTCGATCCACGCCTCGTCGACGGGCCACGCGTTGATCAACGGCTCGATCGCGTCGATCGGCCCGCCGCGGAACCGCAGCGCCTCCGTCTCGCCGTAGACGACGCGGGCCGCAGCCCACGCGGCGCGGGCCTCTCCCAGCGTCCGCTCACCCGGAGCCGCGAGGAGTTCCTTCACCGCGCGCTGCATGGTCTGCGCCTTCGTCACGCACTCGGCGTAGAGGGAGTGGCAGTGTTCGGCGTGCCGCCGCACGACGGCTCGCGCGGGCTCGACCGCGGCGCCGCCGTCCTGCGCGAGCAGGACGGCGGGCGACGGCGACAGCAGCAGGACGGCGACCGCGGCCGCGATGCGCATCAGAGGCCGAGGCGCACGTTGAGCGCGTTGCTCGTCTGGAACGCGACCGCGTCGAAGCCCCACGCCTGCATCACCAGCGCGAAGCCCGTGAGGTCGAACGCGTCGGGGAACGTGAACGTGTTCTGCGCCGTGGTCGGACCCGTCGACACGCACGGGAAGGAGCCGCCGAACACGATGTCCTGGTAGAGCAGGCAGCCCGGCAGGTTCAGGATCGACAGGTCGAACGGCACCGCGAGCGGGAAGCCGAGCATCATGAACATCGTGCTCGAGGGCGCGACGTTCGTGAGATCGGTGACGAACGGAGTGCCGATGACCGGCGTCTCGGAAGTCGCGGGAGCGAGAGTCACGCTGCAGCCCGTGCCGAACGAAGAAGCCGCCGCGCGCAGCGCCACGCGCGCGAGGATCAGCTGGCCGCCTTCGACCGACGAGGGCGTCGCCACCCCGGCGTTGGTCGAGTGGTCCTGCACGTCGAGCAGGATCACGCGTTCGTCCGCGGCGTGCGGGAAGAGATCGGTCACGTCGATCACGCCCGAGATCTCCTTGTCGTTCGTGTAGGGCGCGATCGCACCCGGCGTCCCCCCGTTGACCGCGAGATCGCCCCAGCGGGCGGTGTCGAACTTCAGCAGCTGCACGAGCGTGTCGGTGATCGGGTCGTACGCCCACGTCTTGCCGAGGTAGGTCGAGTTGCCCGGATCCTCGGTCAGGTACACCATGCCGTCGCCGCCGACGCACATGTTGTCGAGCATGTTGACCTTCTGGTTGTCCTTGCTGCCGTCGATCAGGAGGTGGATCGCCCCGCCGAGCGTCGGGTTCGTGATGTCGTCGAAGCGCAGACGCCACAGGCGGCTCCTGCCCTGCTGCGACGCGCCGGTCGCACCGATCGTCCGGTTCAGGCCCGTGTTGGTGAGCGTGTCGAGCCGGTCGGTCGTGACGAAGTAGAAGTCGCGCGGGTTGGTGGGATCCCACGCACCGTCCTCGGGACGCGAGAACGTCGTGCCGCTCGGCGACGCCGCGGTGAACGACACGAGCGAGAACCGCGTGCCCGTCGTGATGTTCGTGGCGCGCGTCGTGGCGTTCACGATCTCGGCGGGGTTGCCGAGCACGCTCACCAGGTAGTTGACGCCGTTCTCGAGGCCGGCGCGCTCGACGACGTTGCCGGTCGCCTGCTTCGTGCCGACGTAGATGTTCACCGTGTTGTTCATCACACCGGAACCGCCGTCGTTGTTGCCCGCGACGATCGTCAGATCCTGCGCAAACGGCGATGCGACGACGTTCTCCCAGCCACCGACCGCGGTGCTGGTGACACCGGGCGTCGTGGCCAGGTTGAAGCGGTTCAGGACGTAGCCGCGACCCTTCGACGGGCCGGTGGCGACCGTCGCGACCACCCAGCCGTTGGAGCCGCCTTCCTCGCCGTTCATGAAGATGCGTTCCTGCGTGCCGAGGCCGCTCGCGGCGTTGTAGAAGGCAGTCGGCGCCGGGAGGTCGGCGGAGCAGAAGCGCTGCATGCCCAGGGCGTTGGCGTTCGTCGCGTTGCGGTCGACGCCGTTCAGCACGAACGTGTGGATCAGGTCCTGACCCGACAGCACCTGCAGCGTCGTCTTGTCGAGGATCGTCTCGGACACGAACGTGCCGGTAGCGCCGTGCCGGCGAACCACGCCGCCGCCGTTGCCGATCTCGTGGTTGGCGAGCACCGTGACCGTGCCGTCACCGTTGTCGTAGACGCCGAGGCCGTCAAGGATGCCGGCGATCTCGTACGCGCTGGACGGAGTGCCCGTGAGAGGCACCAGGTCGGTGGCGGTCACGATCGACGTCACGCCGCGGACGACGTCGGCGTTCGGCGCTGCCGGCCGGAGGTAGGGCGAACGCGACGAGCTCGGGCCCTGCTGGACCTGGGCCGAGACGTGCGCGGAGAAAGCCGCGAGCAGCGCGGCGGAAGCGACGACGCGCAGCGAAGGCGCGGCGCCGCGAACGGATGGAAGGAGCTTCGGGGATTGCATTGATTCCTCGACCGAAGACCTTCGCGAACGACTCGCAAGCGATCGGCAACGATGCGTGAAGCCTCCGTCAGAGAATCGCGTGCGATCGACGACGAGGCTTCGCACGGTCTTCATCCTCGTCTCGTGTGCGTCGCGATCCTGCTCCGCATGCCGGATCGAAGGACACTGCTCCACCTCGCACTGACGACCGCACTCGTCGCTCCCGCCGCCGCGCAGACCACGACGGCAGTTCCGTGCGCGCTGGACAACACGCTCTACGAGAACGCGAACGGCGACTTCAGCAACGCGCTCGGCGAAAGCGTGTTCGTCGGAGTCACCGCGCAGGGGAGGATCCGTCGCGCGCTCGTTCGCTTCGATGTCGCGAACGCGCTTCCCGCGGGGGCGCGCGTCGTCGCGGTGCGACTCGAGATGAACGTCGTCGCATCCGGTGCGCAGGCGCCCACGACCATGCACGCGCACCGCGTCCTGGCGCCGTGGGGAGAAGGATCGTCGTACGCGCTCACCGGCGGCGGCGGCCAGGGTGCCCCGTCGACAACCGGCGATGCGACCTGGGTGCACTCGTCCTGGCCGAACGTGACCTGGTCGCTGCCCGGTGGCGACTTCGCCGCGCCGGCGAGCCTCGCCGCGTCGCTGCCGGTCACGGGCGCCGCGACGGGCTTCGCGAACGGCCTCGGCGCCGCGGACGTGCAGGCGTGGGTCGATCAGCCCGCGACGAACTTCGGGTGGCTGCTGAAGGCGGAGGTCGAGACGCTGCAGGCCTCCCGTGCGCGGCGCCTCGACTCGCGGCAGTCCGCCGGAGCACCGCCGCAGCTGCACGTCACGTGGCTGCTGCCCGGCGCGATCGGGACCTGGGGCACCGGGTGCGACGCCGGCAGCGGCGCGTTCGAGCTCGCCTTCTCCGCGCCGACGATCGGCGGGGCGCCCGTCGATCTGCTGCACCAGCGCGCGCCCGCGAACGGCATCGGCGTCGTCGTCTTCGCGCTCGAACTCGAAGCGGCAGGATCGCCGTTCCCGCCCGCCTGCTCGCTGTATCTCCCCGCGAACGGCGCCTGGATCCTCGGACCACTCGTGCTGTGCGACGCGGTCGGCGACGGAGCGGTGGCGTGGCCCGTGCCGACGGGCTACCCGGGGCTGTTCTTCACGACGCAGACGGTGGCCCTCGACGCGGCGGCACCTCTCGGCCTCACCCTGTCGAATGCCGCCGTCGCCGTGATCCTGTGACGCCGCGCACGCGTGCATCCGACCCGCGGCGGTGGCAACATGCCGCGCACGCATGGCGACGAAACCCGGAGCGGCGGCCCTCGATACCAATCCACTCGCTGACGAGTTGCGTGGCGCACGAACGGCGAAGCCGTGCGTGCTGGTGATCTTCGGTGCGACGGGAGACCTGACGAAGCGCAAGCTCGTGCCGTCGCTGATGGGCCTCGCGAAGGACGGACTCCTGCCGCCGGGATTCGCGGTCGTCGGCTTCGCACGCCGCAACTGGACCGACGAGTCGTTCCGCACGGAGCTCGCCGACGGCGTGAAGCAGTTCGGCCGCAGCGACACGATGACGTCGTGGAACGCACTCGCCGACGTGTTCTCGTTCCACCAGGCCGACTTCGGCGACGCCGAGGGCTATCGCACCCTGAAGGCGAGGCTCGACCAGATCGACAAGAAGCGTGGCACCGCGGGCAACCGAATCTTCTATCTCGCGACGCCGCCGAGCAGCTATCCGGGCATCCTGCAGAACCTCGCGGCCGCCGGCCTGTCGAAGGAGAGCGACGGCCGCTTCGCGCGCATCATCGTGGAGAAGCCGTTCGGTCGCGATCTCACGACCGCGGTGGCGCTGAACGATCAGGTGCGCCAGGGCTTCCACGAGCGGCAGGTGTTCCGCATCGACCACTACCTCGGCAAGGAGACGGTCCAGAACATCCTCGCGCTGCGCTTCGCGAACGGGATCTTCGAGCCGCTCTGGAACGAGAAGTTCGTCGACCACGTGCAGATCACGGTCGCGGAGTCGATCGGCGTCGGCTCGCGCGGCGGCTACTTCGAGGAGTCCGGGATCATCCGCGACATGATCCAGAACCACCTGATGCAGGTGCTGACGCTCGTCGCGATGGAGCCGCCGGCGACGCTGACTGCGGACGACGTGCGCGACGAGAAGGTGAAGGTTCTGAAGGCGATCCGCTCCTTCAAGCCCGCCGACGTCGACCGCGAGACGGTGCGCGCGCAGTACACCCGCGGCTCGTTCGCCGGCGAGGACGTGAAGGGCTACCGCGAAGAAGAGGGCGTGCCGGCAGCATCGGTCACCGAGACGTACGCCGCCGTCCGCCTGCACGTCGACAACTGGCGCTGGTCGGGCACGCCGTTCTATCTGCGCTCCGGCAAGCGCCTCGCACGCCGCGTCACCGAGGTCGCCATCCAGTTCAAACAGCCGCCGCACCTGCTGTTCCGCGGCGGCCGCCCGGCGCAGCCGAACATGCTGCTGCTGCGCATCCAGCCCGACGAAGGCGTGGCGCTGCGATTCGGAGCGAAGGTGCCCGGGCCCGACATGCGGATCCGCGACGTGCGAATGGACTTCCGCTACGGCGCCGCGTTCGGCGGCGAAACCGCGGATGCGTACGAGCGGCTCCTGCTCGACTCGATGCTCGGCGACGGGACGCTGTTCGCGCGGCGCGACGAGGTCGAAGAGGCGTGGCGCATCGTCGATTCGATCGTGGCCGGCTGGAAGCAGAGCACGAAGCGCCCCGAGGAGTACGTCGCGGGCACCTGGGGCCCCGACGCGGCGAACGCGCTGCTCACGCACGGGCGCCAGTGGAGGAAGCCGTGATGGCGGCCCAGGCACCCTGCCGGACCGCGCCGGTCGCCGTTCCACTGCCGAAGATCCCCGACGCCCTGCGCGGGCTGTGGCGCACGTGCGCGGCGGGCAACACGGGTGCCGGCGACGGCGACGTGACCCGTTCGCTCGCGATCAACTTCGTCGGTGTGACGACGGCCGCGGACGAGGGCGCACTGCGCGCCGCGGTCGAGCGGCTGCACCTGCGAACACCGTGTCGCGCGTTCCTGCTCGTCGTCGATCCGGCGGTGACCGCGGTCACCGCCGAAGTCTCCGCGACGACGCGGGCGCACGGCTCGACGCAGGACATCGTGCTCGAGGAGATCGCGGTACGCCTGCCCGAGAACGGCTTCGACCGGATGCCGGGCCTCGTGCGACCGCTGCTCGTGAACGACCTGCCGAACCACCTGTACTGGGCCGCGCCCTGGCCGCGCACGGAACCGCACTTCGACGAGCTCGCGCGCCTCTGCGACCACACCGTCGTCGACACCCGCTCCTTCCGCGCGCCGGAACGCGAACTCGCGCACGTCGCTGCGCGTCGCGAACGCGGGCAGCGCATCACCGACCTCGGCTGGCTGCGGCTGAGTCCGTGGCGCCGCGCGCTCGCCGAGGCGTTCGAACGGATCCCGTGGCACGCCGGCAGCGCCGCGACCGCGACGATCCGCCACGGCGCCGCCGCCACTTCGTCCGCTCTGCTCCTCGGCGACTGGCTGAACGCCCGTCTCGCCGCCCGCATCGTGCGCGAGAACGACGCCGATCCCGGGTCCTGCCCGACGCGGGTCACGCTCCGTACCGGCGACGACGAGATCGATCTCGCGAACGAGACCGGCCACGTGACCGCGCACGTGACGACGAAGGAGTTCTGCCACCTGCCGTACCGCGTGCCGCTGTCGCGCGGCCGCGAGGGCGACCTGCTCGCCGCCGCCATCGACCTCGGATGAACACCATGAGCCGACGCCTCTCGCGTGCGTGCACGCTCCCGCTCCTCGTGCTCGCCGCCTGCTCGTCCGTGCAGGACGACGTCAGCAAGCAGATCCTGCAGCCACCGCCGGGCTGGCTCGTCGAGCCCTCGTCCCTCGGCCTCGACGCGGATCCGTTCACGATCGAACTGCACAGCGACGCGTCGCTCACCGGCTCCTTCGTGAAGTCCGCCGAGGCGCACGGGCGCACGGTCGTGCTCTTCCACGACGAGCACACCAACGTCAGCGTGCTGCACCCCTACTACACGTTCCTGCACGAGCGGGGATTCCACGTCGTCGTGTACGACCCGCGCGGATTCGGTCGCAGCAAGGGAACACCGACACTGCAGGCGTGGATCTACGACGTGCCGGCCCTGCTCGACCACGTGCGCGCGCGGCCGGACGTCGATCCGCAGCGCATCGCGTACTTCGGCATCGGCTGGGGCGCCGTCACGGCGCTGTGGGCGGCGCGCACCCAGGGCCCCTGCGCGGGCGTCGTGCTCGAGGGACTCACGAGCCCGCGCGCGATCGTGCGGGAGGCGACGAAGGACGACGGCTCGATGCTCGGTGCGCTGTCGACCGGGATGCTCGAGTTCGCCGGCATGCCCGACGACGTCGAACCCGTGGAAGGCGCACCGCGCACGAAGGCGCCGGCCCTGTTCCTCAGCGGAGAACTCGAGTCGGAGCGTGACCGGCAGGCGCAGATCGCCACATTCACCGCGTACGGCGGCGACAAGCGGCTCTGGGTGCTGCCCGGCACACGATCGTCCCCGCACGGACTGTTCACCCAGGACGGCGAGTACCAGGAACAGGTCGGCGCGTTCCTCCGCGATGCGTTCTCCGGCGTCCGCACGAGCGCCACGGTCGAGATCGCGAAGGCCGCAGCGTCGGCCGACGGCCAGTCCTGGTACGAAGCGAACGTCGTCTGCGCCGCAACCGGACGCCACCCGATCGAGATCGGTGTCGCGCTCGGGAACGGGACCACGGCGTTCGCACACACGTGGTCGGAGGACGGCCGCGCCCGCGTCCGCATGAAGCTCGCGGCGGCGCCGGCGGCGGCGGGCGCCATCCTCGTCGCGCGCAAAGTCGTCGACGATCCCGACGGCGTCGAGCCGTTCGTGCCGGTTCCGACGGATCTCACCCGGTCGACCGCGGCGATCGAGCCGCTGCGCTTGCGCATCGAAGCGCTGCGCAACGGCGCCCTGCCGGCCGGCGAGATGGTGAAGCTGGCGGACGACCTGAAGGCGGCGGAGACGAAGGCGCCGTTCGATCCGCGGGCGAGCGCCGAACTCGCCGACGTCTTCGCCCTGCTCGGCAAGGCGCTGCGGCAGCGGCCCGAGGAAGCGCGCCGTCGCGAAGGCGAGGCGTTGTTGCAGCGCGCGGTCGCGTCGGTGCCCGCGAATCCGGAGCGCCACGTTTGGCCGGGCGCGTCGACGACCTACGGCTTCCCGCAGCACGACGCCGTCGAGGTCGCGCGCCGTCAGCTCGCGGCGCCGGCGAAGTAACACGCCGGCGGAGCGTTCGGCGCCGTTCGGTTCCTAGCGCATCGGGTGGCTGCTCGCGGACGGCGGAGCACCGTGTTCGTTCGCGGGTGCGCCCTTCGGCGCGTGCGGGTGCCAGCCCAGCAGCGCGAACATCACGAAGAACCCGAGGAAGTAGCCGACCACGACGTGCCATCCCTGCACGAGCCAGTTCTTCGCCGACTTCGCCTCGGTGAAGAGGCCCGAGATCGCGACGCCGGCCGACGAACCGAACCACAACATCGAGCCGCCGTAGCCGACGCAGAACGCGAGGAACCCGACGTCGTAGCCGCCCTGGCGCAGCGCGAGCGCGGTGAGGGGGATGTTGTCGAAGAACGCCGACACGACCCCGAGTCCCATCGCGGTCCACGGCGTCGCCGGCGGCAGGTTCTCGACCGGCATCATCGATGCCGACATCACGAGGCTCAGCAGGAAGATCGCGCCCGTGGCGGCCGACGGCACGACCTTCCACTCCGCGCCGCGCACGAGGCAACCGAGCAGGATCGCGCCCCACACGCCGACGGCCGGGAAATCGAGGAAGATGTTCGCGGCGATCGCGCCGGCGAGGATCGCGACGACGATGCCGACGTGCGCGAGATCGACGGGCTTCGCCGCGTGGTCCCCGCGCACGAGGGGCTGCAGCGCATGCTGCTGCCGGCTCGCGAAGAAGCCGAAGAAGAGCAGCGCCACCACCGCGCCGACCGCGGCCTCGGCCACGTCGAGCGGCGAGTACTTCGCGATCCAGATCATCGTCGTCGTCGTGTCGCCGACGACCGAGCCGGCACCGCCCGCGTTGCTCGCCGCGACGATCGCCGCGATGTAGCCGAGGTGCACGTTGCGCCGGAACAGCGTGACCGCGGCGGCGCCGCCGATCAACGCGGCCGCGATGTTGTCGAGCACCGCGGACAACACGAACACGATGACCAGCAGCGCGAACGCGCCGAGGCGTCCCGCGGGCAGCACCTCGGTGAGCTTCTCCGGCAGGTTGCTGCGTTCGAAGTAGTTCGCCAGGACCGCGAACCCGACGAGCAGACCGCCGAGGTTCACGATCGTCTTCCACTCGTGCGCGAGGTGATGACCGAGACTGAAGTCCGTGAACAAGAGTCGCGAACACAGGACCGCGCCGAGTCCTGTCAGTGCGATCTTCAGTGCGTACTTGTGGAAGCGAGCGATCCCGAGCAGGGTCGCTGCGAACAGTCCGAACAGGACGTAGTTGATCACGAGCAGCTCCGCGAGAAGAGCGGCCGGGCAGAGGGGTCCGCGCATCATGGCGCCCCCGGTCCCGGACCGACACGGTGGCATCGGCTTTCCGCGAAACCGCGGGCGAGCGGCACCGGCAACCCCCGATGCCGACGCCGCGCCCCGAACGCCGGATCCCGCTGGCTCCGGTCAGCGGCGCCAGAAGCTCGGCATGCAGAGCACGAGCAAGGGGAGCAGTTCGAGGCGACCGAGCACCATCTCGAAGCTCATCGCGAGTTTCGTTCCATCGTGCAGCTCACCGAAGCCGGCGAGCGGACCGATGTTGGGCCCCACCACCGCGACGGCGTGACCGATCGCGGGGATGCCTGCCGCGAGCGCGTCGGGGTGCACGAAGGCCATCGCGGGGCCGCAGTTGCCGAGCATGCTGGCACTGGCGGACAGCGCGCCGATGAAACTGAGTCGCTGGTCCCACGCGATCACCATCGCGCCCACGAGAATGGTGAGCAGCCACAGCAGCACGATGGCGAGCACCGACGAAATCGTCGACGCCTGCAGCACGTCGCCGTCGAGACGGATGCGTTCGACGCTCTTCGGCCGCACGAAGCGGCGCACGGTGTAGGCGAGCAGCTTGAGGCACACGAGCAGGCGCACCTGCTTCATGCCGCCGGCGGCCGAACCGCTGCAGCCGCCGACCATCGTGCAGGTGAAGATCACGATCAGCGACAGCGGCGGCCACGCATGGAAGTCCGACGTCGCGAAGCCGCAGCAGCTCAGCATGCTGACGACGTTGAACGACGACTGCCGCAGCGCCGAACCGAACGGCTCGCCTGCGCGCATGAGATCGATCGTCACGCCGCCGACCGCCAGGGCCGTGAACAGCGAGTAGATGCGGAACTCGGAGGTGCGCACCATGCCGACGAGCCCGGGCCACCCGTCGCGCACCGACACGGCCATGACCGTGAAGCTGCAGCCGCCGAGGAACATGAAGATCGTCAACACGACCTCGGAACCGAGACTGTCGAACGCGGCGACCGACGAACGGGTCGAATAACCGCCCGTCGCGAGCGCCGTGAACGCGTGGCAGACCGAGTCGAACCAGCCCATCCCCCCGAACCACACGAGGGAAACGATGCACGCGGCGGTGAGGCCCACGTACACGGTGCCGACACCCCGCGCCTGGGACAGCACGCGGGGCTGACTGCCGTCCTGGCTCACGCCGACCGACTCGGCCATCAGCAGGTTGCGGCCCGCGCCGCCCATCGAGGGCAGGAGCGCCACGAAGATCAGCACGATCCCGATGCCGCCGACCCACTGCAGCATCGCGCGCCACAAGAGAAGGCTCGGCGCGGTGTCCTCCGGCGTGGGGTTGCCGCCCGACCCTAGCACCGTCGCGCCACAGGTCGTGAGTCCGCTCACGCTCTCGAACAGCGCGTCGCACGCGTTCGGCAGGAGCCCGCTCCACTGCAGCGGGATCGCGCCGAGCAGACTGGCCAGCAGCCAGGCGACCCCCGCGACGCAGAGGGCTTCCTTGCGGAACATGTCGCCCGTCGCCCCCCGCCCGGCGAACCAGAGCGCGCCGGCGACGACTGCCCCGAGCAGCGTGCTGGCGACGAAACCCGCGAGCGGGGCGCCGTGCTCACCCTTGCCGGTCAGGGCCATGACCAGCGGCGCGAGCTGCACGACCGTGAAGAACGCGACGAAGCCGGCGAGGACCTTCGACACGCGGGCGTAGTTCACGCGGCGCACTATCGCGACGATCTCGCCTCGCTGCAACGACGCATCGCGGCCTGCCGCGGTTTGCGGCAGCAGCGCTACGGAACGCGTCAGCGAACTTCGATGTCGACGAACACGAGACGGTGATCCGACGCGTCGACGAGATCGCCGCCGGGCTGCCGCGGCAAGGGCCAGAACACGCCGGACTGCGCGACCGCGAGATGCTTGCCGACGAGCACGTAGTCGACGCGCAGGTTGCCGGGCCCCTGGCCCGGCGCGTCGGGGAAGTCGCTCGTGTCCATCGCGGGATCGCCGACGTGCGCCGAGTTCGCGCCCCACTGTTCCTTCGCCATCGTGTCCCCCGCCGCACCGCGCGGTTTCGGATCCTGCACACGCGGATGCGCGAGCAGTTCGAGCAGGGCCTCGCGGCGAGCGTCGCCGTCCGCAGGATCGCAGTTGAAGTCGCCCATCAGGACGAACGCCGCGTCCGGCGCGAGCCCCCCAGCCTGCCCCGCGTCGTCGACGATCCAGCCCGCGCGCTCCGGCGTGAGGTAGTCGACCCAGAAGCGGACCTCGTCGTGGTTGCGTCGGCCGTTGCGATCCTCCGGCCCGTCGAAGACCGGCGGTGTCGGATGAGAACACAGCACGTGCACGAGCTGTTTGCCGATGCCCACCGGCACGTCCCAGTGACTCTTCGACGACAGGCGCGCGGCGTTCCACGCGGCGTCGGCCATGCCGGGCGGCCTGAGCGCACCGGGCATCGCGCTCCACTTCAGCGTGCGGAACGCGCGGACGCTGTCGACGAGGATCGGGTGCCGCGACAGCAGCGCCATGCCGTACTGCCCCGGGAACGCGCCGTAGCCGAACGCATCGCCGGGCCCGCCGACCTTGCCGTCCGCGTCCAGGTCCTCGCCCGACGGAACGCCCGTGTTCACCTCGTCGGCCCACACGTACTCGAAGTCGATCGGCTGCTGACCGCGCTGCGACACGGCGAGGTACTCCTTCGCGAAGATGCGCGCGCTCTCGGCCGCGCGGTCGCGATCGAGCTCGCACACGAGGAGCACGTCCGCGCCGACGCGTTGCACGATCTCCGCGATCCGGGCCGCCTGCGCGCTCTTCCCGCCGCGCAGCTCGGCGAGCAGGTCGCCTTCGTTGGCGCGGTTCATCGCCGCGTTGAACGTCGCGACGCGCACGACCGGCACGAGCTTCCCCGAGCGCCGGTTCAGCATGACGATGGCGAGCGGCACGCTCGCGACGAGGCACACGGCGGAGAGAGTCCAGAACCCGATCTTCACGTCGCCTCCTTCGTAGCGGCGGTCACCGGTGCGACGAACATCGCGCCGGCATCCGACAAGCGGGGCTCGGGCCCCAGCACGACGACCGTGTCGCCGGCCAGCAGCACGGTGTCCGGGGTGATCGCGGGCAGGTTGATCCCGTCGCGGCGCACCGCGACGACGCTGCAGCCGGTCGCCTTGCGCACACCCGAGGTCGCGAGCGGTTGCCCGGCACACGGCGCTCCCGCGGCCACGCGCCAGACGCGAAAGCCGATCCCGGGCACGAACTCGGTGATGGACGCGGCATCCGTCGACACCGTGCGCGCGGCGCGATCGCCGGCGCCGGCGGCGTGGCGGACCTGACGGACCTGGCGACCGATCTCGTCGTCGGCGACGAGGAATCGGCGCAGCACACGGACGAGCATCTCGACCGACGCTTCGAGTTCCTGGGGCACGACGTCGTTCGCGCCGGCGCGACGCAGGCCGTCGGACTCGGCGGTGTAGACGGCGCGGGCGAGAACGTGCACGTGCGGCGCGATCTGACGCGCGAGCTGGGCGATGCGCGAGGTGGCGGCCGTGTCGTTGACCGCGAGCACGAGCATGTGGGCGCGCTCGATGCCGAGCGACTTGAGCACCGGCACTCGCGTCGCGTCGCCGAGCACGATCGGCACGCCTTTCTGCTTCTCCGAACGGACGGTCGCGGCGTTCATCTCCGAGACGATCACCGGGATGCCGAGCGAACCGAGACCCGCGACGACCGTGCGACCCGTGGGGCCGTACCCGATCACGATCGCGTGATCGCGCAGCCGTTCGTCGCCGACGGCACGTCCGTGGTCCGCCGCGGCGCGCGCGCGGTTGGCGAGCCGTCGACCGACCGCGTAGAGCAGAGGCGTGATCGCGATCGACATCACCGCCGTGACGATGAAGACCCGTTCGGCGTCGCTCGCGAGCAGCTGGGAACGCTGTCCGAGCTGAACGAGCACGAACGAGAACTCGCCCACCTGCGCCATGGTGAGGGCCGCGCGCAGGCGCACCCAGAACGGCTGGCCCAGCCGCCACGCCGCGAGCATCACGATCGCCGCCTTGCCGACGACGACGGCGAGCAGGCACAGCACGACCGTGGCCGGGTCCGCGGCGATCGCGCGCCAGTCGAACAGCATGCCGATCGACACGAAGAACAGGCTCGAGAACGCGTCGCGGAACGGCTCGACCTCGGCGGCCGCCTGGCTGTGGTGATCCGAGTCCGCGATCAGGATGCCCGCGAGGAACGCACCGAGCGCGAGCGACAGACCGAGGTGCGCGGTGACGACCGCCATCCCGAGGCACCAGGTCGCGAGGAACAGCACGAAGAGTTCGCGGCTGCGGGTGCGGCAGACGAGCGACATCACGGGCCGCACGAGGAGCCGCGCCACCGCGATCACTACCACGAGGAGCCCGAGGTTCTGCAGCGAACCGAGCGCCGAACCCGACGACCCGGCGGCGCCCGACGCCAGCAGCGGGATGAGCAGGATCATCGGTACGACCGCGAGGTCCTGCGCGATGTTGATGCCGAGCACGAGTCGGCCGTGCGGGGCGCTGAGTTCCCCGTGGTCCACCAGCATCTTCGTCGACGCCGCGGTGCTCGACAGACTCAACAGGAAGCCGAGGAACACCGCCGCCGCGATCGGCACGCCGAGCAGCCAGCAGACGAACGTCGCGGCAGCGACCGTGCCGAGCACCTGCAGGCCACCGCCCACACCGATGATGCGCCGCAGCCGCGCGAGCTGGCTCAGCGGCACCTCGAGGCCGACGGCGAACAGCAGCACGACGATGCCGACCTCCGCGAGTTCGCGCACCATCTCCTCGTGGCGCACGAGCCCGATCGCGTTCGGGCCGACGAACACCCCGGCCACGAGGAAGCCGACGATCGGCGGCAGTCGCAGCCGGTGGAACGTGACCGCGACGCCGACGCACAGGGCGAAGAGCAACGCGAGTTCGAGCAGGACCTGTTCGAGCACTGGCGCGGTGCTGTACCCGAGCCGTCCGGCGCGGCAAAGCGCAGAGGTCGCTAACTGCCCCGGCGCATCGCACCGACCGTGCGGCGGAAATCGAGATTGGCCGTCTCGCATGGGGATGCCGCGTGCGCGGCCATGGCACGGCCGGTTGGCGGCGCGAGCGCCGCCGCATCACGCCGGGTCGACACGGTCCGCCGCGTTTCACCCGCGGCGTGTGGTTTCCTCGTTCGGAAGAACCAACGGAAACCAAACCGAACCAAAGCATGCTCGTCACCAAGATCCTCCCCTTCGCCGCGACCGCGTTGCTCACCGCCGCCGCCTTCGCCCAGGTCAATTGCTCGGACAATCTGTGGCCGCTGCGCCTCGTGAACGCGAACGGCGTTCCCGCGCCGTCCACGCTCGATCCGAACACGGGCCGCTACACGTACAAGTTCGCGAACGAGTCGGTGTATCTCGCCTTCGACCCGGCCATCGCGAGCGGCACCTACTACGTGCACGTGACGAGCGCCGGCCTCGAGGAAGTCGCCTCGACGAACGACCCGATGGATCGCTTCGTCAGCGTCGAGAACAACGCCGGCGTCATCTCGCTGTCGCTGCCCTTCACGAACAACCAGGACCCCGCGGTCTACGGGCTCGGTCTCGGTGGCCAGGGCCAGAGCATCCTGCTGAAGTTCCGGTCGTCGGAGTTCACGCCGTGCAGCTGGAAGGTGCTGCTCGGTGACAAGTGGGACCTCACCTACGGTCCGACCCACCCGTACCTCATCGACGGCGGCATCCACCCGGTCACCGGCCAGTGCGCCGTGCGTTCGTACGACGGCTTCGTGATCGGCGACGGCAACGGCAGCGACGTCACCGGCAACGTCTTCCGCGACCTGGATCGCGACGGCGTCCGCGACGCCGGCGAAACCGGTCTCGGCGGCTGGGAAGTCAAGCTCGTCAGCGAAGGCGACGAACGGACCGCGCTCACCGACGCGAGCGGCGCCTGGCGCTTCACCAACGTCCCGAAGGGCACCTACACGGTCGAACTCGAAGTGAAGGCCGGCTACGTGGCCACCGCCGCAGCGACGCGCGAAGTGAACGTCTGCGAATGCGCGGACCTCGCGGTGCAGCAGTTCGCGGTCGCCCAGTCGGTGCTGCCGTGCAACGCGAAGCCGGTGTGCTTCTGGAAGAGCAGGAACGGCCGCAACAAGTGCAACAGCTTCCAGTGGATCCCGGCTCTGCACCTCGTCAACAACTGCGGCGGCTACGTCGCGCCGTGCAGCCGCGAACAGCTCGGCTCGTTCTTCGGCTGCGCGAACAGCTGGAACATGGGCAACCAGCTCTCGAGTGAACTGCTCGCGATGCACTGCAACGTCGCCGCCGGCTACGTGCACCCGGAGTGCGTGATCCAGGACCCGGCCCTCGGCCAGATGACGATCGGCCAGCTCCTGCTGCGTGCGGCGCAGAGCCTCGCCTGCCACCCCTACACGCCGGTGTGGCACTCGCAGCGCCACTACCAGACCTGCCTGAAGAACGCGCTCGAGCGCGCCAACGACAACCGCATCTGGCGCTGACGCCGAGCGGTCCCCGCTCCTCTCGAACGGCTCCTCGCGCCAACGCGCGGGGAGCCGTTCGCCGTTTCGGGCGACGCCTTCCGGGGCGCTCCCACGCCGAACTTGCGCCGCAGGAGCCGCCGTGGACAGTGACCGGTCCATGGATCTCTCCTTCCTCGCGGAACTCGGACTCGACAAGACCGCCAGCGGCGCGTTCGACGGCACCTGGCGCAAGACCAAGGGCGAGACGCTCACCGTGCGTTCGCCGGTCGACGGCAGCACGATCGGCGCGGTGCAGATGGCGGACGCCAAGGACTACGCCGCCGTCAGCAAGGCGGCGCACGCCGCGTTCCTGCGCTGGCGCGAACTCCCTGCCCCGAAGCGCGGGGAGTACGTGCGCCGGATCGGCAACGCGTTCCGCGAGAAGAAGGAGCTGCTCGGCAGGCTCGTGACGCTCGAGGCGGGCAAGATCCTGCAGGAGGGCCTCGGGGAAGCGCAGGAGTGCATCGACATCGCCGACTTCGCCGTCGGACTGTCGCGCCAGCTCTACGGTCTCACGATCGCGAGCGAACGGCCGAACCACCACATGCGCGAGACGTGGCACCCGCTCGGCACGGTCGGCGTGATCACGGCGTTCAACTTCCCGATCGCGGTCTGGGCGTGGAACTCGATGCTCGCGCTCGTGTGCGGCGACAGCTGCCTGTGGAAGCCGTCGCTGAAGACGCCGCTGTGCGCGATCGCGATGACGAAGATCGCGGCGGAAGTGCTCGGCAAGGAATGGGCGCCGCTCGTCGGGCTCGTCATCGGCCCCGACCTCACCGTCGGCAGCGCTTTGCTCGACGATCCGGCGATCCCGCTCGTCTCCGCGACCGGCAGCACGCGCATGGGCCGCATCGTCGGGCCGCGCGTGGCGCAGCGCTTCGGCCGTTCGCTGCTGGAACTCGGCGGCAACAACGCGATCGTCGTGATGGACGACGCGGACCTGTCGCTCGCGGTGCGCGGCATCGTCTTCGGGGCGGTGGGCACCGCCGGCCAGCGATGCACGACGACGAGGCGGCTGCTCGTTCACGAGAAGGTCGTGGACGAACTGCAGGCGCGGCTCGTGAAGGCGTACGCGCAGTGCACGATCGGCGATCCGTTCGACAAGAAGACGCTCGTCGGTCCGCTGATCGACGAAGCATCCGCGAAGGCGTTCGACCATGCGATCGCGGCCGCCAGGGAGCAGGGCGGCAGGGTCGTGCAGGGCGGCGCTCGCGCGAAGGTCGGCAAGGCCATCGCCGGCGGAGCCTACGTCGTGCCGGCGATCGTGCGCTGCGACGGCTGCATACCGATCGTGAAGGAGGAGACCTTCGCGCCGATCCTGTACGTGATGCCCATCAAGTCGCTCGACGAGGCGATCGCACTCAACAACGACGTCCCTCAGGGCCTCAGTTCGTCGATCTTCACGGCGAACGTGCGCGCCGCGGAGCGCTTCCTCTCCTCGATCGGCAGCGACTGCGGCATCGCGAACGTCAACATCGGCACCAGCGGCGCCGAGATCGGCGGCGCATTCGGCGGCGAGAAGGAGACCGGCGGCGGCCGCGAATCCGGTTCCGACAGCTGGAAGATCTACATGCGCCGCCAGACGAGCACCGTGAACTGGGGTGCGAGCCTGCCCCTGGCGCAGGGCATCAAGTTCGGCGACGAATGACCGCCTGACGGCGGCGCACACGCCGTTCGCCGCCGCGTGTGTCGACCGGGCCGAGAAATCCGCGTGCGTTCTCGCGACGCTGGTTCTTCGAGGGGACCCCAGCGGATCTCTCCACGATGAACGCGACCTCGCGCACCCTCCTTCTCTTCGCGACCACCGGCGCGCTCCTGGCACAGGATCCGCCGACGCCGCCCGGCGGTTTCGGGGTCGTCGTGCAGACCGTCGCCATCACGTTCTCCGACGGCGAGATGACCGGCATGGACATCTACACGCCGAACGCGATTGCCGGGCCGATCGGCTGGCCGGGCGTGCTCGTCATGCACGCCGGTGACGGCGGCACGAAGAACGACAGCAACGTCGTCACCGCGGCGAACAGCCTCGCGGCCGGCGGCTACGTCGCGTACGCGTTCACCGACCCCGGTCGTCCCGGCAGCACGCAGGATCGCGAATTGCTCGACACGGCGGAGTCGCACGGCCTCGCGCAGGCCGCGGTCGCCGGCACGACGATCGACCCGGCGCGCCTCGCGGTGACCGGGTTCTCGGGCGGCGGCAAGAAGTCGTACGCAGCCGCGGCGTGGTCCGGACGGGCGTTGCCACTGGCAGGGTTCGTCACGAACTACCCGCCAGTGCTCGCGATCGCGCCGCAGATCGCGCCGCTCGACCACCTCGACGCGAACGTTCCTGGCAGCGTGATGGTCGTCGACCACATCGTGATCGACAAGCCGGCGGCGCACCCGTGGCTCGCGCTCGTCGACGCGAACGACTTCGTCGGTCTGCGCGCGCAGATCGACACGCCGTACAACCAGACTCTGCTCGCGAACCTCGGCACGTCCACCGTGCCGGTGCTCTCCATGGTCGCGATGCAGGACTTCAAGATCGTCAACAACCCCTCGGTCGACGAACTGCTGTCGTTGCCGCAAGGACCGAAGCGCCTGTTCCTGTCCACGGGCAGCGGCCACTCCACGGTCGACAACGCGATGGAGACCGCGGTGATGAACGACCTGCGACGCCGCTGGTTCGATCGCTACATGAAGGGCATTCCGAACGGCGTGGACCTCGAACCACTGGTCGAAGCGGGCATGCAGCCGACGAGCACCGCGCTGCACCTGAACCCGACGACCGTCTGGGAGCATCGCACGTCGACGCAGTGGCCACCGGCGACCGCGAACACACGCTGGCACTTCGTCGGCACGCAGGCGCTGCAGCCCTTGCCGCCGATGGCGCAGAACCTCACGAACGTGATCAACCACGTCGTGCCCGCGGCGTACGACATCTTCGACTACGTCGCGCAGGGCGCCGGTCTCGCACCGAACAACGTCACCGCGAACATCGCCCCGAGCCAGGAGGTCTTCGTCTCGGCGCCCCTGACCGAAGCGATCGAGATCCTCGGGCGACCTCAGGTGAAGCTCACCGTCGACGACACGACGGGCAACTTCCAGCTGACCGCCGTCCTCGCGCACCAGGACCCGGCAGGTGCGATCCACTGGATCACCGCAGGCACGAACGGCGTGCGCGTCGGCATCGCGGGCACGCACCTCATGACGATCGACCTCGTCGACGTCGCGCAGATCGTGCCGGCGGGCAATCGCCTGCTCCTTCGCATCCAGAACCTCGCCGACATCAACGGCCCAGGCTCGCGGCGCATCCGCACGGTGCCGTACTTCGACAGCACGCAGACGACGCTCCTGGTCGGACCCGGCGTCGACAACTTCCTCGACCTGCCGCAGCAGCCCTACACCGCGGCGCTGCTGCCGCGACTCGCCCACGTCTCCGCGGCGCCCGGGTTCGCCCACCCCCTCGACCTCCGCGGCGGGGCGCAGCGCGCCGGACAGAGCTACCTGCTGGCGTTCGGCGTGACCGGGGAAGCGCCCGGCTTCCTCCTCGACGGTGTGCCCGTGCCGATGAACTTCGACGCGTTCACCGGCCTCGGCCTCACGATCCTCAACACGCCGATCCTCCCGAACAGCGCGGGTGTGCTCGATGCGGCGGGCAATGCGAGCACCGGCTTCCAGCTCCCGGGCGCCATCGCGACCATCCTGCAGGGCCTGCGCTTCACGTTCACGGGCATCGTGTTCGATGCCGCGGGACTGACCGAAGTCGTCGGCGGCCCCGCGACGCTCGTGATCGACCCGTGACGCGGCGGGGGCCGCGCCGTTGAGCCGCCGGCCCCGCGGGGGTTTCATGTCGGCGCCGGCGTGGCCGATACACCTTCGTGGCCAAGACGACCCCGATCACCTTCCACGTGCCCGCGAGCGCCGCGAACCTCGGCCCGGGTTACGGAGTGGTCGCACTGGCACTCGACCTGGCGCTCGGCATCACGGCCGAACCGCGCACCGACGGCGTCGTGTCGATCGAGCGCCGCGACGACCCGAGCGCGCACATGGAGGATCCGCGGCACGACCCGGTCCTGCGCGGCCTCCGGGTCGGCGCCGAACTGTTCGACGTGTCGCTGCTGAAGGGGCTGCACGTCGTCGTCGAAGGAACCATCCCGCGCGGCACCGGCATGGGAACGATCAGCGCCGGCTACGCCGCCGGACTCGCGCTCGCGGTGCGCCTCGGTCGCAAGAAAGCCACGGCGTCCCAGCTGCTCGACGCACTCGTGCCTCTCGGCGGCGACCCGGCGCACGGCGCCGCGGCGCTGCTCGGCGGCCTCTGCGCGACGGTGCCGATGTCGGCGCCGCAAGCGACGCAGCTGCAGCAGCGCATCGTGCCGTTCCCGATCCACCGCGACTGGCACTACGTGATCGCGTTGCCCGATGCGCAGATGGGAACCGCCGACACGAAGCGTGTGCTGCCGCCGACCCTGCCGCACGCCGCGGCCGCGCGCAGCACCGGTCGCACGATCGGCGTGCTACAGGCGCTGCAGCACGGCGACGAAGACCTGCTGCGTCACTGCATCGTCGACGAAGTGCACCTGCCCTACCGGCGCCGTCTCGTACCCGGCCTGTCGGAAGCGCTCGTTGCCGCCGTCGACGCCGGCGCCGCCGGCGCCACGATCTGCGGCCACGGGCCGGGCATGATCGCGTTCACGATGTCGTCGGGCCGCACGCCGGAGATCGCCCGCGCAATGGTGCACGCGTTCGCGAAGGCCGGACGCGAAGCGACGACGCTGACGCTGCAGACGGCCCTGTACGGCGCGCTGCCGAACCTGCCCGCGTGAGCCATTCCGGCGGGCGCGGGCGCCGAACTAGGCGCTTGCATCACCCATGGGCGATCGCTAGGGTGCGCGGCCCGAGTCTGCCGGTGCGCCGGCAGCGTGGAACGGGCCGTTAACTCAGTTGGTAGAGTGCGATCGTCACAAGGTCGAAGTCGCTGGTTCGAATCCAGCACGGCCCACCATCTCACGCCAGAGGCGTAAGGCGCGGCCCATGCCGCCGCGGCGTGATCGCGTCGCGCGCAGCACGACACTCCACGGCGAATCCAGCACGGCCCACCGCTCCCTCGCGGTCGCGCCGGGGCTTGCGGCCGATCCCGCCCGCAGATCATCCGCGTGGCGCTCCCCCAACGGGGCGCTCGACCGAGACCGAGCGGAGTGCCGCGCAGGATGGAAAGGGATCTCACGCAGCGCTAGCCTGCAACAGTCAAGAGTAGCAAGAGAATCACTGCGCGGGGCGCGCTCGACGCCGCGGCTGTATCCGGCAACTCCACAAGGGAACTGTCACAGAGGAACGCGGTGGACGACGATGCTGACAAGATCGAAGGGCGCGCATCTGTAAAGGGGAGGGCTACAACTCACAGTGAGTCAACGCACTCGCGGCGAGAGACAGGCACCCTTGAGGAGCAGATGTGGGAGGAGCGCGGGGGCCTTCTGGCTTGGTTGCTGGGCAAGAAGAGGCGAGAGCGCACTATCAAGACAACCTTCCAAGAGAAGGCCACAAGGAAGCGCAAGTGGAGGATCGTCTTCTACTTCTCCGTGTCCCTCGCGGCGCTCGTGGCAGTCAGCGGCGTGTGGTACTTGCACGACCAAGAGACACATCTGCGAATTGGACCGCCAAGCAACGGTGTCTTGGCGACCAGCGCGGCCGTCGCCCAAGACGGAGCACTGCATGGCTCCATCCAACTTGACGGACAGGACGAGCGCGCGGGAACCCAGTTCGCGATCGACGTCTTGGTCAAGGACGGCGAGACCCTCCTTGCGCGCCTAGCCCTGGGAGAACGCACCATGCCGGCGTCCCGGTCCCCGGTGCTGGAGCACTTTTCATTCCCTGCTTCGGCGGCACTGCTAAATGCCAAGTCTGGCTGGCGTCTCGAGATTGACGCTAGGCCCGTAGGTCCCCTGCCCATTGCAAACGTTCAAGCGGCACCGTTGGTAGGAGATGTGCCCTTCAGTGTAGACGCTGACGCTTCCTCCTCTCGAAGCAGCGTTGGTGCTAGGTTGCAGTTTGCTTGGTTCCTCGATGGCAAGGATCTCGGCCTGACCGAGGCTCGTGCAAAGATCGGGGTCGAGGTCGCCGGCGAACACGAACTGCGCGTTGTCGTCTCGGATCGCGTCGGCAAGTCATCGCAAGACGTGCACATCACCGGACGCGAACCCGAGAGGATGCTTGACGTCACGTGCTTCGTCCGAACGGGCCGAGAAGACAAGGAGGGTGGCGGGTGGCGAATCCGAATGACACAGGGTTCAAATACAATCGTGGACAAGACCTGGGGATTCGGTGAAAACTGGGACAACCATCAAGAGAAGCGGTTTGTTATCCCAGTCAACGGCGTCCTGCGAACAGAACCGCTTGTCGTGACCTCCAGTATTGAGGAGCGACCGGGGGAAGTGCGAATCGACTGGGGAATCGACGAAATGCGAATCGTTCTCCGCACCACAGCTCGCGAGATCGTCTTCGATCGCCGCAACTTCATGCACAAGAGCCGTGGCGACGGGGGAGCACTAAAGAACCTCGACATCCCTAGGATGTAGCACATTGCTCGATTGGCGGAACGGACCCGCCCCCGCGACACTTGTCCACACGCTCGCGTAACATGTCGCCGAGCCGCCTGTGCCCGAGCCACTCCATCGGACCATCGAGACGCTCTACCGCGCGGAGTCGGGTCGCGTGCTGGCGACGCTCGTGCGCCTGCTCGGTGATCTCGACCTGGCCGAGGAGTCGATGCAGGAGGCGTTCGCCACGGCACTGGAGACCTGGCCGCTCACCGGCATCCCGGACAACCCTCGCCCGTGGCTCGTCTCGACCGCGCGGTTCAAGGCGGTGGACGCGATACGGCGGCGAACGCGGCTCGACGCCGCCCAGACGGAGCTGATCGCTCGCCTCGAGGCGCGCATCGACGAAGCCCCCTCTGACGAGGAAGGCGCCGCGACGGCGGAGATCGAGGACGACCGCCTGCGACTGATCTTCACCTGCTGCCACCCGGAACTGCCGCCGGAAGGACGCGCCGCGCTCACGCTTCGCGAAGTGTGCGGCCTGTCTACCGAGGAGATCGCGCGCGCGTTCCTGGTCGCGCCGGCAACGGTGGCGCAGCGCATCGTGCGCGCGAAGGCGAAGATCCGCGAGACGCCGATCCCGTACGAAGTGCCGCCGCCGGAGGACCTGCCGAACCGGCTGAGTGCCGTGCTGCAGGTCGTGTACCTGGTCTTCAACGAGGGCTACTCCTCTGCCGCGGGCGTCGAAGTGACGCGCGCCGAACTGACCGGCGAAGCGATCCGATTGGGCCGCCTGCTCGTCGAACTGCACCCCGAGCCGGAGGTGCTCGGCCTGCTCGCCCTGATGCTGCTGAACGAGTCGCGGCGCGCCGCGCGAACGTCCCCCGCCGGCGAACTCGTCCTGCTCGAAGCGCAGGACCGGTCCCTGTGGAACGCGGCGCTGATCGCCGAGGGCGTTGCGCTGGTGGACAGCGCGCTGAAGACGCGCCGGTTCGGGCCGTACACCCTGCAGGCCGCGATCGCGACCGTTCACGCAGGAGCGGCCACGGCCGCGGCGACGGACTGGCGACGCATCGTCGCGCTCTACGACGAACTCGTGCGCCTGCAGCCGTGGCCGATCGTCGAGCTGAATCGCGCCGTCGCGGTCGCGATGTGCGACGGCCCCGGGGCCGGACTGGCGCAGATCGACGCGATGCTGGAGCAGGGCCACCTCGCGAACTACCACCTGGCCCACGCCGCCCGTGCGGACATGTTCCGCCGCCTCGGCCGTACCGCCGAAGCCAGGGCCGCCTACGAGAACGCGCTGGCACTGACGCAGCAGGAGCCGGAACGCCAGTTCCTGCGCGAGCGGATCCGCGGCCTCGAATAAAACCTGACGCCGGTTGTCGATTTCCGGTGGCCGGAGCGACCAGGTGCACACGCAACGACGCGCCAGCGGCCCCGAGCCGCAGAAGCACTCCCCCGAGAACCCGAGGATCCCCCATGCCCCAATACCTGCTCGCTTCGTACCTCCCCGACGACTTCGACCCGTCCAGCATGACCCCGGAGGCCATCGAGGCCATCTATGCCGTGAATCGCGAGCTCGAAGCCGCCGGCGCCAAGAAGTTCGCCTGCGGCCTCTCCCCGATCACGACGACGCTCCGCAAGAAGCCCGACGGCAAGGTCGTCGTCAGCGACGGTCCGTACATCGAGACCAAGGAGCACATCGGCGGCCTGATGGTCATCGAGGCCGCGAATCTCGACGCCGCGCTCGCATGGGCGAGGAAGGGCCTCGTCGCCGGCGGATCGTCGATGGAAGTGCGCGAGGTCTTCTTCCGCCCCGACCCGAAGAAGGGATGACACACGCCATGAAGATGCTGTTCCTCGCCGCTTCGGCGCTCTCGTTCGCGACGGCCGCCCGGGCCCAGATCCACGAAGCCTGCGTGACCGGAGGCTGCGTGCGTGGCGTCGCCGCCGACGGCGTGACGTCGTTCAAGGGCATTCCCTTCGCGGCGCCGCCGGTCGGTTCGCTGCGATGGAAGGCGCCGCAGCCGGTCCAGGCGTGGACGGGCGTGAAGGACGCGTCGCACTTCGCGCCGGCGTGCATGCAGGACGCGATGTTCTCGCGTCTCTTCGGCGGCCCGCCGGACACGAGCGAAGACTGCCTCTACCTCAACGTGTGGACGCCGGCGAAAGCCGCCGGCGATGCACTGCCCGTGATGGTGTGGATCCACGGCGGCGGCTTCGTGGGCGGCCAGACCGCGGCCCCGCTGTACGACGGGACGAAGCTCGCGGCGAAGGGAGTCGTGCTCGTCAGCGTGGCGTACCGGCTCGGCGCGTTCGGCTTCCTGGCCCACCCGGACTTGAGCCGCGAGAGCGGCAAGGGGTCGGGCAACTACGGGCTGCTGGACCAGATCGCGGGCCTGCAGTGGGTGAAGGCGAACATCGCGAAGTTCGGCGGCGACCCCGGCCGCGTGACGATCTTCGGCGAGTCCGCTGGCGGCATGTCGGTGAGCATGCTCGCGGTTTCGCCGGCAGCGAAAGGACTCTTCCACCGCGTGATCTCCGAGAGCGGGGGGAGTTTCGGCAGCGCGAAGCAGGCCGCCGAGGAAGGCGTGAACGTGCCGCCGCTGCGCGTCGCGGAAGCGACGGGAAGAGCTTTCCTCGAGAGCCTCGGCGCGCCGGACGTCGCCGCAGCCCGTGAGTTGCCCGCCGCGAAGATCCAGGCCGCCCAGAGTGCGGGCATGGGTCGCGGCATCGTGTTCTGGCCGGTCTTCGACGGCGACGTGCTGCCGGGCGACCCGTACGAGCTCTACTCCGCGAAGAAGTTCCACGACACGCCGATCCTCGTCGGCACGAACTCGGACGAGGGAGCCCCGTTCGCGCCGCTTGCCGGCGTGACCGCCGCGCGATTCGAGCAGCGCGTGCGTGCGGGGTTCGGGCGGCACGCCGACGGGATCCTCTCCGTGTATCCACACGCGACCGACCTGGAAGCCGTGCGCTCGACGAAGGACCTGTTCCGCGAGCTGACCGTCGCCTGGCACACGTGGGCCTGGGCGCGACTGCAGACGGAGAAGGGCAGGGGCAAGGCGTTCGTCTACTACTTCGATCACCGGGGCCCCCGCACCCCGGCCGGCGCGGGCGCCGCGCACGGTGACGAGATCGCGTACGTCTTCGGCAATCTGCCTGCACCCGTCTTCGGCGACTCCGGTTCGCCGCCTCCCGTGCGCCCCGAGGACACGACGATCTCGGCACTGATGGGCAGCTACTGGGTCAACTTCGCGAAGACAGGGGATCCGAACGGACCGGGGTTGCCGAAGTGGCCGGCGTTCGCGCCGTCGGCCCCGACCGCCATGGTCTTCGATGCGAGCCCGAGCGCGCGCGCGCTGCCGAACCGGGCCCAGCTCGAGGCGCTCGATCCGTACTACGAGTCGCTGCGCAACCGGGCGACGCGGCCCTCCAGGCGGTGAACGACATCGCCGACCGATCTCGTCGGCCTGCTCCGCTAGGCTTGCCGCATGGCCTCCACGAAGCGAACGACTCCCGCGGCTGCTGCGATCGCGCATCTGCGCGAACTCGGCCTGCGCCGCTACCCCGGCGCCCACCTGAAGAGCCCGTGGCCCGGGCACATGGACCTCGCGGTGAACGACAAGACGTTCGCGTACCTCAGCGCTCCCGGCGACCCGCCCGGGCTGTCGCTGAAGCTGCCCGAGTCGCACCCGCTCGCGTTGTCGCTGCCGGGAGCACAGCCGACGCCGTACGGCGTCGGCAAGAGCGGCTGGGTGTCGATGTCGTTCGACTCGGCGCCGCTGCCGCCGATGGCGCAGCTCGAAGTGTGGCTCGACGAGAGCTACCGCGCGCAGGCGCCGAAGAAACTGCTCGCGCAGTTCGACGGCGGCGGTTCGGCCCCGGCGCCGCGGCGGGCGAAGTCGGCGAAGAAGCCGTCGCGAACGACGAAGAAGCCGTCGCGCGGCAAGGCGCGGTAGCAGCGGCGATTCAGACCACGCCGGTGCGCCGGAAGGTCGCGAGTCCTTCGAGCTGCTTCCACGCCGAGAACTCGGTGAACAGGCGGTTGCGTTCGAGGATCAGCGTCTTCATCTGCTCCTCGATCACGCCGCGCGCCTTCTCGAAGAGTCGCTCGTTCTGCTCGAGTTCGCGGAAGTAGGTCTTCCAGACGTACTTCTCCTTCTTCTGGCCGAGCAGGCCGAGGTGCACCGAGTAGTAGAGCGCCGCGAGCGCCGGCGCGATGTTGCCCGCGTAGACCGTGAACTTCGTGCCGCCCTCGGCACCGACGCCGAGTGTCGCGCCGGCCTCGACCTTGAGGCTGCTGCCGCTGAAGAGCGAACACTGGAGTTCGAACTCGGCCTTGCCGCCGACGCCGGCTGTCAGTGCGCCCTTCGCCTCGGCCTTCAAGAGGTCGTAGCCCTGCAGCCGCAGCGTCGCCTTCGCCTCGCCGACGAGTCGTGCGCCGGCGAACGCCTCCGCCGAAGCCTTCACGGTCACCTGCCCCACGGTCACGGTGACCTCGACTTCGCCCTTGGCCATCGCACCGGCGAACGCCTCGGCGCTCACTTCACACAGGAACACGTCGGCACAGTCGATCGACGCGACACCCTTCAGCTTGATGCCGATCTCCGCCTCGACGGAGCCCTTCGCGAAGGCACCACTGCCTGCGCCGAAGCCGGCCTCGCCTTCCATCTTCGCGCGCACACCGGCCCACGCTTCGCCCTCGAGCTTTGCCTTGAAGCCGGAGAACTCGAGTTCGCACTGCCCCTTCGCCTGCACGCCGTACCCGGCGCCGAGCTCGCCCTTGACGGCCTTCTTGAAGCGCTCGTCGGTCCATGCGACTTCCTTCTTCCGTTCCGCGACGAGCCCCTTGTCGAACCCGTACGACGTCTTGAACGGCCCGGGCTCCTTGAACGACACGGCTTTGCCGGCGTCCGCGCACAACACCTCGAGGATGAGGCGCACCTTCGCGTTCGGCGCGTTGCCGAGGTACTGGAACAGGAGCGACTGGCCCTGCTGGTGCTCGGGGAACGTCTTCACGCCGCGCAGCCAGTAGTTGACGAGCTGCAGCTTCTCGTCGAGCACCGCCAGCTTGCCCGCGAGCAGGTCGTTGCGGTCGAGCAGCGGCTGCAGGCCCGTTTCCGGCGCCGGAGTCTTCGGTGCCGCGCCGAACTTCTTCTTCACGACCTCGCCGAACCAGCGCACGTTCTCGTCCGCGCGCCCGACGTCCACCGCGGCGTTCGCGCCGCCCTGTTTCTGCAGGATCTGCTTCTGGATCTGCAGCAGGCGCGCGAACTCGTCGACCAGCGCGACGCGCTGGGCCTGCTGCGGCCCGCCCGTCAGTGCGCTCTTGCCGAGCTGCGCGAGCCACTTCGGCACTTCCGCCTGGAACTGCACCGGAGCCAGCTCGACCCAGCCGAGCTGGTACTTGTTGGCAGGAGAGGCCGCGTTCAGCGCTTCGAACATGGAGGGACGGCAACGACCGGTCGACTGCCGCGTGGCAGGAAAAAGCGTGGCATCGACCGGACCGCGCGAACCGGCGCACGTCCCGACGGGACGCCCGCGTCGAATCAGCGTCGCCGGAAGTGCAGGATGCCGAGAGCGGGCTCGCCGCCGTCGTCCGCGTAGCCGCCCTGGTGGAGGGCGGCTACGAGTTGTCGACCGACGGCGTCCATCGCGGGATCGCGGCCGCCCGTGCGCAGCTCCTCGCCGAGCACGAGCCAGATCGACGGAGCCGGCCCTTCCGTCGCCATCGCGGCGAGGGAGCCCGGCATCGACCCATCTTCGAGCGCCTGCAGGTAGCGGCTCGCGGTCGCCGGCGCCTCCTCGAGCGACGGCGGCAGGAGCCGGCAAACGAAGCTCCGGCCGTCCGACGCGCGACAACTCCGTTCGTGCCATTGGAAGCCGCGCTGCGCCAGGTGCGCGAGCACCGGCACACCGGTGTTGCCACACAACACGACCGCGTCCTCCGGCCGCACCTGTTCCGCGAGCTGGGCCGCGACGGAGCGGAACGGATCGACCGCGGCGGGTGCGGTCAGATAGTCCCGGTCCTTCGCCGCCGCAGCCACGACGAAGGCCGCCAGCGCGGCGAGCCACACAGCGTGCGCCCACCGCCGTGGGGTCGCGAACACCACGGCACAAGAGCACCCGACGAGGAGCGTGAGCGCGGGGAACGCAACCAGGTCGTAGCGCCCCGGCGCGTACGTCGGATGCACGAACGAAGCGGCGAACAGGACGGCGATCGGCGCGACGGTCGCGAAGCCACAGTGCGCGAACACGCGACGCAGCGGTGGGCCCGAAGCGTGAAGACGCACCGCTGCGACGCCGAGCAGCACCACGAACGCGACGAGTCCGACCAGCCGCAACACCGGCGGAAACGCCATGGTCGAGAACTGCTTCAGGAAGAGCGGGGATCCCTGCTGGCCACCCAACACGAGCAGTTCGGCCGACGCCGAGAGCAGGTCGACACCCGAGGACTCGCGCCACAGCATCGCGAGCCACTGCATGTCGCTCGCGTGGAACGGTGTGTGCCGCTTCCACCACCAGAGCCACGGCAACAGCGACGCCACCGCAACCACGCCGGCGACGACGATCGATCGCAGGCACTCGCGGCGACCGCCGCGCCATGCGGACCACGCAGCCGTCGCGAAGGTGAACGCCAGAGGGATCGAGGCGAGGAAGTGCGTGTAGAGCGCGGCGATCGAGCCGGCGCACAGCGCCACCACCGCGCCGGCTCGCACACGTTCCCGCACGAGCCACGCCGCCCACTGCACGACCATCAGCAGGGCGAGCAGCAGCGAGTAGGCGCGCGCCTCCTGCGAGTAGTACAGGTGCAGCGGAGCGACGAGCGCGAACGTCGCGGCAGCGAACGCAGCGCCGTTGCCGAACATGACTCGTGCGGCGTGGAACGACGCCCACACGAACAGTGCGCCGCACACCGCGGAGAACGACCGCAGCCCCGTCGGCTCTACGCCGAACACCCGCGTCCAAACGTCGAGCGCCACGTAGTAGAGTGGCGGCGTGTTGTGCACGAGGCCGAGACCGCCCGGCTGGTGCGCGATGTGCAGCGTCATCGCCTCGTCGAACCAGAGCGGCTGACTGCCTATGCCGACGAGCCGCACGACGAACGCCAGCAGGGCGAAGGCGATGGCGAAGGATCGCCGCACCACCCGTCGGTCCAGGTCGAACGCGGTCGGAAGACGCATGCTCAAACCGCTCCGCCAGCGGACCCCGCGCGCGATGCAGCAGCGAGTGCACGCAAACGCTGCCATGCCGCCACCGCGATCTCCGGACACGCCGTCGCGTCGCCATCGACGCGCGTGAACGCATCGGGGTCGACGACGTCGTCGAGGATGTTCACGGACGCCGGCGTGCTCGCGCCGATGCCGCGCCGCAGCGCCTCCAATTCGTCCCCGGCCCCGTCGACCAGACGGTCCACGTCGAGGAACACGACCGAAGCCGATGGCAGCTGGTCGACGAGCGCGTTCACGTGCCAGGCGTAGAAGCGCGCGCTGAGCCACCTCGGCAGCGAATGGCGACGGGACAGCGAATGCAGCACCGACGCGGGATGGCGGATGCACACCACGATGCGGTCGACCTCCGCCCACTCCCGCCAGAAGCGCATCGTGAGGCAGAAGCGCGGGTCCTTGAGCACGGCGCCGCGGTAGCGGCGGCCGAGGTCCTCGATGGTCGCGCGGTGCCGCCCGGCGCGGCGCGGCAAGGACCGCACGGACGGCATCGCGACGTAGGCGACCTTCGCGGCCCAGGCATGGAACGGCGACGCGGTGCGCGAGATGCCCGTGACGATACGGCTGTTCACGTCCATCACTTCGCGCACTTCGAAGTAGCCGCCGGCGTTCCACCGATCGGCCGGGATCATCGCACTCGGGTCGCCGAACGACTGCCCGAGCTTCGTGAGGACCTGACAGACCAGCGACGTGCCGGAGCGCATCATGCCGGTGACGAGGATCATCGCCGCGTTGTCCGTTCGTCGCCGGTCACCACGGCCGCAGAGTAGAAGGCCGCCGCGACCACCGCACCCAAATCCTCATGCGCGGTGTGTCACGTCCATGCGACGACGCGCGGCCTTGCTTCCGCCCTCGGCTGCCGGATCATCGCTGCATGGTCTCGATCGGCAAGCCTGCCCCGGCGTTCCAACTTCCCGACCAGGACGGCAAGACCGTGTCGCTGCGCGACCTGGTCGGCCGCTGGGTCATCCTCTACTTCTACCCACGTGACGACACGCCCGGCTGCACGGTCGAGGCTTGCGAGTTCACCGCGGCGAACTCCGAGTTCCGCGGTCTCGACGCGGAGGTCTTCGGCTGCAGCGCGGACAGCGGAAACGCGCACCAGAAGTTCATCGCCAAGCACTCCCTCGGCATCCGGCTGCTCACCGACGCCGACAAGAAGGTGATGAAGGCCTACGGCGCCTACGGCAAGAAGGTGCTCTACGGCAAGGAGACGATCGGCGTCATCCGGTCGACGGTCCTGATCGCGCCGGACGGCACGGTCGCGCACCACTGGGCGAAGGTGAAGGCCGCCGGCCACGCCGACCACGTGCGCGCGAAACTCGTCGAACTGCGCGGCGGTGCACCGGCCGCAGCGAAGAAGAAGGCCGTGAAGAAGGCTGCGAAGAAGGCTGCTCGCAAACCAGCGAAGTGATCACGCCGCGCGTCGCGCCGACGAGATCGCGGTCCGGCTGCGGCGCAGCGTCCACGTGACGGCGACGGCCGCGAGAAGTGCGCCGACGCCGAGCAGCCACGCCGCGTCGTCGCCCCCCAGTTGCAGGAAGACGGCGAAGTAGCAACCGCTCAGGAAGAACCAGCCGAACGCGAGCGCGAGCGCGAGCATCGCGATGTTGCGTCGCCCGTGCAGCGCACGCACGAGCCCCACTGGCAGCAGCCCCGCACTCATGACCAACAGGATCGGCCCGAAATCCACGCGCCGGTATCGGTCGGGATCGCACGGCCTGTAGGCACCCGCCCCGCACCGTCCCACACCGGGACGCGCGGAACGGTGTCCGCCGCCATGGTGGAACCGCGCGCCGCTCCCGTAGCATCCGCGGATGGAGCGAAACGCCCTCCTGGCGCGATTCCTCGCGGTGCGCGCCCGCAGCGAACGCCTGATGTCCCCCCTCGCCGCGGAGGACTTCCGCGTCCAGTCGATGCCCGACGTGAGCCCGCCGTGGTGGAACCTCGGCCACACGAGCTGGTTCTTCGCCGCGAACGTGCTGCGGCCGAACGGCGCCGCGTTCGACGACTTCCCCGGATTCGACTACGCGCTGAACAGCTACTACGAGGGACTCGGGCCACGCCTGCCCCGACCGATGCGCGGGCGCGTCGCGCAACCGTCCACTGCCGACGTGCGCGAGTACCGGTCTGCGGTCGACGACGCGACGATCGCGTTGCTCCGCTCTGCCGACAGCGCCAAGTTCGCCGCGCTGCACGACGCAGTGGTGATCGGACTCGAACACGAAGAGCAGCATCAGGAGCTGTTCTTGACCGAGATCCTGCACATCCGCTGGTCGGCGCCCGAACCTCTTCGCCGCGCCTATGCACCGCCCGCGCGGCATCCATCTGCCGAGTCGTCGCCGATGCGCGCGGTCGATCACCGCGGCGGCCCACAGACGCTGGGACACGACGGCGAAGGATTCTGCTGGGACAACGAACTGCCCGCGCACCGGATCCTGGTGCCCGACTTCGCACTCGGGGACCGGCTCGTGACCAACGCCGAATGGCTCGCGTTCGTGGACGACGGTGGCTACCGGCATCCCCTGCTGTGGCTGTCGAACGGCTGGGCAGCGGTGCAGCAGCACGGGTGGCAAGCGCCGCTCTATTGGCAACACGACGGTGGGGAATGGCGGCGATTCACGCTGCGCGGGCTCGTTCCCGTCGAACCGGATGCACCGGTTTGCCACGTGTCGTTCTACGAAGCCGACGCATTCGCACGCTGGTACGGCGAGCAGTTCGCCGCTTGGAGGCACGCCCGCCTGCCGCGCGAGTGCGAATGGGAACATGCGGCGCGCGTGTCGGGCTTCGACCAGCGCGGGGGAAACCTGCTCGACGACGAGCCGATGTCCGGCGTACTCGATGCGGCGCCTGCCGCGTCGCGGCACGGCGTGCGGCAACTCGCCGGCGACACCTGGGAGTGGACGCAGAGCCACTACGAGCCGTATCCCGGCTACCGTCCGTTCCCCGGTGCCCTGATGGAGTACAACGGCAAGTTCATGGACAACCAGCGAGTGCTCCGGGGCGGCTCGTTCGCCACTCCGCGCAGCCAGGCGCGCGCGCAGTACCGCAACTTCTGGCCTGCGGACACCCGGTTCCAGGCGAGCGGCGTGCGGCTTCTGCTCGATCGCACCGTCGGTTGATCGCCGCGGCGCAGCGTCGCCGGAAGAACATGGCAGGACGGACTTGCGACGTGACCGCGGCGGCGGTATTAGACTGACCGGTCTATTCCGGCCGCCACCCATGACCCTCGACCCACCCCGCGACCTCGACACCCGCGATCGCCTCCTCACGGCGGGCGCCGAGCTGTTCGGAAAGAAGGGATTCAATGGGTGCGGTATCGCTGAAGTCCTTCAATCAGCAGGGGTTCCGAAGGGCTCGTTCTACCACTACTTCGCCTCCAAGGAGGAGTTCGGGGTGGCCCTGATCGAGCGCGCTCGGGACGAACACCTCGCCGAAGTGAAGCCGCTGCTGAGCGACCGCCGCATGACCCCGGTGCAGCGCCTGCGCAAGATGTTCGCGGAAGCACGAGCCGAGTGCGCCGCGAACGGCCCGACGGTCGAGTGCCTGATCCCGAAGTTGGCTCTCGAGACCGCCAGCCTGAGCGAGCCGGTGCACGCCGCGGTTCGGTGCTGCTACCAGCAGTGGAGCGCTCTGCTGGCTCAGGTCATTCGCGAAGGCCAGAACGCCGGTGAGATCGACCGAAAGCACGACGCCGACCGCTTGGCGAATGTGCTCGTGATGCTGTGGGAAGGTGCTGCGATCCGCATGCAGATCGACCGCAGCATCGCCGCCCTGGACGACTTCCAGGCGTTCGTCTTCGACACCTTGCTCGGCGAGCCTCGCCGCTGAGTCCACCCCGTCCGCCCATTACCCCATCCCTGACTCCGGCCCGACTGTAGTCGACCGGTCTAATTCCGTCCCCCATGACTCCTCCCGCCGCCCAACGCTCCCTCCGGTTCCGCATCGTCGGAACCGCCCTGCTGCTCGTCGTCGCTGCCGCGATCGCTGGCGGCATCTGGCTCGCCAAGCAGAACAAGCGGGCCGCCAGCCAGGCGGCCCAGGGCCACGGCGAAATGGCCGAAGCCATCGAGGGCGCAGACGCCCGCACGCGCATGTTCGCGCGGTCGACCACCGCGATCGGCACCGTGCGCGCCCTGCAGTCCATCGACCTGAAGAACGAACTTGCCGGCACCGTTCGCAAGGTGCAGCTCGAGACCGGCACCGTGGTCGATGCCGGAGCGATCCTCGTCGAACTCGACGTTGCGGTCGAACAGGCGGAACTCGCTGCCTACGAGGCCGACGCCCGCCTCGCCGCCTCGATGCTCGCGCGCATGGAGCAGGCGCTGAAGGACCAGGGAGCCTCGGCGGCGGACGTCGATCGCGCCCGCGCCGAACACGACCGCACGATGGCGAACGTCGCCCGCACGAAGGCGGTCATCGAGCAGAAGGTCGTTCGCGCCCCGTTCCGCTCGCGCGTCGGCATGGTCGATCTGCACCCCGGCCAGTACCTCGTGCCCGGAACGACGATCACCACGCTGCAAGGCGTCGACGACGCCGTGCACGTCGACTTCTCGGTGACCCAGGAGACGGCGACTCGGCTCCAACTCGGACAGCAGGTCGAAGTCACCGCCGACGAGCGCACCGCCGCGGCGAAGATCGTGGCGATGGACGCGCGCGTCGAGGCCACGACGCGCAACACGACCGTACGAGCACTGCTGTCCGGCCTCCAGCCGCTGCCGACGCCCGGCGCGTCGGTGCGGGTTCGCGTGCCCGTCGAAGCCCCGCACGAAGTCGTCGTGGTGCCGGTCAGCGCGCTGCGGCGCGGCCCGGGAGGCGACTACGTGTTCGCGATCGTGAAAGCCGAGGACGGCAAGACGCGGGCGAAGACGCGCCGCGTGCGCGCCGGCGCCTCGCTCGGTGACGAGATCGTCGTCGTCGAAGGGGTGAAGGCCGGCGAACGCGTCGCGGCGCTCGGCTCCTTCAAGCTGCGCGAAGACGTGCTCGTCGACGACAAGGCCCTCGTCACGAAGCAGTGAGGCCCCCGATGCGCTCCTTCACCGACACCTTCGTCCGCCACCCCGTCCTGGCGCTCGTCGCCAACCTCCTGATCGTGCTGGTCGGCATCCGCGCCGTCTTCGGCCTGCCGTTGCAGCAGTATCCGAAACTCGACTCGGCCTCGGTCATCGTCACGACGGTCTACGTCGGCGCGTCCGCCGAGAACGTGCGAGGCTTCCTCACCACGCCGATCGAACGAGCGGTCTCGTCGATCGGTGGCGTCGACCACATCGAGTCCGAGAGCCGCGCCGGCGTCAGCAAGGTCACCGTTCGCCTCGAGCTCGACTACGACACCACGAAGGCCCTCGCGGAAGTCACGGCCCGCCTGCAGCAGATCCGCAGCGAACTGCCCTCCGAGGCAGAGCCGCCGATGATCGACGTGCAGCGCGCCGATCGCCCGTACGCGAGCTTCTATCTCAGCTTCACGTCGGAGCAGCGCACACTCGCGGAGCTGACGGACTACCTGTCGCGCAACGTGCAGCCGCAGTTCGCGACGATCGATGGCGTGCAGCGTGTCACGAACCAGGAAGGCGGTCGCCCGCTCGCGATGCGCATCTGGCTCGACCCCGACAAGCTCGCCGCCGTCAACCTGGCGCCCGGCGACATCTACGCCGCGATCCAGCGCAACAACTACCTGGCCGCCGTCGGCCAGACGAAGGGCAACCTCGTTCAGATCAACCTGCTGGCGGACACGGACCTCCGTTCGGTCGAGGAGTTCGAGAAGCTGATCGTCATCGATCGCGGCGGCGCCGTGGTGCGCATCGGCGACGTCGCACGCGTCGAACTCGGCTCGGAGGAGGCGGACTTCACCGCGAAGTACAACGACCGCCCCAGCGTCTACCTCGGCGTGTGGCCGCTCGTCGGCGCGAACGAGATCGCCGTCGGCAACCGGCTCGTCGCGGAGATGGACGCGATCCGTCCGTCGCTGGCGCCCGACATCGAGATGAACCTCGCCTACGACGGCACGATGTTCATGCGGGACGCCCTGAAGGAGATCTCCTTCACGCTGATGGAGACGATCGGGATCGTCGCACTCGTCGTCTTCCTGTTCCTCGGCTCGATCCGAACCTCGCTGGTGCCGCTGGTAGCGATGCCGGTGTCCCTGATCGGCGCGGTTGTCGTGATGGCGGCGTGCGGCTTCTCGCTCAACCTGCTGACCATCCTGGCGATCGTGCTGTCGGTCGGCCTCGTCGTCGACGACGCGATCGTCGTCGTCGAGAACGTCGAGCGTCACGTTCGCATGGGCAAGACACGCCTGCAGGCGGCGATGGAAGCCGCGCGCGAACTGCTCGGTCCGATCGTCGCGATGACGATCACGCTCGCAGCGGTCTACGCGCCGATCGGCTTCCAGGGCGGCATGACGGGCGCGCTGTTCCTCGAGTTCGCGATCACGCTCGCAGCGGCGGTCCTCGTCTCCGGCATCGTCGCAGTGACGCTGTCGCCGATGATGAGCCGCTTCGCGGTGCGCGACCACGGCAAGGAAGCGTGGCTCACGCGCCAGGTCGACAAGGGCTTCGCCGTCGTGCGCCGCGCCTACGTGTGGACGCTCGATGTGGCGCTCTCGCTCCGATGGGCGATCGTCGTCCTCGCGGTGCTGATCGGCCTCGCTGCCGTGCCGCTCTACACCGAATCCCGCCGCGAACTCGCGCCCGTCGAGGACCAGAGCCACATCTCGTTGTTCTTCGACGTCGCGCCGGACGCCACGCTCGAAGCCGTCGACGCCGCGTCGCGCGAGGTCGCGAAGGTCGTGCGTGCGCAGCCCGAGACGAAGTTCATGTGGTCGCTGGTCGCCGACTGGGGCGGCTTCGGCGGCATGGTCCACAAGCACTGGACCGAGCGTGAGCGCTCGACGCGCGAGGTCTACGGCCCGCTCTTCTACCAGCTGTCGCAGGTGCCGGGTGTGCGCGTGTTCCCGCGTCTCGACCCGCCGCTGCCGACGTCTGGCATGCACGACGTCGAACTGGTGCTGCAGAGTTCCGGTCCGGTCGAGGAACTGCTCGAGCAGTCGATGGCGATCTTCGGCGCCGGCTGGGCGAGCGGGAAGTTCACCTACGTCGACACCGACCTCAAGATCGACCGGCCGCAGGCCCGTGTGCGTGTCGACCGCGAACGGGTCGCGGACCTCGGCATGGACCTCGCCGGGGTCGGCCGCGAACTCGGCGCGCTGCTCGGCGGCGGCTACGTGAACCGCTTCAACTTCTACGACCGCAGCTACAAGGTCATCCCGCAGATCGACCGCGCCGGCCGCTCGTCGGTGGGCCCCCTGCTCGACCTCAAGATCAAGACGCCCGGGGGCGACCTCGTGCCGGTGTCGTCGTTCGTCGACATCGAAGCGAGCGCGTCACCGCGAACACTGAATCGCTTCCAGCAGCGCAACTCGGTCCGCGTGTTCGGTGGCGTCCTCCCGGGCGTCACCAAGGAAGAAGGGCTGCGCGCGCTCGAGGAGGCCGCGACCGCCGTCGTGAAGCCCGGCGTCACGATCGACTACGCCGGCGAGTCGCGACAGATCCGCCACGAAGGCTCGACGCTCGTGCTGACGCTCGGGTTCGCGATCGCGCTCGTCTACCTGGTGCTGGCAGCCCAGTTCCGCAGCTTCCGCGACCCGCTCATCGTGCTCCTCGGCTCGGTGCCCCTCGCGATCAGCGGTGCACTGCTGTTCCCCTACCTGGAGTGGGACTGGGTCGGTTCCAAGACGACGACGACGATCAACGTCTACTCACAGGTCGGCCTGATCACGCTGGTCGGGCTCATCGCGAAGAACGGCATCCTCATCGTCGAGTTCGCGAACGTCCTCCAGGAGCGCGGCACCGCCAAGTTGGCGGCGATCCGCGAAGCCGCGGCGACACGTCTCCGCCCGGTGCTGATGACGACCGCGGCGACCATCTTCGGCCACCTGCCGCTGGTGTTCGTCGCGGGCCCAGGCGCGGCCGCACGCAACAGCATCGGCATCGTGCTCGTCGCCGGCATGGCGATCGGCACGGTGTTCACGCTGTTCGTCGTTCCGGTCTTCTACCTGCTGATCGCGGCGAACCACAGCCACGCCGAAGAGGACGCGCCGGCAACCGAGCGCAGTACTTCCACCCCCTCGCCCTCGATGGAGTTCGCGTGATGTCCTCCTCCCACCCCGTTCGCGCGGCGCTCCTCGCCGCCGCGGCCCTCTTCGCGACGTCCTGTGCGTCGGTCGGCCCGGACTACGAACCGCCGAAAGCCGAGTTCGCGGCGAACTGGCGACAGCCGAAAGACGCCGGACTCGTCGGCGAGCCCGCGGCTCCCGGCGCGTGGTGGCGCACGTTCGGCGATCCGCTGCTCGCGGACCTCGTCGACCGCGCGCTCGTGCACAACCTCGACCTGCGGGCCGCGCTGGCCCGCCTCGAGTCGGCGCGCGCGTTGCGCGGCGTCGCCGCCGCCGACCAATGGCCGTCGATCGACGGACGCGGGTCGTACGAACACCGCAGCGAGAGCAAGAACACGCCGTTCGGCGCGTTCATCCCGCGAACGAACATCCACACGATCGCCGCGGACGCGTCGTGGGAACTCGACCTTTGGGGTCGCGTGCGCCGCTCCGTCGAGGCTGCCGACGCCGACCTCGCCGCCAGCGAGGACGACGTTCGCGCCGCGGCGGTGACCGTCGCGGGCGAAGTCGCCGCCACCTACATCGACCTCCGCGCCGCGCAACAGCGGCTGAGGATCGCGCAGGAGAACCTCGCACTGCAGGAGCGCACGCTGGGCCTGGTGCGCGCCCGCTTCGACGCCGGCCTCGTCGTGGAGCGCGACGTCGCGCAGGCCGCGACGAACGTCGAGTCCACCCGCGCTCGCCTGCCGTCCCTCGTCGCCGCCGCAACGACGGCGCAGAACCGGTTGCTGGTCCTCCTCGGCGCCGCTCCGTCCGACCTGCCGCGCGAACTCGACACCGTCGCTCCGCTGCCGACCCTGCCCACGAGAGTCGCCGTCGGCCTCCCGACCGACCTGCTGCGCCGCCGCCCCGACGTGCAGGCGGCGGAACGGCGGTTCGCGGCGGCGGTCGCGCGCATCGGCGTCGCGGAGGGCGACCGGTATCCGCGCTTCACGCTCGGCGGCACCCTCGGACTGTCCGCGAACGCGGCGGCCGACGTCTTCGACAGAGACAGTGACCTCGTGGCCTTCGGTCCGTCGGTGCGCTGGAACCTGTTCGACGGCGGCCGGCTGCGCCAGCGCGTGAAGTCGCTCGAAGCGACGGCCGAGGCCGCACAGCTCGCGTGGGAGAAGGCCGTCCTGCTCGCGATCGAGGAGACCGAGAACGCGATGACGCGCTTCGTGCGGGAACAGGAGCGACGCTCTTCGTTGCAGCGCGCCGCCGAGCAGGCCAGGCGCGCCGTCGACCTCGCACAGTCGCAGTACCGCGCCGGCTTGTCCGACTTCCAGGCCGTCATCGACAGCGAGCGCACGGTCGCGACGATCGAAGACGATCTCGTCGCGAGCGACGCTCAGGTCGCCGGCAGCCTCGTCGCGATCTTCAAGTCGCTGGGCGGCGAGTTCGGTCCGCCGGCGAACGGCGCGACGGCCAGCCGCTGACGTTCAGCGGCGCCGGCGGACGCGGATGGCGCCGCGCGCGGTCGAAGGGTCCACGACACGACCGCCCTGCGCGATCTCGACGACACCCGCCACGACCAGGCGTCGCGCCGCCATCCGGGCGCGCTCCATCAGCGGGCGCCACTCCGAAGCAACCGAGCGCGCGGCCTCGGACGGACAGACGCTCGCGTCCGCCGCGCGCCCCGCCAGCAGCGCGACGATCGCCCGTTCGAGCGCAGCGTCGATCGCCGTGACGCCGCGGCGGCACGTGGCGCTGCAGTGACGGACGGCGTCCCAATCCCGCGCCCATCGGCGTCGCCACGTCATCGAACGACCACAGGTGACACAGGTCTTCGTCTCGCCGGATCCCGCGGGCATGGCCGGACGTTCGCCCGGACCAGAGGCTCGGATGCGGGGCACTCACGCGCCGTGGGCGCGCGCGGCCGGCGCCGGCCGCAGGATCGAGAGCACGATCCCGCCACCGATCACGACCACGATCACCGCGAGCGACACGAGCGTCGGGACCTTGACCACGGAATGCGCCACCAGCTTCAGGCCCACGAACCCGAGCACGATGCCGAGCGCCGGCTTCAGGTAGGCGAACTTGCCGGCCATCCCCGCGAGCAGGAAGAACAGGGAGCGCAGCCCCAGGATCGCGAAGATGTTCGACGTGAAGACGAGGAACGGATCGGTCGTGACGCCGAAGACGGCCGGAATGGAGTCGACCGCGAACACGACGTCGCTGCCTTCGACCAGCAGCAGGGCGACGAACAACGGCGTCGCTCGGCGGCGGCCGTCCTGACGGACGAAGAAGCGCTGCCCGTGCAGCTGATCGGTCGCCCGGATCCGCCGCCGCAACCAGGCGACTGCGCGAGACTCGCCACCGCTCGGCTCCTCGTGGGTTCCGCGTGCAACCAGCTTGAGGCCGGTGATCAAGAGCAGGGCACCGAAGGCGTAGAGCACGGGCTGGAAGTGTTCGATCAGCCAGACGCCGCCGAAGATCATCACCGCGCGCAGGACGACCGCGGACAGCACGCCCCAGAAGAGCACCCGATGCTGCAGTTCGGGCGGGATCCGCAGCGACGCGAAGATCACCACGAACACGAAGATGTTGTCGATCGACAGCGACTGCTCGATCAACCACGCCGTGTAGTAGTCGAGCGCCGCGCTCGAACCGAACTGCAGCCACACGAACCCGCCGAACGCCGCCGCGAGCGAGCTCCACACGATCGTCCACGCCCCCGCCTCGCGCGCCGAGGGAGTGTGGGCCTTGCGGTGGAACACGCCCAGATCCAGCGCGAGCATGAGCGCGACGAACGTCAGGAAACCGGCGTAGAAGAGTGGCGAGACCTGGGGCATGTGCGCGCGGCATCTTGGCCGGCGCGCGGCGCCGGTCGCGTTCGAAGGTGCGACGGAACACTTCGAGAAAGTGGAAGTCCCGGTGCTCCGGACGAACGTCTCAGCCCCGTGATTCACCGAAGAGCCCGCGCCGCGCGTTGCGCATCAGCACCGCGAGCGCCGGGTGCTTCAGGCGGCGATCGACCGTGATCGCGAAGTAGCGCGCTTCCAGCCCGGGCAGGTCGCCGCACGGCACCAGGCCGTGGATCGCCGCGAGGTCCTTCGCCAGCACCGACGGCGCGAGCATGAGACCCGCCCCGGACGCAGCGAAACGCTTCTGCAGCGCGGAGTCCTCCACCTCGGCGACCACCCGGACCCGTATGTCGCGCTCGCGCATCAGAGCGTCGAACTCGCGTCGCAGTTCGGTCTGTTCGAGCGGCAGCACGAACGGTGCCTCGCGCAGCGAAGCCGGGAAGTCGCGCCGGAGTCCGGCGACCAGCTTCTTCGCGCCGAAGACGCTGACCGGGCTCGAACCGAGCGGATGGTGGAACGCCCGTACCCGGGTGCCGGAAGCGGCCGGCACGTCCGCGATCACCACGTCGAGGCCGAACACCGCGAGTTCCGCCAACAGCCGCTCCGGCCGATCCTCGAGCACGACGATGCGCACCGGCGGGTCGCTCGCGAGCAAGGGCGCGAGCAGACCGTGACACAGCGCCTTCGGCACGACGTCGGCGACGCCGACCTGCAGTCGCAGAGGCTGCCCGGTGGGCTGATCGCGCACCGCGTCGAGCATGTCGCGCCCGAGGGAGAAGATCTGATCGGCGAATCCCAGCACGAACCGCCCCATGTCCGTGAGCTGGAGACCGCGCCCGTGTCGTTGCAGCAGCTTCTCACCGAGGAACGTCTCGAGTTGCCGCAGCTGCGTGCTGATCGACGGCTGCGAGACGTGCAGCAGCTTGCTCGCACGGGCGATGCTCCCTTCGCGGGCAACGGTCCAGAAGTAGCGGAGATGGTGGTAGTTCAGCCAGTCCATGCGAGGGTCGGAAAGCTAGCCGAGCGGCGCCGCTGCCTTCCAGAATCTCGAATTCTCCGTGTCGATCTATCGACTGGATGAAACGGTCTCGGGCGCCGATCGTCCGCCCACGTCAATCGAGACCACGCCATGAACATCCTGATCCTGTTCCGGGACCGCTCGCCGTGCCACAACCTCGCCGTTCATGCGAGGAAGAGCCTCGAGGCCGCCCTCGACCGGTTCGCTCCGCGCATCGCCGATGTGAGCCTACGCGTCTCCGACGACAACGGCCCGCGCGGCGGCGTCGACCAGACCTGCGCACTCGCGGTGCGGCTGAAAGGCGGCGACGACCTCCACTTCCGCTCGGTCGACAGCTCGGCGGAACGCTGCGTCCACCGGCTCGCGCGCCGCGCCGCCGACAGCCTCCGCCGGCTCGTCGAACGGCGCCGACAGCGCGCCCGCGGCTGACCCGCTCCGCTCACGTGACGGACAACCCGCCCACCTGACTCTTCGATGAAGAACCAACTCAAGACCATCTTCCTCTTCGGCGTGCTGTCGGCGCTGCTCGTGAGCATCGGCGGCCTCGTCGGTGGCCGGGCACTGCCAGTCTTCCTCGTGCTCGCCATCGCCATGAACCTGGGCGCCTGGCTGTTCTCCGACAAACTGGTGCTGCGGATGAGCGGCGCCCGCCTGCTCGGACCGGACGAATTCCCGGCGCTGCACTCGATGGTCGCGGACCTGGCGCAGCGCGCCGGAATCCCGGCCCCGCGGCTCGCGATCGTCGCCGACCCGACGCCCAATGCCTTCGCGACGGGCCGCAGTCCGTCCCGCGCGGTCGTCGCCGTGACGGAGGGTTTGCTGCGCCTCGTCGACCCGCGCGAACTGCGCGGTGTGCTCGCCCACGAACTGGCGCACGTTCGGAACCGCGACACGCTGGTCGCGAGCATCGCGGCCGCCGCGGCGACGGTCGTCTCGTACGTGGGCAACACGCTGCAGTTCGCGGCGATGTTCGGCGGCAGCGCGCAGAACGAAGAGGAGGGCAGCGCCGGCGGTGGCCTCGCGGCGGCCATTCTCGCGCCGATCGGCGCGACGATGCTGCAGATGGGGATCAGCCGCAGCCGCGAGTATCTCGCCGACGAGTGGGCCGCCCGCCTCACCGGCGAGCCGGAAGCCCTGGCCAGTGCACTCGGCAAGCTGCAGCGCATCGGCGAAACGATGGTCGCGCACGGCGGTCCGGCCCCCGCGCCCGCGACCGCGAGCCTCGCGATCGTCAACCCGCTCTCCGGGCGGAGCGTCTTCCGCTGGTTCGCGACGCACCCGCCGATCGAGGATCGCATCGCGCGCCTCCTCGACATGGCGCAGTCGGGGCTTCTCCGCGCGGTCTGACAGGGACACGGCCGGCATCTCGGCAAACCCGTTCTCGCACCGCGTCGACGGCTGGCTACCCTCTAGCCACGGTCGTCCGAGCCCGGCGACCGACGACGGCGCATGAACAGTGAACAACCGCTGGTCGGCGTGATCATGGGGTCGCGCACCGACTGGGAAGTCCTCCGACACGCGAGCGAAACCCTCGCGGAGTTCGGCGTCCCTCACGAGTGCCGCATCGTGTCGGCGCATCGCACGCCCGACTGGCTCATGGAGTATGCGAGCACCGCGGAGTCGCGCGGTCTCCAGGCGATCGTCGCCGGCGCCGGCGGCGCCGCCCACCTGCCGGGCATGGTTGCAGCGAAGACTCTGGTGCCGGTGCTCGGCGTCCCGATCGACGTCGGTGCGCTGCGCGGTCTCGATGCCCTCCTCTCGATCGTGCAGATGCCGGCCGGCGTGCCGGTCGGCACACTCGCCATCGGCAAGCCAGGCGCCATCAACGCCGCGCTGCTCGCGGCATCGATCGTCGGCGCCACGCACCCCGAGGTGCGGCGCGCACTGCATGCGCGGCGCAAGAAGACCACCGATTCGGTCCTGGCCGCGACCGATCCGCGAACGGAGCCGCGCGGATGATCGTCGGTGTCCTGGGCGGCGGACAGCTCGCGCGCATGCTCGCCCTCGCCGGCACCCCGCTCGGCCTGCGCTTCCGCTGTCTCGACCCGTCGCCGGACGCCGTCGCCGGCCATGTCGCCGAACTCGTCGTTGCCGACTACCGCGACGAGGCGGCGCTCGCGCGCTTCGTCGCGGGCGTCCAAGTCGTGACGTTCGAGTTCGAGAACGTGCCGGCGCAGGCCGCGCAGTGGCTCGCTGAACACGCGACCGTGGCGCCGGTGCCGCGAGCCCTCGAGATCGGTCAGGACCGCATCTTCGAGAAACGGCTCTTCTCGTCCATCGGCATGGCGACCGCGGAGCACCGCGCCGCGGACACACGCGCGGAACTGCACGCCGCGGTCGCCGCGGTCGGAGCACCTTGCATCGTGAAGACCCGCCGCCTCGGCTACGACGGCAAGGGCCAGGTGCGGCTCGCCCCCGGTCCCGCCCTGTCGGCCGCGACCGACGCCGCGTTCGACTCGCTGCGCCCGGCGGAGTCCGGTGGACTCGTGGTCGAGCGCATGGTCGCGTTCGATCACGAAGTGTCCGTGCTCGCTGCTCGCAACCGTCGCGGCGAGATCGCGGTCTACCCGCTCGTCGAGAACGAACACGAGAGCGGCATCCTCGCCCGTTCGCGGGCGCCCGCTCCCAACGTGCCGGCGAAGCTCGTCCGCGAGGTCGGTGAGTTCGTGGCGGTGCTGCTGCGCGAACTCGACTATGTCGGCCTGCTGGCCGTCGAGATGTTCCTGCAGGGCGATCGCTGGATCGCGAACGAACTCGCGCCGCGTGTGCACAACTCGGGCCACTGGACCATCGAGGGTGCGGAGTGCTCGCAGTTCGAGAACCACCTGCGAGCGATCCTCGACCTGCCGCTCGGCAGCACGGCGATGACCGCGGGAGGTCACGCGACGATGGTGAACTTCATCGGCTCGTTGCCGGCTCGTGCCGACGTCCTCGCGATCCCCGGGGTGCACCTGCACGCATACGGCAAGGCTGCGCGACCGGGCCGCAAGGTCGGTCACGCGACGGTGCTCGCCGCGGATCGCGCGACAGCGGACGCGCTCTGCGCGCGCGTCACAGCCCTGCCGCGCGACAGCGGATCGGGCCGGGCTTAGCCCGGCGGCGGCCAGCGGCGGATCGGGCCGCCGGGCGCGGGAATCACTTCGGCGCAGCGGCCTTGCCGAAGTAGCGCTCCATCAGCGCGGCGAAGCGCGGGTCGGATCGCAAGCCGTTCATGTCGTGGTCGGCGTCGATCATCGCCTTGGCGAGCGGGCGGCTCTTCGCGCCGGCCTGCAGGGCCTTCTCGAGGTACTGCAGCGCCTCGTCGTTGCGCTTCGAGAGCACGAGCGAACACGCGGTGTTGTAGATCGTGGTGGCCTGTCCCTGCTGGACCTCCGGTACGCTCTCGCCCACCTCGACGGCCGCCTTGAACCACTTCACGGCCTCCTCGTAGTTGCGCAGCTGGTAGTGCAGGTCGGCGAGCGTGTTCGTCGCCATGTAGCGCTCGGTCGGCGTCTCCGAACTCGCTCCCTTCTCGAGCCGCTCCTTCACTCCGTCGAAGAGGACGGGATCGCCGAACTGGTGCATCGCGCACGCCGCGGTGATGAAGAGGTTCTGGTTGCCCGCCGACTGCGCCTTGCCGGCGATCTCGCGCAGCGTCGCCCGCGTCGCGTCGGTGGCCCGCTCGACCGGCAGCACGTCGCGAACGGCGCGCAGGCACGCGACGCGGAACTCGTCGGCGCGAGCGACGTCGCGCGGCGGCGTCACGGTCCACTTGAGCAGCAGGTCGGCCGCTTCGGGACCGAAGTCGGAGATCTCGGCGTACTGCCCCGCGAACACCGCGTTCGTCTCTGCCTTCTTGCGGACCGTCAGCACGAGACAGCGCGCGAGGATGGCCTTGCCACGCTCGTCGAGACGCTGAAGGGCGGCAGGCTCCGGCTCGAGCTTCACGAGCGCGGCCTTCGCGGCCTCCCCGTCGTCGCCGATGGCAGCTGCCATCGTCTCGCGGACGGCATCGGCGAACTCGGGCGCCTTCGCCGGCGGAGGAGCGTCCTTGGCCGGAGGCGCGGCTTCGACCTTCGGGGCCACCGCAGCGATCGCCCGCAGTGTCGCGACGAAGCGCGCACGGCCGGCGGCGTCGGCTGCCAGGACCTGCTCGGCAGCGGCCGTGATCACGCTGCGCGGCGCGTCGGCATCGACAAAGGCCTTGCGCAGGGCCTCGTTCTGTTGCGCCAGTGCGGCCGCGGTGCAGGCGACGAAGGTGAGGAACGGGGAGAGAAGGGGGTGGGCCATGAGTGTCCTGTCCGCGATCGGGAGAACGAGCGCGCGACGATACCAGCGGCCGCCGCGACGGGACATCGCCGCGTCGTTCCGGGTTCCCCCGTCGCACACGGATCGGTGCGGCGCCAGAATCGGTCGCCGCATGGCGCAATTCCTCTGGGTCTGCCTCGGCGGAGCGATCGGCTCGGGCGCCCGCTTCCTGGTCCAAAGCTGGCTGCAACCTGCGGGAGGCGAAGGATTCCCGACCGGGACCCTCGCCGTGAACGTGCTCGGCTCGTTCGCGATCGCGTTCGTGATGACGATCTCGACCGGCGGAGAACGGCTCCCGGCGAACGTGCAGACGGTGCTAACCGCCGGCGTGCTCGGCGGCTTCACGACCTATTCCGCGTTCAGCTGGGAGACCTTGAAGTACCTGCAGCGCGGCGCGACAGGGCTCGCCTCGGTGTACGTCCTCGCGACGCTGCTCGGCTGTCTCGCCGCGTGTGCAGCCGGATGGTTCGCGGGAAGGGGCATCGCAACGTGACCGGACGCCGATGCCACGGGCGGCTCCACTGACGCGGACACTGCCTGTAGGCCGCGGGCCGTTCCGACCGATGAGCGGCTGCAGTGAGGATCTGCATGGGCCTGCTCGAACTCTGTCTTCTCTCGGTGCTGTCGCCGCAACAGCCCACACCTGCTCCGGCTGTGCCAGGCGCGACCCCGACACCGGTCCAGGTGGCCCCGCCCACCGCGCCGCCGACCGATGACGAACGCGCGAAGCTGCTGCTGGCAGAACGCGCCGGCGCGAAGGCCGATCCGGAGGCACTCGGACAGCTCACCGACTCGCCGAACGACAAGGTCGCGACGCGCGCCGGGTACCTGCTCGCCCGCCTGAACGGAGAACCGGCGATCACCGTGTGCAACCGGGTCGTCGTACGCAGCCCGCACGCCGTCGCCCGACTGCAGGCGGTGAACGCCCTGCTGCGCCACGCGAGCATCAGCTCCGTCGCGCCGGCGATCGCTGCACTCGAGGACGCCGATCGCGACGTGCGGACGATCGCCGCGCAGTTGCTCGGCAAACTGCGCAGGCCGGCGGCGGTTCAACCGTTGCTCGCGCTGCTCGAGCGCACGGACACGTCCGACTCGGCGACGGCTCCGACGAAGACGGGCGCCCCGAAGGCCACCGACGTACAAGCCGCGCTGATCGCGTTGCACGACCTCGATGCGCGGGACCATCTCCTTCGCGCCGCGAACGCCCTGGAGCAACGCGCTGCGAACGGCGCCGGCGACGCACTCGCCTGGCTGTTCCAGGGTCTGTCGCCGAAGCTCCCGAGAGCCGACGAGACGACGCTTCTCGTCGCGGTGCTCGGCCACCGGGAAGCGATGCTGCGCCGCTACGCGATCGGTCGTCTCGGCGTGCTGGCCGAGCCGTCCACCGCAGCCGCACTCGAGGGCAGGCTCGGCACCGAAGGATCCGAACTGCGGCCGCTCGTCGAGGTCGCGCTGTCCCAGGTTCGCGCCGACAAGACGGCGCAGGTCGAGGGCCTCCAGCGCGTCATCGACTCGGGCAAGGCCCTGTTCGCGAAGGCCCGCGCCCGGTGGGACGCTCTGTCCGACCAGGGGCGGTGGATCGTCGGGGCTTCGCCTGTCGCACTGATCGTCGTGTTCATGCTCGTGAGCCGTCTGCGCCGTCGCCGTGCGAACGCGGCATCGGCGGCCGCGACGATGGCCCTCGTGGCGCCGTCGGAAGAGCACATCCAGGAGATGGCCGAAGAGGCGGAAGCGCTCGAGGCCGCCGCGGACGCCGAAGCGTCGATGGAAGGCGACGCCGTGGCCGCCGAGGACGATGGCCTCGTACACCGCTGAACTGCGCGCGATCGTCGCGACGTCGATCGCCGTACTCGGCACCGCCGCGGCGCAGACGCCGATCGAACTGCGAGCGGCAGTGGCGGATCGGGCATCGCGGGCCCGCGTGCCCGCGATCGACTGGCTCTGCGGAACGGCTCTGCGCGCCCGGCCGGAGTGGCCGAGCGATCTCGATGCAGACGACCCGTTCACGATCGTGTGGACCGCGCGGGGCATGGAGTTCTCGGCGACGCGAGTGACGCTTCCCGACGGCCTCGTCGCCACGGGCTCCTGCTCGATCGGCGGCGGCACGCCGATGGTGTGGAGTTGCACCACGGACGGTGTCGAGGACTGGTTCGTACCGCCCGACTTCGCAGCGCCGCCACAGGTCCGGACGGTGCTCGCCGCGCTCGACGCCGATGCCCTCGACGAACCGCGCATGCTGGACGCGTCCGTGCTGATCGGCCACGCGGCCGGAGTCGCCGTCGACGGTGACCCGCGTGCAGAGATGCTCCGGGTCGGCGGCGCGTTGTGCGGGCAGGTGGCGTGGAAGGCATGGCGAACGCCGTCGCACGTGCGTGTGCGCGGCCGCAGCGACGGCGGACTCGTACTGCCGGCCCTCCTGCTCGCGATCGCCAACGACGGCGCACCGAGCACGACGGGACCGCTGTCCCTTCGCGCCTTCGCCGCCCGCGACGGCGATCGCGCCGAGGCGGCACGGCAGTCCTCCCGCCGCGAGACGCCGCAATCCATCGCCACCCTGCGTGCCCTTCTGCGCGCCGACGATGCAACCGCGCTCGCCGCGATCGACGCCCTCGTCCGCCTGCGCGCCGCCGACGAGTTGCCCCGCATCGTGGCGGCCGCACGACCCGACGCGCCGTGGGCGTCGCTGGCGGCCGCCGACGCGCTGCGCGAACTGTGGGGCCTTGCGTCGCCTTCGGTCCGCGCGAACACGAAGCGGGCGCAAGCGGACTGCCGCGCCATCGAGGTGCGGTCGATCGACCTCGATCGACTGACCGCGGGCGTTCCCGTACCCGGCATCGAACCCGACGGCCCGGACGACGGCAGTTCGCGGGGCCGCGCGCTGCTCCTGCTGACCGCGTTCGCGATCGGACTGCACGGACTGTGGATGCGCGAGCGGGCGCGCCTGCGCGCCGCCGGGCTCTGACCGCAGTCGCCGTCGCGGCACACGAACGGGTCGCTATGCTCCGCGCCCCGTTGCCGCGCGTCGTCGTGGCGAGCACATGAGCGAACGCCCGATCACCCGCGATTTCTGGCAGCACGTCCTCGGCAGCCTGCGTGGCGAACACCACGACTACACGAGCGGCAGCCTGCCGGTCGCGATCCTCCTGCTCGCGGTCCCGATGGTCCTCGAGATGGCGCTCGAGTCCACGTTCGCTCTCGTCGACATCTGGTGGGTCAACCGCATCGACGACGGCTGGAACGGCGTCGCACCGACGGGCGGCGCCGCCGTGGCCGCGATCGGCGCCACCGAGGGCATGCTGTCGATCGTCTACGCGATCGCGTTCGGCCTCGGCATGGCGGTCACCGCGACCGTCGCACGCCGCGTCGGCGAGAAGGACCTGCCCGGTGCGGCCATCTCCGGCTCGCAGGCGATCGGGCTGGGGCTCGTTCTCGGCGTCGTGCTCGGAATACCGGCGCTGGTGTTCGCGCCCGAACTGCTCGGGCTCATGACGGACCACAACGAGAAGGTCGTCGCCGTGGGCACCGGCTACGCGCGCTGGATGCTCGGCGGCAACGTGATCGTCACTCTGCTCTTCCTCCAGAACGCGATCTTCCGCGGCGCCGGCGACCCCATCCTCGCACTGAAGACTCTGGCGCTGGCGAACGGCATCAACCTGGTCCTCGATCCGCTGCTGATCTTCGGCTGGGGTCCGTTCCCGCAACTCGGCGTCACCGGCGCCGGCGTGGCGACGTGCACGGGCCGCGCAATCGCGGTGATCTACCAGTTCCACCTGCTCTCCCGCGGCAACGGCCGGGTGCGCCTGTCGCCGCTGCTGCGCTTCGACCCGCGCGCGATGTGGACGCTCGTGACGCTGTCCGTGGGCACCATCGGTCAGTTCCTCATCGCTACGACGAGCTGGCTGTTCCTGATGCGGTTCGTCAGCAGCTTCGGCGAGGCCGCGACGGCTGGCTACACGACCGGCATCCGTATCCTGATCTTCGCGCTGCTGCCTGCATGGGGCCTGAGCAACGCCGCCGCGACGCTCGTCGGACAGAACCTCGGCGCGCGGCAGCCGGAACGTGCGGAGCGGGCCGTGTGGCTCACCGCGTCGTACGACATGCTGTTCCTCGCCGTCGTGACCATCGTGCTGGAAGTGTGGCCCCGCGAGATCGTGCAGATCTTCGTCAGCGACGGGCTCGTCGCCGACCACGCGGTCGACACGCTGCGCATCGTCGCGTCGGGCTACGTCTTCTACGCGTGGGGCATGGTCGCCGTTCAGTCGTTCAACGGGGCCGGCGACACCCGCACCTCGACCTGGCTGCACTTCTGGTTCTTCTGGGTGCTCGAGCTGCCCCTCGCGGCGATTCTCGCATTCGCCTGCGAACTCGGCCCCCGCGGCGTCTTCTGGTCGATCCCGCTCTCGGAGACCGCGTTCGCGGTCGCGGCGTTCCTCATGTTCCGCCGCGGCCGCTGGAAGACCGTTCAGGTGTGAGGCGCGCGCCGTCCGCACGGCGCGCCGCGCGGCTCACTGGATCTCGAGAGTCATCGGCGTGCTGAACTCGATCGAGCCGAGCGTCGAGAAGCCGACCGACTGGAAGACCACGTTGCCGGTGAACCCGGGAGGGAGCGGCAGCATCGGCCAGGTCGCGAATCCGCCCGCGGTGAGGCAGCTCGTCCAGATCGTGGGCATCGGATAGAAGTCGGGGTGCGTCAGCAGCCAGAACGGGTTGGGGAAGCTCTGCGCGACCGTGTTGACGCCGACGGGCGCCGTCGTCCAGACGATGATGTTGATCGGGAAGGGCGAGCTGATGTCGACGTTCTGCCAGCCGAACGGGAGGCCGCCGATCGGGTTCGTCGCGACGTGGACCTGCGGCTCCATCGAGTAGCGGACGGATCGGGTGAAGGTGAGCGCGTTGACGAAGCTCGGTGCACCGAGCGCGGCGTTCACCGGCTGGACGCCCATCTGCCAGCCGAGGGTCGGACCACCGCCGCAAGGCGTCGCAGCGGGCGCACACGTGGCGTTGTAGATCGAGCCGCCGCCGACCGTCGTGAGCAGGCCGGCGCCGGTCATCGTCTCGGTCGAGAAGATGAAGTGCGGGCGGTGTACGACGAGGCCGGTGCAACCGGGAATCACCGCCGCCTGGGCGTTCCAGTCGATCTCGAGAGACTCGAGGTCGACGGCGTTGGGGATGCAGTTGCCGAATCGATCGGCGACGCCGGCGTTGGCGACCATGAAGTCCACCTGCGCCTCGGTGTAGACGACGTGAGCGGAGTTCGGGACCACGCTCTGGATGCGCATGTCCCACGTGTAGGTGAGCAACGGCTCGGGAACGCACACGATGTCGCCGTCGCGGATGATGGTGGGACCGCACGCGGGGAACGCGAAGACGTCCTGGTCGAGCGAGAAGTAGACACCCATTCCCGGGGCCCACGCGATCGCGTCGACGTCGATGATGGTGTTGAGCGGCAATCCGAGCGCCGAGTTGAAGTCCTCTCGGCGCATGTAGTACTCGACCTGACCGTCCTGGAGCGACGAGTTGCGGACGATGCGGCCGACGTCACCGGCGCGCAGACCCGGCCCACCGCTGACGCCGATGCCCATGTCGACCGAGGGCGACCAGAACACGGTGCGCGCGTTCGCGAGGCCACCGATCGGCGAGCCGGCGACCGGCACGTCGACCAGCGCGTCGATCCTGCCGAAGAGGGTCGGGTTCCAGAACAACGCGTCGCTGTTCTCGTCACCGGCCATCGTCTGGAAGCAGGTGCGCGGCGCCCACTTCTCGGCCGACATGCTCGCGCACGGGCCGTTCGACCACTCGAGGTGCGCGATCTCGTTCGGGTAGAGGAACTGCAGGACGGTGCCAGCGCTGCCGGACAACGTCTGCTCGGGCTGCGAGTAGGTGACGAGGAAGTCGGGGGAACCCTGCGCGAGCGCCGTGGCGGTCAGCGTGGCGTTGGCGAGCAGGACGAGGAGGGAGCGGTTCATCGGGTGCCTTCGGTTCGTTTTCGTGGACACCCGGGGAAGGCCCCTTCGCGGCAAACCGCACGCGCTCCGTCGGCATTTTTTCGTCAGACCACCACCATCACCTCTTCGAGAGGGCGGCGTTCGAGCGCCTTCGCTGGCACGAGGCACGGCTCGGCCGGATACCCGACCGGGATCAGCAGGAACGGCCGTTCGTGCGCCGGCCGCCCCAGGATCTGCCCGAGGAACGCCATCGGACTCGGGGTGTGCGTCAGCGTCGCGAGACCCGCCCACTGCGCCGCGGCGAGAAACAGACCGCAGGCGAGCCCGACACTCTCCTTCGGGTAGTAGACCTGACTCCCGTCGTCGCCACGCAGCGTCTGGAAGACGACGACGAGCCACGGCGCGATCGTGAGGAACGCCTTGTTCTCGTCGGTGCCCAGCGGAGCCAGATCGCGCAGCCACTCCTCGTTCGCGCGACGGGAGTAGAACTCGCGTTCCTCCGCCTCGGCGCCTTCGCGAATGCGTGCTTTGGTCGCCGCATCGCGAACGCAGACGAACCGCCACGGCTGCTTGTTGGCACCGCTCGGCGCGCTGTGGGCGCAGCGCACGAGCCACTGCACGGTCTCGAGCGACACCTGCCGGTCGCTGAACATGCGCACGCTTCGCCGGCGGCGCATCACGTCGTGGAACGCGGCGGCCGCCGCCTCCGGTGACCCGGCGGGGACGTGGCGATCGGGGTACGGGACGAACTTCGCGGACTCCATGGCGCCAGTGCACACGCGAACCTGCGCGGCGTCGAGCGGCATGTGGCGCGAACGGCGCGGGACGCGATGATCCCGGGCCGATGACCGGGGCCCCGCACGACGACACCCTGCCGCAGCACGTCGAAGACGAAGTGTTGCGCATTCTCGACGGCGACGAAGGCCGCCGCGACGACGCGCTGCGCGAACTCCTGCGCCGGGAGTCGCGTCACGCACGAACGATCCGCGGCTGGCTCGGGTCGTGCGGGATCACGATTCCGGCCACGACGCACGGCGAGCCCCCTCGCGAGCCGGCGCTGCAGGACGCCGACACCCTGCCGATGCGTCTCGGTGTCTACGTGCTGCAGGAAATCCTGGGGCGCGGCGGCTTCGGCACGGTGTATCGCGCCGAGCAACAGGAGCCGATCCGGCGACCGGTCGCGGTGAAGGTGCTGAATCCCGGCATGGACTCGCGCGAGATCCTCGGCCGCTTCACCGCCGAGCGCGAGGCGCTGAACCGGATGGATCACTCGGGCATCGCGCGCCTGCTCGACGCCGGAGCCACGCCGAAGGGCCGTCCGTACTTCGTGATGGAACTCGTGTCGGGCCCGACCCTCGTCGCGTGGTGCCGACAACGGAGGGCGCCCGTACGGGAACGGCTCCGCCTGTTCCTCATGGTGCTCGACGCGATGCAGCACGCGCACCAGAAGGCGGTGCTGCACCGCGATCTCAGCTCCAACAACGTGCTCGTCGCGGACCCCGACGGGAACCCGCAACCGAAGATCATCGACTTCGGCATCGCGAAGTCGCTGAACGACCCGCTGCTGAAGGGCGGCGCGATGACGTTCCAAGGCACGCTCATGGGCACGCCGGAGTTCATGAGCCCTGAGCAGGCGGCGGGCCGCGTCGAGGACATCGACACGCGCACGGACGTCTACGCCCTCGGTGTGCAGCTCTACGAACTGCTCACGGACCAGCTGCCGATCCCCGGCGTCGTGCTGCGCGCCCGCGGTCTCGCAGGAATGGCCACGGTGATCGCGGAGCACCGGCACGCACCGCCGAGCGCGGCCGCGCCGCGCGAACGGCGCTTCGCGCTCCGCGGCGATCTCGACGGCATCGCCGGCAAGGCGCTCGCGAAGTCGCGCGACGAGCGCTACGGCACGGTCGGTGAGTTCGCGGCGGACCTACGCCGCCATCTCGCCGACGAACCGGTCCAGGTGGCGACACCGACGACGTGGTACCGGCTGCGCAAGTTCGTCCGCCGCAACCGGGCCCAGTCCGCCGCCGTCGCGCTCGCCGCCGTCGCATTGCTCACGGCGATCGGCGGCCTCGCGTGGGGCCTGCACATCGCCCACGCGTCGCTCGACGAGGTGCAACGCCAGAAGGACGAGGTCACCGCGAAGGCGGACGCCGGATTCCGGCTGCTCGCCAACGAAGAACGCCTGGCCACCGCGATGAGCGCCGCCGCAGCACTCCCGCCGCCATGGCCCGAGAACGAGAGCGCCTTCACCAGCTGGCTCGACGGACAGGCAGCACCGCTCGTCGCCGAGGTCGACAAGGTGGACGAACGTCTGCGCGGCCTCGCCGCGAAGAAGGCCGGGAGTCCCGGCGGGCGGTTCACGGACCCCGTCGACGAGCACCTCGAGAACGCGCTGGTCCGCCTGCGCGAGGCCCTGCGAGCATTCGCCGCTCCGGGCGGCCCCCACGCCCGCATCGCCGCCGATCTCCGATTCCTACGCGACGTCGCGCGTCCCGCCGCCAAGACGACCGAAGCGGAGTGGAAGCAGACACTGGCAGCGATCACCACGAGCGATGGCCTGGGCGCCAGCACCGCGTATCGCGGAATGCGCATGCGCCCCCTGCCGGGCCTCGTTCCGCTCGGCTGCGACCGCACGACGATGCTGTGCGAGTTCCTCGACCTCTACACGCACACACCGGGTCACCCCTGGCCCTCGCGCGACCCCGCGACCGGCAAGCTGCGCGCGGACGCCGACACGGGCATCGTGTTCGTGCTGGTCCCGGCCGGGATCCTGCGACTCGGCACACGCCGGGGCGACCCCGGGATGGCCGGCAACGACGACGATGCGGACGACGACGAGCTCGGCGGCGAACTGGTCTCGCTCGACGAGTTCCTGATCGCGAGCACCGAACTCACGCGCAGACAGTGGGCGCGCCTCGGCGGCGAAACCGTCGACGGCGACCCCCGGTTGCCGGCGGTCGGGATCGCGTGGACGGAAGCCGTCGCGACGCTGGCCCGCGCCGGCCTGCATCTGCCGACGGAAGCGCAGTGGGAATTCGCGTGTCGCGCGGGCACCGACACACCGTGGTGCACCGGGCGGGACCCGCTCGGCGTCGCGGCGCAGGGATGGTTCGGCGGCCGACCGCAGCGAACGGGCGCACTCGCGCCGAATCCGTTCGGCCTCTACGACGTGCACGGCAACGTCGCCGAATGGTGCGCGGACGAGAAGCTCGCGTACGGTCAGGGCACGCTGCGAGCGGGCGACGGCCTGCGGCAGCGCGCCGGAACTCCGCCGAACGCACCGCGCGCCGTCCGCGGCGGCTCGTGCGTCGACAGCCCTCTCGCCGCGCGATCGACCGCGCGCACGGGACTGCCGGCGAGTTCGCGCGACTCGGGTGTCGGCCTGCGGCCGGTTCGTCGAGTGCGCTGACGAACCCGCGACCGGTTTCGACGCCAGGGCGGCGCTGCCTGCCGGGAGTCTCGTCCCTCGGGCGCGTCGGCGGCGCGGGACTCAGGCGCCCGACTGTCGGCCGCGGTCCATGGCACGCACACACGCTTGGACCAATTCGACCCGATCGACGGGCTTGCGCAGGTAGTCGTCGCAGCCGGCAGCGATGCACCGTTCACGGTCACCGGCCAGGGCGTGTGCAGTGATCGCGATCACCGGCGCCGAGAAGCCCTTCGCTCGCAGCATCGCCGCCGCGGCGTAGCCGTCGAGCTCCGGCATCTGCATGTCCATGAGGACGAGATCGAAGGGGCGTGGAGAGCGCAACGCGGCGGTCGGATCGGCCCCTTCGCACACCGCTGCCACCGCCGCCCGCCCGTTCTCCGCGATCGTGACGTCGGCACCGGCGCGGTGCAGCAGCAGCGTCAACAGGCGCTGGTTGTCGCGGCCGTCCTCCGCGAGCAGGATCCGCGCGCCCGCGAGCGACGGCCGGGCGTCGGCGCGTTCGGGCATCGCCGCGCGAACCGGAGCGGGCGACGCGTTGCCGTCCGGCACCGGAGGCGCCGGCACCCGCAGAGTGAACACGCTGCCGCGCCCGAGTTCGGACTCGACCGCAATGTCGCCGCCGAGGACCTCGGCGAGCCGCTTGGAGATTCGCAGCCCGAGCCCCGTGCCGCCGTATCGCCGCGTCGTCGACGTGTCGGCCTGCGTGAACGCGTCGAAGACGGACACACACTGACCAGGGCTCATCCCGATTCCGGTGTCGACGACCTTCACTCGCAACCACGGCGCACCATCGGAGCCGGGTGCGAGCTCCGTCGCGACGGTGACCGAACCGGTGTCGGTGAACTTGATCGCGTTGCCGAGCAGGTTGACGAGGATCTGGCGAAGGCGAAGCGGGTCGGCGAGGAACGAGCGCGGGACGTCGGCGGCGTGCACCACCTCGACTGCGATCCCCTTCGCTTCGGCACGCTCTCGCAGTTGCGACACGACGTCGTCGACCACCTGCCGCGCGTCCGTGGCGATCCGTTCCACGGACATCTTGCCCGCCTCGATCTTCGAGATGTCGAGCACGTCGTTGATGACCGCGATGAGGTGGTCGCCGTTGCGGCGGATCGCCGCCAGGGCCTCCTGCCGTTGTCGCGGCAGGAGCGGAGCCAGCGGCTCGTCCGCGAGGATGTCCGCGAATCCGAGGATCGCCGACATCGGGGTCCGGATCTCGTGACTCATGTTCGCGAGGAACTCGCTCTTCGCCAGGCTGGCTGCTTCCGCCTGCCGACGCGCCGCCACGAGGTCGCGCAGCGTGGTGTGCAGCGCTTCGCTCGCGCGGCAGCGTTCGATGGCGACCGCGGCGAGGTGCGCCAGGTCCTCCACCAGCCGGATCTGTTGCGGCGTCGGCTCGCGCGGTGTGCGGAAGTACATCGCGAAGGTGCCGAGCACTCGCGCGCCGGCGCCGGACGAACTGCCTCCAGCGACGATGGGCTGCGACCAGCACGCGCGCAGATCGTGCCGTCGAGCGAGTTCACGACACACCTCCCACTTCGCGTCGACCCACGTGTCCGCGACGATGACACGTCGACCCGTGAACGCGGCCGTGCCGCAGGAGCCGACCGAAGGTCCGATCGCGAGCCCTTCGATCGCCGCGTTGTAGTCCGGCGGCAACGACGGGCCCGCACCGAGCCACAGCTTGCCGTCGCGGAGCAGCAGGACCGAAGCCCGGAGGTCGGCGTACGTCTGCTCTGCCGCGGTGGTGAGCATCGCCAGCACCTCGGGCAGCGGGCGATCCGCGGCGACGGCTTCCATCACCGTCGCCGTCGTCTCGCGCAGGCGCGCGGCTTCGAGCGTCGCCGTGATGTCGTCGGTGAACATCATCAGGCCGCCGATCGAACCGTCGACGGCGCGCCACGGGCGCACGTCCCACCGGAGCCACTGACACCTGCCATCCGCCCGTTCGAAGTGATCGGCCGACGACATCTCGACCGCGCCCTGCAGGCAACGGCGATGGATCTCCTTCCACCGCTCCGGGATCTCCGGGAAGACGTCGTAGTGGTTGCGCCCGAGGACCGACTCGTTCTGGAGGCCGTAGTCCGACAGCCACCGCCGGCTGCATGCCAGGTAGCGCATGTCCTTGTCGAACATCGCGACCGCCGCGGCGGCGTGGTCGACGAACACTTGCAGGCGTGCGTGGGCCTCCGCTTCTGCCGCAGCGGCGCGTCGGCGTTCGTCGATGTCGACGCAGCCACCGACGAGGCCGAGGAACGCGCCGGTCGGATCGAAGCGGGGCCGCGCCGTTCCGGACATCCAACGGTGCCGCCCGTCGCGGTGCCACATGCGGAACTCACCCGTCCATTCGGATCGGGTCGAAGCACACTGGACGAGCCGCGCGAGAACCGAGTCGCGCTCCTCCGGGTGCAGGGCTTCGGCAAACGCTTCTTCGTCGGGCACCCCGCTGCCATCGCGGCCAGTGCATTCGTGGAACGCGCGATTGCAGAACTGCACGCGGCCGTCGGGCCCCGTTCCCCACGTCGGCACGGGCGTGGCGTCGACGAGGTCCATCGCGCCCCCGCTCATCCGCGCGGCAGGGCACGGCCACGCAAACGCGACGGCGGCGAGGCCGAGAAAGACAGCCGCGCCGACGAACGGCGGGACGGGCACCGTGGAATAAAAGACGGCAGCAACGATCGCCGAGACGATCCACCCCGCCCGTGCAGCGGCGCGACCGTTCGCCCGCCGCGTGGTGCCTGGTTTGCTTTCGTGCATGGTGCCGGGATTCGCCGCCTTGCCTGCCGCCAATCCCATCGACCACGGACCCGGGGCACCTTTCGGTGGCATCGCCCGAAACCGGGCAGGGGAACCCCCTCCACGAGGGAGGCATGGTCGCGGACGACACGAGGCACGTCCGGTAGCACCGGAACCGCCGCGCTACGGTGCCTTTCGCTCGCAGCAGGGCTGAATGCGGCGGCTCCCAGGGCACCGCGAGCGCCGCCCGCACAGGCGGGGGCTCAGTACCAGCAGGTCGTGACGCGCCGGGTCGTCGGCAGCGGGCTCGTCAGCGAGAGGTTGCTGTTGTGCCAGATCGCTGCCTGGAAGTAGTGGCACGTGTCGATCTTCACGAGCGGCACGTTCAGGCAGAAGTTCACGCAGTCGCCGATCGCGAACACCATCCCGTAGAGCGAGAAGTTGTCCGCGAGATCGAGCGCGAGCAGGCCAGGCACGACCGACGGCTGATCGAGGGGGCTCGCGAAGAGAACGATGATCTGCGGCCCGGTTCCGCCGGCGTGCACCGAGAAGCACTGGGTCGTTCCCGCCGGGTAGGTGGACGCCGTGGCGATCACCGGCGCCGTCGGATCGACGAGCGACACCTGAACGGACTTGACGTCACAGTCGGTCTGGATCTCGATCGTGTATTGCCCCGGCGGGATGCACTGCGGCGGGCGAACGCGCACCTTCCACTGGGAGAAGACTTCGTAGGAACCCACCACGAACGCGTTCTGCGAATACGGCACCAGCACCGTGTTGCCGAACTTGACCTGCACCACGCGCGACACGCCTTGTGCCGTGCGGAAGCCGTCGCCGAGGATCTGGAAGTAGTCGGTCGTCGCCGTCGGCAGCGAGGTCGGGGTCACGGACTGGATCGTGAAGTCACAAGCGGAACCGGTCACCTCGAGAAAGCCGATCTCGTGTGCCGACGTGCCGGTCGGGTTGCCGACGAAGACGAGGTCGAACGTGACCGGATAGACCGTGTTCTGCAGCGACGCGAACGAGGTCAGATCGACGTCGATCACCGTGTTCTGCGGGATCGAGTTCAGGAACGCCACCTGCAGACCGTTGGCGAAGATGCTGACGCCCTGCACACAGTCCTGGACTCCGGGCGAGTTCGGCAGCACGAACCACCGGAGATGGCCGAAGTCCATCGTCTGCCCGTAGCCGGGCCACACCGTGAAGCTCAGGCTGCCACCGGTGTTCCACGAGAGAGGCAACGACAGCGCGCGATCCGACGAGGGTCCGCTGAACTGATGCGACTTGCTGAGGACCACGTCGCCGACGTAGGCGAATGCCGGCTGGGCGCTGCTCAGCTGGTTCTGAAAGTCGAAGCGCGCGATCTGGCTCTGCCCGAGGGCTGAGACACCGATCGACAGTCCGATCGCGAAGACGAGATTCCGCATGGCGAAGATTGGCCACCCCTGCGTCGGGGGGACGACGCAGACTCCAGGGTGAGATCGCGGAGAGTGTAGAAACCGCGCCCACCGCGTCAATTCGCGCCCTTTCGTGCAGCCGAAAGCAACGACCCGGCGGACGTCGCGGCACCGTGGCGCGGTCGGCGGAGTCGTCGCCCCACGTCAATTCCAAGCGACGGGTTGCCTCCACGCCATCGCGGGTTCTGATGTCCGCCTCCACCCGTCGCTTGTGTTCCCCCGACAGAGGTTCTCCCGATGTCCGGATGGTCCAACATCCCGCGAGCAGTGAGCTGGCTCGCGTTCTCGCTCTCGGCCTTCACCACGGCAGGCGCGCAGGCACCACTCTTCACACTCGTCGATCCGGTGCCGGCCGCGGCGCAGACCTGGAGCGCCGCCGAGGAAGCGCGCAGTCCGATGGTCGCGCAGTCGCGGTTCGTGCGCGTCGACACGACGGCGCTCGGCGCGATGCCGCTCGGCGGCGCGCCGCCACTCGGCACGTTCGCCGCCGACCTCTTCGACGAGCGCGTGGACATCGAGTTCACGAGCCGGAAGTGGGCCCTCGGCTATCGCGTGTTCGACGGTCACGTCGTCGGTCGCCAGAGCGAGGTGCACGTCGTACTCGCGCCGGGTGGTGAGACATGGGCATCGATCGACGTCGAGGCGCGCCAGTTCGTGATCGCCTACACCGGCGTCGGCGACGTACACGTGCTGCAGCGGATCGACCAGCGGCGGCTGCCCGCGCACATGGGCTGCGGCACGGACCACACCACAGCCGTCGTGGCGCCGCCGGCGCAACTCTCGTCGTCGGGGTCGCCGAACACGAACTGCTCGCTGACGACGATCGACGTCATCGTCTTCTACACGCCGCTCGCACGACAGAACGCCGGCGGTGTCGCCGCGATCGAAGCGGCGATCGTCGGTGCGATCGCCCAGGCCAACGACGGTCACATGCAGAGCGGTGTGCCCGCCGAGTTCCGGCTCGTGCACATGGCGGAGACGAACTACGCCGAACTCGGCACGGGCACCGACCTCGCGAACCTGCGCTCCGACCAGGACGGCTTCATGGACGAAGTGCACGCGCTGCGCGACACGTACGGCGCGGACCTGGTGCACCTCGTGACCGACCCGGCGTCGCCCGCCTACTGCGGCATCGCGTACCTGATGACCAACCTCTCGACGGGGTTCGCATCGTCGGCGTTCGGCGTGACCGTTCGCACCTGCATCTCGAACCGCTCGTTCACGCACGAGTGCGGCCACAACATGGGCTGCCACCACGACGCCGCGAACGCGGGCTCGGCGCTCTTCCCTTATTCCTACGGGTTCCGCACCGCGGACGACGCCTACCGCACCATCATGGCCTACCCGCCCGGCGTGCGAATCAACCGCTGGTCGAGCCCGAACGTCACGTGGCTCGGCTACACGATGGGCGTGGCGGGCGCGGCGGACAACGTGCTCACGCTCAACCAGACCGTCGACACGGTCGCACAATTCCACGCGACGACGGCGCCGAACTGGTGCCAGCTCGGCGGCGGGATCACGGGTGCGCTCGGCAAACCGCTGCAGCACGGTTCCGGCACGATGAACCTCGTCGATCCCATCGAGCTCACCATCGGCAACTACGCGCCGAACTCGATCGGCCTCGTCGCGATCGGCGCGTCCGCGCTCTCGATCCCCGCGTTCGGCGGCACCGTCGAACCATCGCCCGACATCCTGCTCGCGGTCCTCGGCAGCGGCCCCGACATCGTGCAGAACCTCGACTGGATGGCGACGCTGCCGCCGGCCTTCCGCGTGTGGCTGCAGACGTTCTTCCTCGACGCGACCGCGGTGGAAGGACTCTCCGCGACGGACGCGCTCACCGTCACGATCCCCTGACCGCACGGGTGCGCACCGCGCCCCATGCGGAGTCCGGCCCTACTTGCGCCGCAGGGCGTCGAACGACGTGATGCGGAGGTCCTCGGGCTCGCCGTCGAGGTCGATCCGGATCTCGTCGACCCACGAGTCCACCGTCGCCCAGAAGTCGTGATCGTGGATCGCGCGGCGCGCCAGCGGTGTGCCGTGCGCGTCGAGGTCGAAGAGGTGTTCGCTGGACCGCGCCTCGCTGAACTGCTCGCGCTGCGAATCGCGCCACGACATGCGGAACCGGATCACGTTCGACCCGTGTGGCACCACCACGACCGCGAGGCGCAGCATTTCGACGGGAGCGGGGCTCGGGAGCCGGATCGTCAGCGAACTGCTCCTGCCGATCGTCACCACGTCCCCGACGATCTTCGCGTTCGTCGCGACGGCGTCGGCCCAGACGATCGGTTGCCGGTCGTACTCCGGTGCTTCCACGAGCCGGCCGAACATGCCGAGGCTGCGCTTCTTCAACTCCGGGAGCAGGTAGTCCAGCATGTGCTTCCAGTGCCAGGCGACGACCGAGTGGTCGCCGATGACGAGGGGCATCGGCTTGCCGGACTCCACCGCCGCGAGGAAGGGTCCGGTGTAGGAGCGCTGCCACACCGACACGACGAACCTGCCGACGAACGTGCTCTGCGGGAGGCAGGCCGCCGAAGCCGCGAGCAGAGCGACCGGCACGATGCGCAACCGCCAGGCCCGCGCGTAGATCGCCCAGACGAAGTGGATCGCGACGAACAACGGCACCGCGATGGTGGTGTAGCGGAGCTGGTACGCGGAGGTCCGGCCGTAGCCCATGCCGAGCGCCAGGGACGTGACGGACCCGCAGAAGCAGAACAGCCCGAACAGGCGCACGCGCTCGGCAGGCTCACGCCACCACCGCACGACAATCAGAGCCAGGGTCGAGGCGATCAGCACGATCACGAACGTGCCTGCGAGCAATTGGCTTTCCTGAGTCGCGCGGCCGAGCCCGTTCATCAGGAACTCCAGCGACACGGCCAGGTCCGGCACGATGGTCGCCCGCTGTGGCATCGGCAGCCGATACATCACGAGGCCCACGACCCCGATGGGCAACGCCGCGAGCAGGGCGACAACCATTGCCGTACGGCGACTCCCGGGACTCCCGGACCGCCAGTGCACGATTGCGGACCCTCCGATCCACACCGACAACGCGGGCACGAGGCCGACGCCGTTCTGCCCGCACAAGGCGATCAGGCAGACCGCGAAGCTCGCGGCCGCCGCGGCTGGGATCGCCATCGCGGTCCGTCGCCGCGCGATCTGGACGAGGAGAGCCAGACTGATCGAAGCGGAACCGATCATCTGCGCCTGGAAGCCCCACAGCGTGTTCTCCGCATGACCCCAGTGGAGCAGCAGCAACGGCAGGACCGCGTCCAGGATGCTCTGCCGGCCGCGCACGATCCGAGCGGCGACGACCGTCGCCGCGGTCACGACGCCGAGTGTGGTGACGTACACCAAGGGCGCTGCGCGGAAGTTGAAGCCGCCCACGTGGTAGCACGCCCACATGATCAGCTTCGGCACCGGGATCCGGTGCTCGTTGTGTCGCCGCCAGAGGAACTCGAAGTCGAAGTTCTCGATCCCGACCATGCTCGCGAGGGTGAACCACTCGTCACCGAGCGGAACTTCGGGGGCCATGACCAGCACCAGGGCGTAGTGCGCCCCGAGCATCACGGCCCAGACGATCCACACCACGAAGAACGCCGTGCGGTGCGAGCCCAGGAAGGCGGCCAACGCGGCAACTCGACTCGGCCCGCGATCCCGCGAGGCGGGAGAGGCCGACGCGGCGCCATCGACGGGTCCCGCCGCTTCGGCGTCGGACGGCGTCATGGTGGCGTCGCCACGGAACGAACGAGCACGAGGGAAGAGGGCATCGGTCGCGGCAGAAGCTAGCGGCGGCGAACCGCACATGCATCAACGTGCGGGGCGAACCTCGTCGCTGGCGCAGTGTCGTCCGAAGGCGCGTTGTGCCGCCCGACGCTTCACTCGCCGCAGTGGCGATCACGGTGCGCGCCCCACCACAGACCGAGAGGCAGCGCCATCACCGCCATGACCAGCATGATGCCCGCGACCTTGCCGAGGCCGCAGTGGCACAGGTCCTCGGCGAGCACGAGGTAGTCGTTCTTCATGCCGAGCGAACCCGACCCCGCGTAGTGCGCACGCGCCGCCGCATCGTGCAACAGGCCCCAGCACAGACGCAGGTTGCCGTACTGCAACAGCGCGCCCGCGAACGCGCCGGCGCCGCGTTCCGCCGGCGTGCCGGTGCGGCCGCCGCCCCAGCAGATCGAGTAGCAGTACGCAGCGAACACGAGTTCGCCGAGGTGCCCGGCCGCCGCGATCAGGATCTCCGATGCGGTGGCGAACGCGACCATCGGCACGAAGACCGCCAGCAGCGCCAGCGACACGCAGCGGTACAGACGCTCTCGCTGGACGCACGCAGCGGCGGCGAGCGCCATCGCCGTGACCCACACGAGCCAGTCGCGCCGTTCGCCGATGCCGGTCCACGCGTGGCCCGCGAGGCTGATCGCGGGCGCGGATGGCCGCCCGAGCAGGCAACCGACCGTCGCGTGCCCCATCTCGTGCGGAATCGCCGCGAGGAACCACGCGAACATGCCGGGCAGCACCAAGCCGAGCGCCCACGCCGCGAAGATCCCAGCCGCGAGGTAGGGCCAACGGAGCGACGCACCGTCCTCGACCGACCCCGCACCGGACGGTTCGAGATCCGGTTCCCGGGCCGACGGGGACCGCACCCCCACGACACGCGCGCGCGGGGCAGGAGGCGGCAACACCGGCGGCAGGACCATGCCGCCCTTCATCGGACGGCGACGGACGCCGACTTGGCCTCGGTCGCGGCGGCGAGCGCCGCTAGATTCCGCACCGCCCGATGAACCCCGACTTCACCAAGCTCGCGTACGGCTTCGACGAGTTCCCCCGCCCGACCGCCGACGCGTGGACCGCAGCCGCCGGGACCACGACGCCGTGGACGTCGCCGGAGAACATCGCCCACCGCGTGCTCCACACCGCCGCCGACGCGAACGTCGCACACGCGAACCACCTTCCCGGCCTCCCGCCGTACCTCGGCGGACCCTACGCGACGATGTTCGCGCAGAAGCCGTGGACGATCCGCCAGTACGCGGGCTTCTCGACGGCGGAGAAGACGAACGAGTTCTATCGCAAGGCGCTCGCGGCCGGGCAGCAGGGCCTCAGTGTCGCGTTCGATCTCGCGACGCACCGCGGCTACGACAGCGACCATCCTCGCGTCGCCGGTGACGTCGGCATGGCAGGCGTCGCGATCGACTCGATCGCCGACATGCGCGTGCTCTTCGCGGGCATCCCGCTCGACAAGGTCTCGGTGTCGATGACCATGAACGGCGCGGTGATCCCGATCCTCGCGCTCTACATCGCCGCCGCCGCCGAGCAGGGCGTGCCCGCCGCGAAACTCTCCGGGACGATCCAGAACGACATCCTGAAAGAGTTCATGGTGCGCAACACCTACATCTACCCGCCTGGTCCGAGCATGCGGATCGTGCGCGACGTGTTCGCGTACTGCGGCGAGCGGATGCCGAAGTTCAACACGATCAGCGTCAGCGGCTACCACATCCACGAGGCCGGCGCGTCGGCCGATCTCGAACTCGCGTACACGCTCGCCGACGGCCTCGAGTACCTGCGCACGGGCGTCGCGGCGGGGCTCGACGTCGACAAGCTCGCGGGGCGCATGTCGTTCTTCTTCGCGATCGGGATGAACTTCTTCACCGAGATCGCCAAGCTCCGCGCGGCGCGTCTCCTGTGGAGCAAGATCGTGAAGGCGTTCGGCAGCAAGGATCCGAAGGCGCAGGCGCTGCGCACGCACTGCCAGACGTCGGGCTGGTCGCTGCAGGCGCAGGATCCGTACAACAACGTCGTGCGCACCTGCCTCGAAGCGCTCGCCGCGGTGCTCGGCGGCACGCAGTCGCTGCACACGAACGCACTCGACGAGGCGATCGCGCTGCCGACGGAGTTCTCCGCGCGCATCGCGCGCAACACGCAGCTCATCCTCCAGGAGGAGAGCCACGTCACGCACGCCGCCGATCCGCTCGCGGGCTCGTTCTACGTGGAGTGGCTCACCGACCAGCTCGCGCGGAAGGCGTGGGCGCTCATCCAGGAAGTCGAGAAGCTCGGCGGCATGACGAATGCGATCGAAGCGGGACTGCCGAAGCAGCGCATCGAAGAAGCCGCCGCGCGCCGGCAGGCCGCGATCGACGCGGGCGCCGAGACCATCGTCGGCGTGAACAAGTACCGGCCCGAGCACCAGGAGCCGCTCGACATCCTGTCGATCGACAACACGGCCGTGCGCGAGTCCCAGGTCGCGCGGCTGAAGGAACTGAAGCGCACACGCGACGAGGGCAAGGTGAAGGGCGCGCTCGCGGCGATCACCGCCGGTGCCCGCGGCGACCAGAACCTGCTCGAACTCGCCGTCACGGCCGTGCAGTTCGGGGCAACCGTGGGCGAGGTCAGCCACGCGATGGAAGTCGTGTTCGGCCGCCACACCGCGAACCCGCGCACCGTGACCGGCGTGTATGGTGCGGCGGCGAAGTCGATGCAGAAGCTCGAAGAAGCCCAGCGCCGCACGAAGACGTTCCTCGATCGCACGGGCCGCCGCCCACGCATCCTGATCGCGAAGATGGGCCAGGACGGCCACGACCGCGGCGCGCGCGTGATCGCCAGCGCGTTCGCGGACATGGGCTTCGACGTCGACGTCGGCCCGCTGTTCTCGACCCCCGAAGAAGTGACGAAGCAGGCGCTCGAGAACGACGTGCACCTCGTCGGGATCAGCACGCTCGCCGGCGGTCACAAAACGCTCGTCCCGGAACTCGTGCGCCTGCTGAGGAGCGCCGGGCGCGGCGACATCCTCGTCGTCGCCGGCGGCGTGATCCCCGAACAGGACTGGCCGGCGCTGCGCGCAGCGGGCGTCGCGGAGGTCTTCGGCCCGGGCACCGTGATCCCGGTCGCCGCGATCGGCCTCGTGGATCTGCTCGAACGCGCCGCGAACGCCCGCTGATCGCCCCGGGTCCGACGCGCCGGCAACGGCGCTCGTCCCGATACGGCCCGCCGCGCAACACGAGGCGGAACAGGCGAGCGGCGCAACGAAACCTGTCGCGACGCGGCGTGCGCCTCTACTGTGCTCCGCCGCGATTCCGCACGAAAGGGGTTCCCATGCTCGCCCGCGCCATCCTTCTCTCCGCCTCGCTCGCGGCCGCCGCATCCGTGCTGACCGCGCAGTGCGTCGATCCGCCGGCATGGTCCGCGCTCACGAGCAGCACCGAAACGGTGACGGTCGCGATCCCCGACGGCAGCGGCGGGCTCTTCGCCGGCGGGACGTTCACCACGATCGGCGGCGTCGCCGCGGCCCGCATCGCGCGATGGAACGGCACGTCGTGGTCCGCACTCGCGGGCGGCGTCAGCGGCACCGTCGCGTCCGTCAACGCCCTGCTGCGCACGTCGTCGGGACTGCTCGTCGTCGGCGGCACGTTCACCAACGCGGGCGGCGTGCCCGTGAACAACATCGCCGTGTGGAACGGCGCGTCGTGGTCCGCCCTCGGCAGCGGCATCGGCGGTTTCCTCGTGAAGGACGCCGTCGAGATGCCGAACGGCGACCTCGTCGTGCTCGGCAACTTCTCGAGCGCTGGCGGCGCGCCCGCCAGCAACATCGCGCACTGGAACGGCGCAGCCTGGTCTGCTCTCGGCCCGGGCGTGACCTCGCCCGGCGGAATGCGTCTGCTCGGCAACGGCGACCTCGTCGTCGGCGGCTCCGTGGCAGGCGTCACGGGCTTCGTCGCGCGATGGAACGGCAGCGCGTGGTCTTCCGTCGGCAACCTCGCATCGATGGTGCCGAACGCTTTCGCCGAACTCGGCAACGGCGAACTGATCGCCGGCGGCTTCCAGACCGTGCAACGTTGGAACGGCGCCGCGTGGTCGGTGGCCGGCACCCTGAGCGGCGGCAACCTGACGACGGCGTACGACATGGCGCGCCACCCCGACGGCAGCGCGATCGTCGTCGGTGCGTTCAGCACCGTGACCGCCGGCGCAGCGACGTCGGTCCGCGGCGTCGCGCGCCTCGATCCGCTCACGCTCGCGTGGAGCGACATCGGCAGCTCGACCGCGCTGACGCCGCTAGGCCTCGCCGGCCTCGTCGGCGCCTGCGAAGTGCTTCCCGACGGCCGGATCCTCTTGTGCCAGGCACCGGCACTGCTCGGCAGTTCCCCGCGCTCGGTGCTCGCGATCACGGCCGGCTGCCCGCCCGCGAACACGGCGTACGGCACCGGCTGCGCCGGCAGCGGCGGCCCGAACGTCCTGACCGCGACCGCGCAGCCATGGCTCGGCACGGCGATGGCAGCCGTGTGCACCGGGTTGCCGACCGTGTCGATCTCGCTCGGCGTCTGGGGCCTCTCGGCGACGAACGTGCCGCTGTCGCTGGTTCTCGGCCAGGCGCTGCCCGGCTGCCTGCTGCTGTCGTTCCCGGACGTGCTGACCGGACACGTCGCGTCGGGCGGGGTCGCGGACGTCGCCTTCGCCCTGCCAAACACGCCGTCGTGGGCCGGCAACCTCATCCGTCTGCAGGTCGTCACCTTCGAGGTCGGCGGCGCGGCGAGTTCGAGCAACGGCCTCGAGTTCGTGCTGGGGCGCCTTTAGTCGCTGGAAGGAGGCCGGTCCCGCGAACGCGCGGGCGTGCAGTCTCGCTGCTCCTCGAGACCAGCCATGCGCGCATACCTTCCCAGCGTCTCTCTCGCCCTCCTCACCGGCGCGTCCGCCGTCGCGCAGGACGCCAACGCGGCGAACGTCCTTCGCGAGTCGTTCGGTGTCACCGCGACCGCCGACGGCGCCCACGCGATGGGCCCCGACTACTCGGCGCGATTCGACGGGCGCGGCATGGAGTTCGTGCCCGCGCTCGGCAAGCGGGCCGCGACGATGCACCCGGTCCGGTTCACGCTCGACGAAGTCCGGCGCGGATCGACGCAAGTGTTCACGCGCGGCGGTGCGGACCTGCGGCCGATCGTGCTCGACAACACCGTGCGCTACCAGCACCGCGGCGACCTCACCGAGGTCTACGACGTCCGTCGCGACGGCATCGAACAGAGCTTCGTCTTCGCGACGCGGCCCGGGGGCAGCGGCGACCTCGTCGTGCGCGGCCTCGTGACGACGGACATGCCCATGGTCGCGGCGGACGACGGCGGCGTCCGCTACGAAGCGGAAGGCCTGGGCGGCGTGACGTTCGGCGCGGTGACCGGCGTCGATGCGAACGGCGCCACGGCACGCGGCTCGATCCGCGTCGTCGGTGATCACGTCGAATGGGTCCTGCCCGCCGCCTTCGTCGACGGCGCCGCCTACCCGATGGTGCTCGACCCGCTCGTCGGTGCGGTCTTCGACGTGAGTTCCGTCGGCGGGTACGACGACGTAACGCCGGCGATCGCCTTCGACGACACGACGAATCGGTACTTCGTGGTGTGGGTCGCGCGGTTCGCGGGCGGGCCGGCCGTCGAGATCCGCGGCCAGTTCCTCACCACCAACGGAGCCCTGTCCGGCAGCACGGTCCAGATCGCCGGCCTCGGATCGTTCACCACTGGCCGACCCTCGGTCGCCAACGTGAACGGCACCAGCCGCTTCCTCGTTTCGTACCTGCAGGCACTGTCCTTCCCGTTCAGCCAGGTCTTGGTGAGAGCCGTCGATCCGTCGACGGGCGTCTCCGGTCCGCTGGTCGTCGCCACGGGCACGGACCTCACCGCGGTGCTCGGCGGCGACTCCCGATCGACGAGCAGCGCACAGACCGTGGTCGTCGCGTACGAGAGTCACACCTCCTCGCCGCCCCCGGGAATCTGGACCAGGATCGTGCACGTGCCGGCCACCGGGGACCCCGTGCTGAGCGGCTCCGCGAGTCAGGTCGCATCGTTGACGACTCCCGTGGAGCATCTCGGGATCACGGCCCAGGGCGGCAGTGCTCTGCGGTGGCTCGTCACCTGGGCAGACACTTCCGGATCGACGAGCCGCATCCGCGGCGCGATCGTCGGCTCGAACGGCGCACCATGTTCTCCCGCGACGACGTTGTACTCGTCGACGAGCGCCACGTTGTCATTGCCCATGAGCGCGTCGCCCGACGGCTCGGAGTTCCTTGTCGCGTGGCAGCGGTCGTCCGGCACCGCGCAGGACGTGCAGACGCGTCTCCTGAGCTGGAGCGGCAGCTGCGGCTCTGGCTCGTTGTCGCTCGGCACCGCCAAGATCTTGCCGGGCACCCACGCCCACGAGGCGCCCGCCGTCGCGTTCGCGCAGGACCGTTACCTGCTCGCGTGGCGGGATCGCGTCAACAGCCTGTCGCTGCCGCGCGTCTTCGCGACGTGCATCTCGCCGGAGACCGGCGACGTCTGTGGCACCGAATGGATCCTGAACAACGCGACCGTCGCGGAGAACGTGCCCGCGATCGCGGCGCGCTACACCGCCGGCGACACCGCGAGCAATCGCGCGATCGTGGTCTGGTCGGACGACACGGTCCGCGGCCATCAGCTCGAGGCGCACGGCACCGGTGCGGTGGTCGACCTCGGCGGCAGCTGCGGCACGAGCCAGCTCCAGAACTACGCGAGCTGGAACGGCGACCCCGTGATCGGCGACAGCACGTTCGCCTTCGAACTGGTCAACCCGACGGCCCTGCCGATCGCGCTGGTCCTCGGTCTGTCGAGCATCTCGGCGGCGTGCGGTCCCTGCACGATCGTGCCGGCACTCGACATCCTCCAACCGGGCAACACGCCGAACCCGCTCCCGCTGCCGTGCGACACGACCCTGATCGGTGTCGACGTCTGGGCGCAGTGGGTCCTGCTGACCCCGGGCGGCTGCCCGCTGCTGCCGGACTTCGCGTTCACGCGCGCGCTGAAGTTCACGATCGGCGAATGACCCGCGCGCCGCGTCGCGACCGCGTCACTTCGCGGCGAGGAACGTGCGCACCTGCGCGGCGACCGGGCCTTCGGGCCCGACCGACAGATCGTTGTGGCCGGCGCCCGGCACGATCACGATCTCGGCCGGCCCCGCGAACATCTCGCGAAGTGCCTTGCCCTGCTCGACCGGAATCACCTCGTCGGCGTCACCGTGCACGATCAGCACGGGGCACGTGACGCGCTTCGCCGGATCGCGGTTGTCGAACGTGTGCCGCAGCAGCGTGCGCACCGGAAGCCACCAGAAGCTCGACGCTGCGACCGCGGCGATCGACGTCGCCGGCGCGCGCAGCAGGCACTTCGCCACCTTGCCCTGCGACGCGACGTGCACGGCGCTGAACGTGCCGAGCGAGCTGCCCGACGCGTAGAGCGGAACGCCGAAGCGCTGCGCGAGCGCCGCCGCGTGTTCGGTCGTGAGTTCCGCCGCGCGCAGGACCGAGGCCACCGACGGGCGACCGCGGCTGCCGCCATAGCCCGGGTACTCGGGCGAGACGACCGCCACGCCGTACCCCGCGAACGAAACCGCGTAGCGTGCGGCGCTGCAGAGGTCTTCGCCGTTGCCGACGAAGTGCACTACTACCGCGGTGGGCTTGTCGGGCACGCACTCGACGATGCGGAACGGCTCGTTGCGCAGCCCGGGAAGCTCGCGCGTCGTGACTCCGGTCACGTCGAGCGGGCGGATGCCGCGCCCGGCGCCGGGGAACACGAGCAGGTCCTGCTGCAGGTACACGGCCAGCAGCAGCAGCGAGTACCCGACGGCAGCGACGAGGAGCAGTAGGAACACGCGGCGTCGCAAGGTTACTTCTCTTCGCGGAACGGGTCGTGGGCCAGCGGGTCACCGGTCTCGAATCCGAGCCGGAACCACTTCGCCCGCTGCGCGGCGGTGCCGTGCGTGAACTTCTCGGGCACGACGCGGCCCGTGGCGCGCCGCTGCAACGTGTCGTCACCGACCGCCTGTGCGGCGGCGATCGCTTCTTCGTAGTCGCCGGCGTCGAGCCGGACGGTCGCTCGCATGCGGTGTTCGACGAAGTGCGCCCACACGCCGGCGAAGTAGTCCGCCTGCAGTTCGAGCTGCACGGAAGCGCGGTTCTGTTCGGCCTCGCTGGCTCCGCGAGCGCGCAACGCTGCCACCTGGCGGTTCGTGCCGAGCAGGTTCTGCACGTGGTGCCCCACCTCGTGCGCGACGACGTAGGCCTGCGCGAAGTCGCCGGAAGCACCGAGCGTGCGCGCCATCTCGTCGAGGAACGACAGGTCGATGTACACCTTGCTGTCGCCGGGGCAGTAGAACGGCCCCACCGCGGACTCGGCAAAGCCGCACGCCGATTGCGCGCCGTCGCGGAACAAGACGAGCTTCGGTGGCTCGTAGTCGCGCCGGAGCTTCGCGGGCAGCAGTTCGCTCCAGCACGTCTCGGTCGTCGCGAGCACCTTGCCGACGAAGTCCTTCAGCTCCTCCTCCGCACGCGTCGTGGCGACGGGTCCGCTGCTGCGGCGCACCGCGCCGTTGCCGGCCAGCAGGGCGAGCGGGTCCAGCCCCGCGAACCAGGCGAGGGCGAGCAGCACGAGCAGGCCGCCGATGCCGACGCCGCCACGCCCCATCGGAATCCGCACACCTCCGCCGCCGAACGGACTGCCGCCGCGACGCGGCGCACCGTCGCCGCGGCGATCCTCGACGTTGGAGCTGCCGCGCTGGTTCTCGAAGCGCATGTGGGCGGCAGCGTATCGTCGCGACCTCGATGTGCGCACGCCCGTGTCGGCCGATACCACCCGCGTGGCAAGACGGACGGCCGCCGCGTAGCGTGTCCGCGTGACGTCGATCCACGACCTCGCTGCAGCGATCCAGCTCGGTGACCGCGGCGCCCTCGCGCGCGGCATCACCCTCGTCGAGAGCCGGCGCGACACCGATGCCGGCGCTGCGGACGAACTGCTGCAGGCGCTGCTTCCGCGCGCCGGTGCGTCGCTGCGCGTCGGCATCACCGGAGCGCCCGGCGTGGGGAAGAGCACGCTGATCGAAGCACTCGGCATGCAGCTGTGCGGCGCCGGCCACCGGGTCGCGGTCCTCGCCGTCGATCCGAGTTCGGCGGTCACCGGCGGCAGCATCCTCGGCGACAAGACGCGGATGACCGAGCTGAGCCGGCAGGCGAACGCGTTCATCCGGCCGTCGCCCGGCGGCGAGACCCTCGGCGGCGTGGCCGCGCGCACCCGCGAAGCGATGCTGCTGTGCGAGGCGGGCGGGTTCGACGTCGTTCTCGTCGAGACGATCGGCACGGGTCAGAGCGAAGTCGCGGTGCACGGCATGGTCGACTTCTTCCTGCTCCTGCTCTCGCCGGCGGCCGGCGACGAACTCCAGGGCATCAAGCGCGGCGTGATGGAACTCGCCGACGCGGTGCTCGTGCACAAGGCGGACGGCGACCTCGCGGCCGCCGCGGAGCGCGCCGCGCAGCAGTGCCGCATCGCCATGCACGTGCTGCATCCCGACGGCGCGGAACCGCCTGCGGTCGTCGTCGGCTCGTCGCTCACCGGCGCCGGCCTCGACGAGCTGTGGCGCACGATCGAGCGTGCTGCCGCCGCACGGCGCGCCGACGGGAGGTTCGCGGCACGTCGAGCGCGGCAGGCCGACGAGTGGCTGGACACCGCGGTTCGCGAACGGCTGCTGACGGCGTTCCTCGCCGATCCCTCGACGGCCGCGGCAATGGCTGCGGCGCGCCAGCGCGTCGCACGCGGCGAGGTCCTGGCGACGACTGCGGCCCGAGACCTGGTGAAGGGGCGGCGATGACCGGAGCAACGATCCGGCTCGCGCACGCGGAGGACTTCGCGACGTTCGCGACGATCACCAACCACTACATCCGCACGACGGCGATCCATTTCGGCTACGACGACGTCACCGCGGACGAACTGCGCTCGACGTGGCGCGAGCATCAGGACACCTACCCTTGGCTCGCCGCCGAGCGCGAGGGCGAAGTGGTCGGCTACGCGAAGTCCGGCGCGTGGCGCACACGCTCGGCGTACCGGTGGATCACCGAGACCGGCATCTACCTGGCGCCGCACCACTGTGGTCGCGGTCTCGGCCGCCCGCTCTACGAGCGCCTGTGCCGTGTGCTGCGTGCGCAGGGCTTCCACGCCGCGCTCGGCGGCATCGCGCTGCCGAACGACGCTTCCGTTCGACTGCACGAGTCGCTCGGGTTCGTGCACTGCGGAACGGTCGTCCGCGCCGGGCGCAAGTTCGACGCATGGCACGATGTCGGGTTCTGGCAGCTGCTGTTGAGCGACGAACGCCACTCGGCGCCTTCCCTCGCGACTCCTGCGGTCGCGTTCGCGGCGTCGCACTGATCGTCACCGATCCGCAGGCAGCTTCGCGCGGTACGCCTTGACGAGCGGCTCCCACTGCGGGAGGACCGACCATTCCTCGAGATTGCGGAGATCGCGCTGGGCACCGCCCGTGTCGCCGCGATTGACCAGCTGATCGACGAGTCGCAGCCGGCCCCGCAGCCACTCCTCGCCCTCGCGCAGCATCGTCTCGCGTTCGGCCGTGACGACAGCATCGCCGGGGTGCGCAGCGAGGTAGTCGTCGAGTGCACGGATCGCCACCTTGTACTCGCGCCACTGCAGCGACATCTTCGCGCGGGCGCCGAACAGCACGTCCTCCATCGTGTCGGGTTCTTCCATCGCGGCGATCGCGACGTAGCGGCCTCGCTGTTCTTCGAGCGAACGCAAGAGCACCTTGCCGTCCTCGGACGCGGTGCACACCTCGCGGTGGCGCTGGAGCCAGCGGTCGCACGACCGCACGAACTCGCGCGCCGCCGGCCGCGTCGCCTTGTCGCGGAGATTGCGCTCGGCGAACTTCGTCACGAGGCCGAGTTCCTGCCGCGCGATGTCGACCTTCGGTGCGATGGCGAACTCACCGTGCAGCTTCTGCACGGACGCGTAGAGCGCGAGTGCGTCCTCGCGAACGGCGCCGGTCGCATCCTTCATCGCGAACGCGAGCGTCTCGAGAGCGCGTTCGCGCTGGTTGTTCCTCAGCTGTTCGCGCGCGAGATCGACGTAGTCCGCCGGTGAACTCGGCCACGTCGAGTTCGACAGCAGCTTCACGGCAACGACCGCTCCGCCGAGCACGAGACCGAAGACCACGAGGAACGGCCCCCACCCGACGGACTTCGCGCGGCGCCGCGGTCGTTCGTCGCGATCCGCGCCGTCGGCGGCATTCCGGTCGCGCACGGCGCTGCGAACAGGTCGCGGTGGCGGTGCGGCAGCTCGGGCGGGCTCGGGGCGCAGCGGCTCCGCAACCGGCGCAGTCGATGCCGCAGGCGCGGGGCGCGCCGGCGCCGCCTTCGCGGGAGCCTTTGGCTCCGGCAGCCACCGCAGACGCAGTCCGACGAGGTCGACGACGTCGTTCGGAGCGAGATCCTTGCAGAACAGCTCCTCGCCGTTCACGACGACCGACGCGCCGGGGCGGCACGGCTCGACGCGGACACCCACGTCGGTGCGAACGAAACGCAGATGCTGCGGCTCGAGTCCGGGTGCGTGCAGCATCACGTCGGCGCCGGCACTACTGCCGACGACGAGCGTCTCGCCGGCCATCGGCAGCAGGTTCTTCGCGCCGCCCGGTCTCGTGATCTCGATCTGGTGCGGCACTTCTCGGCTCTCCTGTCAGCGCGACGCGGCCTCCCCGGCCGCGGTCCACGCCGGGTCGTCACGATACACGCTGCCCGCGCCGAAGTTCTCGACCCAATTGCGGCCGTCACAACCGATCCCCATCTCCGTGTGGCTCGGGTCGAGAAGGTTGCGATGGTGGCCCGACGAGGTGCACCAGGCGTTGTGCGCGCCGAGCGCCCCGTCGTGCAGGGCGATGTTCTCGCTGACGCCGGCGTTGTAGCCCACGAGGCGCATGCGGTCGTAGGGCGTCGTGCGTCCCGGCGTCGGCGACATGTGCGAGAAATAGCCGAGCTTCGTCATCTCCTCGGCGTGCCCCTGCGCCGCGTCGCAGACGATCTTCACGATCGCGAGGGGCCGGTGGCGGAACATCGCTCGGTACTCGTTCGTGATCGCGAGCAGTTCGCGCGCGGACGAACTCACCTGCTTGCCGGCGATCGTGTTGTAGGCCTCGATCCGGCGCCACTCTTCGATCTCGGCGCGTTCCGACGCGTCGACGCAGTAGTCGTGGATCGAAACCGTGTCGCCAGCGGGCAGCGCACGCGCCCAGCCGATCTTCGCCATCGCCGCCTGGTCGAGTGCTCCGAGGCTGGCGAGGTTCCTGCCGAGCCAGTCGATGCGGTCGAGGTCGCCGCGCATCGACGCCGGCACGCGCACCTTGATGCGCTCGTCCTTCCAGATCACCCGCACAGCGGCAACGAGGCGGTTCACCTCCGCCTGCACGCGGTTGTACTCGGCGAACTTGTCGGCCGAGACCGCGGGTGGCTTGTAGGGGTAGAAGTACTTCACCTCGTCGTAGATCAACGCCTTCGCTTCCTGTCGCGCCGTGTCGAGCAGGCGGCGCTGTTCGGCGAGGCGCTCGAGCTGCTTCTTCACGCCGCTCCCGTCGATCTTCGCGATGCGTTGGTCGAACTGCTTCTTCAGCGCGGTCGTGAGGACGGCCACCGCCTCGGGGCCGGACGCCCCCACCTCGGCGAGCACCTTGTCCCGTGCGGCCGGGTCGCGATCCGCGAGTGCGGTGTCGAGGCGCGCGGCGAGCTTCTGGCCTTCCTTCTGCAGCTCGACCGAACGCGCCGACACGAAGCCTTCCTTGCCGAGCGTGTAACCGCGCGAATCGACCGGCTCGCCGCGTCCGCGCGACAGCACGCCGTCGATGGCGCCCTTCAGCGCGGCATCGGCCTGCAGCGTCTTCGCGAGGAGCACCTCGGCGCGCTCGCGATCGGTGTTCTTGTAGAGCAGCGTCGCGGCACCGAGGGCCGCTTCGCCGCGCACCTGGGCCTGGTCGACGAGCATCGCGATGCCGAGCGGCGAGACCTCGATCCACGTGACGTGCACGGTGCCGTCCGCAGAGGTGGCGACGAGATCCGAACCCTGCGTGCTCTGGAGCGTGACCGCGCGGCCGGCGGCCGTAGTGCACTTCAGCGTGCGCCCGCCCTGCAGCACGTTCGCGATCGCCTGGTGCCACGCGGAGATCAGGTCGGCGTCGACCGCGCGCCCTTCGAGGCGGCCGGCGAAGTCCGGGTCGCGGTCGCGCGCGGCAGTCGCGGCTTCGCGCAGGACGACCGCCGCCGCGCCGAAGTCGCCGCGTTCCTCGGCGGACCTCGCCGCATCGAGCTGCCCGCGCAGACCGGCGAGCGTCGCGATGCGCGACGCGTCGTCGACGGCGGGCTTCAGCAGCGTCGCGGCTTCCGCCGCCGCGGCCGCCTTGGCCTCGCGCACCGCCTGCTCGGCCTTCTGCAGGGCTTCGGCGAGCGGCGCGAATTCGGCCGTCGCCGGGAATCGGTGGCGCGCGACCACGAGCAGCCGCGCCGCATCGTCCGGCTTGGTCGCGGACACACGCTTCGCCTCCGCGAGGAGCGCGTTCATCGCCGCGCGCGCCGAACCGCGAGCGAACTCCAGGTGCTCGTGCAGGGCCGTGAGTCCGTCCGCCGCCGCGGCGTCGCCGTTCGCGAGCCCCTCCTGCAGCATCGCGATCGCCTGCGCGAAGAGTCCCTGATCGAGGAGCCGCGTCGCTTCCTTGCGCGCCGCGGCGACGACGTCCGGCCTTCCGACCGCCGGCGGATCGATGCGGGCCGGCGCCGCTTCGTTCGGCGCTGCGGTGGCGACCACCGGCGCGGCCTCGGGAGCGGCCCCCTTCTTCGCATCCGGCGCCGCCGCGTCGGGCGACGCGACGCGCACCACGGGTCGCCGCAGCAACGTCTCCGTCAACGAACCGCGCACCCGTCGCGCCGCGATGGCGACCGCCGGGTTCTCGCCGCCCTCGAGCGCACGCAGCTCCAGGATCCACTGTGCATGCGTGCGCGCGATCGCCGGGTCGAGGACCTGGGCCGTGAGGCGATCGATCTCGCCGTGGATCGTGTCGAGTTCCTTCTGCTCGGCGTCGAGGCGCTGCAGTCGATCGTCCTGCGCATCGCCCCACGCCTGGCGCAACTTGGCGATCTCCGCCGCGGCGCGCTCGAGCTGACCGTCCTTGCGGGCGCGCTGCACGATCGCGAGTTCGGCCTGCGCCGAGCCACCGCCACTGGTTGCGACGAGGAAGCCGATCAGGCCGACCGCGAAGGCGCCGACGACGATCGGCAGGGGGTTCTTCCTCGGCTTCGGGCGAGACCGGCCGTCGCTGGAAGGCGACGTACGAGCATCTGTGGATGGTGACGGCATTGGCGAGTCGAACGGGGCGCCACGGGGGCCTGCGGCGCCGATTCGGAGGGCCGGGATCCTACCCGCGCCGCGGGCGGCCGGGAGGCGTCGTTCCGGGTTCCAGCCGGCGCCACGCCGACCCGACACGATCGGCGGTTCGTTCCGCGGCGGGCCCGAGATCGGTGGCGAAGGACGCGGTTGCGAGCCGTTCCAGCGGTTCGTCGGCGAAGAGGCGCAGCAGCCGTTCGAACTCCGCCGCGGTCTGGTTGACGACCACCAGGAGGCCGCCCGGCCGCAGCGAACGAACGACACGACGCAAGAGGCGACGCGGCCGCCAGCGCGACAGCGGCATGCCCCACCGCAGGGCCGGGTAGGCGGTGAGGAACGGGAACAGCAGTGTGGCGACGTCCTGCTCCGGAAGGCGCACCGACGCTGCGTCGGCCACTTCGTAGCGGACGACGTCGCCCGGGCGGGCGGCGAGCGCCGCGTGGGAACGGGCATGGTCGGCGCGCGAATGGCCGTCGCGGTAGATCCCGTGGCCGTCGATCTCGAACCCGCGCAGCACGACCTTGCGCGGCTCGGGCGGTTCGCCGTGCAGCGACAGCCAGCGCTGCAATGCCGTCGCGTAGTGGAAGTCACCGCTTCCCACGTCGATGGCGTGCACGGCGGCGTTCGCGGGGTGCGGGATCGCGATACCCCTGGTCAGCGCCTCCAGGCTCTCGAGCAGCGCCAGGTTCGCGGCCCACGCCGCGATCGTCGAGCGGCGTTCGAGGTCCGTGAGATCGAAGCGAGCAACGAGGCACTGCACGCGCGCCGCGGGTTCCGGTGCGAACAACCCGCCCTTGTCCTCGTTCGCGAGAACGACCGGACCGCGCTGCCAACCGAGGCCGCTGCGCACCGCGAACGCGAGTTCGTTCCCCGGCGCCCGGAGGGCGGCGATGCACCGGCGCAGCAGCGTGGCCATGCGCTCCGCATCGGATCGCAACCCGCGTTGGCGTGAGCCGTTCGGGCCCCGGCTTTCCCTCTGCGGGCTGTCGCATCCGCTCCGGCTTCCTCCTAGCATCCGGCGCCCTGGAGCCACGATGACGAGCCTCGAGCTGATCGTCCAACAACTCGGCAAGGAACCCCAGGTCGTCCCCCTCGCGAAGGACATCGTGGTCGGACGATCGAGGCGCGCCGACCTGACCGTCGACGACGAAGAGTTGGGGCGCGAGCAGTTCCGCATCGGATTCGACGGCGACGAACCCTTCCTCGAAGCGCTCGGCACGACGAACCAGACCCTGGTGGACGGCACCGTCCTGGCGGCAGGCTCGAAACGCCCGCTGTTCGCCGGCACGCAGATCCGCGTCGGCCGCACGACCTTCACCTTGCGCGCGGCGCAAGGGACCGAGCCGTCGCGCCCCGGCGCCGACTTCCAGGACGCCACCCTGGTCGCGCCGCGGCCATCGGGCCCGCGCGCCTCGCCGCCTGCGCCGCCCTCGCCGCCGGAGCGCAGCGACACCAGCGAACCGCTGCGCACGATGCAGGGGGTGCGGCCGGGCTCGCGGCAGCCAGACCCGACGCCGATGCCGGCGAAGACGCCGCCACCGGCACCGACCGCCGAGCCCGAACAGACGATTCAGATGCGCGGCGGCTACCGGCCGGGCCAGGCGATGCCGTCGACGCCCACCCCACCGCCGCCGAACGACGCGCCGGCGCCCGACCGGACGATCGCGGCGCCGCGCCCCGGCCCCGGCGCCGCTGCGCGCCCGACACCGCCCTCGCCGCCACCTGCACCTTCCCCTGCGGCGCCTCGCACGCAGCCGTTGCCGGCGAAGAAGCCGCCCGGTCCGGAGACCACCGCCCCCGGAGTGTCGCCCGCCGCGAAGGCGGACCCTCTGCCACCCGCGCGCCCGACGACGATCGCCGTGAAGCCGGTCGACGTCGCGGCCGAGATCGGCAAGGCCGACTCGGCGGAAGGCGCCCGCGTCGTCGACATCGAAGCGCGCCTCCACGAATCGACGCCGAGACTCTTCGTGAAGTGCGACGGGATGAAGCGGCGCGTGCGGCTGATGAAGGCGCGCAACATGCTCGGACGCGCCGAGGCGGTCGACGTGTGCCTGCCCAACGAGTCGGTGTCCGAGCAGCACGCCGAGATCCTGTTCGACGGCTCGACCTGGACGCTGCGCGACCGCGGGAGCACGAACGGCAGCTTCGTCGACAACACGCACCTGCGGGGTGGATCCCAGGAGCTCGTGCGCCATTCGCTGATCGGCCTCGGCAACGTGCGCGCGATCTTCCTGTTCAACGATCGCCGGGATCGCGGCGGTCAGCGCCGCCTCGAAGAGCGCGCGATGAAGCTGCTCGTGCAGGCCGGGCGCCTGCAGGCCGACGCCGCGCGCGAGGCGACTCGCGTCGCACGCGCCGACGACGGCCAGTCGATCGCCGAGTTGCTTCTGATGGACACGCCGCTGTCGCCCGCGGAGTGGGCCACCGCGGTCCACACCGCGCGCACGCAGCGGAGCTTCCTCGACGTGATCCGACCGATGCTCGAGCGCTTCCGCCGCAACCGCCGCGCGGCGCCGAAGAAGCCATGAACACCGGCATCTGGCGGTCGCGCTTCGCCATCGGCGCGGCGGGCATCGCGATCCTCGTGCTCGGCTGGCACGCCACGTCCGACCACGCGTTCGGCAGCCGCGACGCCGGCAACAACGCCTACCTGCTGTCCACCGGCTGGCTCGCGGTGCTCGCGTTCCTGGTGCTCGCGGCTTACGCCATCCGGCGCGCGGCGCACCGACTGCGCCTGAGCCCGGAGTTCGCGTGGAAGGCGAAGCTGCCGAGCCTGGAGCGCGCACAGTCGGAGCTGATGGAACTGCACAACCGCGTGCAGCGCCGTGAACTCACAGGCGCCGCCGCCGTGGGCAAGGAAGCCGACCGCATCCTGCGTCGTGCCGACGTGCATCGCGTGCTGGCTGTCGTCGTCGAACCCGATCCGGCGGCGCTCGGACTGGTGCGAGTGCGCGCGGTGCCGAGGGAGCCGCTCGGTCGGCTCGCGTTCTGGCTGCAGGGTCACGTCTGGCTCGGTCTCGTCGCGGCGCTGCTCGTGATCTGCCACGGCGGGCTGCGGACCGGCTCGACCATGGGCCTCCTGCTGAACACACTCTCCTTCGCGGTGATCGGCAGCGGCGTGGTCGGCGCGATCCTGTGGACCTTCGGCCCGACGTGGCTCACGCGCGCCGAGCGCGAGCTGTCGATCGAGAAGGCGTTCGCACTGCGCGACCACTACGACCGCAAGGTCGTCGCGGTCGCGACCGAACTGCGCACGGCGACCGCGACCTCGGCGGCCTCGACGCTGCGCGCCGATCTCTTCGTTCTCACGGGTCAGCGCGAGCTGGTGCAGAAGGAACTGCGCCGCCTCTCGGTGTTCCGCGAGATGCTGCGCTTCTGGCGCATCCTGCACGTCCCCTGCTCGGTGCTGCTGCTCGCGCTGGTGGTCGTGCACGTCCTCGGTGTCACCCGGTACTGATCCGCGATGAGCCTCCGCACCGATCCCGTCGACGAACTCCTCGCCTCACCGCTCTTCGCGGACGTCGACAAGAAGCTCATCGAGGGCGTTCGCAAGGAAGCCGCGATGACCGCGGGCACCTTCGAGTGGCCGGTCGGGGCCGCGCGACGCGCGGGCTTCGTTCGCATCGTCGAAGTCGAGGCCGGCCACACCCTCGTCGGCCAGGGCGATCTCACGACGGACCTGATCGTCGTGCTGTCGGGGCGCGTCGAAGCGGTGCAGGCGCGCGGCGGCCGCGCGCCGTACGTGCACCGCCGGTACGGCAAGGGCGAGTGGTTCGGCGAAGTGAGCGCGCACTCCAACCACCCGGCGCTGTGCACCTACCGGGCGCTCGAGTCCGTGATCGCCGCCGCCATCGAGGCGCGCCTGTTCACGCGGCTCTATGCCGAGGACGAGGAGTGGAAGAACCGCATCGACGCCGGCTATCGCGACAACCTGGGCCTGCACCTGCGGGCGTCGAGCCTGTGCCGCGACCTCGACGACGCGGCGATCGAGACCCTGCAGAAGGGCGCCGAACTGCGCACCGTCGAAGAGGGCGACCTCGTCGCCGCGAAGGGTGATCCGGCGGACACGGTCTTCCTCGTGCGCGCCGGCGCCATCGCGGCGCACGCCGGACCGGCCAACGCACCGGGCGAACGGGTGCTCGCGTTCTACAAAGGCAACGCGACGTTCGGTGAACACGCAATCGTCGCGGACGGCGCGAAGTGGCCGGCGACCTACAAGGCGCTGACCCGCAGCGCGCTGGTTGCGGTACCGCAGAAGCAGTGGGCCAGACTGCTCCCAGGCGCCCAACAGGACCTCCGGCGCGCCGCGAACCGCCTGGTGTCCGCTGCCGACGTCGACGCTGCGCTGCACGGGTCGCCGGCGGACGTCGGCAAGAACCTGCTCGACGAGCTGTTCGTGATGGTCGAACGCGAGTCGGTGAAGGGCGGCCGTGCACTAGTCATCGACAAGACGAAGTGCGTGCGCTGCAACATGTGCGTCGAATCGTGCGTCGCCGTGCACGACGACCACGTGCCGCGCCTCAGCAAGGTCGGGCCCAAGGTCGCCGCGGACCAGGTGCTCGTGACCGCGTGCTACCACTGCGAGGTGCCGCAGTGCATGTTGTCCTGCGACTACGCCGCGATCCGCCGCGACGCCCAGGGCCGCATCCGCTTCGAGTACGACAACTGCGTCGGCTGCGCCGGCTGCATCGACGGCTGCCCCTACGGCGTGATCCGCCTCGTCGAACCGGCGCCGCCGCCCGCGCCGCAACCGTCGTTCTTCCAGAGCCTGCCGTGGATCGGGAAGCTGTTCGGCACGCCTGCCGCACCGCCGCCGCCGCTGCCCGAGGGCGAGAAGGCGCGCACGGCAGGTGCGGGCGGCAAGATGACTCCGGTCGCGGGCAAAACCGTCAAGTGCGACCTGTGCGCCGGCCTGCCGTTCGAGGCCTGCGTCTACAACTGCCCCACGACCGCGATCCTGCGCAAGCAGCCGCAGAGCCTGTTCGACGCGCGCGGAGGCTCGGCATGATCGCGAAGAGCCGCATCGTCGTGGAGAGCAACGGCACCGTGCTGTGCACGGCCGAACAGGAACTGACGATCGGCACCCGCACCGGATGCGACGTCGTCGTCGAAGACGCCGTGATGGCCGACCGCCATTGCCGCATCCAGTTCGACGGCACGTTCCACCTCCGCGACCTCGGCTCGGTGACCGGCACGTGGCTGAACGGCCGCCGCGCCCCGGCCTTCGCCGAGATCACCGACGACTGCGAGATCGTGATCGGCACCTGCCGCCTCGTGGCGAAGATCGCGCAGCAGGGCGGCGTCGCGTCGCTGACGCTGGACCTGCAGCGCGGCGCGTTCTGGTGGACGAAGCCGGGCAAGGGCGTGTTCGACAACGACCCCGACGCCATGGTGCGGTCCGAGGTGGGCTTCGGGCGCTACCCGCTCCTGCACCTTCTGAACCGCACGGCGGCCGTCGCCGCACTCACGCTCCTCGTCGCCGCGATCCTGTTCGCCAGCGTGTTCGAACCGCTCGTCGAAGCCGGCCCGCTCGCGCCGGCCCACCGCTACGTGCGCGATCTCGCTGCGGACACGACCGGGGTCCACGCGCGCGTCGCGAAGTGCGCGCAGATCGCGAAGGAACAGGGCTGCTCCGCGTGCCACGAACGCGGCAACGGCACGCCGATGCAGAAGTGCATGCAGTGTCACGACGAGTTGCAGACCGAAGCGACGCGGAGGCACCCGTTCCTCGGTGACGGCAAGCTCGGCGCCCTGCCAGCCGTCGACACCGGCGCCGGCTTCTGCAGCATCTGCCATCGCGACCACGAGGGCTCGTCCTTCCTCAAGGCCGAGAGCACTGCGCTGGTCGGCAAGTGCGAGACGTGCCACGGCGACATCGATCGCAACACGCTGATCGGCAAGGCGCCACTGGCGAGTCCGCCGCCGCGCACACGACCGCATTCCTCGATCCGTTTCCCCCACGATCGTCATGCGAACGGCATGCGGTGCGACGTCTGCCATCGACCCGACGCAGAACTGCTCGCGGCGAGAGCCCGCGGCGCGGCGGACGATCCGGACCGCCACGACTTCGCCGAAGTGCCGTTCGCGGTGTGCGCGACGTGCCACGTCGAGGGCAGCGCCCCGGCGACGGGCATCACCGCGGACGAACAGACGGAGTGGCGCCGCAAGGCGAAGGACGTGCAGTGGTCCGTTCGTTGGCACGGCACCGACGAAGGCGGCAAGGGCTGCGCACTCTGCCACGCGCGCACCGAACGCGCCGGAGCCCAGGTCTTCGGTCCAGAACTGCTGACGGTCGAGCGGCCGAACGACACCGTCGACGAGTACGCCGCGCAGCGCGCGACGTTCGTCGCAGGCCGGCGAATGCACGACGACGAATTCCACGCGCACGCCGCGGGCAAGCAGTGCCTCGAATGCCACGTGCGGGGCTCGCTCGCTCCCGGCGCCGCTCCACGCGCAGCGACGTTCTGGCACGCGCTGCACCTCGCCGGAACGGCGCTCGTCCCACCCGCTGGCAACGGCGGTGCCGTGAGCCGCGATGCGAAGGCCGGCTGTGTTTCGTGCCACCACGAGCGGAAGCAGGCGAAGGCACTGCGCGCCGCCGCGGACGGTGCGTTCGCCTGGGGCGCCGACGAGGCCTCGCAAGCGGCGTGCAAGGAGTGCCACCACGACAGCGGCAAGGCCAACGCGATGCGCGCGACCGATCGCCCCGTGCCCGCCGACCGCCGCCGCCGCGCGGTCGCGTTCCCGCACGACGCCCACGTCGGCAGCACGAAGTTCGGCGAGCCGGGCACCGCGCTCGCCGAGGGATGCTTCGCGTGCCACGAGTTCGCGACGCCCACCGGCGACACGCTCGTGCACGCCGTGCCGCGCGTGAAGGAACGGGCCGCAGACTGCACACAGTGCCACGCCGGTCACGACAACGTCGGCGGCGGCAGTTGCCAGCAGTGCCACCCGAAAACGCCCGGCTCCGCCGATTCGTTCGCGCTCGCCGCCAGGGTCGCGGACGCCGCGCTGCCGGCTCGCTCGTGGCCGGCGCCGAACGGGTTCTCGCACTCGTCGCCCGGACACACCGGCACCGATCTCGAGGGCAAGGCGATCACCTGCAGCGTCTGCCACGACGAAGCCGCGACGGCCGCTGCCAAGACGCTCGCCGACACTCCGGTGCCGGACGAAGGCCGCGGCATGTGCCGCGCGTGCCACGTGCAGCGACAGTTCCACTGGCGCTGAGCCCCGCACAAGACGGGGAGTTGTCGCGCGAAGCCCGGCTCGCTAGCCTCCCGGCCGCGGCGCACGACACGCTGCCGCGACCGGAACGAAGGCCCGCAGCGAACGCGGGAACGAGGAAGAAGGGAATGATCAGCGACGACCGATCGCACGACGGCAACACGGTCCCACATGGCCACGGAGGCGCAGGAAGCCCGATCTCGGCGCCGCGCTGCGCGGCCCTCGTCGCGAGCACGAGCCTCGTGTTCTTCGCACTGTGGTGCCTCGCGATGTGGTTGCGATCCGTGCCCGTGTCGAGGTCGGCGGGGATCGTGCTGACGCTCGGCCTCGCCCTGTTCGGCCCCACGCTGGTCGTGATCGCGCACTACCGCTGCCAGCACCACTGGCAGCCGCGTCGCGGGGCCAGCGCGGCGCTGGCGCTCGGCACGGGCGCACTGTCGCTGCTCCTCGCCTTCGCCCTCGTCGCCGGCGTCGAACTGTTGAACTGACGCGAGATCCGAGGGATGCCGGCACTCGCCGAGTCGGCGCGGATTGACGGTGCGGGCGGGCGGGCGGACGATTCGGCGATGATCCATGCCAGCTTGGGGAAAGGCTGCCTCACCATGGGCTACCTGTGTTCGTTGCTCGTCGGCCAGGCAATGGTCACGGGGCCATTCGTACCCGGGCCAGGAGTCTGGGTCGGAGACGTCAACGGCGACGGCGTCGACGATCTGCTCCTCGACATCGGCGGCATGTACGAAGTGGTCGACCCGACGACGAACACGGCGTTCGCCTTCCTGCAGCGCGGTTCCGGCGGATCCGCGAAGTACTTCGGCGTCGGCGACTACGACGGCGACGGGCGGGACGACCTGGCGCACGTCCTGCCGTCGTTCTCGACGATCGTCTCCGGCTTCGACGGATCCACGCTGCTGACCTCGTCCACGATGTATGTCACGGGTGGCGGGGACTTCGACGGCGATGGGAGGTCCGACCTGATGATGATCGAGGCCGCGGAGGTCCGCGTCCGTTCCGCGCGTACGGGCGCGCTGCTGTTCCAACACCCGTTCTCACCAGCGTCCACCGGCCCGATCTACACCCAGATACTGCCGGTCGGAGACGAAGACGGCGACGGCCTCGAGGACGCGCTGATGACCCACTTCTTCTACGCTTACCCGGGGTACTGGATGCAGCTGGTCCGAAGCCCCGGCACGATCGCCGGCATTTGGGGCGACGCACGAGCGGTCGGCGATGTGAACGGCGATGGAAGGGCGGACATCCTCTCCTCACCGGCTTCGCAGTTCTCGCCGGGACCGCCGAGAGTCTACGCGGGCGGCTCGCTGGCGAGCTTCTGGACGGTTGCAGGTGCAGCCGATGGCGCAGCCGCGGCGCGCACCGGCGACGTCGACGGGGACGGCTTCAGCGACATCGCGGTCCGGATCGGTGCGACGAACCAACTGCTGTCCGGCGCGACTCGGATGGCGATGGCCAGCGTCCCGATCAGCGAGTTGCCGAAGTTGCTTGGCGACCTCGACGGCGACGGACGCAGCGAGAGCGTCATGTTCGGGTTGCGCTACGAGTGGTCGGATCCGGCGCTGCCCGCCGCGAGCCGCATGTCGCGCCGCGGCACGCCGGGAACGACGAACGACGGCCGCCGGCCGTACCTCGTCACACGCGGGCACTGCGGGCTCGGGCGAACCGCGTTCTTCGACATGCGCGGCGGTCTGCCGGGCGGACTCACCCTGCTGATGTTCGGAGACGCCGTGGATGCGGATCTCACCGGCCTCGGCGCGCCGAGCAACCACCTCTACACGTCGCTCGCGGGCGGACTCGCGTTCGTCGCGGACGGGAAGGGCGTCGCTCAGTACCAGGCGACGATGCCGCCATCGGCGACCCTGATCGGAGCGTCGCTCAGCCTCCAGGCGGTGGTCGTCGACCCCGCCGCGAACGCGCTCGGGCTCGTGACCTCGAACGCAGTCGACATCACGACCTACAACTGATGCCCCGGGTCAGCCGTCCGTCTTGCCGCTCGGCTGGATCTTCACGGGCCCCTTCACACGCGACTGGCAGGCGAGACGGCACTTCGACTCGTCGAGGCGGCCGCCGAGCTTCTTGTTCGACTTCTTGATCGTGTTCTTCTCCTTCGAGGTGGCCTCTTCGATGTTCGCCATGCCTTCGAGGATCGTCACGACGCACTTGCCACAGCTGCCGCCCGTGTCGCACGGATCGTTCTGATCCCAGCACTCCCACAGCGTCTGGGTCTTGCCGCCGATGCTGCCCGAGTCGTCGGTCGCGGCCCCCGCCTCGGCGAGCCAGCTGAGCATCGGCTTGTCCGGCCCCGCGGGGATCCGCGTGCCGTCTGCCAGCACGATGACCGGCTCGCCGGCGGGTGCCGACGCCGGCCCGGGTTGGGCCGCGGGCGCCGCCGCGGGAACGGGCGCAGTGGGACGCTTCTGCGCAACCATGGTCTGCTCGCCGGCCGCGGGCGGCTTCTGCACGGTTGCGGTGCCTCCGCCCACCGGCATCGCGACGTCGCTCTTCATGTCGACGAAGCGGAAGCGCTGCTCACCCATCCAAACTTCGTCACCCTCGTTGAGGCGCATCGAACCGCGCAGCTCGAGGAACGTGCCGTTGCGGCTCTGGTCGCGCAGACGGACGACGCCGCCCGCATCACTGACCGAGAAGTGCGAACGCGACAACGCGAAGTCGCGCGAATCGAGGTCGTCGCGACCGAGCGTGCGCTCCTCGCGCGCGACCGGCACCGACTTCGCGACGTTGCCCTTGCCGTCGAGACGCGACAGCGTGACCTTGCCATCGACCAGGTCGACACGCAGTCGCTGTCGGCCAGCGACGACGACCGTGCCGGGCTGCACCGTGCGCTCCGAGTTGAAGCGCACGTAGCACTCGCCGCCGAACGGCACGTTCGTGACGTAACACTCTTCGCCGTCGACACGGAACGCCGCGTGTTGTTCGAGCAACAGCGTGTCGTTCCCGATCACCACGCGGCCCGCAGTGCGGCCGACCACGGAGTCGCCCACGGGGAACAGGTGCTCGGTCTTCGCGGCGCCTTCGCCCGGCCCGATGTGGACGAACGCCGCGCCCATCGTCGGTTCGAGCGCAGGCTCGGGCTCGGCGCGTTCGACACGGACGTGCGTGCCGGTGCGGCTGGTCGCTGCGAGCTTCTGGTCCTTCGCGACGATCTGTTCGCGAATCGCCTCGTCGGACGCGCCGCGCGTGAGGCGCTGATGGATCGTCTCGGCGGCGCGCACGCCGTCGACGATCGCCGTCTTGAAGCACCCGGGGTGCTCCTTCACCGTGGACTGCAGCGCGTCGGGACGGAAGTCGCTCGTCTCGATGAACGCCGGATCGAGCACGCTGCCGCCGAGGAAGATGCCCGGCACCTGCGTCTCGCGCAGCGCCGACACGGCGAGTCGCTTCTTCGCCGGGGCGTCGGCGGCCGCGAACTCCTTGATGCCCATCGACGAGAGCAGCTCCACGGGGCGCTCCGAGCCGATGAACGCAAGCACCTTGTTCTTCTCGAACTCGTAGCAGACCAGCTCCGGCGGCTGGTTCTGCTGTTCGACGCGGCGGGTCTTCACCGCGACGAACTCCTTGCCGCGCTCGTCGCGGAACACCGCGAGCGGCTCGCTGAGCGGGAGGTAGCGGATGTTGCCCTGCATCCACGACTCGTAGAAGCGCGACGCGAGCGCCTTGCCCTGTGCGACCTTCGGCATGCTGCGGCCGCGGTAGCACCAGAAGACGTCGGACGCGTCCTTCGCTTCGATCTTCGCCGCAGCGATCGTGACGACCGCCTCCGCCGCAGACATGCCGCCGCCGATCACGCATGCCGGCGCACCCACGTATTCGACGCTGTTGCCGAGCTTGTAGCGGATGCCGCGGCCATCGCCCATGAGGCGCACCTTCGCTGCCGATCCACTGCCGAGTGCGAGGAGGATCGACTTGGTGTGCACCTTCGACTTCTGCTGGTTCTGCAGCTCGATGCACTCGGCCGCGAGCACACCGTTCGGCAGCTTCTCGCAGCCGCCGATCTCGACGCCGTTGCGGTACGCGACCTTGTTGTCGTCGTAGACCTTCAGCCACTTCGCGTAGAGCTGGTCCGCCGACGTCTGGTCCTGGAAGGCGAACTGCGAGACCAGCTTGCCGCCGGGCGGCCACGGAAGGTCGGCGCACTCACCATAGTCCGAGTCGACCTTCTTCGGCGGCGAGTGCTCGGCCCAGTCGCGCAGGATGCTGAGCACGGATTCCCGGTCGATCACGAGCACCGACATGCCGAGTTCGGTCGCGCGCCACGCTGCCGCCGTTCCCGCGGGTCCGGCGCCGACTACGAGCAGATCGAGAGGGGAGGACGGGCTTTCACCATTCATGCCGAGGAGCCTTGCAGCGGGCAGCGAGGGACGTGTGCGATGCTAGCGAGGCCTCCAGAGCGGTGCCACGACGCGTCGGCGCGCGAGCACACACGTCGAGAACGGCGCGCTCACCGATCCGGATGGTCGGCGGGCAGCAGGTCCTGCAGCGCAGGATTGCGGAACAACGAGGGCAGCGGCGGAATCGACTCGACCATCGCCGCCGTGGCCTTCGCGTCGCGCACGGCCTCCTCGAACCATCGCCGCGCACCCGGCACGTCCTCGTCGCGGAGGCTCACGTCGGCCAGACGGAGCAGCACGATCGCGAGCACTTGCCGGCCCGCGGGCGTGGCCGCGGCAAGGGCGCGACACACGGGCAGCGACTCCTCCCAGATCGCGATCGCCTCCTCGCTCCCGCGGCAGGAGAGGTAGGTCGTCCCGCGGTTCGCGGCCGTCTGCGCCGCAGTGAACAGACGCGGCAGATCGTCGGGCTTCGCGTCGAGGAACGCCTTCGCCATCGCGGCCGCACGATCGACGCGGCGAATCGCCTCGGCGGCGTCGCCGTCGCGCAGCACGTAGTCCGCGCTCTGCATCAGGATGTCGATGCGGTTGCCCGCCGCCACGGGACTGTCGAGAGTCTCGATCGATGCGATCGCGCGGTCGCACATGGCTCGAGCGCTCGCGTAATCGCTGGTACCGGCGAGGACGCTCGCATGGCTGGTCATCGCCACGGCGCGGTTGCCCCTGGTCTGTGCGTCACCCGGCGCGAGCGCGAGCGCCTGCTCGAACACCTGGTCGGCACGCTCGTGGTCCTCGAGCGCACCCGCGACGTCCCCCGCGCCGAAACGGTGCTCCGCGCGTTCGGCGATCGTCACCGCCAGCTGGCTGGCGAACTCCGAGGACTCGGGGGCGAGCCGCACCACACGGGTCATGAGGTCCACGGCGCGATCGAGGTCCGCTCTGGCACCCGCCGCGTTGCCCAGGATGCGGCGGTTGGACGCCCGCGTGCTCAACACCCGCGCGAGGCGCACGCTGCAGATGACGACCTCCGGGTCGGCGGCGGCGAGGCGCTCGTATTCGTCGCAGATGCGATCGAGCCACGGCGCGGCCTTCTCCCACTGCCGCCGCTGGTGCGCGACGAGGGCGAGGCGCTCGATGGCTTCGCAGCGATCCGCGTCCAGACGCGGATGCGGGGCGACGTCGTCGATCCGCGCATCGCTCTCCGCGATGGCCCGCTCGAAGTGCCAGAGGGCTTTCGCCGTGTCGCCCGCATTCGCGAAGACGATGCCCCGGTTCGTGTGCATCCGGGTCCGGAAGAGCTGTCGCTGCGCGGCCGGAAGGCGACCGACCGGGTCCGCGGGGTCGTCGAGGCGGCGACCGAGGTCCTCGAGCAGTCCGTGCGCCTCGGTCCTGTCGGTGCGCTCGCCGAGGTCGACCGCGAGGGCGAGCCGGGCCTCCACGCCGCTCGCGATGTCGGCCTCGGCACCCGTCGCCTGCGCGACCCGCTCGGACAACTCCATGGCCCGGCGCCGTTCGATCGCCGCCTGCTCCTTGTCCCCGAGCGGCACCAACGCATCCGCCAGGCCGTCGTGTGTGCTCGCCAGCAGACGCATCAGCGCCCGATCGTCCGGCGCCTGCACGAGGAGTTCGTCGAACGTCGCGATCGCGCTCCGGAGCATCGGCACCGCGTTCGCGAAGTCCCCGAGTTCGCCCTGCAGTGCACCGAGGCGCATCTGGGCGCGCGCCCGATCGGCGCGGACACGGTTGCCACTCGCTTCGCTGGCCGCCGCAAGCAGGCGCTGATGGAACGCGACGGCGTCCTGCAGGAGCCTCTGTCGCAGCTTCGCCGTCCGCGGCACGTCGGCCAGCCGCGCCTCCGCGGTCCGCAGCAGCATCTGGTCGACGGCCTCGAGGGCCTGTTGCGACATGAACTCCGCGCGCCGCTGCTCGGCTCGCGTGTCGTCGAGTGCGCGCTGGATGCGACCGGCCGCCTCGTTCTGCTGCCACGCGAACACGAGCGGGCCGGGCACCAGCGCCACGAACGCGACCGTGGCTGCCGCGGCGCGCCAGGGGTTGCGCAGGATCCAGCGCCGCGCGCGCAGGACCGGCCCCGGACGCCGCGCCCGCACCGACCGTTGCTCGAGGAACGCGCGGAGATCGTCCGCCAGCAGCGCGGCCGAGGCGTAGCGTCGCGCCGGGTCGGGGTCCATCGCGACGAGACAGACGGCCTCGGCGTCGGGGTGCACCGTCGGGTTGCGCCGCGACGGCGACTCCACCCGGCCGGCGAGGATGCGTTCGCGAGTGCCCGGATCGCCGGTGCCGTACGGCAGGGTCAGCGTCAGCAGTTCGTACAGCGTGACGCCCAGCGCGTACACGTCGGTGCGTTCGTCGATCGCCGCGGTGTCGCCGCGCACCTGCTCGGGCGCCATGTACGGCAGGGACCCCATCGTCGCACCGGAGCGTGTGATGCGCTGCTCGCCTTCGGCCGAAGCGAGCCCGAAGTCGATCACCCGCACTCGACCCGCTGCCGTCAACAGCAGGTTGCTCGGCTTCACGTCGCGGTGCAGCACGCCGTTGGAATGCGCATGCTGCATCGCGACCGCTGCATCGAGGAGCAGCCGGCAGCACACCGACGTCCACGAACCGTGGAAACAAGGTGCGTCGTCGACCGCGTCGAGTTCGCCCTTGTCGCTCATCGCACGCTGCAGCGCCGCCCGCAGACTCGGGCCGTCGAGCGCGAGGTGCGCCGTGCCCGTGAGTTGCGAGAGCACCTCCGCGAGACTCGCGCCGACCACGCGGTCCATCGCGTAGAACGGGATGCCCTCGGCTTCACCGCACGTCAGGATCGGGACGATGCCGGGATGCGAGAGCCGCGCAACCGCGAGCACCTCGCGGCGGAAGCGCTCGCGTGCGCTGCCGAAGAAGAGCTGCTCGGGATGCACGAGCTTGAGCGCGACCTCGCGCTGCAGCGACGTCTGCTCCGCGAGGTAGACGACGCCCATGCCCCCGCGACCGATCTGGCGCAGCAGGCGGAACTCGCCGAGCCGCTCGGGCATCGGCGGCGGTTCGCGCGGCGGCTGCAGGATGCCGAGCGCCGCCAGTTGCGCCAGGCGTTCGCGCAGCGACGGCTCGAAGTCCGGGTGCGCCGCCAGAAGCGTGTCGACGCCGGCGCGATCCCCGGCCTCGAGCAGGAGGATGCAGCGCTCCAGCAGGGACTCGGCCGACGGGGACGGGAGATCGGGCATTGCCACGGTGCTGGACGGGCGGCCCAGCGGCCGCGGGAGGATACCCCGACGCCCGGCGGCGCGCGGACCACGCCGACCGGCAGGGCCGCCGTTTGCGGCCGCCGCGAAAGTTTTTTCCGGGTCGCTGTCGCAGACGCCCCGGGCCGTTCGTCTGCTCGTCGTTCCAGCCGGTGAACCCGGCGCATCCCAACAGCGACGAGACATGCCGAAGTTCCTCCTCATCCTCCGCGGCGACGCCACCGCCGACTACAGCCAGTTCACCCCCGACGACTTCGCGAAGATCCTGGGCGAATACGAGGCCTGGGGCGAGAAGTTGACGAAGCAGGGCCGCCTCGAAGCAGGTCACAAGCTGCAGGACCAGGGCGGCAAGGTGATGACGCCGAAAGGCGGCAAGGTCACCGTGAAGGACGGTCCCTACATCGAGACGAAGGAAGTCGTCGGGGGCATCTACCTGATCAAGGCCGACAACTACGACCACGCGGTGAAGCTCTGCGAAGGCCACCCCAACTTCCGCTTCGGCAGCATCGAGGTCCGCGAGCTCGACATGATGGGCCAGCCCGAAGGCTGACCGCGCCGTGAGCGCACTGCCGGGCATCGTCGACGAACTCTTCCGCCACCGCTACGGCCGCATGGTGGCGGGACTGTGCCGCGTGCTCGGCCCCGGCCGCCTCGACCTCGTCGAGGACGTGGTCCAGGAAGCACTGATGCGGGCGCTCCGGGTGTGGCCGGCCGCGGGCGTGCCCGAGAACCCGGAAGCGTGGGTGTTCCGCACCGCGCGCAACCTGGCCGTCGATGCGCTTCGCCGCCGCAAGACCGCGGATCGCATCGAGGACGAACTGCAGCGCTGGGCCGAACGGCGCGACGACGACGCGGACGAAGCGCCCGCGGTCGCCGACGACACGCTGCGGCTGCTCTTCCTCTGCGGTCACCCGGCGGTGCCGCCCGACGCGCGCATCGCGCTGATGCTGAAGACCGTGTGCGGCTTCGGTGTTCCGGCGATCGCGCGGGCCCTGCTGCAGAAGGAGGCCACGATCGCGCAGCGGCTCGTGCGCGCGAAGGCGAAGCTGCAGGGCGGCGACGTCGCGTTCGAGGTCCCCGCCGTGCACCAGCTGCACGAACGGCTCGAGCTGGTGCTCGCCGTCGTCTACCTGATGTTCAACGAGGGCTACACCGCGCACGTCGGCGAGCACCTCGTGCGCTCGGATCTCGTCGGAGAAGCCGTTCGCCTCGGTTCGATGCTGCTCGACCTGCCCGAGACCACGACGAAGGAAGTGCACGCGCTCCTCTCGCTGATGCTGCTGCTCGGCGCCCGCTGCCCGGCGCGCACCGATGCCTGCGGCGACCTGCTCACGCTCGCGGAGCAGGACCGCTCACTGTGGGACCGCCGCTGGCTCGCAGCGGGGTTCTTCCATCTGCGCGAGTCGATCGGCGGCGACGTGATGACGCCCTTCCACTGCGAAGCCGCGATCGCGTCCGTGCACGCCGCGGCGGCGACCTACGAAGCGACGGACTGGCCGCGCATCCTGCGCGAGTACGACCGCCTGATGACGATCGCGCCGTCGCCGATCGTGCGGCTGAACCGCGCCGTCGCGGTCGGCAAGGTGCGCGGCCTGCCGGCCGGCATCGAAGAACTGCGCGCACTGCGCGACGACCGGGCGCTCGCCGACTACTTCCTCCTCCCGGCGACGCTGGCTCACATGCACTGGGCGAACGGCGACCGCGCCATGGCCGAAACGTACTTCGCCGACGCGCTCGACCAGCCGTGCTCCGAGCCCGAGAAGCGCCTGATGCAGCGTCGGCTCGACGCCTGCCGCCGCGGCGAACCGCCGGCGCCGTGGTGAGACGGGTCGGGGAACACACGCGCCGCACCCGCATGGTCGATCAGCACGACCTGCCGTACCTCCAGAACCACAGCGTGCCGGCCACGCCGAACCCGAAGGCCGACCACAGCGTCACCGCCGGGCCGAAGCTCCACAGCAGCGCGCCGAGGCCGGCGGCCACCGCGATCGTCGTGTCGCGGAACAGGTAGTAGGTGCCGAACGCGGTGGCCTGCCGTCCCTCGGGAGCCAGCTGCAGGATCAGCGCCTTGCGGGTGGGCTCGCCGAACTCCTTGAGTCCCCGCACGACGAAGGCGACGACGAGCATCGGCACGTCGCGACTCCACCAAAGCACGGCCGGGAAGATGGTGAACGCGACGAACGTCGCGAGCACGAACGGCTTCTTGCCTGCGCGGTCCGCCCATCGCGCGACCGGCACGTAGCAGAGCACGGCCGTCGCCATCTCGATCGCGGTCAAGACGCCGAACACGCTCGCCGAAACCCTCGCGGTGGCGTGGCCAACGACCTCGTGCACGCACCAGATCGTCACGTAGGCGTACGGGATCTGCTCGCAGAAGCGGATCAGCACGTCCGCGACGAAGAGGTTGCGCAGCGCCGGTGAGAACGAACGGAACATGCGCAGCGGATGGGCATCGGGTCGTTCGCCCGCGGACCGAGGTGCATCGTCGGCGATCAGCACGTGCTGCAGCACAGCGGCCACCAGCGCCATCGTGAGCGCACAGGCGAACGCGACGCGCATGCCGACTTCCAGGCCGTAGCGATCGAGGAACACCCCACCGAGCAGCGGTCCCAGCGCCTTCGGCAGCCGCCGTACGAGCGAGTTCACCGAGACGCCCATCACGTGCATCGTCTTCGGCAGCGTCTTGGCGATCAGCCCCATGGTCGGGGGCAGCGAGACCGCCGACCACGAGAGGAACAGCAGCGACCCGACGATGGCGACCTCCCACCGCGGTACGGCGAGCACGAGCACATAGCCCGCGATCGCGATCCCGTCGAAGACGAGCAGCGCACGCTTCTCGCCGAGCCGCTCGGCGAGCCAGCCGCCCGGATACGAGTAGAGCGCGCCGACGAGGTTGTGCACCGCCTGCAGCGTTCCGGGCCAGACCATGCCGCTGCCGAGCGCCACGAGGTAGAGGGGCAGGAATCGTTCGGCCATCTGCTCGCCGGTGCCGACGAGCACCGCCATGAGCGAGGCACCGACGATGCTGCGACGCAGGCCCGCTGCATCAACGAGACGGCGAAGGAACGACATCTGCGAGAGCCGGGGCGGCGGAAGGACGAGCGCGACGCGACATCGGAAACGGCAGCCGCGAACGGTTCGTGCGCGGCGCGCTCGGTCGGGGCCGGACTCGCGACCTGGCCGCGACCGGATCGGAAGCGTGAGCTCGTCGGTTCATCGAGAGGAAGAGGCGCATCGAAGCGCGCCTGCGAATCAGGTGCCACGCCCCACGCTCCGCGAACCGTCGCGTTGCACCACGCGCGGCCCCACGGCCGCGTTCTTGCATGGACGCCGCCGACGCCGCGAGCCCACGTCCCCGTGAGCACTCGGTGTCCCTTCGCGGATGGATCGCGGCTCGGCATGGGCAGCGACCGTCCAGGCCTGCGGACCACGCCCCCGACTCCGCATGCCGATCCTCTCGACGACCCTCCGAGTTCCCGCTCGCAATGACGCTCTCCCTCTTCCCCTCGACGGCAGGCGCTCTCGCCGTGGCCGTGCTGCCGCTCGTGCTCGCATCGACGACGAACGCGCAGGAACCCTCGCCTCCCCGCGCCACACCGCCCGCCGAGCCCCCCGACGCACAGCGGCCTGCCGCGCCGCCGCAGCCGGCACCGACACCGACACCGCAGGAGCCCGCGACCACGGGCACGGTCGTCGTGCAGGCCGATTCGGACGACCAGAGCCCGCACGAGACGACGTCGACCTCGGGCAGCAAGTCGCCCGTTCCGTTCCTCGAGAACAACCGTCGTATCGACCAGTTCGACCAGCGCACGATCCGCGACCGCGGCGCCTACACGGTGACGGAGCTCCTGCAGTACGCGCCGAACGTGATCCCCGGCGAACGCGGCACCGTGCGCATCCGCGGCTTCGACGTCGGTCAGAGCGCGGCGTCCGGCGGCCAGCTGTTCGATGGCGTGCGCACGTCCGTCTACAACCTGATCCCGACGAACCTCTACAACGTCGAACGGGTCGAGATCCTGAAGGGGCCGGCGGGGGTGATGTACGGGCAGGGGCAGCCCGGCGGCGTCGTCAACTTCGTGCTGAAGAAGCCGCAGGCCAAACCCCTGAACGAGCTGTCCGCGCAGTGGGACCACTGGGGCGAGAAGCAGCTCGCCGTCGACTCAACCGGCCCGATCACCGAGGACGAGAAGTGGCTCTACCGCGTCAACGTGTCGACGTCGGAGACGGACACCTTCCGCGACCACGAGAACTTCAGCAACTTCTACGTGGCGCCGGCGGTGTCGTGGCAGCCGACGAACGACCTGACCGTCTCGCTGCTGCTGGAGGCGTTCAAGGACTACCGGACCGCCGGCCGCGGCTACGGCACACCGGTCGTGCAGGGTGATCCATTCGCCCTGCCGCGCAACTTCAGCATCAGCGACCCGGACGACTACCGCCAGGTCGAGGGGCTCGACGGCCAACTGCAGGTCACGCACCGGCTCGACGGCGGTGTCACGCTGAACGGCACGCTGTTCGGCGGGCGCTCCGACTACGAGAACAAGTACCACGAAGGCATGCGGTCGGCGGCTGAAGACCAGAGCGGCAACCCGACCTACCGACGGCAGTACCGCGACCAGAAGAGCGACACGCGCGCCTTCGGGTTCGACGTCCACGCGCTGTGGACAGGCGGCGACCGGAAGGTGAGCCACCGGCTGCTGCTCGGCGCGGACATGACCCGCATCGAGGATCCGCAGTTCCCCGCGATCGACCAGATCACGACCAATCCGGTCTCGGCATCCAATCCCGACGGCGCCAACTCGATCGACCTGAACAACCCGTTCGCTCCGCCCGGCAGCCGCGCCGGCTACGGCATCGACGCGAGTTCCGTGACGACCTCACACTCGCGCGACAACGGCTTCTACGGTGACTACCGCATCGGCTTCGAGGAGCGGATCTTCGTGAACGGCGGCCTGCGCCACGACACGTTCCGCGAACGCACGCACACCGTGAACCGCCTGACCAGCGCGGTCACCGACACCGACGACGACAACTCCGACTTCAGCTACGGCGCCGGTCTCGTCCTGCGACTCGCGCCCACCGCGTCGCTCTTCTACGGCTACAACGAAGGCTTCCGGCCGCAGGGATGGACGACGGTCTCGAACCCGAACGGACCGTTCGAACCGCTCGAGTGGAAGCAACACGAAGCGGGTGTCTCCTACGAGAGTTCGGCGAAGGACTTCGGTGCCACGCTCGCCGTGTTCGAACTGACGCGGCAGCACGACCTGGTGCCCGACACGCGGCCCGGGGCGGCGACGGGCGCCAGCATCGACGTCGGCGAGACCCGGAGCGAGGGCATCGAACTGTCGTTCGCCGGCCGCGCGTGGACGGGTTCGACCGTGCGAGGCGCCTACGGCTACGACGAGGCGTACGTCGCCAGGACGACCCAGAACAACCAGGCCAACACGGCCTCGCTCGACAACGCACAGCTCGCAGGCGTGCCCCGGCACACCGCGAGCCTGACGCTGACGCAGGAGATCCGGGGCGGTGCGCGGGTGTTCGTCGGCTGGCGCTACGTCGGCGCCCAGGATGCGCGCCTCGACAAGACCGATCCGCTCTCCTTCGAGCTGCCCGACTACTACGCGATCGACGTGGCGCTGGCGTACGGTCGCGACAACTGGGAGATGCGGGTCGGCGTCGACAACGTGCTCGACGAGGACTACGTCACCGTCTACCGCTCGCCGGGCCACGCGGTGAACCGCGGTGAACCGCGCACGCTGACGATCGCGTTCACGACGACCTTCTGACAGGTGGCGACATGCGCACTCTCGTCGCCATGGCCGTCGTCGCCGCCACGGGCGTCGTCGTGCACCTGTCACCGCGGACCGCAGGCGTCCACACGGCAGCGCGCTCGCCGACGGAGCGCCCCGAAGTGAACATCGACGCACCGCGCGGTGTGCGCGTGGTCCGTCACGCCGGCGGCACCACGGAGGCGCCGCTGCAGCCGACGCGCATCTGCGCGCTCGGGTTCGCCGACGAACTGCTCTGTCTCGGTGTCACGCCGGTCGCCGTCGAGACGGGACCGGGCGGGGAACCGGCCGACTACCTGGCCGCTCGGCTGCGGACCGCGGCGCCGATCCGTCGCGGCCTCGGCGCGGGCCTCCCCGACTTCGCCGCCATCGCGGCAGTGGCGCCGGACCTCATCGTGACGAGCGCCACGCAGCAGTCGACGATCGAACAGCTCTCGCTTCTGGCGCCGACCGTCGTGCTGCGCGACGCGGCGACGACCTATCGCGAGAACGGCAGTCTCGCGGCGCTCGTCGTGCGGCTGCGCGACCTCGCCGCGGTCGTCGGCCGCGAAGACGCCGCCGACGCGTTCGTCGCGGACTTCGAGCGCACGATCGCCGCCGCGCGGGAGCGAGTGGCGGCAGTGGCGAGCGGCACGCGATTCGCCTTCTTCCGCACCCACGGCCGTGAGTGGCGCCTCTACGGCCGCCGCGGTGCCTTCGGTGGCGAAGCGATGCTCGACGCACTCGGCCTGCAGAGTCCGCGCGGCGTCACCGAAGACGGCACCACGCAGCTCGATCCCGAACGACTGGTCGCATTCGACGCGGACTGCGCACTCGTCGTCGCCGATCCGAGTCCCGGCGCCATGCAGAGTCTCGCCCGCGTGCTGCGGCACCCGTTGTGGCTGCGGGTGACGGCGGCGCGCACGGGCCGGGTGGCGACAATCACCGTGCACCGCCATTGGGTGTTGAGCGGCCTGCTGGGCAAGTTGCGCATGTGCGACGACATCCTCCGGGTCGTGGCGCCATGAACCCGACGCGGCTCTTGCCACACCTGCTCGGCGCAACCGCGCTCACGGTGTTCGTCGCGTCGCTCGCGTGCGGCCCGGTGCCGTTGTCGTTGCGGGAGGCGCTGGCCGGGTCGGTCGGCATCGGCGACGCGGAAACCGTGATGGTGGTCCGCGAAGTCCGCCTGCCGCGGGCGCTGGTCGCGATGCTGCTCGGAGCAGCACTCGCGATGGCCGGACTGCTCCTGCAGACGCTGGCCGACAACCGACTCGCCGCTCCTTCGGTGCTCGGCATCCACAACGGCGCCAACCTCGGCGCGATCATCGCGCTCGTTTCGACGCCGTCGATCGGGGAACTCGCCTACACGGCCGCCGCACTCGGCGGCGCTGCGGCCACCACGTTCGTGATCGCCGGACTCGGCGCCGTCGGCGCCGCTCGCACCGACCGCGGGCGTTGGATCCTCGGCGGCGTTCTGCTGGACCAACTGGCTGCGGCACTCACCGTCGCGATCCTGCTCGCGCACGCGATGAACCACGCGCTCCTCGGCTGGATGATCGGCCGCCTGCTGCACGTGGACTGGCAGCAGGTGTCCGTGCTCGCCGGCGGAGTCGCCGTGGGTGGAGGCCTGGCGACGGACCTGGTGCTGCGACTCGACCCCCTGCGGCTCGGCGACGACGTCGCCCGCAGCCTCGGCACCGCGCCGGGGCGCGTTCGCTTCGCGGCGCTGGTGCCGATCGTCTGCCTCGCGGGAACGGCAACGGCGGTCGCCGGTCCCGTCGCCTACGTCGGACTGATCGTGCCGAACATCGTGACCCGCGTGCGCCTGCCATCGCCGATCGGCCGCCTCTGGGGCTGCGCTCTCGGTGGCGCCGTGCTGACGGGCTCGGCCGACCTGCTCGTCCGTGCCGGCAGCACCCAGCGCGGCGTGCCACTCGGCGTCGCGACGATGGCGATCGGCGCCACGGTGTTCCTCGCAATGACTCTGACGCGTCGGAGGCACCACGCATGAGCGTCGACGCTGCGGAGCCGACATCGTGGTCGTCGGTCGTCACCTGGCAGTTCACGGTGCCGCGCATCGTGCTCGCGACGATGGTGGGCAGCGGAATCGGCGCGGCCGGCTGGACCATCCAGCGAGTGACCCGCAATCCGCTCGCCCAACCGTCCGTGCTCGGAGTCCCGGCCGCAGCCGCTGCCGCGGTGCTGCTGCTGCTCTGGCACGCCGAGGGCACCGTCCTGTCCACGCTCGCGATACCCGCCGCCGCGTTCGGCGGCGGCATGTTCGCGACCGCGATGCTGTTCGTCTGCACCGGCGTTCGCGTGCCGTGGAACGGGACGCGCATCCTGCTCGTCGGCACGGCGCTCGGCGCTCTCTGCACGGCGGCGATGTTCGCGATCGCGCTCTGCGCCGAACCCGCGACCAGCGCCTACGCGCTCGGCTGGCTCGCCGGTTCCCTCGGAAGCACGTCCTGGACGCACGTCGACGCGCTCTACTCGCCATGGGCAGTGTTGTCGACGACGCTGCTGCTCCTCACTCCGCGCCTGCTCGCGCTCGGCTTCGACGACGACACGGCCGGGTCGCTCGGGCTGCGCGTGCCCATCGATCGACGGGCGGCGTTCGCGCTCGCGGCCCTGCTCGTCGCCGCCTGCACCGCGTTCGGCGGCGCCCTCGGACTGCTCGGCTTCGCCGCGCCCCACCTCGCACGCGTCATCGGCGGCGGCGGCGCCAACCGCCCCGACGCCGCAGCGGTCACCGGCGCCCTGCTGCTGCTCGGCAGCGACGCCCTGGGTCGTGTCCTGAGCCCCGGAGTCGAGATCCCCGCCGGCATCGTCGTCGTGGTTGCGTGCGTGCCGTGGTTCGCCTTCCTGATGCTGCGGCCGACGCCGTGGCAGAGCAATTGAGACGCCATGACCCTCTCCCTGCACGACGTCACGCTGCGCTACCCCGATCGGACGGTCGCGGAGCATCTTTCCCTGACGATCCCCGAGGGACGCGTGACGGCCATGATCGGCCCGAACGGTTCGGGGAAGTCCACGGTGCTGCGCGCGCTCGCCGGCCTGCTGCGTCCGGCGAACGGCAGCGTGCGGCTCGACGGCCACGACCTGCGCGGCCTTGCCGCTGCCGCGATCGCGCGGCAGCTCGCACTGCTGCCCCAGGCACCTCAGGCGCCGGCCGACCTCACGGTGCTCGATCTGGCCGCGTACGGCCGGTTCCCGCACCGTTCCTGGCACGGCGCGCGCCGCGCAGCCGACGACGTGCAGGTGCAGACCGCGTTGGCGGCGACCGGCATGCTGCCGTACGCCGATCGCCTCGTCGGCACGCTGTCGGGCGGCCAGCGTCAGAGGGCATGGATCGCCCTCGTACTGGCCCAGGACACCCGCTACCTGCTGCTCGACGAACCGACGGCCGCGCTCGATCTGGCGCACCGGTTCGAGGTGATGACGCTCGTGCGGAGCCTTCATCGCGACCTCGCTCGCACCGTCGTCGTCGTGCTGCACGACGTCGGCATGGCGATGCAATGGGCCGACCACCTGGTCGTTCTCGATCGCGGCCGGCTGGTGGCCGAGGGTCCGCCGCGCGAAGTCGTGACTCCTGCCCTGCTCGCGAACGTCTACGGCGTCGATGCCGACGTGTTCGATCCCGGCGACGGTCGAGTGACCGTCGCGGTCCGCGGTCTGGCGGCGGCACTCGCCGCAGGAGTCGACCCTTGAGCCGCACTTCCGTCCCCCGCGAAGACCGTCACTCGTTCGCGCCGGCGCTGCGGACCGATCTCGCGAGACTTCCGATGTCGTATTGCGTCAGCGCCGCATCGGCCGCGGATCGCCATCCCCTGCTCGCCGCCGCGGTCGCCGCCGCCGCGAACCGCTGGCCGGGGCGTGAACTGACGCTCGAGTGCCAGACCGTGGACCTGCGCGAAGGCGCGGCACCGGGCATCCCGGCGGAACAACCGGCGCCGACGACGAGCACGAGCGAGGTCGCGATCGCGTGCCTCGGCGATGCGCCATTGCTCGAGGTTGCCGGCGAACTCGTCGATGCCTGCTCGCTGGCCTTCGTGCGCAGCGGCACGCCACTGCGCTTCCATCGCACGGAGCATCGTCAGGAAGTCGCGGTGATCCTCCTCCGACCGCGTGACGGTCGCGAACTCGCGCGCTGGGAGCGGACGGGGGCGCGCGTTTTCGCGCCGGCCCCGACGACGCCCGACGGTGAGCTGCCGGCCTGGGCGAAGCAACGCGACCTGCGATTCCGGTCTCGCTACGAGGTGCTGGCGCCGATGCCCAGGTTCTCGATGGCGGCCCTGGCGGCAGAACCGCAGTTCCGCGCGGCGGCGCCGGCGTTCCTGCTCGAACACGGAGGACCCATCGCGCGCGCGTTCGTGCAACGGCTTCCGTCGGCATGGCTCGAGCCGGGCGCCGACGTGATCGTGCAGATCCACCGCGACGAGCTGTCGCCCGGCTTCGCGCCCGCGTTGATCCACTGGCACCTCGACGGCACGAGCCGCGCCAACCGCCGCAGCGACGGCACTCCCGACCTGCGCGAACCCGGGCGCGTGTCCGAGCAGATCATCGCCTGCGTCGGTCCCGCGGCCCCGACCGCGCTGCTGCTCGGCGAAGTCGCGCTGCCCGAGATCCCGGTGTCGACTCCTGCACACGAGGCCGCGGGGGTCTGGCAGCGACTGCTCCTGCACGAGATCGCCGCCGGCCGACTGTGGCCGACCACCGTTCCGACGGACACGGTCGTCGCGTTCGGCTGGGGCGGCTTCCACACGGCGTCGAAAGCGGGCGTCGAGGGCTGGCGCCTGTTCGCCAAGGCGATGCGCGGCCGCGGCGACACGCCCACCAACGAACGGCGCCACCGCGGCACGGTCGCGTGGCCGTCGAACGCGCGGCACTGGCCCGACGACCCGTGCGGAGTCTTCCCGGAACGACTGCCGTGACCGACGACGTGCCGGATCGAAGCGACAACCCGTCCCGGCGAACCGGTGCACGGACGCGTTGCGCCTTGCTGGCGTCGCTGTGCGTGCACGCGGCGGCGATCGCCGCGCTGTGCCACCAGGACTACCGTGCCGCAACGCGGGACTGGCGAGGGACCGTGGGCGCACCGCTCCACGCCGTCCCTCCGAGCGCCGTGCCCATCATCGCTCGGATCGAGTTTCCGCCGGACGCCACGATCGAAGTCGAAGCGCCGCCGCCGCCGCCGCCGGTGCCGCCGCTGGACACCGAAGCCGAGCCACCGGGCGAACTGCAACTGGTCGACATCGCGGAGCCGCCGACGGCCCCGGACCTCGACGCGCCTTCGAAGCCTCTCGACGCCGCGATCGGGACTCCGGTCCGGTCCGTTTCGCCGAGCGTCTGGTCGTCCCCCGTCCAGGCGCGCCCGAGCCACGCCACGCCCTCGGTCGAGCCGACGCCCGCGGACACTGACACGAGCCAGCCGCCGCCCGCCTCCCCCACCTCGGAGTCGACGCCCGACGTGCAGGCATCGTCCCGTTCGAACGAGAACACGCCGCCGGACTACCCGCTGTCGGCGCGTCGGCGCGGCATCGAAGGCGTCGTCGTCGTGCTCCTGCGCCTCGACTGCGCGGGGAGCGTGCTGGACGCTGCGGTCGAAGCGACGTCCGGCAACGCGGCCCTCGACGAAGCGGCGCTCGCAGCGCTGCGCTCGTGGCGGTTCCAGCCGGCCAGACGCGGCGGCATCGCGGTCGCGAGCACGCATCGCGAACGCGTGGTGTTCCGGATCCGTCGCTGAGGCGACGTCCGGCCGCGATCAGGAGTCGACCGGCGCGCGGAAGGCGTTCAGACCATCGCCCTGGTGCAGCACGTGCTGCATGCGTCCCAGCGTCGGCGCGCCCGCGAGGATCTCCGAGAGGTGCACGTGCCGGTGCATCGGGAACGCCGCGCTCACTTCGTGCGCGTCGATGATCAGGTAGAGCAGCCCGCCGGGACGGACCGCGCGCGCGAGTGTCTCCACCGTGCCGGCGGGATCCGGCACGTGCTCGATCACCGAATCGGAGAACACGAGGTCCCAGGTGCGCCCCTCGGGCAGCACGAGGCGCTCCGACGGCGTGAGGATCTGCTCGATGTCGGGCTGGCCACAGCGCGCGAAGTACCACTTCGCGAACTTCGCCGCCGGACCGTCGACGTCGACGTACGTGACGCGCTTGCCCTCGTCGCGCAGCATCGAACAGCAGAAGCCGAGGCCGCCGCCGAATTCGAGGACATCCTCGCCGTTGCCGACCATCCACGGCCAATGTCCGTACTGCTGGTAGATCGCGCGGCGCCTGGCCTTCGTCTGGCTGCCGTACAGCAGGTCGAACAGGTACTCCGGGTTGGTCTCGTAGTAGACCTTCGCCTTCTCGGTCCAGTCCGCGCCGGGACACTCGTTCCACGTGACGAGGTTGAAGCTGCCGAAGTTCTTCGCCGCCTGCGCGATCACTTCCTCGGGGATGCCCGTGTACTCCGAGTAGAGCTTGTAGGCGTGTTCGTCGACGACGGGCGTGCAGGTGGCCGGCATGTGTTTCGATCCTCGACACCGCCTATCGGCGACCGGGGGCGGCGAACTGTGACGAGAGGGCCCGGCGCCGCGGGTCCCGCCCGATCAACGGTCGGACGCCGCGAGCTCGGTCGCGACGACCAGCGCAGCCGCGAGCAGGAAGACCGTGACGCGCGCCGCTCCGAGCCACCAATGCGCCGTCGGAAGCCGGTCGTCGACGCCCGAGTACCACGCGACCCACAGTTCCATCGCGGTCGACCACGCGAGCCAGACGGCCATCGCTGCGAACGACCACTCCAGCACCCGAAGGCCCGTCATTCGAGACGCACGGTGCCGAGCAGATCGCCGGGGTCGCAGAAGTCGCCGAGCACGCGGCACATGGCCTTCACCACGGGATCCGTGTAGCGGTCGTAGAAGCGCTGGTTGTGCGGACCCACGCCGTGTTCGGCCGAGTAGCTGCCCTGATAGCCGTTCACCGCGAGGTCGTAGATCGTGTCCTGCAGCGCGGCGACGAGCGCCTTCCCGTCGGCGACGTCCTTCTCCTGCCACAGAAGATTGAGGTGCGTTCCACCGTCGCCCCAGTGGCCGTAATCGCACAGACGCACCTGCGGATGCCGTTCGGCGAGCATCCCCTGCACGTCGGCGGTGAACGCCGGCAGCCGGGAACGTGGCACACTGACGTCGAACGCGAGCATCTTGCCCTCGCTGCGCAGGCTCTCGCTGATGTGGTGCCTCATCTGCCAGAACTCGTCGCCCTTGCCGACGAGCACGTCCGGCACGCTGTCCCCGGCGCGCTCGAGGAAGGCGCCGAGACACGACTCGAGCACGTTCTCGAGGTGCAGGGCTTCGGCCGGGAGTGTCGACGACAGTTCCACGAGCACGGAGTACGGCGGCAGGTCCGCGAACGGCCGCCGCAGGTTCGGCTGGTGCGCGAACACGGGCCCGAGAGCGTTGGCGCTCATGACCTCGAAGGCGCTCAGCACGTCGCCGAGTTCCGCCTCGAGCGCGCGCAGGAGTTCGAGCACCGCGGCGCCGCCGCTGCACGCGACGAGCGCCGTTGCGCGCTGCTTCGGCACCGGCGCGACCTGCAGGACAGCGCGCGTCACGATGCCGAACACGCCCGTCGTCGCGACGAACGCATGCTTCGCGTCGAAGCCGGTGTTGTTCTTGCGCAGCTTGTTCAGCAGCGACAGCACCCGGCCGTCCCCTAGCACGACCTCGATGCCGAGCAGGTTGTGCCGCACGTCGCCGTACTTCAGGAGCCGTGTGCCGCCGGTGTTGGTCGCGACCATGCCGCCGACCTGCGGATCGGCGCCCAGATCGACCGGGAACCAGAATCCGTGCGGAAGGAGCGCCTCGTTCAACTGGCTCAGCAGTACCCCGCCATCGACGAGGACGGTGCGCCCCTCGACATCGACGTCGATCGTGCGATTCAGGCGCTCGAGGCTCAGCACGACCATCGATCCGCTCGCATCCGGCGTCGACGAGGCGACCAGGCCGGAGTTGGCCCCCTGCGCCACTACCCGCGCGCCGTGACGCGCGCAGATGCGGAGCGTCTCGGCGACCTGCGCAGTCGAGTCGGGTCGGGCGATGCAGCGTGCAGCGCCCCTGCCGTAGCGCCAGCCCGTCTCGAACCGGGCCCGGTCCTCCGGACTCTCGAGCACGCCACGCTCACCGAGGGCGCCGCGCAGCGCCTGCACCAGGGCATCCGTCATTGCGGCGAATCTACGGCGATCGACTGCGGCGACGCCAGGACCCCGGCGGCGCGTTCGGGAACTTCTTCGGGCCGGCGCGTGCCCGATCGGCTCACGCCTTCGACGTCATCTTGAAGATCGCCGTCGCGTTGCCGCTGTCGAAGCGGAGGTCGAGCACGCCCGGCGACTCCTCGTCGCGCGTGATGAACTCGTGGAACGAGCCCGGCACGAGTTCGGTCTTCAGCGAGCCGTCGTCGGCGACGAAGAAGCGTTCGACCATCGTCGCGCGGAAGGCGGTCTGGCGGACGCGGCCGCTCTTCGACACTTCGACCTCGGGCTTCACCGGGCGACCGGCGCGGCGCTGCTCGGCGGCCACGGCGTCGACGTCGTCCACGCGGTCGGTCGCGTGGTTGAAGGCGTTGCCCTCCGTCGCGATCCACGCCATCTCCTTCGACTCCCGCAGAAGGATCTCGTAGTCGGACCAGCGCGGCTCGCCATGCTGGCGGTCGAAGCACGCGACGAGGTTCGGCAGCAGGCGCACCGCGTCGGCGAAACCGAGGCTGCCGTCGCACGACAGCGCCGCGAGCATGGGCTCGGTCCATTTCGGCAGCGGATCGCGCGAACCGCCGACCACGCGCTGCACGGCGTGCTGGAACTCGGCGGAGAAGCGCTCGGGGTGAAGTTCACTGACGAAGAACTGCGCGATCGTCTCGGGCAGGTCCTTGTGCGTGTAGGCGCGCCCCGTCATGCCGAGGCGATCGAGCGGGTAGACGCCGCGGCACTCGAAGCCCAGCGGCTCGAGGATGCGCCGGAAGGCGAGTTCGCCGGCGGGGAGTGCGCCGCACGGCGCCGCGACGGTCCGGAGCGCTCCGTGATCGAACACGAGCCTCTTGCCGCGACGCACGGACTCCGTCACGTAGGCCGCCGCCATCGGCACGCGGCGGGTGACGTCCTCGAACAGCAGCATGTTGAGCGCCTGCGCGAGTTCGGCGCGGCTCACCAGGCTCGCGTGCGACAGCAGCAGGCTCGGGTGCACTTCCATGGCCTCGAAGAGGCGCACGGTCCGCACCGTGCCGACGGTCCGTTCGAGCAAGGCCCAGAGGTTGGTCTCATGAAGATTGTGCATGGATCGCATCAGGTCGGCGGTGAATCAGCAGCTCTCGGCGGCGCGGCGATCGCCCGAAGGAGCGCGCGCCACGGCGAAGAATCTAACGATCCGTTCGAACCTGGGGAGCCACGACGTGCACGACTTCTCAGCATCACTTCATGCGATAGACTCATGATGTGGCACGAACCCTCCCTGCGACGGGCGCCCTCCAGGCCTTCGAGTCCGCTGCCTTCCACCAGAGCTTCACGCGCGCTGCGGCCGAACTGCACCTGACCCAGGGCGCAATCAGCCGCCAGATCCAGAACCTGGAGGAGCACCTCGGGGTCGACCTGTTCGTGCGCGAACGCCAGCGCATCCTTCTCTCGGCTGCCGGCGAGCGCTACCTCGTCCACGTGCGCGCGGCGTTCGACCGGCTCGAGGCCGCGGCTCTCGAACTGCGCACGCTGCAGCGCGGCGGCGGCGTGCTGCAGCTCGCGATCCTGCCGACGTACGGCACGAAGTGGCTGATCCCGCGGTTCCCTTCGTTCGCGGCAGCCCATCCGGAGATCCAGGTGCACTTCACGACGAAGCTGCAGATGTTCGACTTCGCCACCGAGGACCTCGATGCCGCGATCCACTACGGCGAGAACCACTGGCCCGGAGCCGTACTCGAGCCGCTGATGGACGAACACGTGCTGCTCGTCTGCAGCCCCGCATATCGGGAGACGCACGACCTCTCGACCCCCGCGAAACTGCGCACCGCCACGCTGCTGCAGATGTCGACGCGCCCCGCCGCGTTCGACGAGTGGTTCGCGGCAAAGGGAGTGACGGGCATCGACGGTCGCCGCGGCCCGCGGTTCGAACACCACGCGATGGTCCTGCAAGCGGCGATCGCCGGACTCGGCGTCGCCGTGCTGCCCGCGTTCGCGGTCGAGGACGAACTCGCGGCTGGCACCGTGATCGAAGCGTTCGCCGACACGAGGGTCCGCACCGGGAAGGGCTATTGGCTCGTCTACCCGGAGGGCCGGCGCGAGCTGCCGGCGCTTCGTGCGTTCCGCGATTGGATCCTGCGTGCGCACGGTCGCGAACCGGCGGCCACGAGTTGACGCAGGCGACGCCGCCCGGATCAGAACGTCAGCGAGAAGCCGAGGCTCCATCCGCGCACGTCTTCGCCGAACAGCAGCGCACCCGAGAGACGCATCGTCTGCAGGAGCGGCGATGGCGCCTCGAGCGCGCAGCCGACTTCGTAGTAGTCCGTGAAGCCGAGCACGTCGTCGTCGTCGCCGAGATACCGGGTGTAGGCGAGGTGCAGCTCCCAGAGCACCGGACCACCGGAGAACAGCAGTCCGGTCGGCGCGTCGTACGCCGAACTCACCACGACACGCTGGATGGTGTCCTCGAAGTCCTGCGCCTCGTCGGTGCTGTCGATGCCGTCGAAGCGCCGCAAGTCGTAGCGAAGGAGCGACGTCAGCGACCGCAGTTCGGCGATACGCAGTTCGTGTTCGAGGCGACCGGCGACTCCGTAGGCGAGCGTCGTCGCGTGCCAGTCGAACAGGACTCCGTCGAGCAGCGCCTCCGTCAGCGCGGCCCCCGGCCCGGACCAGAGTGCGTCGTTCTCGACGTACGACAACGACACGTCGACGACCGGCCCCGCGTGGAATCCGGAGCCGAGGTCGAAGCGCGGACCGGCGCCGACGAACCCCGAAACGCCCTCCCACCGCGTGCGCAGGCCCGTCTCGAGACCGGGCAGCGCGCCGCCCCACACGTCATCCGTCGCGGAGCGCGACAGGAAGTAGCCGATGCCGGCTTCCAGGTGCAGTTCGGTCGGCCCGTTGCCGATCGCAACGTTGCTCCGCCACGGCAGCTTCCAGGTGTCGACGTCGAGGTCTTGTCCAGGCGTGATGGTGAGCCGTCCGGCCGAGAGGTCGTCGTTCTCGCTCAGATCGACCAGCCCCGCGACGATCGCCGTGAGGCGCGCCGCCCCGGCAACCCCTCGAACCTGCTCGCGCAGTTCGTCGATCGTCTGCGCCTCGAGCACACCGGTGAGGCATGCACAGCAGAGCGCGGTCGCAGCCAGAGACCGTGCGACGGATGAAGTTCCATGGCGCATTCGCGAACCGGAACTCTAGCCGCGCGCCTCGACGGGGACGCGCGACCATGCTCTCATCGCCGCGCCATGATGCACGAGGTGCGCAGGATCCCACCGGCGCCGCGACGCATCCGGATGCGCCCGGTGTTCGCGCATCGCTGGCCGCTGCTGGCGATCGGTGCGATGGCGATCGTCTCGGGATGCCTGCTCGCCTGGCTGATGTTCCTGCAGTCCGGCGGCAAACCGAGCGATCAGGAGCGGCTCGAACGCGGCCCGACGCGAACGGTCGCCGGGCGCGCCTTCGCCATCGACGCAATCGCTGGCCACGACCGACAGCAGGTGCGCTACCACTTCGACTGGGACGGCGCCCGCCGCGACGGCGCGTCGTCCGCGGCGGCGGGCACGATCGCCGTCGGCGACGCGATCGAAGTCGTCGTGCTGGAGGAGCAGCCAGGTATCAACGCAGCCAAGGGAACGGTGATCTTCGTCGACCGCACCTGGCTGCGGCCCCGATTCTGGCTCGGCGTTCTCGTCGTACCCGGCGCGCTGCTGCTGCTCGGCTGGCTCGCGGGCTCGTTCCAGCTCAGGCAGGTGCTCGTGCACGGAGACGCAACGGTCGGTCGCGTCACCGCGATCTCGCCGGTCCGGCTCGTCTTGCCCGAGATGCTGCGCGTTCGCTACGAATTCCGCGACCATCGCGCCGTCGTGAGAGCCGGATCGCACTGGGTGCGCCGCCACGGCGAACTCGGTGACCGCCTCGCGCGACAGATGCGGAGCGGCCGTTTCGAGGCGATGCCGGTACTGCACGACCGACGACTGCCCCAGTGGAACCGCCTCATCCTGCCGCAGGACTTCCTGCCCGGCGCCGCGGCGCCGACCGTTCCCGCGAACGGCAACGCGTGATCGCGCCCGACGAACGTGGCACTGCCGCGTTGACGCGACCGCCATCGGCCGGCAACCTGCGCCGCGGCGCCGAATCCGCGCGCGGCACCGCATGACCGAAGACACCGGAGCGACCGTGCGCGACCTGCTCGGACCCGAGGGCCCGATCGCACGGCGCTTGCCCGATTTCGAGCCGCGGCCGCAGCAGGTGGAGATGGCGATCGCGATCGAGCGAGCCTTCGCCGAGCGCCGCCACCTGATCGCCGAGGCGGGGACCGGCACCGGCAAGTCGTTCGCCTACCTGCTCCCGGCGGCGATCCACGCCGATCGGCACCAGGGCGAGGGCCCGGTCGTCGTGTCGACGCGCACGATCGCACTACAGGAACAGCTCGAGCAGAAGGACCTGCCGTTCCTGCACGCGGTGCTCCCGTTCGAGTGGTCGTCGGTCACGGCGATCGGGCGCAACAACTACCTCTGCCTGCGCCGCATGCACCTCGCGGAGCGCGAGCAGCACCTGTTCGAGGATCCGGAACGACACGACCAGCTGCGCCGCATCGTCGACTGGTCGCTGCGCACGAACGACGGCACGCGCCTCGATCTCGACTTCCCGCCGCTGCCCGAGGTCTGGGACGAAGTGCAGGCGGAACACGGCAACTGCCTGCAGCGCGCGTGCAAGCACTTCGACCACTGCCACTGGCAACGCGCGCGACGTCGCATGCAGAGCGCGCAGGTCCTCGTCGTCAACCACGCGCTCTACTTCGCGGACCTGGCGCTGCGCATCGCCGGCGCGTCGTATCTGCCGCCGCATCGCGTCGTGATCTTCGACGAAGCGCACCACCTCGAACGCACCGCGACGGAGAGTCTCGGCCTGCGCGTCGGCCCACGGACCATCGGCTGGCACCTGCGGCGACTGCACGGCCGCCGCAGCGAGCGCAGCCTGCTCTCGCGGCACGGCACTCCGGCGGCGCGCGTGCTCTGGGAGGAGGCGCACCACCACAACGAGGCGTTCTTCGCGCTGCTGGCCGAGCGCCTCCAGCGCTCCGACGGCCGCGAGGGCGTGCCGCTGCGAGACGAAACACTCGAAGAACCGCTCACGCCGGTGCTGCGCGCGCTGTCGACCGAGGTCGCGACGTCCGCGGTGCGTACGGAGGAGATGGACGCGCGGATGGAACTGCAGGCCCGCGCCAACGGACTCGACGCACTCTGCGCGATGCTGCGTTCGCTCTGCGTGCACAACCCGGAGGCCGGCACGCCGCTCGTGCGCTGGATCGAGCCGTCGCGTCACGGCGCCCAGCTCTGCGGTGCGCCGCTCGACGTGAGCCAGGCGCTGCGCCAGCACCTCTTCACGAACGGCCCCACCACCGTGCTGACGAGCGCGACGGTCGGCACCGGCGACGACCCGTCGTTCGCCTGGCTGCGCCGCCAGCTCGGCATCGACGAAGCGGACACGCTGCGACTCGGCTCGCCGTTCGACTACGACCGTGCGGTCGACCTGGTCGTCGAGGAGGCGATGCCCGATCCGTCGCAGCAGGCGGCGGCGTTCCGCAACGAGGTCGCGGAGCGCGCCCTGCGCCACCTCGTCGCGAACGGCGGCCGCGGCCTCGTACTGTGCACGTCGTGGGATCTCGTGCGCTCCCTCGCCGCCGCGTTGCGCGCACCGCTCGCCGAGCACGGCATCGAGCTGCTCGTGCAGGGTGAAGCACCTCTCGCGCGTCTCCTCGCGCAGAAGCGCGAGCAGGCGACGTCGGTGCTCCTCGGCACCGACAGTCTGTGGGAAGGCATCGACCTGCGCGGCGACGCGCTGACGCTCGTGATCGTGACGAAGCTCCCCTTCGCCAGCCCCGGCCACCCGCTCGTGCAGGCACGCATGCAGGCGCTCCGCGCACAGGGCCGCGACCCGTTCGCCGACCACTCGCTGCCGGAGGCGATCCTGAAGTTCCGCCAGGGCTTCGGCCGGCTGATCCGCAGCAGCCAGGATCGCGGCAAGGTCGTCGTCATGGATCCTCGCGTGCGGACGAAGGCCTACGGACGCCGATTCCTCGGCGCGCTGCCGTTCTCGCGCGAGGACCTCGGACGCGAGGACTTCACAGCAGAGTGACCAGGATCATGTCGCTGAGCGTGAAGTCGAACGGGGCTGCGCAGCCGTTCGGAGCGAAGACGTCCATGCCCTGCGCCCCCCACGACGTCCCTATCAGCGTCGTGTCCTGCGGCACGTAGACGGACACGGTGCCGATCGTGAGGAAGACGAACGCGTTCGGATCGACGCCGAGCACGCAGGTGCCGCAGAGCGTCGCAGGCGCCGCGAGATCGTCGCCGAACATCACGACGGGGATGCCGGAGGCGTTGGCGAGGTCGATCTGGAACACACTGCCGAGCGCGGGCAGACCCGACGGCGTGATCGTCAGCGTGCCGCAGCCGAACGACTGCAACGCGAAGTACGACGTCGGTCCGGCCGCGAGGTGTCCGGCCCAGAACGCGCCGTGCACCGACGACAGTCCGGTCGCGTTCGACGTCTGGTCCCACGTCGCCATGTAGCGCGGCGTGAACGTGCCGCCACTGCGCTCCGACGTGACGCGAACGTGGCCGTCGGGGCCGGGGTACGAACTCAGCGCAGCCGGCAGCTCGGTGTAGTTGAAGGCGCCCGCGTGCACGTGCACCGTCGCGAGGCTCGCCACAGTGTCCGTGCCGAGGATTGCCGGGTCCTCCGTGAAGCCGATCGTGAACCGGTATCCGTCGGTGTCGACGCACGGGTCGTACTGGTCGCCGATCGGATCGGTGAGCAGCAGGTCGCTCATGTTCACCGGGCCGGAGAGCGGGGTCGTGCCCGTGAAGAGCTGCGCGACGACGTCCTCGTTCTGCGGCGCCGCGATGCTGCCCGGGATCGTGCGCTGGTAGACGACGACGAAGCACTCGTTGCCCTCGATCGGATCGGTGATCGAACTGACCTCGGGATTCGTCTCCTTCGCGGGCGAACCGTCGATCGGGAACGAGGTCGTGATCACGTTGCCGTCGATGCCCAGGCGCGCGCCGAGGATGTCCGTGTTGCTGCCGAAGGCCAGCTTCTGCATCACCACCACCCACTCGCGGGTCGTGTAGGCGCCCACGCCGCACGACTTTCCGACGCGCACGCTGCTCACGCTCTGGAACGGCGCCGGGTTCTGCCACACACCGTTCGCCGCGAACAACGAGCCGTCGGTGTGCACGATGTTGTACCAGTAGCCCGCGCCGTTCGGTGCTTCCCACGTGACGCAGTAATTGCCGGGCGCCGGCGGGCTCGGGTTCGGATCGCCACCGACGTCCGGGCTCTTGCCGGTGCCGAGGTTGCTGATCGAGAACTGCGCGCTCGCGGTCAGTGTGCCTGCACCGTCCCACGTGAGCGTGCGGCCGTCGATCGTGCGTGTGTTCAGCGCGGGCATGCCCTTCGCGGCGACGACGAGGAACTGCGACGCACCGCGATGGCTCGCGATGCGCGGTGCGGCCCAGTAGGCCGTCGTGTAGTCGACGTACGTGCCCGGACCCGGGTTGCCGTCGCGGTCCCACGTCGTGACGAAGACGTCGTGGTCCGTCGCACTGAACGCTTCTTCGTGCACCGCAGCGTAGAGGCCGTTGAACGTGCCGAGGTACGCACAGTCGGCATCGAGCACGCTGAAGCCGCCACCGATGCCCGGTGACATGTCGAACGTCTGGATGATCGGGTCGATCGTGACCGGGAAGGTCGCTGCACGCGTGAAGTCGACCGGCACGGTGAGGGTCAGGGTCGCGCCGTCGCAGACGGACCCGACATCGCTCCGGCGTCCCGCCGCATCGAACACGATCGCGCGGCCGTAGCGCACGCCGCCACGTTCGTTCGCGAACACGAACGAGCCGTCGTCGTTCGCCGCGAAGGACAGTTCGGTCGCCACGCGCATCCGGACGACGAGGGCGCCGCCTGCGGGGCGCTGCGCGATCACGAACGACTGTTCGACGTGGCCCGGCGCGAGGTCGTAGCGCTCGATGCACTCGCTGCGGGCGATCTCGATGCGGCGCTCGGCGACGATTCGCGGCGCATCCGAGACACGAGGTTCGTCCGCCACGAGGTGCACCGAGGAATTGCGCGGCGCGTCGGCGCCGAGGAACGGGACGAACTCGATCCCACGCGCCGTGAACGCGGCCTTCCAGTCGGCGCCGCGCGCCCACACGGTGCCGTCGGCCGCCGCGTCGACGAACAAGCGGTGCGCAGCGAGCGCTGCCTGGGGCAGCGGCGGCGGCGACGCCTGTGCCGTCAGCATCGCGGAGAACGAGGAAACGAGAAGAACGGTCAGGACCGGCTTCAGCGGCCGGCGCGCTCGGGAACGCAGCATCGGGACCTCCTTGGGTCTTGCCGCCGACGGGCGGCGGAGGGTCAAGGAGCAGTCGCGGCACGAACCGAACAAGCCCGACTCACGAATGGCGCAGATTCCGCGGTTCCCAGCAACGCCTCGCAGTGCGGCCGCATCAAATTGCACTTCGAGGGTTGTTCGACATGATCGGGCCCATGGACCCGATTCGGACCGCGGCAACCGCGTTGCTGCTCCTGCTTCCTGGATGCGCCTCGCTCTTCGACGTGAGCGAGAAGTCCGTCGAGGTGAATACCCTCCCCTCTGGTGCCCTGGTCAACCTGAATGGCGTGTTCAAAGGGACAAGCCCCTGCACATTCGGGTTGCCCCGCTCAGGCGGCGGTCGATTGGAGTTCGAAGTGTTGCCCCCACGCGAATCCACGGAACGACTCTGGACGCAACGGAGAACCGTCTCGTGGAAGCAGCTGCCCGATCAAGGCGCGGTCCTCTATTTCGATCTCAGGCTCGAGTCGGTTCACCCGACGCAGCCGTACGAAGTCCGGAACCGCTGAGCACGGTCCAAGCGACCTTCGTAGAACGAAGGGAACTACCGCCGACCATCACCAGTGCCCGACCCTGGAGCATGCAAACCCTTGGCGCGTGAGCGACATGCCGCACTGCCAGCGGGGTCACCAAGGCGATCGAACACGTCGGCGAGTAATCCGATCGCGTCCGCATCCAGACCGGCGGTGAGAACGTCCGCCGTCATCGCTGCAGCAAGAGCACCTTGAAGGTCAACGGGCGACGCGTCGAGCAACGCGTTCGCCAACTCGAGCTGGGCCGCCGCATCGCGCGGCCGCACGGCCGCCCACCGGCGCCGTTCCGCCAGCATCGCGTCGACCTCGTCCAGGTCCGCGAGCACGTCGAGCAGGCGCGCATGTGCGCGCTCGTGCTCCGGAGCGAGCTGCAGCACGTGCAGCAGGGACCGTCGCGCGGGCTCGTCCCGACGCGCGACGTGTTGCGCGACCGCGAGCCGGTACCAGGAATCTGGATCGTTCGGACGCGCCGCCGCGACCTCCCCGAACAGCGCAATCGCCGGCTCCTGCTCGTCGCGCTTGTCGAGGACGATCGCCATGCGCGTCTTCGCTTCGAGATTCTCCGGCTCGGCGCGCAGCCACGCCTCGGCCTCGCGCGCCTCGCCCTGCGGGTCGCCACGCCTGGCCAACGCTTCGAGCAGACCGTGCTTGCGTACGTCGTCGTGCCGGAACGTGAGGCAGCGCCGCACCGCGGCCAGCATCGCGGCGTCGTCGGGCAGGACGTCCCGCAGCGTTACCTCCAGCCACGCACTCTCCTCCGGATCCATGCCCTTCTCGCGCGCACGCAGGCAGAGTTCGAGTGCACCGGCAGGGTCGCTCGCGTGCGACACGAGTGCCGCGTAGTGCAACGCGAGAGCATCGTCGGGCCAGTGGCGCAGCAGGGTCTCGCGGCATTCGCGCATCGCGGCGGCGTCCTTCACCATGTTCGCGGCGACCGCCCACTGCACGGCCCACACGATGCGCGGCGCCGGTGCGAGCCGCATCGCGAGCGACAGGTTCTCGAGCGCCCCTCGCGCCGCCGCCCTGTCGCGTCCCGCTTCGAGCAGGAGCGCCGAACCCAGCAGCCAGAACGACGCCGGTGAGCGCGGCGGCGCCAGCGACGCACGCATCGCCTCGGCCTCTTCGCGCCGCCCGGCATTCTGCAGCTGCATCGCCCGCAGGCGCTGCATCGTGTCCTGGTCGTCGGCGAACGGCGCACGGCGCACGAACTCCTGCTCCGCTGCGGGCAGGTCGCCGCTCCGCTGGATCGCGAGGCACAATCCGGCGATCGCGGTCGCGTCCGTGGGGCGCAGCTCCAGCGCACGACGCAACTCGGCGAGCGCCGCGTCACACCGGCGGCTCGTGCTCAGTGCCATGCCCGTCGACAACCGCGACTCGAACTCGCGCTGCAGGCGGGCGAACTCCGCGGCACGCAGGTCCGGCAGCTTGGCGAGGGCGATGACGCCGAACCCCACGCAGGCAACCAGGATCGCCGCAAGCACGGCTCGCAGCGGCCGCTGCCGCACCCACCGATGAACGCGGCGGTGCACGGAAGGCAAGCGCGCCTGCACGGGCTGCAGATCGAGGAAGGCGCGAAGGTCGTTCGCCATCGCACTCGCCGTGGCGTAGCGACGCACCACGTCCTTCTCGAGGGCCTTGCCGACGATCGCGGCGAGGTCCGCCGGCAGGCCCGGCAACAGGTGCCGCGGATCGATCGGGTCGTGCGCGAGGATCTGACGCAACACGACGTCCGTGGAGGGACCGTCGAAGGGTCGCTGCAGCGTGATGCACTCGTACAGGGTCGCGCCGAGCGAGAACACGTCGCTCGCCGCGGTCAGGGTCGCCGTCGCGGCGACGACCTGTTCGGGCGACATGTAGTTCGGCGTGCCGACGGTCACACCGGCACGCGTGACCGTCGGCGCGTTGTCGTCGCGCGCGAGGCCGAAGTCCGAGAGCAACCAGCGCCCGTCGCGGTGCAGCAGCAGGTTGGACGGCTTGACGTCGCGATGCAGGATGCCGGCGTCGTGCACGTGCTGCAGCGCCTCGGCGATCTGCGCGATGCCCTGCACGAGCGTACGCAGTTCGCCGCGGTGGGCCGCGCGGTCCGCGCGCAGGCGGTCGAGGTGCTCCGCGAGGGAGCAGCCGTCGACGAGTTCCATGGCGAGCCAGTGCCGGCCCTCGGTCTCGCCGACGTCGACCACACGCACGACGTGCGGATGGTCGAGGCGCGCGAGCACGAGAGCCTCACGGCGGAAGCGCGCGACCTGGGACGCAGTCAGGGTCGCACCCGTCCCGAGCACCTTCAGCGCGACGCGCCGCCCGAGCGAGGTCTGGTGCGCTTCGTGGACGACGCCCATCCCACCGCGGCCGAGTTCGCGCACGAGCCGGAACGGTCCGACGAAGTCACCTTCGGCACCCTCGGCCGGCGGCTCTTCTGCCCACAGCATGGTGAGCAATTCCGCGAGTTCCGGATGCTGCGCGATCGCCTCCGCCGACGGCACTCCGTCCGCCTGGCTGCGGAGGAAAACGTCCATCGCGCGTTCGAGTCGGGAGTCGGGACGCATCGGCGGAACAGGAGGAGAACCGCGGCCGAGCGAACACCGGCGGCCGGGTTTTCGGCATTTCAGCCTAACTCTCCGGTCGGCCCAACAGCGAGTCGAGCTGGCCTGCGCGCAGCGCCTGCAGCTTCTTGGCGAGCTTCGGCAGCGCCCGCGCAAACCGCATACGCGCCGCGTCCTCGGTCATGCCGAGCCGAGCCGCGACCTCGGCGAACGGCAGTTCTTCGTACTCACGCCACAGGACCACGTTGCGGTCGTCGGGCTCCAACAGTTCGAGCGCCAGGCGAAGCCAGTCCCGCGTCTCCGCTCTGGAAGCCGCCGCGCCGGGATCGGTGACCGATGCGGCTCGCTGGTCGAGGATCAGCACCGAACCGCTCGATGCAGGTGCAACCGCCGGGACCTCGCGGCGGAGGTCGCGCTTCTTCGCACCGTGGTGGTGCGCGGCGGCGCGGATCGTGTTCTCGACCATGCGCGCAAGCAGCGCCCGGAGGTGCGCGCGGTCGCTGCACACGAAGCGAGGGCCGGTGCGCAGGATCGTCAGCAGGGTCTCCTGCACGATGTCCTGTGTGTCGGCGCGTTTGCGCAGGTGCTCACCGAGGCGGGCGCGCACGTGGCGTTCGATCCAGGGCTGGTCCTGCGCGACGAGGCTCGCCAACGCATTCTGGTCGCCACAAGCCCAGCGGTGCAGCAACTGTGCGGTATCGGTCACGAGAGCGATCGATTGTCACAGGAGCGCTTCGCGGCTCAATGACTCGCGCCGACATCCGGGGTTTCCGCGCCCGGGCGGAGGAACCTCGCGAGTCCGCGACGCCGCGCAAAAAGCCCGGCGGATGCGGTCACCGACATGTTGCCCGGGACTATCGCCGCGGCCCCCGATGAGCCGGAACACCGCGTGCGCCGCCTCCTTCGTCCTGTTCCTGGCCGGCTACGTGCCGGCGCAGGACCCGTTCACCGAGCGGCAACTCGCGACGGTCCCCTCCGAACTGGCCCTTGCCAGCTCGCCGATCACGGCTCCCGACGGAAGCACACAGGTCGATCGGGCCAAGTTCGTGTTCGGCACGGGCGGCCGGTTCGTGGCCTACATCGCCTACCGCGGGGCGACGGGCGTCGCGGTGGTCGGCGACCGGATCCTGGGTGAATACCACTACCTGAATCCACCGGTCTTGGACGCCAGCGGCGAGCACTTCGCGTTCCGCGCGGGCAATCGGGTGAAGCCGACGTCGGAACAGTGGTGGGCGATCGTCGACGGCGAAGCGGGGAAGCCCTTCGACTGGATCGGCGAGGTCGCGCTCGGCGCAGGCGGCGTCGCGGCGTTCTGGGAGCAGCCCGGGGCGAAGGTCGGCAAGGACGGGGCCTACACGGAGAGCCCGATGGTGTTCCACTTCGGCGCGAAGACGACGAAGAAGTACGACTCCCCCCTGTCCCTCGTTGCGCCGACGTTCAACACCGAAGGCACGATCGTCGCCACCTGCGGCGGGAAGGGCGGGCGGCAGACGCCGTTCACGTTCGATCAGAAGAAGGAAGTGCCGACGAAACAGGGGTACGACGCGGTGGAAGACGTCGTCTGCTCACCCGACGGCAAGCGCATCGCCGTCGTCGCGGTCGTCGGCGGCCTGCCGATTCCCACGGACGATCCGACGCCGCCCGCGCCCGGCAGGGTGCGCATCGCCGTCGACGGCAAGGCCTACGGGGACGGCGACGACGAAACCGGCGCCCCGGTCTGGAGCCGCGACGGCAAACACATCGCGTTCAAGGTTCGGCGCGGAACGAAGATGGGCATCGGCACGGACCAGGACACCCGCCCGACCTGCGAACACGACTTCGTCGGAGTCCCGGTGTTCGACGAGGGAGGCGAGAACCTGCTGTTCGTCGCGCAGGACGGCGGCGGCGATGCCGCTGGCCTGGCCCGCTGGCAGGACCCCGACCGGAGCGGCGGCCGGTTCACGCTGTGCAAGCGCGGCAGGAAGGGCAAGGTCGAGGCCGTCGTGACCGATGCCGACGGCCTCGCGCACCCGGCCTTCGGCAAGCAAGGCCGCATCGCGTTTGCGCGAAAGCGCGGCGACAAGTGGCACGTCGTGCTCGGCACGACGGAGTCGCCGGCGTTCGACGAGGTCGGACCGCCGGCGTTCGCGGCCGACGGCACGCGCGTCGCGTTCGGCGCCCGCATCGGCCGTGAGTTGTGGTGGAAGGTGCTCAGCGCGCCGTAGCGGTCCGTCAGTTCCAGCGCGCGTTGCGACCTACGGTCAGGATCACGACCATCCACACGAGCCAGATCGCCAGGACGACGAGCTGGGGACCCGCCGCGACACCCACCGCCATCGCGGTCGAGCCGGCGAGATGGAGCCCGACACTGGCGACGAACTGCAGCACGACCAGCGCGACCAGACGCAAGAGACGGTGCCCCGCCGACGAACCCCAAAGGTGGCTCCTGGTCAGCGTCGCGAGCAGGTAGAGCACGACGATGGCGTCGAGCAGCCACGCGCCGAGCAGCGACCACGGTGCAGGCTGGTCCCGCCGCGCGAGCGCCACGAAGAGCACGACGATTCCCGCGACGACCAGGTTGCCGACGATCGAAGACACCCAGAGTCGGCCGAGCGAGCCGGCGCCGAACAGGTGGGCCCATGGCATGCACCAGCCTGCGAGCCGGTTGCGCCAGGTGATCGCACCGAGCGGCGACGTTCGCAGCAGGAGACACCCGACCGCCGCCAGAAGGCCCAGCAGGGACACCGCGGCGAGCATGGCGAGCGCGGGGGACAGACGGTCGGCCGCGAACCAGGCGACGGCGGCTGGGACGACGATGGTCGAAGCCAGGTGCAGCAGCGCCAGCGGGTGACGTGGGAACGGCATGCCACGGTCATCCGGATCGCGCGGCCTCCGTGGCATCGACGCCCCAACCCGTTGTGACGACGCCGGTCACGGCGGCGGCCGGGGCGCCCCGCCCAGGAGTCGCGAACCGCGCCGGCGAGGCGACAGATTCGACGGCGCCCCGTCCACGATGGGCTATCGGTCTGATATCACTTCGCTAGCAGCCACCATGAACACACCGTCTCGTGAACTCACCTACCCGAATCCCGGCTCCGGCCTCGCCACGCTGCTCACCGGGATCGCCCTCGTGCCCACCGGCATCGCCGCGATCGCGTTCGGCGGCTGGCTCTGCGAACACCGCACGCCGGCGCTCGGCGTGCCGACCATCCTGCTCGGCTTCCTGGGGATCCTCGGCGCGATCCTGCTCTGGAAGAGCCTCGTGCTGGTGAACCCGAACCAGTCGAAGGTGATCGTGCTCTTCGGCAACTACGTCGGCACCCTGCGCCGCGACGGGTTCTTCCGCATCAACCCGTTCGCGACGCGCCGCGTCGTGAGCCTGCGTGCGCACAACTTCAACAGCGACAAGCTGAAGGTGAACGACCAGCGCGGCAACCCGATCGAGATCGGTGCAGTCGTCGTCTGGCGCGTGCGCGACACGGCGCAGGCGGCGTTCGACGTCGAGGACTTCGAGTCCTACGTGCAGGTCCAGACGGAGTCCGCACTGCGTCACCTCGCGTCGATGCACCCGTACGACAGCCCGCACGACACCGAGGTCTCGCTGCGCGGCGCCAGCGACGCGGTGAACGCCGAGTTGCAGAAGGAACTGACCACGCGGCTGCAGATGGCCGGTATCGAAGTCCTCGAGGCTCGCCTGAGCCACCTCGCATACGCCCCGGAGATCGCGGGAGCCATGCTGCAGCGTCAGCAGGCCGAAGCGATCATCGACGCGCGGAAGCGCATCGTCGACGGCGCGGTCGGCATGGTGCAGATGGCACTCGAACAGCTGAAGGCGCACTCGGTCGTCGAACTCGACGAGGAGCGCAAGGCACAGATGGTCAGCAACCTGCTCGTCGTGCTGTGCAGCGAGCGCGGCACGCAGCCGGTCGTCAACACGGGCACGCTCTACGGGTGACCTTTGGCGGACGAGAAGAAAGGCTTCCTGCTCCGCCTCCCGCCGCGGGTCCTCGAGGAACTGCGCCGCTGGGCCGAGCAGGACATGCGGAGCATCAACGGCCAGATCGAGTGGCTGCTGAGGAAGGCGCTCACCGAACACCTCGGCCGCGATCCCGACGCACCGGTCGCCAAGAACAGGAAGTCCGCCCCTTGACCGCGGCGGTCACGACTCGAAGCGATGCTTCAGCGCGAGCACGCGCTTCTCGAAGACGTGCCACGACACCCACCCCGCGAGCCACACCACGGGCACGCACATCGCGGTGAACGCGATCACGATCGTCGGCGCCGAGACGTCATCGAGCGCGCCCGGGTTCGCTTCGGCGAACGCGATCCACCCGCGGATCACCTGCTCGACGAGCAGGATGTGCACGAGATAGATGCAGTAGCTGTAGCGGCCGAACGAACGCAGCACGCGATTCGTGCAGAAGCGCGCGAACAAGCCGCCCGTCCTCGCGAGCACGAGCAGGCCCGCCGCCAGCGGCAGCGCGGCGAGGATGCCCCACCGCTGCATCGCCGGGTTGTGTTCCGGCAGGGACGAACCGCTGCACCACGCGGTGACGCCGAGACCGGCCAGCCCAGAGGCGACGAGAACGCGCGCGACGACCGGTCGCGGTGACGGCAGCAGCGCGAGCAACGCGCCGGCGGCGAGCCCGTCGAAGCGGCACGGCGTGAGGAAGTAGACCGACGACGCACCCGCGCCGAGGAACACGAACCGCATCGCGATCGCGACGCCGATCATCGCGACGCACACGCGCACGAGGCCGCGCCGGCTCGCGAACCACACGACGGCCGGCCACAGCATGTAGAACTGCTCCTCCACCGCGAGCGACCAGGTGATCGTGCGCGCGACGTCGGGGCTCCCTTCGCCCGGCCACAGCCAGGCGAAGTTCTGCACGTACAGGTAGTACGGCACCTTCTCCGCCGCTGTCGTCGCTGCGCGCGGCAGCACGAACAGCAGCAGGCTGATCACCACGTAGTAGAGCGGAAAGATGCGCAGGGCTCGGCGCGCGTAGAAGTTGCGGAAGTAGTGCGGCCGCTCCTTCGTGCGCACGAGGATGCCGGTGATCAGGAAGCCGCTCAGCACGAAGAAGAGGTCCACACCGACCCAGCCGAGCTGCAGCGTGCGCGTGAGCCAGTGGGTCGCGATGTCGGGGCGCACCATGCCGAACATCGCGCAGTGCATCAGCACGACCGCGAGGATCGCGATGCCGCGCACGCCGTCGAGCGCTTCGACGCGTTCTTCGGCGCGCACTCCGTTCATGCCGGCGGGTCGAACTTCAGATCGCGGCGCGTGCACGTGCGGCGGTCGAGATCGAACGCGAGGCAGCAGTCGTGCGGCAGCGAGTAGACGTGCAGCGTCACCGTCTGGTCGCGCGCGTCCGCCGGGTTGCCGAGGCGATGGATCGCCCGAACACGATCCGCGGTCGCGACCGCGCCGATGGACGCGATGACAGCGTCCCCGGTGCACTCGAGCCCGACGCAGCCGCCCTTGTCGGCAGGATCGGCGGCGACGGCGGCGTTCGCCAGCGACGAACCTGGCACGAGGCGGAAGGTCTGCTCGCGGATCTGTCCGCGCACGAGCCGCACCCAGCCGAGATTGCCCGCGTGATTGTGGACCGGCGTCTGCTGACCCGGCTCCCACGTCAACACCATCACGTCGAACCAGCGCCCGCGGTGCACGAGGCGGCGTGCGTAGCGGTCCGCGCGGCCGCCGGTGAACGGCTGAATCGAGGCCTCGTCCAGTTCGCCGTCGCCGAGGATTTCCTGCACGGTCGGCAGGGAGATGCCCTTCGGTTCCAATCGCTCAAGGCGATCGACCAGGCCGGAAAGACTCAGGCGTTGCATGCGCGCATCGGGGACGGAGAGCGTTGCGCCGGCGACGGGCCGCCGTGCGCAGCCCCCGAACCGTACCACACCCACCGCGGCTCGCACCACGACGGCCTTTGCGGCGCGATGTCGTTCCCGGCGCGAAACGGCCGGCGGCGTGGAGGCGACGCGGGGTCCCCGCCGCATCCCGGGCACGGAGGTTGCCCCGTGGCGACCCGCCGTGGAGGTCTTCATGCCGCACCGAATCCTGGTCGCCTTCGCCAGTCTCGCCGCCACTGCCGCCGCCCAGGCCCCGCCGATCGAGCGCGCCACCGCGATCGGTCACTACGCGGCGGTCGAGGCGGAACTGCGCGCGGCGGTCGCCCCGGACGACCCCGCCATCGCGTCTCGACGGCGCGAAGTGATCGACCTGCTGCACGAGTACCGCGAGCGCGCCGACTTCGGACGCCGCCGGAGCGAAAACGGGGAACGTGTGCCCCTCTTCGTCGACGCCGCCGGTCGCCGCTGCGCGGTCGCCTGGCTGTTGGACCGCACCGGGGCCGCGGATCTCACTCTCGACATCGCGCAGGAGCACAACAACGCGTTCGTCGTCGAACTCGCCGGCGACGAACGCCTCGCCGCGTGGCTCGCGGCGCACGGACTGTCGCCCGAAGAAGCGGCGCGCATCCAGTACCCGCCGAACGGCTTGCCCGCCCGCGAATCGGCACCTCCGCCAGAACCGGTTCGCCGCCCGGCGTCGGGCGACGGCGATACGACACCGCGGACGCCTGTCGTGGCGAGCGGTCCGGGCCAGGCGGCCGAAGCGCCGCCGGCCGCGACCGGCCCGACGATGCCGGGGGTGGGCGGCGGCGGCGCACGCGGCCTGCCGCTCGACGCGCTGCAGCCGGCGGCGTGGATCACCTGGTGGAGCTGGAACCGCGGCTCGTTCGAACTCCCGCTCGCGAGCGAAGAGTCGACCGCGGATGCGAACCCCCGCGACTCGGCGCGCCTGCGCGACGCCGCCCACGCGCGGCTGGTCGCGATGGCCAGGTCGCCGCACGCGACGGTTCGCGCCGCCGCCGTGCAGGCTCTCGGCCGCACGGGCGCACCCGTCGCCGATCTGGCACCGCACCTCGACGACGCGTCCCGCGACGTCTCGCTCGCGGCGATGCTCGCGCTCGCGAACGCCGGCACGCCGCCGCACGTGCACGCGCTCCTCTCGTTCTTGCGGCAGAACGATCGCGGCGAGGATCTCGCCGTCGCCGTCGCGGGCATGGCGACGGTCGGCGAAGGGCCGACGCAGCGTCTGCTCGCCGACACGGTGGTCCGGCTCCTGACCGACGATCGCCCGAGCGTGCGTTCGGCCGCGGCCCTCGCTGCGAGCAGGTGGACCGACGAACGAACGCGGGCCGCGGCGCGAGACGCGCTCCGCAGCGGCACGAGTCCTTCGCAGCGAGCCGCCGGCGCGGAGGTGCTGGGCCGCGACGCGGACGCCGACGACGTCGCCGCACTGACCGCCGCGGCACACGACGGCAGCGTCGCCGTTCGTCGGGCCGCGGCGCTGGCACTCGGCCGCAGCAAACACCGATTCGCGCTTCCAGCGCTGCAGACGGCGTCGGAGGCGGAGCGCGAACCGGACACCCGCGCCCTGCAGATGTTCGCGATCGGCGACCACGGCGGGGCTGCCGCGAAGGACTTCCTGCTCGCCCGTTTCGAGGAGGGATCGAAGCAGCTCCGCGGCAGCGCCGCACTCGCGCTCGGGCTGTTCGGCCGCGCGCACGACGAGCCGGTGCGCGCCGAGATCGCAGCGAGGATCGCCGCGGCGCTCGCCGCCGAACGCAACCAGGACCAAAAGGGCGCCTACGTGCTGGCACTCGGCCTCCTGCGCGACCGCAACTCGCGCGACATCCTGATCGGGACCCTGCAGTCCTCGACATCCGCCACACGCGGGGCCGCGGCATCGGCACTCGGCATGCTCGCGGACCGCGCCGCGATCACTCCGCTGCGGCGTGTGCTGGCCGAAGACTCGTGCCCGTGGGTCCGGCAACAAGCGGCGCGCGCTCTCGGCCGCCTCGGCAACGACGCGATCGATGCGCTCGTCGAAGCCATGCGCGTCGATGCCGATGCCGTGACGCGCCGCACCGCCGCGTTCGCACTCGGCGGCCTCGGTGCAGCGCGCGCGGCGGAGGCCCTGCTCGACCTCGCCGCGGACGACCAGGCGCCCGCAGAGGCGCGCGCCGGAGCCGCGCTCGGTCTCGGCCGCTGCTTCCGCCGCGCAGAGCCGAAGCTCCCGACGCTGCGCTTTCAGCACGATCCGTCCGGCATGCCGGCGATCGCGGTGTGGGCGTTCCTGCAGGAGCTCTGATCAGGCGCCGTACTTCTTGATCGCGGCGTCGAGCTTCGGGAGGACCGACAGGATGTAGAGGGCCACGAGCGCCACCGCTCCGGCGATGACCAGGAAGAACGTCGCCGGCGCCAGCGCTCCCTGCAGCACACCGAGGAAGCCCGAGAACTTGTTGCCCACCGCGGTCGCGAAGAACCAGCCGCCCATCGTGAGACCGACGAAGCGCTTCGGACTCAGCTTGGTGACGAGCGACAGCGCCATCGGCGACAGGCAGAGTTCAGCCAGCGTCGCGATCCCGTAGAAGCCGGCCAGCCACAGTCCGCTGACCTTCATCGCGCCGTTGCCCGACACGAAGCCGGCGACCGCCATGAACAATGCGGCCAGCGCGGTCATGACCATGCCGACGAAGATCTTGCGCGCGGTGGAGAAGTCGACGCCGCGCTTCAGCAGTCGCGCGAAGAAGATCATCACGAGCGGCGTCAGTGTGACGACGAAGAACGCGTTCCACGACTGGTAGAGCTCGGGGTTCGCCGTGCGCAGGTACTTGCCCGGCTCGAGCTGCGGCGCGTCACCCGCGTAGAGCTTGTCGAACGCCGCCGGCGTCACGAGGTAGGTCGGAAAGCGTGTGCCGCCGTCGCCGGTCCGCACGAACGCGACCCGCTGCGTGGCCGCCGCGCCGCCGTCGACCTTGACGGTGGTCACGGGCAGGCCGTGCGCGTCCGTGCCTTCCTCGACGGTGACCTTGGGGAACACCTCGACGCTGAACTTCTTCCACGATGCCTGCTCGTCGCTGGCGCCGGTCGCCGGCACGACCTCGATCGCGACATCCGCCGGCAGCCTGCCGCGCAGTTCCGCGAGGTTGGCTTCGTCCATGCGCTTCTGGCCGAACATCTTCGCCTGCGGATCGCTCGCGATCGGCAGCAGCGTGCTCTTGTGCGGGCGCGGCACGTCGGCGGCGGCGTTACCATAGTAGCCTGGGTACGCGGAGCCGGCGAACACCGGGAATGCGTCGGCGACGAGCACGACCGGATCGGGCTGGCCGAGGTGGCGCGCGGTGTCCTCGTCCGCCCACGTCGTCATGGCGCTGCCGTTCAGGTGCAGCACCATGAAGAACGTGCCGCCCGCGAGGTAGACCGGCAGGAGCGCGCGCAGGCCCGGCTTCTCCTCGTCGCTGGCGCGTTTGCTCAGGTTCACGAAGAACAACAGGATCGGGATCGAACCGACCAGGAAGCCGATGTCGGTCGCCTTCACGAGCTTCGTGATCGACGACGGCAGCAAGTAGGCGGCGAACGCCCAGCCAGCGACGCCGAAGAGCAACGCCGGGCCGAGGATTCGACCCATGATCTCGCCGAACGGGGTGTCCTCCGGGTTGGTGCCCGGCGTGCGGTCGGCGCGATCGAGCACCTTCCAGCTCCAGAGCAGGATCACGCACGACAGGAGCAGCCCGATGCCCGCGGCGATGAAGGCCGCTTCCCACGCCCACTGGTTGCGCGTGTACGCGACGAGGAAACTCGCCGCGAACGCGCCGATGTTGATCCCCATGTAGAAGATGTTGAAGCCCGCGTCGCGCTTCGGATCTCCCTTCTGGTACAGGTTGCCGACCATCGCGGAGATGTTCGGCTTGAAGAAGCCGTTGCCGATGCACAGCAGCGCGAGGCCAACCGGGAACGTCCACGCCTGGCCGGTGCCGAGGAGGAAGAACCCGCTCGAGAACACCAGCCCGCCGATCAGCACCGACTTGCGGTAGCCGAGGAAGCGGTCGGCGATGAGCCCGCCGAGGTAGGGCGTGAAGTACACGAACGCGAGGTAGATGCCGTAGACCTCGTTGCCGAGGTCCTTCGGCCACCCGAGCCCACCGCGCTCCGTGTCCGTCGCGTAGAGCAGCAGGATGTTGACGATCGTGTAGAAGCCGAGGCGCTCCCACATCTCGATGAAGAAGAGACGGAACAGGCCCTTCGGATGTCCGGTGAACATGCGCTTTTCGACCGAAGGCGCCTACTTGACCCCGTGCATGAGCTTCTGCACCCACGGCGCCGCCAGCAGCAGGAGCAGGCCCGCGGCGGTCAAGGCCCAGAAGCCGAACGTGTAGCCGCCGAGCGCCGAAGCCGTCGTCATCCCCGTCTCGCCACTCACGTGGCTCGCGAAGATGCCGGACAGGTTGTTGCCGATGCCCGTCGACAAGAACCAGCCGCCCATGCCGAGGCCGACGAGGCGCACCGGCGCGAGCTTGGTGACCATCGAGAGGCCGATCGGCGACAGACAGAGTTCGCCCACCGACTGGATCAGGTACACCGCGAACAGGGTCCAGAACGGGATCTTGTTGGTGGTCGGGTCGAGCAGACTCGACAGGGCGAACATGAGCAGCAGGAACGCGAGCCCGTTGAAGATGATGCCGAGGCCGAACTTGCGCGGGATGGAAGGGTTCGCCTTGACCCTCGACAAGGCGACCCAGACCCATGCCACGATCGGTGCGAAGACGATGATCGCCAGCGCGTTCACGCTCTGGAACCAGCCGGTCGGGAACTCACCCCACCCGCCGAAGTCGCGGTTCACGATGTCCTTGGCCAGGAAGGTGAACGAGCTGCCCGCCTGCTCGAAGAACATCCAGAAGATGATGTTGAACACGAAGATCAACAGCATCGCGATGGTCTTGTCGCGCGCGACGGCCCCCTCCCGCCGGCCTTCGATCATCAGCATCACCGAAAGCCCCACGAACATGGCCGTGAGCAGCCACTGCAACTTCTCTCCGGCCACCGACAGGAGCAGGAACACGATGGGTACGGCGACCACTCCGCCGACGACCACACTCGCCAATCGCTTCGGGGCGATCTGATCCGCGAGCGGCGCCCCGATGCCCTTGAGCGACCGGCGGCCGATGTAGAACCAGATCAGGCTGATGAGCATGCCGATGCCGGCCGTGAGGAACACGACCTTGTATGCCGGCATGACTTCGGAGCCGACGACCTCACCGAAGACCTGTTTGGCGAGCCGCTCCGTGAGGATCGGCGACAGGAACGCCCCGAGGTTGATCCCCATGTAGAAGATCGTGAATCCGGAGTCGCGCCGTTCGTCGCCGGTTGCGTAGCACTTGCCGACGATCGTCGAGATGTTCGGCTTGAAGAGCCCGTTGCCCACGACGATGGTCGCGAGACCGATCTTGAAGATGGTCGCATCGGGCACCGCGATCAGGAACAACCCGACTGCCATGAACACGGCACCGGTCAGGATCGACCGCTGGTAGCCGATCACCTTGTCCGCGACGTAGCCGCCGAAGATCGCGACGGCGTAGACGAGTGCCAGGTAGGCCCCGTACGTCAAACCCGCTTCGGCCTGCCCCTTCGGGTCTCCGCCGTGAAACTGCGCGACGATGTACAGCACCAGCGCCCAGCGGATGCCGTAGAACGCGAAGCGCTCCCAGAACTCGGACATGAAGAGCATCCACAGCGGTTGCGGATGCCCCATGACTTGCTTGAACTCGGGCAGGACGGTGCCATCCCGGTTCGTGGCGGCTGCAGCGTTGGTCACGCAATGACTCCTGGAGAGCGGGCGAAGGGGAACAGGCGGCGAAGGCTACCCACGACCCTCCGGCGAGGCACTGGCGAAGCGCGCGCCCGACGATCATTCCTCGTCGCCCCTGCCCGCCCTTGCCTCGCCGCGTCACCGCGGCGATCCTCCCCCGCCCAACCCCGAGGAGCACGAGACCGATGGGCCGCCAGTGGCTGCACAGCAAGAAAGAGGTCACCGCCAACCGCAAGGCGCAGATCACGAGCAAGCTCGTCCGCGAAATCATGGTCGCGGCGAAGATGGGCGCGCCCGACCCGGCGATGAACCCGCGGCTCTCGCTCGCCGTCGAGGCCGCGCGCAAGCAGTCCGTGTCGAACGACGTCATCAACCGGGCGATCAAGAAGGGCTCGGGACAGGGTGACGAAGCGATCAACTACGAACTGGTCACGTACGAGGGCATGGCGCCGCGCAACGTGCCCGTGATCGTCGAGTGCCTGACCGAGAACCGGAACCGCACGGCGCCGGACATCCGGTCGCTCTTCAAGGACGGCCAGTTCGGCAGCAAGGTGATGTTCCTGTTCGACCACGTCGGCATCGTCGAGGCGACGCACGAGAAGGCCGGTCAGGATCTCGAGAGTGCGGCGATCGAGGCCGGCGCGCAGGACGTCGAGAAGCTCGAGAGCGGTGACGAGGAGAAGAGCGGCGGCCGCTTCTTCACCGACCGCACGGACATGTACACCGTCGCCGACGCGCTGAAGAAGGCGGGCTGGTCCGTCGCCACGGCCGAACTCGGCTACCGCGGCAAGGACCCGGTCGCGCTGGCAGGCGAGGAGCGCACGAAGGTCGAGGCGTTCCTCGAGCGCCTCGACGAGAACGACGACGTGCACCGCGTCTGGGCCGCGATCAAGTAGAAGCTCGCGCCCTACGGCACGACGAGCACCGGCATTCGTTCGCGAACGGCCACTGCCACTCCGGCCGACAGCGCCCACAACCCGCGGCGCGCCGCGGCAAGCAGGTCCCCGCCGGCCGACGCCGCCTCACCGCTCCACGACGCGACCTCGTCCGCGTCCGCGGCGAACGTGCGCTGGTTCAGCCACTTCACCTGGTCGGCCAGCACGCCGACGCTGCCGATTTCCGCGCTGTCGCCGTCGGGCAGCGGCGCGCGGAACGTGACCGGGAAGTCGCCCGGCAGCCACATCGAACACGCGAGCAGCTGGCCGAACTTGCTGGTCGCGAACTTCGCATCGGCAGCGGCGCGCCATTCCGGATCGAACTCGAGCAGCGGCGGCACGGTGTCGGGCAGCTCGAACTCGGGCTTCTCGGCGTAGAACGCGAAGAGTCGCAGCGCCATCCAGCCGGCATCGCCGGCGTCGAACGTCGCCGCGACCGCCGACCCTTCGTCCCAGCGAAGCTGCTCGGCGACCTTCTCGGCGACGGAAGCGCGCAAGTCGGCGCGCCACGCTTCGACGCCGTGGCGCAGCCGGTCGTGCTCGCCGCCGCGCCGCGCGTAGAAGCGCGACAACGGGCCGGCCCAGACGAGCGCCATCAGGCCTCCGCCTTCGGGTCGCGATCCATCAGTTCGCGCACGGCGTGCTGCGGCGGCAGCCCTTCGAACAGCACACGTGCGACGGCCGTCGCGATCGGCATCTCGATGTCGCGCGTTCGCGCCTGATCGACGACGACCCGCGACGTCCAGACGCCCTCGGCGACCTTGGGCGACGCCGACAGCGCCTGCTGCAGCGTCTCGCCGCGCCCGATGCGCTCACCGAACGCCCGATTGCGGCCGTGGCGCGAGAACATCGTGACGGCGAGGTCGCCGACGCCGCCGAGCCCCGTGAACGTGCGAGGGTCCGCGCCGAGCGCTTCGCCGAAGCGCTGCATCTCGACGATGCCGCGAGCGAGGATCGCGGCCTTCGTGTTGTCGCCGTAGCCGAGGCCGTCGCCGATGCCTGCAGCGAGCGCCATCACGTTCTTGAGCGCGCCGCACAGTTCGAGACCGAGCACGTCGCGGCTGCGGTAGACGCGGAACGTGCGCAGCGACAGCATCGCCTGCAGCCGCTGCACCGTCGCGTCGTCGCGGCCCGCCAACACGACGGTCGTCGGCAGGTCACGCGCGATCTCCTCGGCGTGGCTCGGACCGCTCAGCACCAGCACGCGCTCCGCGCCGCCGAGCACGTCGACGACCACTTCGGACGGCCGTTTGCCGGTCGACTGCTCGAGGCCCTTCGCTAGCGACACCACCGGCGCGTTCGCAGGAACGTGCGCGCCGACGGTTCCGAGCACGGCTCGCACGTGCTGCGTCGGCACCGCCACGAGCACCACGTCGCAACGGTCGAGGACCGCGATCGCGTCGTGCGTGACGCGGATCGACGCCGGCAGCACGACGCCTTCGAGGTAACGCGGGTTCTGTCGCGTCGCGGCGATCGATGCCGTGTAGACGGAATCGTGCCCCCACAGGGACACGCCGGCGCCGATCCGATCGAACGCGAGGGCCATCGCCGTGCCGAAGCCGCCGTTGCCGAGGATCGCGAGCCTCATGCGCTCCCGGCCGCGCGCGCGGCGAAGAACTTCTTCAGGTTGCTGCGGTGCGTCCACACGAGCAGGGCCGCGATCACGCAACAGAACACGAAGAGTGGCAGATGGTCGTCGAACGCCGAGTTCCCGCTCAGCGCGACGAGCGCGATGGGCAACGCACAACCGAGAGCGAGGCTGCCGAAGAACACCTGACCCGTCGCCGCGCGGACCACGAAGAACACGCCGAGGCCGACGAGCGTCACCCGCCAGTCGAGAGCGAACAGGGCGCCCGTCGCGGTCGCGACGCCCTTGCCGCCGCGGAACCAGAGGAACGGGGAGAACACGTGGCCGAGCACCGCACCCGCGGCGCAGACCACCGCGAGCAGCGGCGTCTCGTTGCCGACGTGGACCGCCGCGAAGCCCTTCGCGGCGTCGAGCACGTAGACCACGAGGAACGCGGCGAGCCGCCCGCCGCGGGTCGCGAACGCGCGGCTCGCGTTCGTCGCCCCGGCGTTCCCGCTCCCCACCGTGCGCACGTCGATGCCCTTCACGAGCCGCACCAGGAGCCACGCGAACGGCACGGCGCCGATCATGAACGCGAGCGCGAAGCGCGGGGCGAAGACGAAGAACGTGAGCATCGAGCGGTCGGGCAAGGCTAGTTGCCGCGCCGGGCGAAACCAACGCCTCGTGCTCCGCGGGCGCCGCCGCTAACGTCGCGCGCCCGTGACGGCACGCATCGGCATCGACACCGGAGGCACGTTCACCGACGTGGTCCGCTGGTCCGCGAAGGGAGTGCAGGTCGCGAAGGTCCCGTCGACACCCGGCGACCCGGCCATCGCCGTGCTGCGCGGCATCGCGGCCGTGCGACGGCGGCCCGACGAGGCGGTCGACGTGGTCCACGGCACGACGGTCGGACTCAACGCAGTGCTCACCGGCGCTCTCGCCCGCACGGTGTTCGTGACGAACCGCGGCTTCGAGGACCTGATCGAGATCGGACGCCAGGAGCGCGTCGACCTCTATTCGATCGCGCCGTCGCGCCCGACTCCGCCCGTCCCGCGCCCATTGCGTGTCGGCGTCGCATGCCGACGTGGCCCGGGCGGCGCCGTCGTCGAAGGGCTGACCGCTGCCGAAATCGAACGCACCGTCGCGGCGGTGCGGCGTCTGCGACCCGAGGCGGTGGCGATCGGCTTCCTGCACTCTCCGGCGAACGCGCGCGACGAACTCGCCATCGCCGCAGCGCTGCGCCGCGCACTCGGCGACGTGCCGATCACTTGCAGCGCCGAGCTGTTGCCGGTGCACGGCGAGTACGAACGCTTCTCCGCGGCGATCCTGAACTCCGCCATCGCCCCGGTCGTCGGCGGCTACACGAGGCGGCTCGCCGCGAGCCTCGGCAACGGGCGCCTGCGCCTCCTGCGCAGCAGCCTCGGCATCCTGCCGCCCGCGGAAGCCGCGACGTTCCCGGCGCGCGCCATGTTCTCGGGGCCGGCGGGCGGCGTGCTCGCGACGATGCAACTCGCCGCGCAGCTGCGCTCGCCTCGCGTCGCGGCCTTCGACATGGGCGGCACGTCCGCCGACCTCTGCCTCGTCGAAGGGAACGCGTCGGTCACCGACGCGAGCACGATCGCCGGCCTGCCGCTGCCGCTGCCGACCGTTCCCGTGCACACCGTCGGCTGCGGCGGCGGCAGCATCGCGTACGCGGACGCCGGCGGTGCGCTGCGTGTCGGCCCTGCGAGTGCCGGCGCCGTCCCGGGCCCCGCGTGCTACGGCGTCGGCGACGACGCGACGGTCACCGATGCCCACGTGGCACTCGGTCATCTGGGCGCGGACACACTGCTCGGCGGTGCGTTCCCGATCGATGTCGACGCGGCCGTCCGCGCCATCGAGCGGCTCGCCCGGCGCCTCGGAATGCGCGCTGCCGAGACGGCCCGCGGCATCCTCACGGTCGCCGATGCGACGATGGCGCGCGCGATCCTGGTCGTGACGGCCGAACGTGCCGTCGATCCTTCGACGGTGCCCCTGGTCGCGTACGGCGGCGCTGGCGGTCTGCACGCAGCGGGCCTGGCCGCGCGACTGCGCATGCCGTTCGCCGTGCTGCCTCCGCACGCCGGCACGTTCTCGGCCCTCGGCCTCGCGCTCGCCGGCGAGTCGACGGAGTTCGCGCGCGCGGTCCGATGCGAACTCGATGCAAGGGGGCAGCGGCGCGTTCGCGAAGTCACTGCCGATCTCGCCCGCCAGGCCAGACGTGGCCTCTACGCACACGGGCGGATCACAGCCACCGTCGCCCTGCGCTATCGCGGCCAGGGCGCCGCGCTGCGGCTCCTGGTTGGCAGCGGGCTCGTCGGCCGCTTCCACACCGAACACCAGAGGCTCTTCGGATTCCGGGCCGACACTGCGATCGAAGTGGTGGGTGTGACCGTGCGCGCAGCAACCACGGCAAGGGCGTTTCCAGCCGTTTCGGGGCACACCGCGGCGAATGACAGCAAGCCGCGTTCGCGAGTCTGCCCGATCGGCGGCGGGCGCTTGCCGGTGTTTCGGCGGGGCGCCTGCGCGACGGTCGACGGCCCCGCGGTGATCGAGGAGGCGACGGCAACTACCTTGGTGCCGGCGGGATGGCGCGCCGAGGAGACCGCATTCGGACTGCGTCTTGCGACGAGCACCGGCGAGACACCGCGGCGCGGTTCCGTTTCCCGCGGACGACTTGGTTGACCGAGTCGTTTCGCAGTTGTAGTCTCGGATCGGAGACACCGCTGCCGGACCAATCGACGACGAGAGCTGCCCTCTTGGTTGTCCAGCGGCGGCGAACGAATTCAGCGAACACAGACATCATCTGCTCAGCGGCGTCATCGGGCGCCGGAGCAGAGTCCGACACACAGCCGGGGGTTGTCCGCGACGGACGTAAAAACTTGACTCTCCTTCTTCCCCTTTTCCCGAAGTTTCACCCCCGGCTACCTTTTCTCGCGCCTCGCAGGAGGCGCCCCGCGCGGACGGCCTAGCGCGCCGGCGCCGCGGCTTCGGCCCGCACGGCATCGAGCAGCGCTCGCACGACCCGGTTGTCGGGCTGGATCGTGATGACGCGCTCCCAGTCGGCGATCGCGGCAGCGAGCGCCCCCTGGCCGTAGCGCAGGAGCGCCCGCTGGTGCAGGACACGCGCGAGCCGATCCTGCACCCGGAAGTCGATCGGATGGCGCCGCGCGAGTTCGAGCAGGTCGAGAACGGCGAGCTCGAGCTCTCCGCGAGCCAGGCGGGTTTCCATCGCGACGAGGCCCAACGAGATCGCGTCGTCGTCCCCGGCCGACATCACGGGCCGAGGTGCTGCAACCTGGGGCCGCGAACTGGTCACCTGCGGGGCGACCGTTTCGGCCTCTGGTTCGCTGGCATCCTCTTCCACCGCGACGAACGGACCTTCGCAGTCGACCGCGGGGCGTGACCCGACGGTGCGGGCTGCGAACGCTGCGCTTCGATCGAGGCGAGAGCGCGTCGCTGCGATCCAACGATCGATCGACGGCAGCCCCGGCCACGCATCCCGAGCCCGTTCCATGCTGACGAGCGCAGATCGGTCCTGGCCATTGCCGCGCAACAAGATGCCTTCGAGCAGCGATTGATGACTTCGCTGCATGCGGACTTCGACTTCCATCGCATTCGCCCGCGCTTCTTCGTGACGGGAGTCGGTCGCCGGCACCGACTCGTAGGCCGCCAAGGCGGCGAGCAGGTCGCCCGATCGCGCCGCTGCGTTCGCGCGGGCGAACGGATCGGACGGCGCCGCAGCGCACGCTGCGAATGCGAACACGAGCGCGGGCGCGCCCTTCCTCACGGCGCGTCCTCGCTCTGCCGCTCGTCGGTCATCACCTCGAGGTCTTCGCACACGAGGTCGGTTTCCTCGGGATCGTCCTCGCCGCCGGTCGCTCGCCCCACCGCCGTTCGCCAGGAGAGGCTGTCGGCGGGAACGATCATGACGGGGCGATCCGCCGGCACGTCCGGCGGCGCCTCGCGAACGTCCTGAGCGAAGACTTCGACGAGCCACGGGTCGAGCACGGTGCCGGCGGCGGCTTCGAGTTCGGCCACCGCCTGCTCCCAGTCGCGCGGCCGGTCGGATGCGCAGGTCAGGAGCAGGTCGAACGCCGACGCGATCGCAAGGATGCGCGAGCCGATCGGGATGCGGTCGCCACGCAACGAATCCGGCGCCCCGGTCCCGTCGTACCGTTCGAGCTGGTGTTTCACGATGCGCGCGACCCGGCGCAGGGACGGAACGCACTCGAGCTGTTCGGCCGCGTGAACGGGATGGTGCGCGAGCGACTGCGACTCGACGTCGGTCAGCGGCCCCTGCTTGAGCAGGATCGACGGGCGCACTGCGAGCTTGCCGAGGTCGGCGAGGCGGCACGCGAGCTCGAGTTCGCTGCGATCGGCGGGCAGCAGCCGGATGCGATCCGCCAGACGAACGGCGTACTGCGCAGTCCTTTCGGCGTGTCCGGGCGGCACGAGGCGACCTCGCTCGAGGCTCTCGACGACGCGACTGGCCATCGCCACATAGCCTTCGGTGACCCGCTGCAGGCCGTCCTGCACACCTCGCTCCATCTCGCGGAGCGCCAGCCCCAGGTCCTGCAGCTCCCCTTCGGCCGGCTCGCCGCCAACGCCGGCGACCTCGCCGGCGGAGATGCGGAACAGAGCGTCGGTCGCCGTGCGGACTCGGGCGGTCCAGTGGTAGCCCATCATCGCCGCGACCGCGACGAGCGACAGGCAGCAGAGGAACACGAGCCCGAACCACGCCGTGTCGAACGAACTCGTGATCGCTCCGACTTCGCGCTGCAGCCGAACCTCGCCGATCAGTTCGCCACCGAACCGCACCGGCGCGACGCTCTCGCGCACGACCATCCCCTCGCCGCGGTCCTGACGACGCTGGAAGGGGCCGGAGCTGGCGAGCAGTCCCATCTGGCGGTCACCGGAGACCAGCGCCGTGTCGAGGACGACGCGGCCGTTGCGGTCCAGCACGAGCACCCGGGCCTCGGTCTGGTCGCGCGCCACCGCGGCGAGCACAGACAACCGCATCAGGTCCTGGCGTTCGAGCAGCGGCGCGGCGCGGTCGGCCAGCGCACCCGCCAGCGACTGCTCACGCGCGGCATCGAGGCTGGCCGTGTGCCGATCCTCGCGGTCCGCTCCGAGGAAGCCGAGCAGCAGCGACACGAAGAACGCACCCGCCAGGAGGGCGACCGAAAGCCGCAACGTGAGCGACCAGCCGCGCGGCCGTGGTTGGCTTCCTGGGAGCATCGCCCCCGCTCATCGGTTCGCCGCCCGCCCGGACTTTTGGCCTCCCAGGACCGGCACCGCTGGCACCGGGGGTTCCGGTCCCGGGTCAGCCTGTGACGGCCGTCACTTCAGCGCTTCGATGCTGTCGACGTGCAGCTGGTAGATGTCGACGCAGTAGCCGTCGAGGATCGTCGCCTCGACCTTGAAGGAGCCGGTCAGCTTGATCGGGTCGAAGAAGTAGTCGGTGCGCTTTCCCTTCGGCATCACGCAGCGAACGATCCCGTGGATGTCCGGCGGCTGCCCGTAGCAGCACGACCACAGCGACTCGACGAGCAGGAACTCCTTGATGTTCTGCACTTCCTCGATGGGCAGCATGAAGCCGACCATCAGGACCTTCTTGCCGGACAGGTCCTTCACCCGCTTCGGCATGCCCTTCAGGCCGTCCTCGTAGGGCCACGAGTTCAGCTCGTCGAACGGCAGGATCATGTCGAGCCCGGTGATCTTTCCGGCCTTCATCTGCTCAGCGAGCCGCTTCTCCGCCGCGAGCATCGCTTCTGCGCTCCGCATCGCCGCGATGTCCGCCGGATCGGTGCCCTTCGGCACCGGCTGATCGCTGCGCGGCTGCTCGGACTGCGGATCCTGCTTGCCGTCCGTCCGCCCCTTCGGGTCCTGCTTGCCGTCCGCAGGCTTCTCCTTCGGGTCCTGCTTGCCGTCGACGGGCTTGTCCTTCGTCTTCTCGGCCACCGGCTTCGGGTCCTGCGTAGCCGGCGCCGGCTCGACCTTCGGGGCGGGTGCCGGTGCCGGCTTCGGGTCGCCAGCGGGCGTCTGCGACGCGGCGACGGAGCAGAGCAGCAAGGCGGGCAGGAGCGACTTCATCGTGGACCTCGCGGGCGGCGTTCGAAGGGCGGGCACTATACGACGATCGGAAGGCTCGCGACGCTCCTCGAACGATTTCCCCGGCGGCGGCTGCTGCCACTCGCTGGCAACGCGCACTCGGCGCGCCAGCCTCTCGATCGATGGACCGCGAGTTCCATGGTCGCCGTCGAGCCGCGCCCGTTGCGGGCGTCGGCTCCAACCGGGCGGACGAAGCCCGTGGTTCGCCGGCTCCGTGGCAGTTGCTCATCGGCCGACGGCGTCCCCGAGGGATGGAACAGCGGCTCGGCCCAAGCCTGTCGCCGTCGAGCCGCGCCCGTTGCGGGCGTCGGCTCCAACTGGGCGGACGAAGCCCGTGGTTCGCCGGCTCCGTGGCAGTTGCTCATCGCCCGACGGCGTCCCCGAGGGACGGAACAGGGGCTCGGCCCAGCCTGTCGCCGTTGAGCCGCGCCCGTTGCGGGCGTCGGCTCCAACCGGGCGGACGAAGCCCGTGGTTCGCCGGCTCCTCAATAGTTCTGCGCCAGGTTGTCCGCGACCTGGGTCATCGAGCCCTTCACCGCCGGCAGCAGTCCGGCCGTCGCTCCGATTGCGGTGACACCGACGACGAGCCATGCCTCCCAGGGCCTCCACTGCAACCAGTCGAGGTAGACGCCGGTCATGTCCTCGACGACATCGCGCAGCACGAACGCAGCGAGATGGCAGAGGACGACGCCGAGCAGCGCTCCGACGAAGGACAGCACCGCGGCCTCGCCGGCGATGATCGCGAGGATCTGCACGCGACGAGCGCCCAGCGAACGCATGATCGCGATCTCGCGGCGCCGTTCGTTCATCGTGTTGTAGAGGGCGACCGCGATCGCGACCGCGGCGACGAACAGCACGAGCCAGGCGATCACGGTGAGCGCGTCGGCCGCGTTGCCGAGCTGGCGCAGGAACTTCGGCACCACGTCCTGCGGCCACGCGACCTGCGCGTCCTTGGCGCTGAACTCCTGCCGGAGGAAGCGCGCGCCGAAGTGATCCTTCGGGTCGACGACGATCGCGGTGAGCCCGATCGCGCCCGGTTCGACCGGCAGCTTCTTCGCGTCGTCCGGGTTCTTGCCCGGCGGAGGCTCGACCAGGAACACGCCCTGTTCGTGGCCGTCGATCAGCAGGTGCGTCCCGAGCGGCAGGAAGATCGTCGAGTCGAGCGGCGAGTTCGTGGCGGCCAGGATGCCGACGACTTCGCACGCGGCTTCCGGGTGTTCGTGGAAGCCGAACTCGCCCATCTTGCCGTGCACCGGCACGACGATGCCGCCGAGGTCGAGCGCAAGGGATCGTGCGACGCGAGCGCCGATCACCGCCTGTTTCCATTCCTTGCGGAGCAACGGCCGAGACGGTGGAGACGCCTCGCCGGCGCGGCGGCCGTTCTCGTGGTTCGCGAGTTCGCGCGCGAGGGACAGCAGGTCGTCGTACGAGAAGGTGAACGCACTCCCGCGTTCGAACACGAGCGGTGCGCCGTCGCGTTGGAACTTCGAGAACATCTCGTCGATCGTCGCGACGACCGGGAAGTTGAACTTGCTGACGCTGTCGCCGCGGGCCTGCGGGATCGCGTAGCGAACCTGCGCCCGTCGCCCCACTCCCCGCCCGGCGCGCAGATCCTCGCAGATCCGCAGCGGGAACAGGCCCGGCGCTTCACCGACGTTGAAGATCGTGTTGAGGACGAGTTCGAGCTGGCTCGAGTCCTTCGGCCCGATGACGGCCTGGTAGCCGCCGACGCTGCCCTTGTAGCGCTGCTCCGTCTGACCGGCCATCACGAGGATCGCCGCGTAGAGCGCCGTCGCGACGACGATCGACGTCGTGGTGAGCACGGTGGCGACGAGCCGGATGCGCAGATTGCGCAAGCTGACGGACCAGAGCCTCACGCCGGCCTCCGCAGCGTCTCGAGCTCGACGGTGCGCTGCATGCGCTTCGCCGACTCGGGGTCGTGCGTCACCATCACGACCGTCTTGTTGCCGTCCTTCGCCATCTGCAGCAGGAGGTCGAGAACCTGCACGCCGGTCGTGCGATCCTGGTTGCCCAGCGGCTCGTCCATGAGAATCAGCTCGGGATCGTTCACCAACGCGCGACAGATCGCGACACGCTGCACCTGGCCGACGGACAACTCGCTCGGGCGATGGTGCAACCGGTCGCCGAGGCCGACGCGCTGCAGCAGCGTCTCGGCGCGCGCCTTCGCTTCTCCGCCGGCGCCGCGGCCGAACAGCGCTCCGAGCAGCACGTTCTCGAGTGCGGAGAACGGCTGCAGCAGGTTGAACGTCTGGTAGACCATCCCGATGTGGCGCCCGCGGTGCCGGTCGCGCGCCGACTCGCTCATGCGATCGATGCGGGCGCCGACGACCTCCACCTCACCGCGGTCAGGCCGCAGGATGCCGGCGAGGATGTGCAGCAACGTCGTCTTGCCGGTGCCCGAGCGACCGACCAGCGCGACCTGCTCCCCTGCCTCGATCCGGAGATCGCCGACGTCGCATGCGGTCACGCGTCGTTCGCCGAGGGCGTAGTCCTTGTGCACGTCGTGGAGGCGGATCATCGGGGCGCGCACGATACGACGGCGCCCCGCGATCGGTCAGCTGTTCGTGCGGTCGAAATCGAGTCGCGCAGCGGCCCAGTCGAGTTCGCGCACGATGCGCGCGGCGAGGGGCTCGTTGCCGAAGCGATCGCCGAGCACGTGCCACGTGTAGGTCTCGACCTCGAACAGCGGCGCTTCGCCCGGGGCCCGCGCGAGCGCGCGCAGCACACGATCGACCTCGGCGCGGGTGGAGCCGAGCGAACCGGGGTCGTCCCAGTAGAGCGGGACGTGGTAGTGCGAACGGATCCGGCCGGCTCCATCGAACTCGGCACGACGAGCCACGACGTGCGGCAGGTCGAGGGCTCGCGGTCCGTGCTCGGCGACGGTCTGGTGCAGGTAGCGAGGTTCCGCGAACGCGAGCAGCCGATCGAGCCCGTCCCCGCCGCGAGCCTCCAGGCACGCCGACACCTGGACCTTGGGCACGGCGATGCCGTGATCGCGCAGCATCGCGAGCGCGGCAAGGGGTTCTTCGCCGACGACCGCCAAGTGGCAGAGGTCGACACACAGGCCGATGTGGCGACGCAAGACGTCGCCCGACACGGTCGTCCACGCACCTTCGTCGAAGAGCCACCGCTCGAGGAACGTCACGGTCGCCGCACACGTCTCGAGCAGGCAGTCGGGCTCCGGTTCGATGGCGAGCACACAGCGCACGTCGGTCTTCTCCTCGATCGCCGCGAAGGCACTGGCGCAGCGCGCGAGGTTGCGCGCCATGAGGCGCAGGTCGGGAGCCTCGTCGCCCGGCCCACGGTAGCCGAGCGGCAGCGTCGACATGGGCAGCACGGTGCCCGTCGGAACCAGCGACGCGGCGACCGTCGCGCACGTCCGCGTGTACTGGAGCCGATCCTCGTGGCTCCAGTCGGGGCGGTAGACCGCGGTCTTCACGACCGCGTCGTGGAAGCCGCCGAACGGGAAGACGTTCAGCGTCCACAGCGGTGCTCCGGCGTCGTGCAGCGCCGCGGCGTAGCTCTCGCGCGCGGCATCGTCGGTCGCCAACCGTGCGGCGAGATCGTGCGGCCACCACGCCCCGATGCCGAAGTCGCGGCCGGCGGCGCGCGCGGCAGCCGCCACCGGCGCGGTGTGCTGCCGCAGCATCGCGACGGCCGTGTCGAGATCGTCCGCCGCGTGCACGTTGCCGCAGTACGTGAGCCGCCGGAAGCGCATTCGCGAAGCCTACCGCGGGGCCGCGCGTTCCCACTCCGCGTCGGGCACACGAAGGGTCAGTTCGCCGGCAGCGGGAAGCACGACCGCCGCCGGCTCGACCCGCACTCGGACGCGGCCCCCACCGACGTCGCAGACGGCCCAGATCGCGTACTCGCCCGGCAGGCGGACCGGCACTTCGGTCTCGCGCGCCCGGTCGAACGGGCAGGACCTGCCTCTCCGTAGCATGCGCCCCTTCTCCGGATGAGTCCTCCGCGCACGATCGCCCTCGTTGTCTCTGTCGCTCTCGCCGTGCTCGTCTGGGCGCGCTCCGCGTCCCGCGATCTCCCGCCGTTGCTGCCCGACGCGAACCCGGCAGTCGGCGCGGTTGCCGTGGAGCCCGCGGCACGCACGGAGTCGCGAAGTGCGGAGCCGGGTCCGGAGCGGCAGGGTGCGTCGGTCGCGAGCGACCAGAAGACCGACGAGGGCGGCCAGGAGATCCGCGTCGTGATGTCGGGCACGAACGAACCGGTTGCGGACGCCGTCGTGTCGTTCCTCCCGCCCGACTTCGACTGGCGGGTGTTCGCGGAGCGCAGCAACGGCTGGACGGACGCCGAAAGGGAGGTCGAACTGCGGCCGCTCCGATCGCACGTCCGGACCGACGCGAACGGGCGATGCCGCGTTCGCGCGGCACGTGCGCTCGTGTTCGCGGTCAAGGATGGGCTGTTCGGGCGTGAGTACCTGCAACCGGAGCGTGCGACCGTCATCGTGTTTGCGCGTCGATCGCAGCGTGCGGGTGCTCGTGATCGAGGACTCGGGTGCTGCCGTTGCCGCCGTCGAAGTGATGGCGCGAGCTGGCACGCAGACGACGTGGCGCTTCGGTTGGACCGACGGCGAGGGACGCCTCGTGCTTGCCCACGTGCAGGAGTGGGCGGAGCAGCCGCCCGCCAGGTCGAGGGCCGTCTTCGTCCGCCATGCCGGTGGTGACACCGAGCCGATCGTCGTCGATCCGGCGGCGCCGCCGGCGGAGCTGATGTCCCGTCTGCCTTCGTGCGGCTCCGTCGCCGTGCACTTTCGCGATGCGACAGGGCGACCGCGCGACCCCAGGTACGGTCCGTTGTCCAGCGGCGAGGCGTTCCGGGAAGCGTCGCTCTCGACGTGGTTGCGAGAGCCGGCTTCGTCTGCCGAACCTCCCGAGCGAGCGGTGGCCGCGCGCGTCGACGCGCACGGCGATGTGGTCTTCGGCGGCGTGCCGTTCGGTCTCCACGTGATGGCGCGCGCTGCCGGCTACGCGGCCGGGAGCGGGTGGCACGGCGCGGTCGTCACGGGGCCGACGCGCGACAACCCGCGCATCGACATCACGCTGTCGGAGGCGCCGGACACCGTGGTGCTGACCGGCTTGCTCGTGGGCGTCGACGGAGTTCCGGCCGCATACGCCAGGTACCGCGTCGAACACGGCGCGGCCGATGCGGGCAGCGGATCCACCGATTCCGACGGCCGATTCCGCGTGGCGTTGAGCCGGTTGCCCGATGCCCTCCTCACGGCGCTCACGTTCCGGATTACCGGCAAGAGTTTCACCGACCACGTCGCGATCGAACTCGAACCCCGCCCCCTCGTGCGTGGAGAGAACGAACTCGGCGAGATCCGCCTCGCGGACGCAGCGACCCTGCTCGGCGCGAAGCTCGTGATGAGCGACGGCAGTGAACCTCTTCCCTTCTTGATGTACGTGCAGCGGCGTCTCGACGGTCGCTGGACGACGGTCAACGCGACCCGCAGGTGGGACCCGAGCGGCGCGTTCACGTTCGTCGGCACCGTCGCAAAGGGCACGCCGATGCGACTCGTCGTCGAAGCCGCGAAGTTCCTGCCCGTCGAGCCGATCGAGTTCGCGGCCGGGGCCACGGGTCTCGAGATCCCCGTGCACCGCGGCGGGTCGGTGGTGGCCACGTTCGTCGTGGACGGTTCGATCCGGACCGAGCGCCTCGAATTGCGTTGCCGCAACACCGATCCGACGGCGAAGCCCATCGAGTTCGTGCGCATTCTCGAAGCGAGGGCGATCGAAGAATTCGTGCGGAAGCCGCCGCCGGACGGTCGCCTGCGAAGGGAATGGAGCGGCCTCGCGCCGGGGACCTATCGCGTGCAGGCGTTCTGCGGCGGCTCGCCGGTGCCGATCGCCGAGGTCAACGGCATCGTGGTGACGGACGGGCCGTGTCGCGACTCGCGACTCGAGTCCATCGATCTGCGCGGCAAGGCGAAGGCGTTCACGATCCAGGTCACGTCGGCAGACGGTGTGCCCATCGCCGATCCGCGGGCCGCGGTGATCGTTCGCGGCGACCGCGAGGGCTGGGTTGGATATGCGGTCAGCAACGGAAAGGCGGAAGTGATCGCGGGGCATCCGGTGGACGTCGTGGTCGTCGCTGACGGCTACGAGACCGCGTTCGCGAACGGCGTCGTCGAGGCGCGCACGATCGTGCTGCGGCGCGCGGCACGGCAGCGCGTCCGCCTCGAACTGCCGCGTCCGCTTCCGGATGGCGGGACGTTGCACGTGACTCTCACGCCTCGGATCGAGGCGGGCGACGTGTTCGTCCAGATCGACGGCTGGCGCGCCCCCCGCGTCTCGGAGACCGCGGCGAGCACGCTCGCGGTGCCCGGGTTCTCGCACGGAGGGAGCATCTTCCAAGCGTTTGTCAACGCCTGTATTTACGATCGCTGACCGTCGAAATTGCGATCAAGCACCCAATTTCCAGTCGTTGTAGCTAGGATTCTTGCTGATCGATCACGCCGGACTGAACACCTTCATTCCCGAGCGTTGTCCCGCCGATTCGCAGTTGACGCCTGCTTCCAAAAGCTTTGAACCCTTCGAAGAACACCGCCGAGTGGCTAGCCGCCCTGGGCGATCAGCTGCGCGACCTACGCCTCGCCCGGAACCTCGGTCAGGCCGACCTCGCCATGCGCGCCGGCGTAGCCCGCAGCGCCGTGCAGAACCTCGAGGCGGGCCGCGGCAACCTCAACACGCTCGTGCGCGTCGTGCGCGCACTCGATCGCGAAGACTGGCTCTCTGCGCTCGCGGCCACGCCGACCGTCAACCCGCTCCACCTGATGCCGCAGAAGAAGCGCGAACGCGCCTCGAGGAGGCCGCGTGGCGACGCGTCGAGCTGAGCGATACGTGCCCGTCGCGCGCGTCGAGGTGTGGTTGTGGGACCACTTCGTCGGCGCATGCGCGCTGGATCCGGGGCTCGGCTTCTACGTGTTCGCGTTCGATCCGGACTTCGCGAAGGCTGGCATCGAGCCGGCTCCGCTGCAGATGCCCGTCGCCGCGGACGAACGCACCTTCGTCTTCCCGACGTTGCCCGTCGACACGTTCCGCCGCCTGCCCGCGATGCTCGCGGACGCACTGCCCGACGACTTCGGCAACGCACTGATCGACCGCTGGCTCGCGGACCGCGGCGTCCCGCGCGAGAGCGTCACGCCGCTCGACCGACTCGCGTACGTCGGCCGCCGTTCGATGGGCGCTCTCGAGTTCCGGCCGCAGCGCGGCCCGATGTCGCGCAAACCCACGGCGATCGAACTCGGTGAGCTCGTGGTCGCGGCGCGCCAGGCGCTGCTCGGCACGTGGACCGACGACGACGACGTGGACGCGTCGACACTGCGATCGATCATGGAGGTCGGCACGTCGGCCGGCGGCGCCCGCGCGAAGGCCGTGATCGCTTGGAACCCGACGACCCAGGAGATCCGCTCGGGCCAGCTCGACGCGCCCGAAGGCTTCGAGCACTGGCTCCTGAAATTCGACGGCGTCGGCACCGACCGCGAACTCGGCAGCACGCAGGACTACGGACGCATCGAGTTCGCCTACCACCGGATGGCGCGCGCGGCCGGCATCACGATGACCGACTGTCGCCTGCTCGAGGAGAACGGACGCGCGCACTTCATGACGAAGCGCTTCGACCGCGACGGCGCGTCGACGCGGCACCACGTGCAGACCCTGTGCGCGATGGCGCACCTCGACTTCCGCCGCCGAGGAGCCAACAGCTACGCGCAGGCGTTCCTCACGATGAAGCAGCTCGGCCTGCCGCGGGAGGACGTCGTCGAAACGTTCCGGCGCATGGCGTTCGCCGTGATGGCGCGCAACTGCGACGACCACACGAAGAACATCGCGTTCGTGCTGCGGCACGGGCGGCCATGGCGCCTCGCACCGGCGTACGACGTCACGTTCGCGCACAACCCGCGTGGCGAATGGACCAACCAGCACCTGATGAGCGTGAACGGCCGCTTCCGCGACATCGGCGCCGACGACCTGCTCGCCGAGGCGGATCGTTTCGGCGTCGGCGAGGGCAAGACGATCCTCGGCGAGGTGCGCGCCGCCCTCGCCCGATGGCGCGAATTCGCGGCTGCCGCGGGTGTCGCGACCACCGAGGTCGAACGCATCGCCGCGCTGCATCGACCGGTCTGACCGGAACGGATCAGCGTGCGCGCAGCCCGGACCGCGCCGAGCGCACCGCCCAGTCCGACTCCGGGATCTCCACGCGAACCTCGTCCGTCGAGGGAAGGCGAACGACCCCCGCTTCGAAGACGAGGCGCGTCGGCCCGTCGGGCAGCGTCACGTGCGCTTCGACGTCGTAGGTCCGCGCCAATGGCACTCGAACGGTCGCGACGCCCTTCGCGTCGACCGCGGCAGTCGCGGTCGCGAGCTGCGCGATGCCGTACGAGCCCCTCGCCGAGTCCACCATCACGTCACCGGCTTCGGCGTGTGCCGCGAAGCGGAGCGACACCACGGCGTCGGGCGGCATCGACGGCGGCTTGACCACGAGAAGCCGCGTTTCGGGCGCGGGCTCGAGGACGACCGCACACTTCCCGAACGCGCGGTCCACCGCCTTGGCCGCAAAGCCCGGCGCGACGACGACCAGATCGAGCGGCGTCGACGACGCGAGCAGCGCGCGACCGTCGACCATCTGCACGACGCACCAGCGCTCGCGTCCACGAACCACGACGCTGCTACGTGAGCCGGACGCGAACGCGCCTGTGCCCGAGACATCGACTTCGATCGGGCGAACGTGGCGCAGATCGACGCACGCGAGACGAGGATCGTCACACGGCCCGTCCCCGACCCGCAGCCCGGCGAGCGCGACGACCGGCACGTCCAAGTCGTCGCCATGCGCTTCGAAGCGGTACTCACCGGGCTCCAGGCCCCGCCACGACAGCCTGCACTGCCCGGTATCGGTCGAGGAAGTCGACTCGGCGGGCCCGGAAGTCGCGCCGCGATCCGCCGGCGTCACGTCGGTCCGTCGCAGGAGGAACCGGAGGCGCTGCTGCGGCACGGCAGGGTCGACGAGTGCGACGACATCGACCGAGCCGCCGCGGCGCAGTTCGACACGAAGGTCGATCGCGCCCGCGGCAAACGGCAGGACCGCCGTGACGAACGACTGCGCTGTCACGGACAGTTCCATCGGCACTCCCTCCGCAACCGGCCCTTCGACCACGAACGCCCCGTCCGCGCGGATCGTCTGGGTGAGCGACACCGACTCCGTGTCGACGCGCCGCACGTCCAGGCGGACGCCGGGGACGGGTTCGCCGGTCTCGGTGACGATCCGACCCGCCGCGACGGGCCGCGGCGCGGCGATGCGCAGTTCTCCGAGTTCGTTGCGGCCGGGGACCAGCGTTCGCCCTTCGAGCATCACCGTCGAACGCTCGGCCTTCGCCGCGACGCGTGCCACGAACACGACGTTCGCGCCATCGCCTGCACACGGCCCGACATCGATGCGGAACGCGCCCTCGTCGTCCGTGCGACCGGTCGCGTTCCACGGTGTGCCGCCGCGCCGGATGTCGACGGCGAACCCCCGACTCGCGAACGGACGGCCACCCTCCGTGAGCAGCTTCCCGGCCAACACGACGTCGTCGACGCCCTCGCGCGCGACGATCGCGACCTCGGGGCGCCGAACGACCGGCCCTGGTTCGAGGGCCGATCGCGCGAAGCCGGCGCGCGCGGTGACCGAGACACCGAGCATCACGGCGCCGAACGTGGCCTTGCCGTCGGGTCCCACGATCGCGGTCGCAGATGCGCCCTCGTCCCTCGCCAGGGGGAACGGACCCGGCGACGGGTCGTCGACGGCGAGCCCGGCCACGGGACTGCCGAGGTACCGCGGGTCGAGCGGTCGATCCTGCGCGTCGCGCAACGACACGACGACGCGGCCGCAGGCCGGCAACGTCAGCACGACATCGTCGGGAGGCGGCGCGGCGAGATCGACGTCGGCGCCGAGGCTCTCGCCGCCGGGCACGATCGCGTGCACACGAACGGCATTCACGCTCGCCGATCCGCGCCACGCCTGCGAGTGACGCAGCACGAAGCGACCGTCGCCGTCGGTGACGCCGACGGACTCGCCGCGCGACCCGTCGCGACGGAACACCACGGGAACGCCCGGCACCGGATCCCGCGCCGCGCCGACGACGCGCACTCGCAACGAATGGTCCGGCTCGAGGCGCACGACGTTCCGTTCGCGCGAGGTGTTCGCGGTGCCGACGCCCCACCATCCCGCGACGCCCGCGGCGACCTGTGTGCCGCGTCCGACGAGCGGCACGCGGCACCTGCCCTGCTCGTCGGTCGCGAGCCTCGGACTCACGTGCTCGCGAAACCCGTGCGGATCGCGAGCCGCGAACTCCGCTTCCTCCGTCGAGAGGTCCGCGGCGCGCAGACCCGGCGGCCAAACCCAGACCGAGGCTTCGGGGACCGGGGTTTCGTCGTCCCCGCGCACGACCACCACCTCGACGAACCTTCCGGCGATCGGCGCCTCGGAGGCTTCGCGCACCGAGGCGCCCGCCGGTGCCTCGGCGGGGGAAGGCGCCACCTCCGAACTCGGCGCGGACGACGGCGCCGCCGCCGGCGCCGGCGGGAACCCGGCGCCCGCCCCCGCCCACCACACGACGCCGGCCAAGGCCGAAACGACCAGAGCGGCGAGGGTCAGGTTCCGGGTGCTGCCCATGGCGCCGGGATGGTAGCCGGACCGGAAGCGAGCACGTGCACTGCGGAACGGACCCCGCGAATGCCGATGCGGGAATTCGTCGGCGTCGAGCCACTCCCTGCATGAAGCACCGTACCCCGTCAGTTCCCTCGGCCGACGACGCGCACGCGCAGCGCATCCGTGCGATCCGTGAGTCGACGTCGTACCGCCAGTCGCACCTCGACACCGACTTCATGGGGCGCGCCGAACTGCGCCCGGTCCGCCTTCAGCTCGAGCTGCTCAAGCCGGAACTCATCATGAACGAGAACGGCGTGCAGTCGACGGTCGTCGTCTTCGGCGGCACCCGCGTGATCGAGCGCGAGAAGGCCGAGCGCAAGGTCGAGGACGCGCGCAAGGCACTCGCGAAGAAGCCCGCCGACAAGGCGCTCCAGCGCCGGCTGCGCATCGCGGAGAACGTGCTGAAGAAGGCTCACTACTACGACGAGGCCCGCGACTTCGCGCGCATCGTGTCGAGCCAGTGCCAGGTCAACCACACCTGCGACTACGTCGTCTGCACCGGCGGCGGCCCCGGCATCATGGAGGCCGCGAACCGCGGCGCGTTCGACATCGGCGCCAAGTCGATCGGCCTCAACATCACGCTCCCGTTCGAGCAGGAGCCGAACAGCTTCATCACTCCTGAGCTGTGCTTCGAGTTCAAGTACTTCGCGATCCGGAAGATGCACTTCCTGATGCGCGCGAAGGCGATGGTCGCGTTCCCGGGCGGCTTCGGAACGATGGACGAACTGTTCGAGGCGCTGACGCTGATCCAGACGCGCCGCATGCAGCCGATCCCGATCGTGTTGTTCGGCCGCGACTACTGGGACCGCCTCATCGATTGGGACGTGTTCGTCGAGGAAGGAACCATCTCGCCCGAGGACCTCGACCTGCTCTCGTACGCGGAGACCGCGCAGGAGTGCTGGCGCATCATCGAGGACTTCTACCGCGAGAAGCCGGCCGAACGGCTGCCGCGCGGTCAGTGACGCGCGGCTGACTCGGGCAGGCGCCAGCGGCGGTGCCCCCACAGGTACTCGTCGGGACACTCGCGCACCGCCGCCTCGAGTTCGCGATTCAGGTGCTCGAGGATGCGACGGATGTCCGCCTCCTTGTTGCCCGTCGGCGCGAAGCGGAACGGCCCGGTGGCGCGGAACTCGAACCGCATCGGCGCGACCTCCGTGCAGTAGCCGAAGACCAGCGGCGCCTTCGTCACGAGGTGCAGCAACGCGATCGCGGTGTGGCTCGACGCCGGCCGTCCGAAGAAGTCGACCAGCATGCCGCGCTCCTTCGCGTTCTGGTCGATCATGATCGCGAGGACCTTGCCGTCGCGCAGTGCACCCATGAGGCGGCCGAGGTCGGCGTCGCGCTTCGGCGTGGTCTCGAAGCGGTTGCGCGGCTTGCGCCGCAGCATCAGCCTGTCGACGTACGGGTTGTTCATCCGTCGCGTGATGCCGAGCACGGGCTTGCGGTGCGACAGCACCTGCGCGGCGATCTCCCAGTTGCCGAGGTGGCCCGACGCGAGGATCACGCCTTGCTTCGGATCGGCGAGCAGCGCGTCGACCTCCGGCGGCACTTTCCACGCGATGCACTTCTCCCACGAGTGTTCGCCGAAGTACGCGTCGGACTTCAGCGACTCGATCACGACGCGGACGAACTGCCGGAACACCGTCCGCGCGAGCCGGCTCGCACGCTTCCCGTCCGTCTCGATCCCGGCGGCGACGATGTTGTCGATCGCGATGCGCCGGCGCCCGGGCCAGAAGAGCCACACGAAATCGCCGATCGTGTGTGCGATCCCGATGCAGATCGGCAGCGGGAGCAGATCGACGAAGAACAGGACGACGCGCAGGAGCGCGTATTCGAAGAGATGGCGGACGCGCTTCACGCGGCGATGCGCTTCTCGACGAACGTCGCGAGCTCGCCGAGCGTCTTCACCGCGACCAGTTCTTGCGGATCGAACTCGATCCGGAACTCCTGCTGCACGTCGTAGAGGAAGTCGAGCATCGACAGCGAGTCGATGCCGAGCGACGCGATCGTGTCCTTCTCGCCGACGTTCTTGACGTCGATCACGTCGCGGCCAGTCCGGGCGATGATGCCGCGGAGCCGATCGAGAATGTCCTTCTGCACCACCTAACGTTCCTCGTAGCGAGCCAGGATCAGTGTCGAATTGCTGCCGCCGAAGCCGAAGCTGTTCTTCATACAGACTCGCAGCGGCAACGCCAGCGTGTCGACACCGGTCGTGCGCACGGGGCACGCCGGATCGGGACGCTCGAGGTTGAGGTTCGCGTGCAGCCGCTGTTCGTCCAGACACGCGATGGACGCGATGGTCTCGACGACTCCGGCGGCACCGAGCAGGTGTCCGAAGAACGACTTGCTCGACAACACGGGGATCCGGTCCGCCTCGGCACCGAACACCTTGCGGATCGCGGCGCTCTCGCACTCGTCGTTGGCGCGCGTCGCGGTGCCGTGCGCGTTCACGAAATCGACCGCGGCCGGCGACAGACGAGCCGAGCGAAGTGCTGCCGTGATCGCCGCGGCCTGGCCGTCCACGCTCGGCCGGGTGATGTGCGTTCCGTCGGACGATTCGCCGAAGCCGAGCACCTCGGCGCGGATCGTGGCACCGCGGCGCTTCGCCTCGTCGAGGGACTCGAGCACGAGAGCGCCCGCACCTTCGCCGAGTACGAATCCATCGCGATCGAGGTCGAACGGGCGCGACGCGCTCGCCGGATCGGTGTTGCGCGACATGACGCCGAGACTGTCCCAGCTCGCGTAGAGCGCCGGCGTGAACATCGACTCGCTGCCGCCGCACAGGACCCGCACGGCGTCGCCGTTGCGGATCATCCGAAAGCCGACGCCCAGCGCGATCGTCGACGAAGAGCACGCGCTCACCAGCGTGTAGTTCGAACCCAGCAGCCCGTAGTGGATCGACACCGAGGAGCTGACGACGTTCAGCATGCACCGCGGGACCGTCGTCGGTCGGAGCGCACGCGGGCCGCCCTCGAAGAACGCCTTCCACGAGTCCTGCAGCGCGTGCGAGGGCCCGGAGCCGGTGCCGAACAGCGCGGCCGTGTCCTTCGGCGCTCCCTCGGCCAGCAGGCCGGCAGCCGCGAGAGCCTGTCCGGCGACGAGGATCGCCATGTCACCGGTGCGATCCCCCGGCCGCATCTTCGCCGCCGCGAGCGAGGCCGCGAGCTGCGCCGAGTCGACCTCCGCCGCGTTCTGCGACTTGTACGGCGACGGGTCGAGCGATCGCAGCTTGCCGATGCCGGACTCCCGTGCGAACAGGCGACGCCGCATCGTCGGCTCGTCGCTGCCGAGCGGCGTGAAGAGCCCGATGCCGGTCACCACGACGCGTTGCGTGTCGCTCATCGCTCAACCCTTCGTGAAGAGGCCGCCGTCGACGTGCAGCACCTGACCGGTGACGTACGCCGCGGCATCGGACAGGAGGAACACGACCGCGCCAGCGACTTCGCCGGGAGTCCCGAAGCGACCCAGCGGCACGCCAACTGCATCCTTCTTCTCCGCGGTCAGCGCCGCCGTCATGTCGGTCTCGATCATGCCCGGCGAAACCGCGTTGACGCGGATGCCGAGGCGCGCGGCTTCCAGCGCGAGGCTCTGCGTCAGCGACACGAGGCCCGCCTTGCTCGCCGCGTAGTCGGCGCCCATCCAGCGACCCGGCCCGTGCGCGGCGAGCGATGAGACGTTGACGATCGCACCGCGGCGCCGGTCGCGCATCGCGACGTAGGCGGCCTGCGACGCGAGCATCGCCGCCTCGAGGTTCGTCGCGAACGTCGCGCGCCACCCGTCGAGCGTCATCGCGCGGAACGGCGCCGCCTTGCCGCCCCCCGCGCAGTTCACGAGACCGTCGATCGCGCCGGCCGAGGCGACGAACGACCGCACCGCGGTCGCTGCCTGCGCAGGCTCCGCGAAATCGGCGGCACACCCGATGACATTCGCGCCCGGTACGCGGTCGCGCAGGGCATTCGCCGCTTCGTCGACGCGCGCGGGATCACGGCCGTGCACGCCGACCGCAGCGCCGCGGCGAGCGACTTCGGCAGCGATGGCGAAGCCGATGCCGCGCGTCGAACCGGTCACGAGGACCGAACGGCCACGCAGCGAATCGGGCTCCGTCGGCGTTGGCTCCGTTCGCGACATCGAGGGACCGGACGGTAGGCGAAGCAGCGGGCGATGCAAGGTCGCGCGCCGGCCTCACGGCAGGCGAACGACCTCTTCGTCGCGCACGCCGCGCCCGGCGGCGACGATGCGTTCGATCGCGCGATCCATCACCTCTCGCACGACGGTGCCGAGACGCTGGATGCCGAAGGTCCGCGCCGTCTCGCGCGCGAGGTCCACCGCCGACAACGCCTGGTGCTGACGGAGCAGCCAGGTCATCGCGTTGTCGACCTCGACGGCCGGCAGTTCGTCGGCCACACGGCCCTCGGCGTCGTCGTTCGCGGGCACACGGAAGCCGCGGAACGCCTCCGCCTGCGCACGATCGGCCCACACGACGCCTTCGGCCACCACGGCATCGGGAGGCAAGGCACCGCTCACCCGATCGCGCACGCGATCGGTGACGCGATGTATGCCCCAGGCCTCCGCCACCGAACGCACGAGCCGGTCGAGCACGATCGGCCCCTCGGCCTCGAGCACTCGATGCGCCAGGTCGCGCACACGCGGCGCGGAACGCGGCAGCACGAACGTCTCGGCGTCGCCGGCAGCAGGCAGCACGACCTCCACGTACGGCCGTGGACCGTCCGCGTCGGCAACCGCCGGCGGAGGTGCGGGTTCGCGTTCGGGCGCGGGCTCGGAGCGGGATGCGGCGACCGGCGCGATCGGCGACGCCTCGGACGAGGCGACCTCGGTTTCGACCGTTGGCGGCTCCGTCGCGCGCAGAGCCATGCGCGATGCGGCCAGGGCCGCATCGATGCGCTCGAGTTCGCCGGCCGGATCCTGCCAGTAGTCCGTCGACCAGACCCGGTGCAATCGCCAGCCGAGCCCTTGCAGCACCGCGGCGCGCAGCCGGTCGCGATCGCGTGCAGTCGCCGCCGAGTGGTACGCGGCGCCGTCGCACTCGATGCCGAGCAGGTACCTTCCCGGCGCCTCCGGATCGACCACAGCCAGGTCGATGCGGTATCCGGAGCACCCGACCTGCGTGTGCACTTCGTGGCCGCGCGCGCGCAGCGCGGTGCACACGTTCGCTTCGAACGGCGACTCGACGCCGCGCGACGGGTCAGCGGTCGTCGCGGCGACCAGCGCCTCCTGGCCGCGCTGTGCGTAGTCGAGGAATGCACGCAGATGGCGCGCTCCGAGCGCCTGCGACCGGGTCGCCACCTGATCGGCGCGCACCGACGAGAACACCACGAGTTCGCGCCGCGCGCGCGTGACCGCCACGTTGAGGCGACGCTCTCCGCCCTGCTGGTTCAGAGGACCGTAGTTCTCGTGGATCTTTCCCGCCGGGTCGGGTCCGTAGCAGATCGAGAACAGGATCACGTCGCGTTCGTCGCCCTGCACGTTCTCGAGGTTCTTCACGAAGACCGGTTCTGCCGCGCTCACGAATGCCGGCTCGATCTCGGGATGCTCGACGCGCGCCCGATCGAGGAGGTCCTCGATCAGGACCTGCTGCGCCTGGCTGAAGGTCACGATGCCGACGCTGTGGCGAGCCCGCGACGGATCGCGAAGTCGCGCGACGACGTCGGCCACGAGCGCATCCGCTTCGCGGCGGTTCTGCTGCGACGCCGCGCGATCGTAGACGCCGTCGACGTGCACGAGGCGCACACCGAGCCCCGCAGCCGCAGGAGCCGGCGCGGGGAAGGTGAGCAGGCGGTTGTCGTAGTAGTTGCGGTTGCTGAACGCGATCAGCGACTCGTGCCGGCTGCGGTAGTGCCAGTCGAGATGGGCGCGCGGAAGGCCGGCGGCCGCGCACTCGTCGAGCACGCTCTCGAGATCTTCGGGCACTTCGTCGGGCAGGGGCTCGTCGCCCTGCGACACACGCTGGAAGAACGTCGTCGGCGGGAGCTGCCGGCTGTCGCCGACGACGATCACGGACGTGCCGCGACCGATCGCGCCGACGGCATCCCACACCGGGATCTGCGACGCTTCGTCGAAGACGACGAGGTCGAAGCGTGTGCGAGCGCGGCCGAGGAAGTGCGCAACCGACAACGGGCTCATCAGCACGCACGGCGCCAGGCGCGCGAACAGGCCCGGGATCTCGGCGAGCAGGCGGCGCACGGGCTTGTGCCGGCGCTGCTTCTTCATCTCGCGCTCCAGGATGCCGAGTTCGCTGCTCGCAACCTGCGTGTCGCGCATCCGAGGCACACGCGCGGCGAGGCGCGCGAGCACGACCTCCGCCGCAAGCTCGATGGCGCGCCTGTCGAGATCGACGAAGCCAGCGATCGCGACTTCGTGGTCCTGACCGCGGAAGCGGCCGAGGTCGGGCTCGGCGCGGTGGATCGCATCGAGCCAGGTCTCGAGGAACGTGCGACGGAAGACCGGTCGCAACCCCGGGGTCGCCGTGGCACCGCTCGCGTGCGATGCAACGAGCGGCCGGGCGCCCGCCGTCGCGGCCGCCTGCGCGGCGCGCTCGTATGCGCAATGGTCGCGGAGCCGCGGCAGGGCGCCGGACCATCCGCGCGCACGTGCCTCGACACGGCGCAGGTGGCCGGGCGCGGCGTCGCTGCCGAAAGCGGCCGCCCGGTCGAGCTGCAGCATCTCCACGATCCTCTGCAGCGCGGCCGAGAGTTCGTCGTCCGCTGTCCGCATCGCGGCGATCTCCGGCGGCAACGTCGAGCTCCCGTTCGCGAACTGCTCGAGCTGCGCGACGATCGCCGCGATCGCGCGGGCATCAGGCTGCAGGGCGCCGGGCACGAGCTGCACGAGGATGCGGCGCACGTCGTCGACCCAGGCACACCACGCCTCGACACGCTCCCAGTCCGTGCGTTCACCCTGCCACGAGGGACCGAGCGCACCCGCCAGCGCGGCGAACGTCGCGAGCCGTTCGTCCGCGGCACGCACCTGCACCGCGGTCTCGAGGTCGGCGAGCACGTCCGACGCTGCGCCGAGCCGCCCGGTCGCAGCGACCGTCGAGAGCACTCGGCGCGGCGCCCGCAGCCGCCACCAGCGCAGCAGGAAGAACGAGGGCACCGCGGCGCGGTGCGCGGCCAGGAGGCCGGCGAGGTCCTGCTGCAAGAGCTCCGGTCGCCACCGCGGCGCGAGCCCCGCCCAACGCGTGCGACGCTCGTTGCCGACCGCGACTGCATTCGTCGCCTCGCCGCGCACCACGCGCCAATCGCAAGCGAGCAGCATCGGCGGAGGCAGCGACGGAGCGGCCATGCGCACGGTGAGCTGCCGCAACAACGCGAGCTGCGCCGCCGAAGGCCCGTCGGAGCCGAACGCCGCGTCGAGCCCGAGCGAAGCGGCAACGCGCCCCATCGCTGCATCCGCGGCGTGCGCGGCATCCGCCAGACGCCGCACGGGCAGCGGCACGTCGCGCGACAGGGCCGGCGTCCAGTCCGTCCGACGCACGCCCCACCACGGCTCCTGCTCGGGCACGCCGATCGTCGCGGCGACGTTCGCCAGTTCGGCGACGGCCTTCTCGGCGGCCTCCACCTTCGCTGCGTCGCAGCAGGACACGTCGGGGAGCGGCACTCGTGCACCGGGGCCGAGGGCGATGAGCTCGCCCATCGCCGCGAACACCGAAATGCCGTGCTCACGAGGCCGATGCAGCGAGGCAACGAACGCGTTGAGTCGCGCACGTTCCTGCTGCAGCGAGTTCGCGACGCGCATCCACTCCTCGGGTTCGCGCCTGGCGCCGACGTCCATCGCACGGCGAAGCTGCTGCAGCACGGCCTTCGGCCCGCTCTTGCTGGAGTGCAGCTCGATGCAGAACGGCCCGAGCCCGACGTCGTCGAGGCGGCGCTGCACGACCTCCAGCGCGGCCCGCTTCTCCGCGACGAACAACACCCGCTTCTCGTTCGCCACGGCCTGCGCGATCAGATTGGTGATCGTCTGCGACTTGCCGGTGCCCGGTGGCCCTTCGAGCACGAACGACCGCCCTGCGGCGCCCGCCAGCACCGCAGCGAGCTGCGAACTGTCGGCATCCTTCGGGCACAGCACCAGCGTCGCGTCGCGCTCGTCGATTTCGTCTCGCGGAACCTCGGGCTCCTCCTGCGTGAACGCAATGCCCGGTCGTTCGACGAGGTGGCGCAGGACCGGACTCTGCAGGAGTTCGTCGCGGTCGTTCAGGTCGAGCCACATCAGATACTTCGCGAACGAGAAGAAGCCGATGCAGGCGATCGACAGCACTTCCCACCTCGGCAGCGCCAGCACCGCTGCGCGGAAGGCGTCGAGCACGGCTCCGACGTCGACACCCTCGTCGTCCTCGGGCGGTGCGTCGCCGAGGGGCAGCCGCAGATCGTGATCGCGTGCGAGCATCTGCAGCAACGACTGGTTGATGCGCGGCTCGGCGTCGTCGAGCACGAAGCGGAATCCTTCCTGCACCGACAACCGCTCGATCTGCAGCGGCAGGAGCAGCAACGGCGCGCGCCGCGCCTTCTGGGACTGCGGCGTCTCGAACCACTGCAGGAACCCGATCGCGAGATAGAGCGTGTTCGCGCCGCTCTCCTCGAGCGAAGTGCGCGCGTGACGGAAGATCTCGACGAGGCGTGTGTCGAGGTCCTCGGCTTCGAGCGTCGCTCGGAGGCGGCCGGCGCGCAGTTCCTCCGCGAGATAGGCCGCGCGAACGTCCACGCCGGTGCGCTGCTGCGCGACCGCGAGGTCGCGCGGATCCTCGCCCGCCTTGCCCACCGAGGGGCTCGCATGGAGCCGGATCCGGGCACCCGACTGCAGCCGCTGGACCACGGCCGTCAGCTCGTGGGCATCGAGCGGGACAGTCTTCTTGGTCTCGACGAAGTTGAGCAACCGGTTCCACAGCGACAGGTCGAGCAGTTTGCCCTTCCAGTGCTCGAGCCGGTCCCGCGGGGGCTCGGGTGGCCGCGCGGCCGCTTCGACGATCGGTGGCGTCGCACCCGCGAACGCGAGCGCCGGCTCGGCGTCGGCGGCCGCTGGGGCCGCTCCTTCGGGCGCCGGCAGATCGAACGCGGCCGTTCGCGGCGGCAGCGGCAGGATCCCCGAACGGCGCGCCGCGGCGATGTCGATCGCGGCGACGAATGCACCCTCGTCGTCGAGGCGTTCGCGCGCGCGAGAGGCCGCCACGACGAACGGGGCGCGCACGTCGACGCATGCCATCGTGCTCTCGACGACCACGAGTGCGCCGAGGTCGACGCGCTTGCGTAGCTCGACCGCCGTCGCACCGAGCGGTTCGGGCGTCGAACCGGGCGCGAGCCACGCGCCGACGAAAGCGTGATCGCGCAACAACACGACCGTCGCTTGCAGCCCGATGTGCTCGAAGAGCGCCGCGTGGAGCAGCGTCAGGTCCAGACAGGTGCCGAGCCGTCCGGCGAGAACCTGTTCCGGCGTCCGCACCTTCTGCCCGCCGCGCTCGAAGCTCGGCGGTGAGGTCACGTAGGTGATCGCCGCGTTCGCGACCGCTTCGTACACCGCCGCGACCATCGCCCGCACCCTCGCGGGATCACCACTCTGGTAGCCATCGAGAGAGCGCACGCCCGTTGCGGCACCGAGCCGCGCCGCAACGTCGTGTAGCAGCGACGACAGCGCCGGATGGTTCGGCAGGACGAACGCCGCGACGAGTTCGGGCAGCGGCTCGAGGCCAGGCCACTCGTTCCACGCGAGCACGTCGAGGGGCGACGCCGCACTCGCGAGCAGGTCACCGCCGCGGCGCACTTCGACCCGCAGTTCCGCCCGGTGGCGCTCCACGGTGTTGGCGAGGAGCTGCAGGTCGAGGCGAGGATCGAGGCCGGAGAGCACCACGCTCCCACCGGCGGGGAGGGCCTCGACGCGTGTGGCCACCGGCGGCACGAAGGGCGGCTCGGTCCCCAGGTGCACCACGAGATCGCGGACCTCGTCCGCCCCGTCGTTGTGCAACGCGAGCCGCGACAGCCACGGCACCGCACACTGCTGCATCGCGTGGCAGAGGCGCCCCTCGTGGCGCACCTCGATCCGGACACCCTGATTCACCCGCGCACCGTAGGCACGCCGCGGCCGCGAGGCCATCGCCGAGCCGGCAGCGAACATGCAGTTTGTCGCATGATGAGGCGGCGAGAAAACTGATCTATCCTGCTTGCCAGACGGCGCATTCCCGCCGATCCTGCTCGCCCCACTCGCGGCTCCCGAGCCCCGTCGCAAGCCCAATGATCGACTTCAACCGGAACCCCGACAGCTACCACCATTGGCAGCTGCAGATCGACGGCGACGTCGCGCAACTGCGCATGAACGTCGACCCCGAGCACCCCTACCGCCCCGGCTACGAGCTGAAGCTGAACAGCTACGACCTCGGTGTCGACATGGAGCTCGCCGACGCGATCCAGCGGCTGCGCTTCGAGCACCCGGCCGTGAAGGTCGTCGTCGTCGGCAGCGCGCAGGAGCGCGCATTCTGTGCCGGCGCGAACATCTGGATGCTCGCGGACAGCACCCACCCGTTCAAAGTCAACTTCTGCAAGTACACGAACGAAACGCGCCTGTCGCTCGAGGACGCAAGCCGCAACTCGGGCCTCAAAGCGGTTTGCGCGGTGAACGCCGCGTGCGCAGGCGGCGGCTACGAACTCGCGCTCGCGTGCGACGAGATCCACCTCGTCGACGACAGCAACTCGGCCGTGTCGCTGCCCGAGGTGCCGCTGCTCGGCGTGCTGCCGGGCACCGGCGGTCTCACGCGGCTCGTCGACAAGCGCAAGGTGCGCCGCGACCGGGCCGACGTGTTCTGCACGATGGCCGAAGGCATGCGCGGCAAGAAGGCGGTCGCGTGGGGTCTCGTCGACGCGACGTGGAAGAAGTCTCAGTTCGCCGAGAAAGTGCAGGCGCGCGCGAAGGAACTCGCCGCCACCTTGCCGAACAAGGCGCAGAAGGGCATCGCGCTGCTGCCGATCCGCCCGAAGGTCGACGGCACGACCTACACATACACGCACGTGAAGCTCGAGATCGAAGCGGGCTCGCGCAAGGCGGTGCTCACGGTGCAGGGACCACAAGGGCCGCAGCCGAAGAACGGCGCCGACTACGAGAAGGCCGGCTGCGGCGCGTGGGCGCTGCAGTGCTACCGCGAACTCGACGACGCACTGCTGCAGCTCCGCTTCGGCCACGAAGAGGTAGGCCTCGTCGTGCTGCACACGCGCGGCGACCGCAGCGCGATCCTGCAGGTGGAGAAGGATCTCGCGCAGAACCGTTCGCACTGGCTCTGCAACGAGATCCTGCTGCAGATGGCGCGCACGCTGCGCCGCTGGGACCTCATGGCGCGTTCGATGTACGCGCTCGTCGACGATTCCGCATGCTGCGCCGGCGCGTTCTTCGAGATGACGATCGCCTGTGATCGCGTCTACATGCTCGACAGCGACAGTGTGTCGGTCGCGATCGGTCCGCTGAGCGACGGCGCGCTGCCGATGAGTCACGGGCTCACGCGCCTGCAGAACCGCTTCCTCGCCCAGCCCGCGCACGGCGCCAGGCTCGCGAAGGAGCAACCGACGCTCTCGGCACCCGAAGCCGACGAGCAGGGTCTCTGCACCTACCTGCTCGACCCCGTGGACTGGTCCGATGACGTGCGCATCGCGCTCGAGGAACGCGCCTCGTTGTCGCCGGACGCCCTCACCGGGATGGAAGCCTCGCTGCGATTCGGCGGCGCCGAGAATTGCGACAGCAAGATCTTCGGCCGCCTCAGCGCCTGGCAGAACTGGATCTTCACGCGCCCCAACGCCACCGGCGACGAAGGCGCACTCACCCGCTACGGCGCGCCCGAGAGCGCCAAGTTCGACTGGAGGAGAACCTAGTCATGAGCATCGTCGACCTCGAAGCCAAGATCCCCAACAACGTCGGACTCCGGGACAACAAGCGCCTGACGATGGCGCTCGAGAAGTGGCAGCCGAAGTTCCTCGAGTGGTGGGCGAATCTCGGTCCCACCGATTTCAACCAGGACCAGGTCTATCTGCGCACCGCGGTCGGCGTCGGGCAGGGCGGCTGGGCCCACTTCGACTACGTGAAGATGCCGGACTACCGCTGGGGCATCTTCCTCGCGGACTCGCCCGCGGACCGCAAGATCCACTTCGGCGACAGCATCGGCGAGAAGGCGTGGCAGGAAGTGCCGGGTGAGTTCCGCAACCGCCTCCGCCGCCTGATCGTGACGCAGGGTGACACGGAGCCCGCGTCCGTCGAGCAGCAGCGCATGCTCGGCCACTGCTGCCCGTCGCTCTACGACCTGCGCTCGCTGTTCCAGGTCAACGTCGAAGAGGGCCGTCACCTCTGGGCGATGGTCTACCTGCTGCAGACGCACTTCGGCGCCGACGGCCGCGACGAGGCCGAGGCGATGCTCGAGCGCCACAGCGGCGACAAGGACAACCCGCGCATCCTGCAGGCGTTCAACTACCCGGTCACGAACTGGCTCGACTTCTTCTGCTTCACGGCCTTCATGGACCGCGACGGGAAGTACCAGCTCGCATCGCTCGCCGAATCGAGCTTCGACCCGCTCGCGCGCAGCACGCAGTTCATGCTCGCCGAAGAGGCCTACCACCTCCAGACGGGCGAGAACGGCGTCGGCCGCATCGTGAAGCGCACCGGCGAACTCATGGCGCAGGGCCAGGACCCGCGCAAGGTCGGCGCGATCCCGCTCGACGTGATCCAGCGCTACGTCAACTTCTGGTTCACGGGCTCGATGGACCTGTTCGGCGGCGAGGACAGCACGAACGCCGCCGAGTCCTTCGCGAACGGCCTCAAGGGGCGCTACCGCGAGAGCGACGGCATCTACAAGGATCCGAAGGCACTCAACGCGAACTACACACTCGAGGTGCCCACCGAGGACGGCAAGATGACGAAGCACGACATCCCGCTTCGCCGCGCGATGAACGCCGTGCTGCTCGACGCCTACATCGCCGACTGCCGGCGCATCGTGGACCGCTGGAACAAGGACCTCGAGAAGCTCGGGGTGAAGGAGCGCATCGCGCTCCCGGACCGCAAGTTCCACCGCTACCAGGGTGTGTACGCCGGCTTCCGCTTCAACCCGGCCGGCGAGCTGATCGACGAAGCAACCTGGACACACAACCACACGAAGTGGCTGCCGACCCAAGCCGACCGCGACTACGTGAACTCGTGCATGGTGCGCGTCACCCAGCCGGGCAAGTTCGCGAACTACATCGCGCCGCCCCAGCAGGGCGTGAACGACAAGCCGATCGAGTTCGAGTACGTGAAGTTCCACTGATCGAGGAGCGAGCCCCTTCGGCCCCGATCGACGGCCCATGCGCGCAGCCGGCGCGCTTCACCGACCGGCCCCGTCGTCCATGACCAACCGACTCTGCTATGTCTGCGAGGGTGGCGACTGCACCGAAAAGGGCAGTGGCGACCTGTTCGACAAGCTCCGCGACCTCGTCCGGCAATTCGATCCCGGCGAGGAGACGATCAAGATCCGCCGCTACCCGTGCTTTGGCGCCTGCGATCAGGGGATCAACGTCACCCTGTACCCCGACAAGGTCTTCTACAGCCGGGTGACCCCGGCCGACCTGCCGGAGATCGCCGCGCACATCCAGGGCAAGGGTGGCCCCGTTTCACGGCTGACCGGAAAGTGCCAGCCCGACGTCGAGCAGATCATCTGGGACATGCTGGACAGCCCGTACTGAGGAGCGTGCGAACCACGGGCTTCGCCCGCCGGGGGTGGGACCCGACGCCCGCAACGGGCGCGTCTGAACGGCGACGCCAGGGTCGACGCCCCCCCCCCGACGAACGACGGCCGTGGGTCCATGAAGAGCTACTGGACCGGTCGCATCGCGGGCATCGGCGAGTCCGAAGCCTGGGCGAACGCCGCGCGGTTGGGTCGATGGCGCCGGGTGATAGACTTCCGCGGCCTCCAACTCGGGGGAACTTCCTACGCTTGCCTCTTCGTCAAAGGCAGCACTCGGTCGGTCACCCCATGCCCCTCCACCACAGGGATTCCCGATGCCGGTTGCCACTCCCTCGGCGACACGCGTACTCGCGGCCTTCGCCAGCCTGATCCTTGCCCCGTTCGCTGCGGCCCAAACCCCCAACCTGCTGCTGATCGTTCCCGACGACCTCGGGATCGACGCGGTGGGCTGTTATGGCTGGCCTACGGCCGCAGAGACCCCCAATCTCGATGCGCTCGCGCAATCCGGTCTGCGGTTCACGCACTGTTTCGTGAACCCAGCGTGCTCCCCGACGCGAGCGGCGATCCTCACCGGACGCTATGCATTCCGCAGCAACTGCACAGGGGCACTGGGTTCCGCCGACCTCGGCTTGGTCGCGGACGCCATGACGATCGCCGCCCCGCTCAACGCCGCGGGTTACCACACGGCGATGATCGGAAAATGGCACCTGGGCGTGCGCTTCGGGAACGTGACACCCGGCGCATACGGGTGGAGTCACTTCGAGGGCATTCTCGACAGTGGCGTCGCCAACCCATACCAGTGGCCGAAGGTCACGAACGGCCTGGCCTCGACCTGCACGCAGTACATCATGACGGACCAGGTCGATGCCGCGATCTCCTGGATCCAGTCGCAAACGGGACCATGGGCGCTCGTACTGACACCCACTCTGCCACACGTTCCCTTCCACACGCCGCCCGCAAACCTGCACACGCAGAATCTCGCTGGCCTGAATCCGGCGACCAATCCACGCCCGTTCTTCGAGGCGATGGTTCAGGCAATGGACAACGAGGTCGGCCGCCTGCTGGCATCGATCGGCCCGACGACGCTCGCCAACACGAACGTCGTCGTCATCGGTGACAACGGCACCGATGGCGCGGTCGCTTTGCCTCCCCTGTCCTCCACGCGCGCCAAGGGCTCGATGCACGACGGTGGATCACGGGTCCCCCTGATCGTGCGCGGCCCCGCCGTCGCGAACCCGGGCACCGTGGCCACCGAGATGGTGAACGCCATCGACCTGTTCCCCACGATGCTCGCGATGTGCGGAGTCACGTTTCCGCCGCCTCCGCCCGCAGTGTCGACGGAACCGCTCGACGGCTCGGGGTTCGCGGCCGCGCTGAGTGGGCAGACCGGATATGGACGCCCCTTCGTCTACAACGAGATCTCTTCGTGTCCGCTCGGAGACGGATACACGATCCGCACGGCCACACACCGGCTAGTTCGCTACGAGCAGAATCAGCCGCAGCATCAAGAGTTCTACAACCTGACCAATGACCCGTACGCCACCACCAATCTGCTCGCAGGCACCATGTCGCCGGCAGATCAGGTCGCGTTCCAGCAGATCATGGCGACGCTGGAAACGGTCCGCAGCGATGGCTGGGGCGAGCTCTACGGCAACGGATGCGCCGGAAACGTCGGCGTCCCCTTCCTGCGTTGGCAGACGCGCCCCCAGATTGGCCATACGTTTGTTGCCTACATGGGCAACCTGTCGCCGAACTGTTTCAACCTGATGGGCGTTCTCGGCCTCTCGCGGACGGCAACCCTCGGCAATGCACTGCCAGTCGCGCTCGACACAATCGGGATGACGGGCTGCAACCTGAACGTGTCGCTCGACCTGATCGTGCCGATCTGGGTGCAGAACGGATTCGGGGTTTATCTGCCGCTCCCGAACGCACCGTGGCTCTATCAGGTGGAGTTCTACCTGCAGGGCATCGCCTATGAGACCGGGGCGAACCCCGCAAATGCGGTGCTGTCGCGCGGATTGCGCTGTGTGATCGGCAACTGAACGACCTCACCTGCTGCTGACGGCCGAAGAGGCACCCGGCTCGAGGACGAGCGCGGCGTGAACTGACGATGGTCGCCCCAGACCGTCGCCGCCGGCCCCGCGACCAGATCACTCGGCGACGACCGAGCGTCAGTTGCCGGCGGGGCGGATCTGCTTGCCGTCAGCCGAGAGCCCGGTAGTCGCCTCGCGGTCCATTCGCAGCCACCAGTTGCCGTCCCGCCAGCGCCATTCCGTAGTGAAGGGGCCGCTCTTGCGCAGCGCAGAGGGATCTTGGGGCCCTAGTGAACGACGAACCTTCGGCGGCAAGCGATCGAGCTGCAATTCGGCCTCCATGGACATGTCGACCGTCGCCTCCCCGTTGGACGCATTGATCTTGCGCGCCGTCTCCGCGAGGGAGAGGACCTTCAGCGTACCCATGCCGTAGAGCGACAGGTATTGAGCCAGCGGACATGCCTGGCGATCCGACGCATCCGTCATCGCGTAGACGGCCATCCAGTCATCGGCCTTTCGCAGGCGGACATACTCCGCCACTCGCTCCGTGAGCGCCGCCTCCGGTTCGGGCGCGGCGTGCAACCAACGCCCCCAGGGCATCGCGACGACGCAACCGAGGATCCCGATCGACAGCAGCACAGTAACCGACTTGTTTCCGAGAGCGTTCATCGCGCCGTGCCCTCCTTGGCAGTGACGGCAGTGTTTTCGATGGCGAGAATCTTGAGTCCGTATTGGCCGACGACGAGCAGATCGTCTGCCCCGTCTCCGTCGACGTCCCCGGCGCCAACATTGAGGATTCCGGCCGTGCCTTCGACCGCGCCGAGAGTCTGGCAAGTCCCGTCGCGCTGGCACTGAACCACGACTGCTCCGTGTTTGCCGGCAAGGAACAGGCCCGTCGCGCCCGTCGCCAGGCGCGCGAACACGACATCGAAGAACGACTCGCCTGTCGGCAACCCGGTACCCCAGTTCACCCACTTCTCGCCTTCGCGGCGGAAGATGCGAATCGGAGGGTGACCTTCCGTCGGGAGGCACGACACGGCGATCTCCGCCTTGCCGTCGCCATCGATGTCGCGCGCGTCGATGCCACGGATGATCCCGCTGATCTGCCCGACACCCTCGGTGACCGGCAGTCCGTCACTCTGTTCCGCCCACTTGCCGTCGCGGAAGGACCAGGTCTTGGCTCCGTTCGAAGTCGCGGCCACCAACTCGACGCCGCCGTCGCCGTCCAGGTCGACGAAGCGGACGATCGCGCCGTAGTCGCTCTTCGGCATCAGCAGCGTCGGCTCGTCGAACTCACCCGTGCCCTCGTTGCGCATCACGTAGAGGCCGCCCGTCTTCGGGAAGAAGCCCATCACGGCGAGGTCGACGTGCCCGTCGCGATCGAAGTCACCGAACGCGACATCCGAGCACGAAACACCCTCCACGCCACGTACCGGATCCATCGCGATCCACTCGTTCGCCTTCTCCTGCTCGAGGAAGTTGGCAAATACGCGCGGGGCCAGGTCGTGGCCCGAATACACGAGGTCGAGACGCCCGTCTCCCGTCACATCCGCGGCGTCGAGCCCCCCGTAGCCCATGTCCTTTGCGAGCCCGGCATCGCTGGGCTTCCATTCCTTGCCACCATCGCCGAGGAACACGTGCGGCCCGTCGGCGATGCGCATCTTGTCGTAGCGGCGAATGGAGGCCGCGATGTCCCGCCTTCCATCCCCGTTCAAGTCGGCGACCAGGGGTTTGCCGCGCCACTCACCCTTGTCCGGAAGACCGGCTCCGAGTGCTCGGACCCGCAGCGAGGGATACGCGGGTTTGGCCCTGGAGTCCTGTTTGGAATCGATGGTGGGCAGGCCGAATTCAGGCTTCGGCGCGGGCTGCGTCCGGAGCCATACGACGGTCGCCAGCAAACCTACGAACGTGATTACGAGCGGGGCGCGTGTCATGGATCCATGCAGCGGCGCATCGCCAGAGGCCTCGCACCAACCGCAAACGAAGATACTCGGCGACGACGGTCGAGGACGCTGCGTCGTCTCGTTCGGAGACAACGCGACCCGATCACTCTGGAAACGAAAACGGGCGGTCGCGACTCACGCCGCGCCCGCCCGTCGGTCGTCACGATCTCGATCGATCAGTGAGCGAACGCGCCGTTCGCCTGCTTGGCGACGCTCTCGCCGAGGAGACGGCCGCCGTTGATGACGCCGCCCACGCCCGTCGTGATCGCGCCCAGCATCGCGCCGTCGGCCGCGATCAGGGTGCCACCGGCATTGCGAACGCCGAGGCTCTGGATGATCGCCCAGCCGGTCTCGACGTCATCGATGCCATCGCAGCTCAGGTCGAGGGTCGACGGATCGTTCGGCGTGCTCGACAGGAACGAATCCGTGAAGAGCGTGCTGATCGACGACAGGCGCGCTTCGAACCAGCAGTTGAACTCGATCGTCGCGGACAGCGGGAACTCGTAGTCGTTCCACACAGAGAACAGGACGCGGTTCACGTCGTGGTCCGTGCCCGTGAAGTTGATCAGGGTCAGGGCCGACTCGGCGATCGCGAGGAACGACGAGATGTAGAGGCGGTCCGGCAGCTGCTCGTACTCGGCGCCGTCGAAATCGCGCATCCCGTTGGTGTTGAGGTCCGTGGCCTGGCCGGCGGCGACCGGCGACTTCAGGGCAACGGCTTCCATGTTGTAGGTGATGCCGCTCGAAGCGACGACGAGCTCGTCACCCAGCAGGTGGTTGTGCGACCACGCCGTCTGGAAGAGGCTGGGGTTCTCCGCATAGACGACGACGTAGCCTTCCTGCGAGCCGAACGTCGCATTGTGGCAGCTCGTCAGCACCGACACCGTGTCGGCGGGCGTGAGAGCCTCGACGCGGTCGAAGATGAAGCAGCCGTACGGACGGAACTGGTTCGCGTAGTTGCGGTCGACGTTCACGTAGTTGAAGTGAACGTTGGTCGAGCCGCCGAGGCTGAGGATCGTGGCGGGCTGAAGATTGGTGTTCGTCACCGAGAGAACGGAGAAGAACGCCGCCGCGCCGGGAACGACCGAGGCGGTGGTGCCCGAACGGTGGATCGGGAACACGAGGAGGCTGCCGGGCTCACGGCCACCGGCCAGGACGTCGGACACGAGCGTGGCCATGCAGAGCGAGGCCAGCGCGGGGGCAAGGAGATTCATCTGTCTGTTTCCTAGGGATTTGTGAATCAGGGTGTTCGTCGAGACGCAGGAAAACGACTTTCTTGGTTCGAGACAGTCGAATTTATTTGCTTTGGCCGACCTGTCAAGCCAACCAACTGCGTAGCGCGTGAAGGCCAGTTGCTGGAATCCTGACGCTGTGTCGTCCCACGGGAAACACCCGCACGCAACGGCCTTTACCGCGCACGGCACCTCATATCTGGTCGAGCAGCTTTGGCTCACGACCGCCCGCCCTTGTCAGCGCCATTCCGCGCGCACGAGCCCCATCAGGTAGACGACGGCCCGGGCACTACGCAGCGCGCACGTCTTCCCGCCGCGCGTATGGCGACACCAATCATGCGCAATGCCATGCGCTGGCGCGGCAATCGTGGAACTTCCGCGTCGGGCGAAAAAATCTTCCACGCGGCGCGATCTCGCGAAGGAGACGTGACCGCTCTCCTCGGCAACGCGCCAGTGACGCCGCGGCGACGCGACCGACCCGACCTGGCAACCCCAGTGACACGGGCACTGTGCCGCGGCTCGCCGCCCCACAATGAGACGAAGGCGCCGTGACGACGGCCGCCCGAAAAACCCCGCGGCGAGGACGGGTATCCTGCTCCGCCTGAGGCGATTGCTTTCGGGCAATTGGAGCCCCCCATCCATGCTCGCCCAGAAGCGACTCCCCACTCGCTCGATCCTGTTCGTCGGCCTGACCGCGCTCGCCGGATGCGACCCGCGGAACGCCGTCGACCGGACGGCCGCCCCGGCACCCACGGGCCCGACCACCTCCACCCTCCGCCTCGAGTTCCTCGAGCCGACGGGCGACGTGATGGCGACGCGCGGCTCATCGGCCCACATCGTGGTCTCGACGACGGACCCGCTGGAAACCTCGTCCGTGCGCATCCTCGCCGACCGCGACGGTGACATGACGACAACGGGCGATCAGTGCGAACTGGGCGTCGTGTCGGCGCGCGCAACCACCACGCCGATCGATCTCTCTGCGACCATCCCGATGGATCTCGCCTTCGGCACCTACACGATCTTCGGGACCATCGCCGACGGCGTCCGCCCTTCCGTGCAGGCCAAGGCCCGCGGTCGGCTCCTCGTCGATGTGTCGCACTCGCTCTCACTGATCGAGCCCGCAACCAATGTCGTCGTGAGTCGCGGCGGCCAACTCCGCGTGTCCTACGTCGCCACCGACAACGACGGCGTCGCCGATCTCCGCTTCCTGGCAGACGTCGACGGGGACAGCGCGACGACCGGGGACCAGTTCGTGCTCGCGAGCTTCAGCACGGCTCTCGAGTCGCAGCAGACGCAACACATCGACCTGTCGAGCCTTCCTCTCGGCACCTATCACCTGCTCGGCATCGCCAGTGACGCCGGCCACCAGGACGTGGTGGTCCAGGCCGCCGGCACCGTGGAGGTGACGAGCGTGGCGTTCGCCGTCCAGGAGGGCGGGACCGACTACGAAGAGGCGCGCGCGCTCGCCGTCTGCCCCGACGGCTCGATCGTCGCGACCGGCCGCTACGCCGGCAGCTCACTGTTCGGATCGCTGCCGTCGTTCACGAGCCTGAACTCCGCGGGCGACGACGACCTCTTCCTCGCTCGTTACTCGGCAACGGGTGCCCTGCTCTGGGCGAAGAGTGCGGGTGGTCCTTCGCGCGGCGACTGGGGCAACAGCGTCGCGGCCTTCGCCGACGGCTCCATCCTGCTCGGCGGGTACTTCCACGGTCTCGCCGCCTTCAACGGCGGCGCGATCGCGAGCGGCCTGCTGTCGGCGGGCGAAGACGACGCGTTCGTCGCGCGTTACTCGCCGAGCGGCTCGCTCGTGTGGGTGCAACGCGCCGGCGGTGTCTTCCACGACGAAGTGGGCGGCGTCGCCACTACATCCGACGGCGGCTTCTTCGCCACCGGGCACTTCCGCGCCCAGGCGTCTTTCGGTGACGGAGCGGCCCCGCCACTCCTCACGGTCGCAGGCTCGCTGCTCTCCGCCGACGGGTTCGTCGCGCGCTACAACGGCGATGGCAGCATCGCCTGGGTGCGCCAGTTCGGGGGCGCGGACGGCGACGACCAGGGGATCTCGGTCGCAACGAGCACCGACGGCTCGTGCTTCGTCACGGGCACGTTCACTGGTGCCGCAGCGTTCGGCCAGGGAGCGAGCCAGGTGGTCCTGAACTCGGCGGGCGGTACGGACGTGTTCGTTGCCCGCTACGACGCGGCCGGCAACCTGCTCTGGGCTCGCCGCGGCGGCGGAGCGGCCGACGATGCAGCGCGCTCCATCTCGCTGCTCCCGGGCGGCGCAGCGGTCCTTTGCGGCGCGTATTCGAACATCGCGACCTTCGGGGACACAGCGAGTCCTGGCGTCGTGCAAGCACTCGGCCTGCGGGACGCCTTCGTCGCCCGCTTCGCCGCAGACGGCACGCTCACCTGGGTGCGCAGCGCGGGCGGGACGAACGACGACGAAGCCCGCAGCGTCGCGGCCGCCGAGGACGGCGGCTTCTTCCTGACGGGCGCGTTCCACACCTTCGCGACGTTCGGGCAAGCGCCCTCGTCGACGGGCCTCGCCGCGTTGGGGCTGCGCGACGCGTTCGTCGCGCGCTACGACGGCAACGGCGCGCTGGTGTGGGTGAAGCGTGCCGGCGGTACGAACCACGACGGCGCCAACGCCGTCGCCACCTTCGCGGACGGCTCGTGCGCCTTCGCGGGTCAGTTCCAGGACGACGGCGTCTTCGGCAGCGGCAGCACGACGTTCACGCTGACCGCCACCGGTTTGGGGGACGTGTTCGTCACCCGCATCAACGCGGACGGCAACTTCTGAGGTCGCCGCGGCGTTCGTCGCTCACTTCGCGCCCGTGATCTCGCGGACGAGGTCGTCTTCGCCGTAGATCTTGCTGATCGCCTCGAGCATGCCGCCCGTGTGCACGCCGACGCAGCGGTTCACGCGCTCGTCGAACCAGTAGTTGCCCGGCAGCGACTCGATGTTCCCGTCGAACACGAGGCCAACGACCTCGGCATTGCGGTTGAGGATCGGGCTGCCCGAGTTGCCGCCGATGATGTCGCAGGTGCAGACGAAGTTGTACGGCGTGTCGAGGTTCAGCTTGCCCTTCTTCTCGATCCAGTGCTTCGGCAGGTCGAACGGCGGCTGGTTGTCGAACGCGGCGTTGCGCTCGAACAGCCCGTTGAACGTCGTCTTCGGCGGCACCATCGTCGTGCCGGCTTCGTAGCCCTTGACGGTGCCGTACGCGAGGCGGAGCGTGAACGTCGCGTCCGGATACATCGCAGTGCCGTAGACGTCGAAGCGCGCCTGGTTGATGACTGCCTTCGCCGGAGGAACGACCTCGCGATCGAGCTTCTTGCGATAGGACTGCATCTCGGCGCGAACCTTCTTCTCCTCTTCCTTGTCGGTGATGCCCTTCAACTGATCGATGATCGCGCGGTAGTCGGCGTAGCCCTTGGCGATCGCCATGAACGCGGCCTTCACTTCGGGCTTGCCCGACTTCTCCATCAACTCGTCGTCCCTGGCCTTCATCTTCGCCATCATGTCCGCGTCGCGCAGGCCGGCGAGGTGGCCTTCGATCGCCTTCAGGCTGTTCGCGACGCCGAAGTACTGGTCGCGCAGTTCGAACGCGGCCTTCTCGCTCTTCGCCATCTGCTTCGCCAGATTCTCGCGGATCTGCGCGTACGCAGCGACCTGCTGCGGCACACGAACGTCGCGCAGGAACTCCATCTCGGCGTGGGTCAGGAGGCGCTCCGTACTGCCCGGGTGACCGGAGACGAACACCAGCTCGTCGGTCGCGGCGCCGGCGGCATTCCACTTGAAGTAGAACTTCGACGAATCGATCGGCTTGTCGTCCTCGTAGACGCGGAAGAAGGCGCAGTCGAGGTCGAAGCGCGGGTAGGTGAAGTTGTCCGGATCACCACCGAAAAACGCGACCTGCTTCTCCGGCGCGAAGACGACGCGCACGTCGTCGTAGACGTGGTAGACGTGGATGCGGAACTGGTTGCCGTCGTAGAGCTGCACCGGATCCGCGACGATGTGCTTCGACTTGTCGGTCAGGTCCTTGCACATCTGCTTCAGTGCGTCGCGCCACGCGTTGCCTTCCGGGCCGTCGGCGGCCTTCGCGGCGAGGATCTCCTTCGTCACGTCCTTGACCTCGATCAGCTGGCGCAGCGTGAGGTCGGTGCCCTTCACTTCGCTGCCGAAGAGGCGCGAGCTGAAGCCGTCCTTGACCCAGTCCTTCTCCTGCGTCGAGACCTTCTGAATCGTCTCGAGGGCGACGTGGTGGTTCGTCATCACGAGGCCGTTCGGCGACACGAACGAACCCGAACCACCGGTGTCGAAGCGCACCGAGCCCAGGCGCACGTGGTCGATCCACTCCGCAGTGGGCTCGAAGCCGTACTTCTCCTTCAGCTTGGCGAGGGGCAGGCCGTCGAACGGCCACATGCCTTCGTCGGGGCGGCCGGCGGAAGTGGGGACGACCGCGCCGAACAGGACGACGGCGGCGGCCAGGTGGAGAACGGAAGTCGGGTGCATCGTGGTCTCTTCGCGGGGTTCCCGGCGCTCGCCGGGGCCCGGCGATGATAGAGAGCGGCCCCGCCCGAACCAGCATGGCGAACCTTCCCACCCGCTTTCGCGGGCTCACCACTCGAGCGTCGTGACTCCCTCGTCGAAGCGAACGCGGACGTCGCGACGGAATCGCCGCACGAGCGCCGCAACGACGCGCCGCGCCACGTGCAGGCCGGTGGTCGGGATGCGTACGCGGTCGTCGCCGACCTCGATCCGCATCACCCGCTCCATCGGATGCTCGTGGACCTCCGCGTGCTCGACGTTGGCGACGATCCCGCGCACCTCGTTCCACCAGCGAGGCAGGTCGCCCGAAAGCTCGACCACGTGCGCCGGCGCGTTGTCGCGCATGCGCGAACAGGCCGGACAGACGACGGGCGCCAGGTCCGGCGGCGCTTCGCCCCACCGCCATCTGCCGCGCCATTCGCTGGCGCCGCACAGCGTGCAGACGGCGGGATGGAGCTTGCCGATCGGACGATAGCTGTCGACCCAGCGCCGGGCCGCGTGGCGAGCACGGGCGAACGCGAGGGCGCGCGACGAGTCGGACTTGCGCATACGTACCTCCGCCGGCATCGCAGCCGCCGCAGCCGAGCGCCGCGCCCGCACTGGGGCCCTGCGCACTTCTGCCCGGAGCGGCGATCGCTAGCATCCCGGCCGTGCCCCCGCGCCGCGCCGTCCACCGACTGCTCGAGTCCGACACCGATCCGAGCCCCGCCGCCGGGGCAGTTCGCCTCGCGATCGGCGCGCTGATCGTGGTGAACGTCGCCGCGCTCGTGATCGAGACCGTGCCCGGCGCCCACGACGCGGCGCCGCGCGTGTTCCACTGGATCGAGGCAACGGCGGTCACCGTGTTCGTCCTGGAGTACGCACTGCGGCTCTGGGCCGCGCCCGAGAACCCGCGCCATCACCACGGCCTGCTCGGCCGACTGCGGTGGATGCTCACGCCGATGGCCGTGATCGACCTCGTCTCGATCCTGCCCACGCTCCTCTCGGTGACGACGATCGATCTGCGCGCGATGCGCCTCCTGCGCCTCCTGCGCATCGTCCGCATCGTCAAGCTCGGCCGCTACTCGCTCGCGGCGCAGACGCTGGCAAACGTACTCCGCGCAAAGGCCGCGGACCTGCTGTCGCTGCTCTTCCTGCTGGTGCTGATGCTGCTGATCTCGTCGACCATGATGTTCTTCTTCGAGAACGAAGCGCAGCCGCACGTCTTCTCGAGCATTCCCGCGACGATGTGGTGGGGCATCGTGACCCTCACGACGATCGGCTACGGCGACATGACACCGGTCACACTGCCCGGCCGCATCCTCGGCTCGATGATCGCCGTGGTCGGCATCGGCATGTTCGCGCTGCCGGCCGGGCTGCTCGGAGCGGCATTCGTCGAGGAGATCGGCAAGGCGCGGAAGGATCACGACGCCCGCGCACACGAGCACCCGGCGACGGCCGGAAGCGCGTGCCCGCACTGTGGCCAGCCCCTTCCCGACCCGACCCGGAACGCAGGAATCCCATGAACGCCACCAACCGCCGCGCAGCGGCACTCGCCGGTCTCGCCCTCGTCGCCGCCTGCGGCGGGGCACCGACCTCCCTCCAGTCGCAGCGCGACGCCGTCGTCGCGCGCAACGCGCCGTTGCGCGAGGGGTCGCTCGCACCGGTCCTGGCTGCGACCGTCGGCGGCAAGCCGCTGATCCGCTACGCGTACGAACGGACCGCGTACGTGCTCGACGGGGCGACGTCGATGGAAACGGTGCCCGGCCCGACGCCCGGCTCGCAGGTGTTCTGCGGCATGGCGGACGGCAAGGTCGTGACGACGGAGATCGGGACGGCGACGGCTCTCACCGAAGACGGGTACTTCGTCACAGCGGCGCACTGTGTCTCCACCGGCAAGGCGTTGCTGATCCGCGCGACGCCGGGGCGTCCGCCGCGCGAGTCGGAGGCTGTCGTGGTCTGGAGCGGCCAGGATGCGACGCCTGCGCTCGACTTCGCGGTGCTCTGGGCGCCCGACCTCGCCGGCCCGGCGTTCTCGTGGTCGCCCGACGACGTCGCGAAGGGTACGGCGATCCTCTGCTCGGGGTCCGCCGCGCGCGGGCTCCCGGTGGCCGGCGGGGTGTTCGTGGAGCGCGACGCGCCGGGACACGCGTTGAGGATCGAAGCTCCCCTGCTGCCCGGAGACTCGGGCGGCCCATGCGTGCTCGCGGACGGCACGCTGCTCGGTGTCTGCATTACGGCCGCTGTCACCGAAGACACGCCCGGTGGCACGGTCGTCCGCCCGGACACGACCTGGCTCGCCGATCTCGTGAAGCGCGACCGCGCCGAGCGCGCGAACGCGGCGCGGCCGAAGGCGCAGCTCTCGACCGCGGGCATGCTGCGGGCGACGGCCATCAACGCCGACATCGACCGTCTCGCCGGCCCCGCCAGCCGCTGAGGCGAGCGCTGTGGAACCGGGCCTGCGCGGCCCTACCATCGTTTCGGTGACCGCGCACCCGTCCCTGCTGCTGCCGCCCCGCTCGGCGCCCGGCCCCGAATCGCTCGCCGAGTACCGCGCCCGCGGCGGCCATCGTGGACTCGCCGCGGTGAAGCAGAACGGCGCCGCGTGGCTGCGCGCCGAAGTCGCGACGGCGCGCCTGCGCGGCCGCGGCGGCGCGGCGTTCCCGACCGCGCGCAAGTGGGACCTCGCGGCGGCCGCGGCGGGGCCCGAGAAGTTCGTCGTCGCGAACGGCGGCGAGCACGAGCCCGGCAGCCGGAAGGATCGTGTGCTCGTCGAACGCCACCCGCACGCGGTCCTCGAGGGGCTGCTGCTCGCCGGCCTCGCAACCGGCGCCACGCGCGGCTGGCTCTACCTGATTGAGGACATGGACGGGCCGCGCAGGGCCGCCGAGGCGGCCCTCGCCGAACTGCGCGCCGCAGGCGATCTGCCGTTCCCGATCGACATCCACCTCGGACCGACGACGTACGTCGCAGGCGAAGAGACCGCCGCGCTGAACGCGATCGAGGGCAAGCCCGCGAAGCCGCGCAAGAAGCCGCCGTTCCCGGGCGAAGCCGGCCTGTTCGGCAAACCCACGACCGTGAACAACACAGAGACGCTGGCCCACGTCGCGTGGATCGCACGCGAGGGCGGAGCCGCGTTCGCGGCGATCGGCACCGTGGAGAGCAAGGGCACGCTGCTGTTCACGCTCGGCGACGACGTGCAACGACCCGGCGTGTACGAGCTGCCGTTCGGCGCGACCTACCGCGACCTCGTCGAGGGCCTGGGCGGCGGACTGCGCGACGGGCGCACGCTGCGCGCGATCCTGCCGGCGATGTCGTGCGGCTTCCTGCTCGCGCAGCACCTCGACGTACCGATTGCGTACGAGACGCTGCAGCCGCTCGGGACGTCGCCCGGCTGCGGCGGCGTGCGCGTCGTCGACGACCGCACCGACGTCGTGGCGCTCGCGATCGAGATCGCCGAGTTCTTCATGAAGGAGCAGTGCGGCCAGTGCCCGCCGTGCCGCATGGAGACGAACCAGTTCGTGCACATCCTGAAGGCGGTCCAGGCCGGCAAGGGTCCCGGGTACGGCGAGAAGCTCGCCAAGCTCGCCGAGTTCTCGCGCAAGAAGGGCTTCTGCTCGTTGATCGAGATGGCCGCGGCACCCGTGCTGAGCGCCGTGAAGTCCTTCGCCGACGATTTCGCCACCGCCGCCGGCCCCGGCGCACCGACCGGGTCCTGACGCTCACGTGCCCACCTACTACGCAGCCTGCACGCTCGGCCTCGAGCACGTCCTCGCCGACGAGCTGCGCACACTCGGCGCCGACCGCATCCAGGAGCGCCGCGGCGCGTGCGCCTTCGTCGCCGAACCGGCGCTCGCGTACCGCGCGTGCCTGTGGTTGCGCTCCGCGATCCGCGTGCAGGAAGAACTGGCCCGCGGCACCGTGCGAGACCGCGACGATCTCTACGCCCTCACCGGCACCGTCGACTGGTCGCGATCGATCACGCACCTGCAGACGCTCGCGATCGACGGATCGGTGAAGGACAGCTTCGCGAACGACACGCGCTTCCCGGTGCTGGTCGTGAAGGACGCGATCTGCGACCAGTTCCGCGAACGCACCGGCAAGCGGCCCGACGTGGCACGCGACCGCCCGCACCTGCCCATCAAGCTCGTTCTGCAGGGACAGGACGCGATCCTCTACCGCGAGCTCGGCGGCGAGCCGCTGCACAAGCGCGGCTACCGCGAGATCCTGCACAAGAGTCCGCTCAACGAAGCGACCGCCGCCGGCCTCCTGCTCGCGACCGACTGGGACCGCCGTTCGCCCGTGTGCGATCCGATGTGCGGCTCCGCGACGTTCCTGATCGAGGCCGCGTGGATCGCGACGGACCGCGCGCCGGGCCTCGGCCGCAGCTTCGCGTTCGAGCACTGGCGCGATGCCGATCTCGACGCGTGGCGGGAGGCGTACGACGAAGCAGAAGCGCGCGCCGCCGCCGGCGCGGACCGGCTGCCGAAACTGTGCGGCAACGACCGTCACCCGGGCGCGATCGCGATCGCGAAGAAGGCACTCGCCGGCGCGGGCCTCGCCGACCGTGTGCAGTTGCACGAAGGCGAAGCCGCCGACTACGTGCCGCCGTTCGCGCCTGCCCTCGTGGTCACGAACCCGCCGTACGGCGATCGTGTGGGCGGTTCGCCGCAGGAACTCGACGACAGCTGGCGCGCGCTCGGCCGCTTCCTCCACGAACGATGCACCGGCGCCTCGGCGTACGTGCTGTGCGGCAATCCCGAGGTGACGAAGTTCCTCGGGCTGCGCGCGAGCGGCCGCTTGCCGGTGCGCAACGGACCGATCGAGTGCCGGTGGCTGCGCTACGAGATCGACGGCTCGCGCGCGGGGCGCTCGAGCTCGTAGCGGCGACAGCGGCGACCGAGCCACACGCCGACCGACGCCCACACCGCGAACAGCGGCGCGGCGAACGCGAGAAGTCCGGTGCCTGTGACCTGCATGCGGAGGAGGAGGTCGTTGACCAGCGCGCCGAGAACGTCGCCCGCCCGCAGCACCGCCGTGTCGATCACCGCCTTGGAGACGTACTTCCCGTCGCGATCGAGCGCGGTGTAGAGCACCTCGCGCGCCGGCTTGTCGACGCCGAACTGAAGCATGCGACGCAGCACCTCGACCGTCGCGTAGACGCCGACCGCCGGCCACAAGCCGAACGCCGCGATGCCGAGAAGGCTGCCGAGCGGCATCACGCACAGCGCCACGGCCAGCCCGAAGAAGAGCAGCACGCGGCTCGTCGCGAACAACTGGAGTCCGAGGCACAGCGCGTTCTGCCAGAAGTTGATGTCGGCCTCCACCGAACGCCGCGCCGCGTCGTCGAACAGGAGTTCGCGCGAGAGCGCGATGCGCTGGTAGTAGAAGGTCGTCGCGGCGACGGAGGCGATCAGCACGAACGTCGCGATGCCGCGCAGGTAGGGCTGTCGCGCGACCCGCAGCAGTCCACCGACGAACGATGGTCCTTCGTGCGCGGCGCGCGCGGGTGCCGGAGCGGACCGGGCGCTGGCCATGTTTCGGCAGGCGCGCAGCGACATCCACCACGCGGCGACGCCGCACTCGATGCCGACGGCGGCGAGCACGAGCACGCTGCTGTAGCTCTGGTCGGCGAGCTGCTTCGACGCCATCGAGCCGAGGATCGCACCCAGCGTCCCGCCCACCGACACGAGGCCGAACAAACGCTTGCCCTGTTCGAGAGTGAACCACTCGACGGCGTGCACCCAGACGATGGTCACGCCGCACACGCTGAACGCCGTGACCCACGAGTAGAAGAACGCCAGCCCGCGATCGCGCCACTCGGTCCAGCCGAGCGTGCCGAGGGAAGCGGCACTTCCGGCGAACACCGCCGCGAGCGCCACGAAGCTCGCCGCGAACGCATGCAGCGCGTACGGCAGGAATCGATGCGACGGCAGCCGCCGCACGAGCGCGAGGTACGGCTGGTTCAGCAGCGTCGTGAGCACGAGCGTCAGCACGAACAGCCGGAGCAGGTGCCCCTGCGGGAAGGCCGCGGCGACGTTCTCGCGCAGCGGCCGCATCAGGTAGTACGAGAACAGGACGAAGAAGAAGGCCGTCGCCGTCCAGCCGACCGCACGGCGCTCCGACGGCGAGGCGTCGTGCAGGCGCAACAAGCGAAGCAGCGGTCCGATCACGGCGCGCATCTACGCGGCACCGCCGCGCGCAGCGAGCGGCGAAGCGCTCATTCCGTCCGGCGGCTGCGCACGCGGTCGCGGAACGCCTTCTCGTCGGGCTTCAACCGATTGCCGGGGAGTCGCCAGATTCGCAACCGCGCGACCTCGTCCAGCAGCGTCGCGATCCAGGCCTCGCGCTCGTCGAGGATCTTCGGGAGGTTGCGGTGTTCGCCCCACTTCGCATCGAGCTCGCCGGCCTGCTCGCGCACCGCGTCGCGCAGTGCGAGCACGAGATCGAGCATCGCGGAGTCTGCCGAACGGCCGGAACGCGAGGCGAGCCTCGGCAGGATGTCCCGCAATTGCTCGGGCGCCGCCGACTGGAACCACGGCGAACGAACCAGTTCGCGGGCGAGGCGCTCCGGGAAGTGTCGGGCGATCACCAACAGGCGATTGCGCTCGCCGAGTTCGTCCTTCCAGGTCTTCGCCTTCTTGATCGAGCCGTGGCCGATGTGCTCGCAGACCGCGCTCGGCACGTAGAGGGACCGCCAGCCCGCTCCCTGCAGCCGCAGGGTGAACTCGACGTCCTCGTAGTACATGTGGAAGTCCTCGTCCTGGCCGCCGACGGCGCGCCACGCCGCCGTCCGGAACAACGCGCAGCAGCCGGACACACCGAGCACTTCCTGCGCGGCGCCGCCGGCGCCGGGATCCGCCCGCCCCTGGTCGCGGTCGAACCAGTACAGGTCCGCGCGCTGCTCGATCCCCGTCGTGAAGAGGCGACCATCCGGGTAGACGATCTTGGGCGCTGCCGCGGCCGCCTTCGGATCCGCATCGAGCGCCGCGACGAGGGTGCGAAGGCAACCGGGCCGCAGAGTCGCGTCGGTGTTGAGCAGCAGCGCGTAGTCGCCGGTCGCACGAGCGACGCCGAGGTTGTTCGCCGCGGTGTAGTCGTTCTTCTCGTGCTGGACGAACGCGACCCGGGGGAACTGCTGCCGCACGAAGTCCTGCGAGCCGTCGGTCGACCCGTTGTCGATCAGCACGACGTCGAGCGAAGCTTCTGCCTCGGCCGCAGCGACCGCGCGCAGGCAGTCGCCGAGGAACTCGCGCCCGTTCCAGTTCACGACGACGACAGTGACGCGCGGCATCGGCGCGATGTCGTACGCGCCGGCACCGGAGATCGCCAGCGCCGTGTGGCGCCGCCGGGCCGCGCCCCTATCCTCCGGCCGCCCTTGGCCAAGCCCTCCCTCGTGCCGCACGCGCTGCTCCTGGCCATGATCGCGATCTGGGGCGGCAGCTACGCCGCCGCGAAGGCCGCGCTGGATTCGCTGTCGCCGTACGCGCTGGTGGCCGTGCGCTTCTGGATCGCGCTCCTCTGCCTCGTGCCGTTCCTCGGCCAGAACGCGCGGGCCGATCTCGCCGCTTCGCGCCGGCACGGCCTGCTCGCCGGCGGTGTGCTCTCCGCCGGCTACCTGCTGCAGTTCGTCGGAATGAACGAGACGTCGGCGTCGACCGGCGGATTCATCGCCGGCCTGATCGTGCTGCTCGTCGCGGTCGGCGGGGCGTTCTGGTTCCGGACGCCGCTCGGTCCACGCGCGGCGGTCGGCCTCACGGCGGGGCTCGCGGGAATGGTCATGCTGTGCTGGCCCAAGGACGCGGACGGCGCTGCCCCGAACGCGGTCCACGACACGGCGCGCGGCATCGCGCTGCAGGTCGGCTCGACCGTCAGCTACGCGATGCACATCCTGTTCCTGACTCGCCACGGGCGCGGCAAGCCGGCGATGGCGTATTGCACGTGGCAGCTCGCCCTCGTGTCCGTCGCGGCGACGGTCGCTGCCGCCATCGACGGCCGCTTCGCGAAGGTGCCCGGCACGACGGTCGAGTGGACCCTGCCGCTGCTGTTCCAGGTCGGCTACCTCGGCTTCCTGGCGACCGCACTCGGGATCGCCGTGCAGAGCAAGGTGCAGCACCGCATCCCGTCGACCCACGCCGCGCTCCTGTTCGCGACCCAGCCGCTGTTCGCCGCAGTGATCGCCTGGGCCACGCTCGGCGACCGCATGGAGCGCCTGCAGCTCGTCGGCGGCGTCACGATCGTGGCGGGCGTGGTGCTGACAAGCCTCGATCGGCGCGCGGCCGGCCAATAGCCGCCGAAACGGCGCGAGCGCGCGGTTCGTGCCGCCGGGGGAGCCTCGGGCGCCTGGCCCGGCCGGAATTCGTGTCGTGACCCCGTCGCCGACGACGGATGGGAGGGCCCGACCGTCTTCCCTCGAATCGAGCTCCTCCGATGACTTCCACGACCAAGGCCCTGCATCTCCTCCGAGCCCTCGGGTGCATCCTCCTGACCGCGCTCCCCGCCCTGGCCCAGTCCGTCACCGCCACGGTGACGGCGGCGACGCAGCTGATCGTCACCGCGGGCACCAACACCAACACGCGCCCGGCGGGCACCAACGTCAGCGCCGGCCTCAACCTGGGCGCGAGCTACCAGTCGGGGCCGATCTTCGTCACGGTGAACTCCGTGTTCGGACTCGCCACGACCAGCAACTCGATCGCCCACACGATCCAGGAGTCCATGACCGGGGTGAACGCGACGCGGTCGGCTGGCCCGCACTCGGCGCTGCTGACGCTCACGGCGTCGCAGCCGGTCAGCGGCACGCTGATCGTGCAGTACTCGCCGGGCACGATCGGCGGCGGCAGTGCGACCGCGTCGATCGACATCCAGAACGACGGCACGGTCGAGTGGACCCACGCGGGCCCGAACACCTTCCAGCAGCCGGTGACGGTGTCCGGCAGCCTGACGATCCGGGTGTCGACGTCGATGGTCGCGACCAATCACTCGCTGAGCGTGCAGTTCACGAACTGGTCGCCGCTGCCGCAGCTGCCGCTCGTGAACCCGGGCTTCGAGAACGGGCTTGCCGGCTGGGCCGCGACCGGCGACGTGCACACGTGGCTGGTGGGGTCGCGCTCCGGTGTCTCGAATTGCGTGCTGTGGGACCTGGCGCCGGTACGACCCAGCATCTTCCAGAGGTTCGCCGCGAACGCCGGCGACACGTACGCCCTCCACTGCTACGGCATGTGGGGCGACGTTTCGCCAGGCAGTGATGTGGCCGAGGCCCGCATCGAGTTCCTCGACGCGCTCGGTGCCGTGACCGGCTCGGCCTCGACCACGGTGCTCGATGCGAGCATGCCGAACAACACCTGGATCGGCAGCGAGACCCTGATGGCGACCGCACCCTCCGGCACGGTCGCGGTGCGTGTGACGATGCTGGGCTTCGCCCCCGTTCTCCCCGTGGCTTCCCGATGCCACTTCGACGACGTCTCGTTCGCGCGCGTCGACGGCTGCGGCGCGTTCGCGCTGCCGGTCGGCGGGACGACCGTCTTCGGGACGACCTTCGCCCACTGCTTCACCCTCGACGTGACCACGCCCCACGGCGTCGCCATTTGCGGCATCGACTTGACCCCCAACGCCCCCGCGGGCCTGCCGCAGTCCGCCACGGTCCACCTGCACCGCAGCGTCACCGAGTACTCCCAGCTCACGCCTTCGCTCGCGAGCCCCGACAACTGGTGCGCGATCGCGAAGCTGCAGGGCGTCTCGAACGGCGCCGGCGTGGTGACGTCGTTCGGCGTCACGAACGCGACCAATTCGCTCCGGCTGCCCCCTGGTCAGTACCTGATCGGGATCGTCGGCGAGCAGGATTCCTCCCTCGGCCAGACCTCGCTCGAGAGAACGACTGGCAGCCTCACGGTCACGGATGCCGGCAACAACGTGACACTGCGAGACGGCAAGGTCGCCGGCAGCCTGGGTCTCGGGATGCCTGCGGGTGACTTCAAAGCCAAGCTGCACTTCGAGATCCTGACGGCACCGACGCTGCCCAGCACGTGCGCGGCCGAAGGCGTCGAGGTCGGCACGGGATGCGGCGGCGAACCGAACTCGGTGTTCGAGGTGTTCGACCAGGGCAACGCATGGGATCTCATGTCGAAGGACGTGGTGGTCACCGGCAACGGCACCGGCGCCTCGCTGAGCGTGGTCCCTGGCACGCCGCTCGTCCCCTACTCCAACTCGATCGGCCTCAGCGGCGACGTCTCCGCTCCGTTCCCGCTCGGCTTCGACCTGGGCGCCTTCGGGCTGCCGAACGCGTCGGATCTGCGCGTCTGCCTGCACGGCTCGATCTTCTTCGGCGGGATCGGCAACACGACCGGTGTCGACACCAACGTGGGCATCGCACCGGGCCTGATGAGCAACGACAGCGTCGCTCGTCTCGCGGCCTTCTGGACCCGCTTCGCGTCCTACAACATCTTCGTGGACGTCACCCCGGGCGTGCAGGCCGTGGTCACGTTCTTGAACATGGAGGACAGCTACTTCGCCAACTACCACACGTTCCAGGTCGTGATCACGCCGACGACGATGCGCGTCCGCTACCCGAACACGCCCTTCATCTACGGCCTGGTCGGCTTCCACAACGGCATCGCGTTGCCCACACCGCCCAGCGCCGGCCGCGTCGACCTGACCGCCGGGCCGTCGCCGTTCACGAGCCCGAACGCGCGCGCCGATCTTGCCCTCTCCGCGCAGAACCGGCCGCTGCTCGGAACCAACTTCGACGTCACGCTCGACCACAATCCGCTGATCGCCGGCGTCTTCCTCGACGTCGCTCCGCTCGGCGCGGGCGTGCCGCTGCCGACGCCGCTGTTCGCACCGGCCTGCAACTTCTACGTCGGCATCGATGCCGTCGTCTGGTCGCTGACGTTGGCACCGACGAGCACGTCCTCGATCCCGATCGCGATGGACACGTCGATGCTCGGCCTCGACTTCGGACTGCAGGGCGTCGGCTTGCTGGCCGACACGCTGTTCGTCAGCAACGCCATCCGTGCAGAGGTCGGCAACTGGTAGGCGCCACGCGCGGAACGCCGCGTAGGATCGGCGTCGCTGCGATGCTCGACGAGGCCCAGAAGGATCGCCTGCTGCACCTGTTCGCCGACGGCGCCGAGCTGCCGGCGGCGGACCGCGCGGCGTACGTCGCACGCACGTGCCGCGACGACCCGGCACTGCGGCGCGAACTCGGCGAACTGCTCGCGGTCGAGGCCCAGGAGCTCGCAGGCTTCCTCGCCTCGCCGGCGGTGGCCGCGGCTTCCGACGAGGCGCTGCAAGCGGTCGATGCCGCGACCGCGCCGCGAGCGCAGCCGCTGCCCGAGATCGACGGCTACGCCGACTTCGAGCGGCTCGCCGAGGGCGGCATGGGCACCGTCTACAAGGCGTGGCAGCTGCGGCCGGTGCGCCGCGAAGTCGCGGTCAAACTGATCCGGGCCGGCATGGACACCGCGCAGGTGCTGGCGCGATTCGAAGTGGAACGTCAGGCACTGGCGATGATGAGTCACCCGTGCATCGCGGCGGTCTACGACGCCGGCACCGACGCGCTCTGCCGCCCGTTCCTGGCGATGGAGTTCGTGGACGGCACGCCGATCACCGACTTCTGCGACCGCGAACGACTGTCGCTCGATGCGCGCGTCCGTCTGTTCGTCGCGGTGTGTCGCGCCGTCGACCACGCGCACCGCCGCGGCGTGCTGCACCGCGATCTGAAGCCGTCGAACGTGCTGGTCTCCACGCACGGCGGCGAAGCGACGCCGAAGGTCATCGACTTCGGCATTGCGAAGGCGCTCGCGGCCCCGCTCGGCGAACAGTCGATCCACACACTCGCGGGCACGTTCCTCGGCACGCCCGAGTACATGGCGCCCGAGCAGATCGACGGCGACGCGAACCAGGTCGACACCCGTTCGGACGTCTACTCGCTCGGCGTGATGCTGTACGAGCTGCTGACGTCCGCGCGGCCGATCGAGGCCCGCGGGCTGGAGACCTCGGGCGTCGTGCAGTGGAGCCGCCTCGTGCACGACACCGCGCCGGCGAAGCCGAGCACGCGGCTGCGCAAACTGCTGGGCTCGGCGGACGGTCCTCTGCCGAGCGGTGTCGACGCGCGCTGGCTGCGGCGACTCACCGGCGACCTCGACTGGGTGGTGATGAAGGCGCTGGCGAAGGAGCCCGACCGCCGCTACGGCTCGGCGCGCGAACTCGCCGAAGACCTCGAGCACTTCCTCGCGCACGAGCCGGTCGTCGCCGGTCCGCCGAGCGGGCTCTACCGCCTGCGCAAGTTCGCGCGCCGCTACCGCGTGCAGGTCGCGGCCGCGGCGCTCGTGCTGCTGTCGCTGGTGCTCGGACTGTCGGGCACGCTGTGGTTCCTGGTCGAGGCGCGCGCGAACGAGCAGGCTGCGGTCTCCCGCGCGCGCGAGGCCGAGGGGGTTCGCATGGCCGCCGAAGCCGCGTTGCTCGCCCAGGAGAACCCGAACCTCGCTCTGCTGCTCGCTCTCGAGGCCAGCGACCGGACCGACGATTCGGCCGTGCGCCGCACGATCTACGACGCACTGCCGCAACACGCGCTGCTGCGTCGGCTGCGCGGCCACGACGAGGGCATCGACCAGGGCACCGGCGTGCTGCTGCAGTACCTCGCCGATGGGCGCCTGGTCGACTCGGGCGCCTCCGACGCCGTGCTGTGGGACCCCGACCGCGGCGTCCAGCTGCGTCGGTTCGCCGGCCCGCACGACAGCATCGACGCCATGGCGATCGACCCCGGCGAGAGGCTCCTGCTGGCAGCCTCGCGCGACGGCACGGCGTGGCTGTGGGAACTCGCGACCGGCACCCTCCTGCGCGTCGTCAGGGACCACACGGCTGCGCTCGACTCGTGCGCGTTCGCGCCGGACGGCAGCCGCTTCGCAACGACATCGTGCGACGGCACCGCGCGGGTGTTCGCGACCGACGGCAGCGGCACGCCGCTCGTGCTGCGCCACGAGCAGCCGGTCGGCGCTGTCGCCTTCGACCCTGGCGGTGAACGGCTGGCCACGTTCGCCGCCGACGGCTGCACGCGGATCTGGGATCTGCGCACCGGCCGGGTCGAGCACGAGTGCCCGCCGCGCGAACCCATCGTCACCGGCATCGCCGACGAGACGCTGCGAGGAAGCGAAGTGTTCTTCGCGCCGCGCATCGACCGCGTCGTCAGCCTGTGCGCCGGAACTGCGCGGATCCACACCGGCGACGGGCGCCTCGTCGCCGAGCTGCCAGCGGCGTTCCCGCACCGGCTCGGCGACGACCGCCTGTTCGTCAGCGTCGAAGTCACCGGCCGCCTTGGAGTGGTCGACCTGCGCACGGGTGCGATCACACGCCACGACCACCTGCGCCTCTGGTCGGCGCTGCCGACTCCCGACGAACGCTTCGCGATCGGGATCGATCACACGATGAACGTCTGCCTGCTCGATCTGTCGTCGATGCGGATCGTGCGCCACTATCGCGGGCCGCCGGACAAGAGCTGGCGGCCACGGATCGCCTTCCATCCCGACGGCAAGCGCTTCGCCGTGCTCGGCCCGGACGTCCGTGTGTGGAGCCTCGAACCGGAGTTCGCGCCGTTCGATCTGCCCGGCACCGCGCCGGTGTTCGCCGAACACAGCAACGTCGCATGGGGTCCGACACAGGTCGCCGTGATCCGACCGGACGGGTTCGACCTCGCCGACGGGCGGTGGCAGGTGTGGGACCCCGGGTCGCGGCGGTGCCTCGGCGACATCCACCGGTCCGACCTCGAGTTCGTCGCGCCGTCACCGTGCGGCACCAAGCTGATCGGTGGGATGCCGGAAGACGGGACGCGCGGCTGGACCATCGTCGTGTTCGATCTCGAAGGGCGCGTGCAGCGCGAGATCGAGCTTCCAGCGTGCCCGCGGGTCGACGCAGCAGTGCGCAACGTCGTGCATTGGGCCATCGACGCCACGGGTCGGTTCCTGGTCACGACCCTGAACCCCGAGGGTCGGCCCCCGATCCCGCGCATGGGCGTCGTGCTGCAGTGCCACGACCTCGAGACCGGTGCGCTGCTGGGGCAGATCCCCCACCCGGGCGGCGTGCCGACGTGGGTCGGTGGCCGGGGCACTACCTCGGTCGTGCTGGCCGGCTGGCACCTTCGACACCTGCAGGTCGTCGACTGGCGCACCGGCGCGGTCCGAGCGCGTGTGTCGCGCCCGCCGGACGGCATGCACCTGCACGCCGCACTGAGCCCCGATGGTCGGTACCTGCTCGGAGTGCTCGGCGAGCCGCTGGCGTTCGTCTGGGACCTCGAACGGAATGCCGACGACCCGAGCGCCCAACCGATCGTGACGTACACCGGAGCAACGCCGGCGGGTGGCTACGCCTGCGGATTCCTGGCTGGGGGCACGCTCTGCCGGATCGTGTGCGACGACGAAGTGCACGTGTTCGAGACCGCGACGGGAGAGGTGTTCGCGGTGCTCCGGCCCCAGGACAGCTGCACCGGCTTCGCGGAGAGTCCGGACGGTTCCGAACTGATGACCCTCACGACCGCCGGCCGTGTACAGCGCTTCCCGCTCGACCCGCTGGCCGTTGCACGGAATCGCGCCGTCGGCCAGCTCGACGACAAGCGACTCACGCAGTACCGAGTCGGCACGCCCCAGCAGCGCCTGGCCGCCGAACGCGCCTGGCTCCGTGCGAACGTCTCGCCCGGCAACCACGCGAAACTCGGCAGGCTGGCGCTCGCCGACGGCGATCTCGACGAGGCGATTGCCTGCTACCAGCGTGGCGCGGACCTCGGCGTGCTCGGACCGTACTACGAGTACCTCTACATGGACCTGCTCGCGCTGTACTGCCGCAGGCTCGGCGACGCCCGAGCAACCGCCGAGCAGCGATCGTCCGACGAGACAGCGGCCGTCGCGGCGCTGGAAGGTGCGCTGGGGTGCGGCGCCGACCGGGACCGTGTCGTCGGCGTACCCGGCTTCGAACGCCTCCGAGATCACCCGCGCTGCGCGGCGCTGCTCGGCCGGTAGCGGCCGAGCAGGGAGGGCCCGCGAAACACGAGCTGCCTTCGCGGTTCGCGGCACTAGATTGTCCGACGCATGACGAGCCACGCGGTCACGATCGCACTCGCGCGCGTCGAGCGCGGCGAACCCGGTGCGAGCGAAGACCTGTGGCGGCTCGTCTACGAGGACCTGAAGCAGCTGGCCGCGGCGCGCCTCGCGCGGCTCGGCTCCGGACAGACGATGCAGGCGACGGCGCTGGTCCACGAGGTCTGGATGCGCCTCGGCGGCGATGCCCCGCAGAACTTCGACGGCCGCGCGCACTTCTTCGGCGCGGCGGCGAACGCGATGCGCAACATCCTCGTCGACGAGGCGCGCAAGAAGGCGCGCTTGCGGCGCAACGCCGGGCAGAAGCCGGTGACGTTGTCCACGGAGCCCGCGGTCGACGACGGCGGCACTCCCGTCGACGTGCTCGCGCTCGACGAAGCGCTGACCGCGTTCGCCGCCGAGTACGAACGGCCCGCGCGGATCGTCATGCTGCGCTACTTCGCCGGCCTCTCGATCGCGCAGATCGCCGAGTTGCTCTCGGTGACCAGCCGCACCGTCGACCGCGAGTACCTGTTCGCGCGGACGTGGTTGCGGCGGTTCCTGAGCCGTGAGTGACGGGCGTCGCTAACCCGGCGACACCTCGGGCAACGCGAACCACAGGGCGCCCGCGAGCGGCACGGCGACCAGCGCCGTGGCGGCGAATGCCCACGTCTTCGGCTTCGTGCTGCCGACGCCATCGCGCAGCAACAACATCGCGAGCGGGGCCACGGCCGCGCACCCGGCCGCGGCGAGCGGCAGGTCCGCGAGGAAGGCCCCCCCGGCGAGGAACGCTGCGTGCGCGACGCCGAACCACGTCCCGTCGGCCGCCGAGATCGCGAACGGGCGGCGCCACAGCGCCGTACCGATGCCGGCGCCGACGGCAGCCGCAACCGCGCCGCACAGCTGCCCGATGAGTGCGGTGCCGCCGAGCGTGATGAGTGCGGCGTCGACGGACAGCACGAACGTGAAGAGGATCGCCGGGAACGGGTTCGCCGGCGCGCGCTGAAGAACGGTGCGGCCGCCGGCGACGAGCAGCACGGCCGCCAGTGCGCTGCCGCCGGTGCGCAGCATGACCTCGGTGGGCGTCCACCGCGCGGACACCTTCAATAGCACGAGCCAGACCGCCGCCGCCCCCACCAGCGAGCCGAGCACGAGCCCGGCCTTGCGCGGGAGTATCTTGAAGTGCTCGGCGAACGCGACGAGCGCGCCCGCGCCGACCACCCACGGCAGCCACGCGGTGCCGTTCGGATTCGCCCAGAGTTCGTGCGGCAATTCGGGCCACTGGCGTCGCAGCAGACCGGACGCCACGAGCAGCCCGAGCGCCACGGCGAGCGACAGCCAGCGCACGCCGCCGAGACTCACGAGCAGCAGCGCGGCGCCGATCGACGGCAGCACGCCCTTCAGGACGACTTCGAGGTCCACGCGGTCACTTCTTCGCGGGCTGCACCATCTCGAGCGCGATGCTGAGCTTGACCTCGTCGCCGAGCACGTTCTTGTCGACGCCGTAGCTCATGCCGAAGTCCGAACGCTTGATCGTGAACGTCGTCATGAAGCCCTGGCGCTTGCCGTAGAACTCGCCCTCACCCGTCTTCTCGACTTCGATCGTCACGCTCTTCGACTTGCCGGCCATCGCGAGGTCACCGGTCACTGCGAGCTTGTCGCCCTTCTTCGCGATCTTCGTGCTCGCGAACGTGATGTCCGGGTTCTCCTTGCTGTTGAAGAAGTCCGCATTCTTCAGGTGGTCGTCCCGCTTGGCATCGTTGGTGTCGATGCTGTCGACCGGGATCTTCAGCGTGACCTTGCCGGCCTCGGGCTTCGCCGGGTCGAGCGTCAACTCGCCGCCGACGACGTCGAAGGTGCCCTGGAACCACGATGCGTTGGCGTGTTTCACCTTGAACACCACCGAACTGTGTTGCGCGTCCACCGCCCAGTCGTGTTCGCCGCGAAGCACGGTCGAAGGAACGGCGGGGTGCGGATAGGCGAGGAGGACGGCAGCGACGGGGAGCAGGAGGAGAGTCTTCATGTGAGTACGCAGCGGCGCCGAAGCGGCGCGCAAGAGGGCGGCGGGTATCGCACCTGCCCCCGACGCACGCAAGGGTTCGTATGTCGCGTCAGGGCAAAGCGCGTCCGAGCAGCGGGTCCTCGCCGTCGCCACGATAGTCGCCGAGCTGGAACACCAGGTCGCGGTAGTTGCGGACGTCCAGCACTGCCATGGACTGCACGGCGCGCAGCGCGAACAGGTCCCGTCGAACGGCGAGCCCGTCGCGGTGGACATCGCGTAGACACCGGATCGCCGCCTCCGCCGGAGAACCGCCGGCCGGCAGCTCCACCCACGCATCGAGGACGCGGCGCACGTCGCCGCGATCGCGGTCGTACGCCGCGCGCAGCGGCCCACGCGCCGTTCGTGCGAGGTCGCGCCCGTGCGTCGCGATCCAACGGTCGACGGGATGGACCACGAACAGGTCCCGAACCGCGCCGAACGCGCGCCCGCTCCACGACCGCGGCGGTTCGTTCGCGATGAGCGCCGGAAGGGCCTCCGTCCGCCATCGCTCGGCGTGCAGCAGCGTGCGCGCATCGTCCTTGTCGGCGACCCATGCGCACGTCACCGCGAGTTCGGCGGCCGCGCGCACATCGCCGTCGCGGACCTCGCCGAGCGACGGCATCCATGCGAGCGCGGCGTGCAGCTCGCCGACCTGACGACGGACTGCGGCGGCCTCGTCGCGCAATCGCGCGGCCTGACGTTCACGCATGTGCAGGAACGCCAGATCGCGCTCGACCTCGGGTTCGGTCGCGAAGCCGGCGCCTGCCGACCAGCCGCCCGGTGCGCCCGCGTAGCACGGATCGAGGCGCAGCCGCAGGCTCATGGCCTCGAGGAGGCCCGGCGACTTCATGCGATGGATCTTGCGCAGTGCGACGGCGAACGGCGCACTGCCGATCTCACGCCGCTGCATCGCGAGATCGGGATCGAAGACCTCCCGTACGATCTGCCGGACGCGCACGATCAGCCAGCCGACCGAACGCACGAACCGCCATGCGAGCAACAGCGGCGCGAGCAGTACGCGCCCGTGCGACAACCGCCGCCGGTAGAAGCGCAGCGGATTGAAGGCCCGGTTCTCCTTCGAGAGATGGTGGACGGGACGCGTTCCGAAGATCTCGCGGACCATCGTGCGACGATCCGTCCGGACGACATCGAGCACTTCGTCCCCGAAGAGGCTCGCAATGTGGCGATCGCGCTCCGGATCGCCGCCGACGAAGTCCAGCGCCGTGAACTCGGTCGTGGGATGCGAGTGGGAACGTTCCGCCCAGGGCAGCTCACCGATCGTGCGCCCGCCGCGAGGGTCGCGCCGCCGTTCGAGCCACGCCTCCATCGCCGCGATCTGCGCAGGACTCGCGTGCTCGCGTTCGGCGAGCGGCACGCAGAACCGGTTGTAGCCGACGATCCGCTTCGCCGACTCGACCGCGATGCTCTCGGTGATGAAGCGGAACCACAGGTACGGCCCGGTGAGGAGGGAGCCGTCGTCGAGTCGCAGCTTGCGAAGGCGCTTCCGTTCGCGGGGCGACACCCGGAGGAACCGCGTGCGCAGGTTCTCCAGCGCCGGGTTCGCGAGCAGCTGCTCGGTCGTCTTGACGTCGCTGGTGTGCAGCGGCGCCCCGTCGAGAAAGTGCAGGTAGAGGAGTGCGAGGCGATTGCACTCGTGCCGCACTGCACCGGGCAGCGCGTCGTCGTCGACCGGCACGCCCGTGCGCGCGCTGCGCACCTGTTCGCGCAGCATCGCACTCGTCCGTGCCGCGAGCGCGTCGTCCGCGAACACGCGTCGCACCAGGAACGGAAGGTCGTCGTCCTCGTACCGCGTCTTCACCCGCTCGAGCTGCGACAGGAAGTTCGCTTCGCTCGTGAGGCGGTAGTTCTCCGACGCCTGTCCCGCGAGGCGCTTCAGCCAGGAGCCGAGCGTCAGGAACACGAGGCAGATGCCGCCGAGGATCACGAGCGGCAGACCGACGATCTTCGACAGGAACACCACGACGCCGTCGAGGCAGCTACCCGCGAGGAACGCACGCAGGACGGAGAACAGGCTTCCGAACAGGATCAGACGGACGGCGGGCCGCTGACTCGCCTTCACCATCGCGCTCGCGACCCGATCGAGGATCTGCGGCCCGGTCACGATCCCGTGCAGGTCCGCGAAGAAGAGCATGCGGCCGTGCCACGACTCCACCCACTCCGCGAGACGGCGCGCGAGCTGCACGATCCGCTCTTCGGGCGTCGCGGCGAGCGGGTGCACGGCGAGACGGCGCACGATCGGCAGCCAGCGCACGGGCACCGCCGACAGCACGCGCAGCACACGGTCGAGGGACTGCACGTCGGCGGGACGCAGCCATCGCCGCACGTCCTGCGGGCGCAGCGCCCACAGGAACTGCACCGCCTCGTCGATCGGGACGTCGCGCTGCGAAACGGCGCCGGCGACGCGCCGGCCCTCCAGCGAACCGAGCCCGGGCGCGCCCAGCCGCGCCGCTTCGACCCGTTCGCGAAGGAGCGCCAACCTTGCGTCGGTCGGCAGCAGTTCGGCCAGTTCGTGTTCACGCCGCAACGAAGCGAACAACGCGTCGCGGAGATCGTCCTCGGCGACGGCGCGGCGCACGTCCGCCGCGGCCGGCACGAACACGAACTCGCGATTCAGGAGCTGGGAGAATCGTGCGACGAGGCCGTCCAGTCCGCGCACGAGGAACAGCAGGAGGCGCGCCGATCGCAGCAGCGGTCGCAACGCCTGCACGTAGCGTGCAGCCCACGTGACGCGAACGAGGCGGACCGCGCGGAGGCCGAGCGCATAGCCGGCGGCGTCGGGGACAGCGTTGTCCGGGAGCAGGAACAGGACCGCGGGCACCGCCGGCAGCAGGTCGGTCAGCGCGTTGCGCCAGAACCACGAGAAGGGCCGCGGGTGCTGCACGATCTCGAAGAGGAAGTCCGCGACGAAGAACAGGCACGCCCCCGCATCGACCCAGTGCAGCGCGTCGACCTGCCACGGTTCGAGTTCGACGGTCGCCTCGACGAGCATCGCGAGCAGCACGACCATCAGCAGCCCGAAGTTCGCCGTCTCGATCGCGGCCACTCCGCGCGGGCCGAGGCGCTGCTCCATGCGCCGCCCGAGTTCGCGGTCGTCGGCTGCGCGCAGCAGCCGCCGCGCGCACGTCGCCACCGGTTTCGAACGTGTTCGCTCCGCGAGCGCACGTGCGACTTCGCCGCTGCACCGGAGCAGCCAGACCTGGTGCTCCAGCGACACGTCGTCGATCGCGGCCGACAGCATCGCGAACCGTTCCCGGACCTCCTCGTCGACGGCCGCGCCGGGCTCGATCTTCGGGAGGCCGGCTGCGATCGCCCGCTCGCACTCGATCACGATCGAGTCGGCGCGGGTGGCGAGCGCCTCCGCGCGCGCCTCCGCGAGATCGAAGAGGACCGCCGCATCGGCGGGAATCGTCCCCAGCGCACGGACCCGTTCGGCGAGGCACTCGCGGCGAGCGCCCTGCAGCGCCGCAGCGAACTCCGGTTCGGCACGCTCCGGGCGCGAATCGAGCCAGCGAAGCTCGACGGCGGCGAGCTCGTGCGCCAGCTGGCCGCGAGGCGCAAGGCTAGCGCGTTGCCGCGCCAGGTCCCGAACCGTCTCCTCCGGCGCGGTCGTCGCGTCGTGCAGCAACGAACGCAGACGGACCAGGGAGGGCGGATCGTTCGACTTCATCGGGCCCGCTCGCAGGCGGGCGCGATCATAGGAAGGCCCCGTGCTCCGTCACGGACGAAGTGCGCCGCGGCGGAGTGCCGTCACCAGGGCCGCGAGTAGTCCGTGGATCCAGCCGGCTCCTCGCCGACGTAGGAGAAACGCAAGCGGCGCGTGAAGCCGCGCAGGTCCTCGTGATCGACTTCGATCCGGGTCACCATGCCGCTCGCCTCGTCGCACCACAACGACGCCGAACGGTGGCGGGCCTTGGCAGCGGCCGCCGGACGATCGGCCTCGATGCGCAGCAGGGTCTGTCCGCCGGAGCCCACTTCGCGACCGACGACGCGCAGGTCGAAGTCCGAAGGCAGCTTCTCCACCAGCGCGTGCACGTCGAAGTAGCCGAGGTCGAGCACGTCGCCGAAGCCTTGCGCGAGCCGTTCGCGCTCCGCCAGCGGCACCGCTCGGCGGAACGATCCGTTCGCAGGCAGCATCCAGATCTCGCGGCCGTCGCAGCCGATGCGAACCTCGCCGAACTGGATCGGCCCGATCGCGAGCTTGCCTTCCATCCGGAACCTCGACCCCGGCCGCGCGACGACAGCGAACGTGGTGCGCACCGGCTCCTTGGCGCCGGGGCCGGCGAACGCGAACTCGAGGCGGTAGCGCCGATCCACGTCGCGCGCCATCTCCGTCATCACCCGACCGATCGCGGCTTCGGCGGTGGGCAGCTTCGCGGGAAGTGCCCACCACACGCCGGCACACGCGAGCAGGAGGGCCGCCGCGGCGACCGCGATCCAGTGCCGACGCGGCGCGATCGCGCCGTCCGCATCGATCCGCTCCATGACCGCGACGATGCGCCCTTCGCGCGCCGACGCATCCGCCGTGTAGAGGCAGCGCAACAAGCCGTGCACGAAGCGCTGCTCGGCAAGCCAGGCCGCCGCTTCCGGCGGCACGTCGGCGGGCGACGGTCCGTCGGCGACCGTGTCGTCGAGTTCGCGCCACGCCTCGTCGCGCGGTTCCGGGCCGGAATCGAATCGGCTCATGCGACCTCTCCCGTCGGCAGCTTGCTCTGCAGGCAGCGCTGGAGCACCGAACGACCGCGCTGCAGATGCTTCTTCACCGCTTCGAATCCGATGCCGAGTCGCTCGGCGATCTCCTTGCAGTGCAGGCCGTGCTCGTAGTGCAGCTTGATCGACTCTCGCTGCACGCCGTTGAGCCGGTCGAGGCAGTCGCGCAGCGCGTCGAGCTTCTCGTCGAACGTGTCGCCGTGCAGTCGGGTGAACGCCTTGAAGCCGTCGTCGATCAGCCCGAGCACCTGTTCGTCGCAGAAGTGCACGCGGCTTCGACCGAGCTTGCGGCGATGGTTCAGGAGCAGTTTCGCGGCGATCCCGCGGACCCACGGCCCGAACGGCAGTTTGCGGTCGTAGCGATCGAGGATGCGCCACGCGACCAGGAACGTCTCCTGGAGCACGTCTTCGGCAGCGACGTTGTCCCGCAACGAGGAGAGCAGGAAGGCGCGCACGGAGTCGATGTGTTCGCGCGTCAGGATCTCGAAGAGGTCGCGGGGCTCCACGGCGCCGGGATTGTCGGTCGGCGCGGTGCCCGGGACAGGCCGTTCCCGAAATCGGAGGTTACGCGGATCCGACTCGTTCGCAGGCCCGGGTTGCAGTGCGGCCGCGATCGGTTGACCATGGCGGGCCTTCGGGCCCTCCCAGTCCAACGGAGCACCACGGCTCGTCCAAGGGAGTCAACTATGACCGTGCCGACCTGCTTCTCGCGCTTCGCCTTTGCGTTCGTGCTGCTGCTGCCCGTCGGCGGCGCCCAGACGTTCGTCGTGGACCCGGCGAACGGTCCAGGCACCCACTTCACGAGCCTGCAACTTGCAGCGACGACAGTGCCGAGCGGCGCGGTGCTGGTCGTTCGCCCCGGCCAGTACGGAGGCATCGTCGCGATCCAGGGCAAGAGCCTCACGGTCCTCGCCGAACCGGGAGCCAGCTTCGTCGGCAGCACCGCCCTGACGATCAGCGGTATCGGCGCTACCGATGGCGTCTTCGTGCGCGGCTTCGAGATGCAGGCCCCCACGTTGACGTTCGGCGGAGTCGGCATCGAAGTCGACTCTTGCACCGGGGTGGTGTGCCTCGAGGACATGACGGTCGGTGCCGGCAGCATCGGTCCGGTCTCGCTCACGGCGAACAACTGTTCGTCCCTGTGGCTGAGAGGCTGCTCGTTCTCGGCAGCAACACGCCTCACGAACTGCGAAGCGGCACTGCGCAACTGTGTAGCCTCTGCGAGCGGACAGACCGTTGCCGTCGATTCGCTCGTGCAGAGCGGCGGCAGGGTTCAGCTGCTCGACTGCACGGTGCGCGGCCGCGCCGGACTGATCGGCAGTCCCGCAGTCCAGATGAGCGGCGGCGATCTGCGCCTGCTCGGCTCCACGAGCGTCACGGGCGGCACTTCGGTGTTCGGCTCGGCTGCACTCGCGATCGCGGGTTCGGGCAGCGTGCGTCGCGACATCGACGTCGTGCTGTCCGGGGGCGGCACCGTGATCGCCTCGACGGTCGTGGTCACGACGACGAGCATGCCTCACCTCAGCGTCGACGAGGTCCTGCCAGCGGGGTCGGTGTTCGCCGCGCTGCACGGACCGATCGGCCACGCCGGCTTCTTGCTGGTGAGTCTGCGCGGCACGGCCTTCGCGCTCCCTTTCCTCGCCGACACGGTGTGGCTCGACCCGACGACGATGCTGACCGTGACTTCGGGAATCCCCGCGCCCGGTGCCCCCGTGACCACACAGACCTCGATGCCGGCGATCTCCAGCACCCTGGGTTTCGTGATCGTGTGGCAGGGGCTCACGCTCGATGCGATCGCCGGCTTCCAGATCAGCAACCCCGGCTACAGCATCCTGAGATAGCCCCCCCGACAAGATGGGGCGTGGACGCGAGCATGCGCACGGCGGCGTACGTCTACACGGGCTGGCACCCGATCGCGGAACGCGATGCCTCGTTCCACCCGGGCTTCACCGAGTGGGAACTCGTGCGGTCCTGCCGACCGCGCTTCGCCGGTCATGCGCAGCCCAGGGTGCCGTTGCTCGGCGAGTACGACGACCGCGACCCCGTCGCCTTCGGGCAGAGGATCGCGCTCGCACACCGACACGGCGTCGACGCCCTGGTGTTCGGCGTGTTCTGGTGCCGCGGCAAGCGTGTCTTCGAGGCGGGCCTCGACGAGGGGTTTCTCCGCTCAGACCTCGGGTCGACGATGCCGTTCGCGTGCATGTGGGCGAACCGCATGCCCCGCCGCGTCCTGCCGGTGGCGCGCATCGATGCGCCGGTGCTCGACCCCGAACGATCCGTGCCCACCGACGTCGACGACTTCGTGCAGTTCGTAGCGATGCTCGCGACGAACTACTTCGTGCGGCCGAACTACGCCACCGTCGCCGGCCGCAGCTACTTGTCGATCTTCGACTCGACGTTCTTCGTGCGCGAACTCGGCGCACGACACGCAAACACCGCGATAAGGACGGCTCGGCAGTGGCTCGCGGACCACGGCCATCGCGATCTCCACCTGGCGGCGATCGAACCCAACGCAGAGGCGCTGCCGCTCGTCCGCGACGTCGGCTTCGACAGCGTGACGCACTACGTGTTCCTCCCCGACTGGAAGGGCCCTTTCCGGCAGGACTACCGCGAATACGCGGCGCTGCGGACGACGCAGTGGCGGCACTTCGCCGACGCGTCGGGGCTGCCGTACATGCCGTCGGTCGCACCCGGCTGGGACGCGAGCCCGCGGGGCGCCGACTTCGGAGACACCCGGCCGGACAAGTACCCGTGGTCGCCGGTCGTGACGGGCGAACACCCCGAGCACTTCGCCGCGGCGTTGCGGGCAGCCCACTCCTTCCGTTCGCCGCGGTCGGTCGACGACCCGCTCGTGCTGGTCGCATCGCTCAACGAATGGAGCGAGGGGCACTACCTCGAACCCGACGATCGCTTCGGCAACGGCTGGCTCGAAGCCGTGCACGCCGGCTCCGGGTGACGGCATTCGGTGCCCGCAACGTGACCGTGGGATCGATGAGGCCGACGGTTCCGGTCCGAGCGTCGCGTTGCGTCGATGCAGTGAGCAAGGCGCGCCGAGCATTTCCGCAACGAGAGTTGCCTCGCGGCCCGTCCCCGCTCGATGCTGTCGGACCTTCACAACCATGAGAATCGCTGTCGTCGGAACTGGCTACGTCGGGCTCGTCACCGGGTCCTGCTTGTCGGATGTCGGCATGGACGTCACGTGCGTCGATGTCGACACGAAGAAGATCGCCAACCTCAACAAGGGCATCCTCCCGATCTACGAGCCGGGTCTGGACGACATCCTCGAGCGCAACACGAAGGCCGGCCGCCTGAAGTTCACGTCGGCCCTCGCGCCGGCCGTCAAGGACGCCGAAGCGGCGTTCATCGCCGTCGGAACGCCGCCAGGCGAGGACGGCAGCGCCGACCTGCGTTACGTGCTGGGTGTGGCGAGGGAGATCGGCGAGACGATGACCGACTACCTCGTCGTCATCACGAAGAGCACGGTGCCCGTCGGCACCGCCGAGAAGGTGCGGCGCGAACTGCAGGCTGCGCTCGACAAGCGCGGGTCGAAGCTGACGTTCGACGTGGCGAGCAACCCCGAATTCTTGAAGGAAGGCGCCGCGATCGAAGACTTCATGAAGCCGGACCGCATCGTGTGCGGCGTCGAGAGCGAGCGGGCGCAGGAAGTGCTGGCGCGCCTGTACAAGCCGTTCACGCTGAACGGGCACCCCGTCTACTTCATGGACGTCAAGTCCGCCGAGATGACGAAGTACGCGGCCAACGCGATGCTCGCGACGAAGATCAGCTTCATGAACGACGTCGCCAACCTGTGCGAACTGCTCGGCGCCGACGTCAACCAGGTGCGGAAGGGCATCGGCAGCGACCCGCGCATCGGCAACCGCTTCATCTATCCCGGCATCGGCTATGGCGGCAGCTGCTTCCCGAAGGACGTGAAGGCGCTCGTCCGCTCCGGCAGCGAGCACGGCTACGCGCTGCGCATCCTGCAGGCGGTCGAAGAGGTCAACGAGTCGCAGAAGCTCGTGCTGTTCAACAAGGTGAAGGCGCACTTCGGGAACCTGAAGGGCCGGCACTTCGCGATGTGGGGCCTCAGCTTCAAGCCCGAGACGAACGACATGCGCGAAGCGCCGTCGCTCGTGATCTGCGAGCAACTGCTGTCGGCCGGTGCCACGGTCACCGCGTACGACCCCGTCGCGATCCCGGAGTGCAAGCACATGATCGGCGACAAGATCGGCTACGCGACCGACGCCTACGCGGCGCTCACGGGTGCCGACGCGCTGCTGCTCGTCACCGAGTGGCGCGAGTTCCGCGTCCCCGACTGGGAACGGATCCGCGCTGCGCTGAAGCAGCCGGTGATCTTCGACGGCCGCAACATCTACAACGGGCCGGAACTGCGGGAGCAGGGCTTCGCCTACAGCGGCATCGGCGTGAAGTAGGCGAACGCGACCGGGACCGCTGGGAAGGAGACGCGGGTCGACAGGGCGCACGCCTCGATCCGCAGAGTCCCGATCAGTTGACGACGTCGAAGCGGATCGACCAGAGTCCCCAGGCTCCCCACTCCTCGTATCGCGGTTGCGTCGACTCGACGTGGCGGAGCGCCTGCGGGAAGTGCAGATCGAGCGTCGCGACGGGAGTGGCGTTCCACAGGGATGCCGGCACCCGCACCTCGACCTTGGCGCGCTCGCGAACCTGCACCTCCCCCACGCCGACTCCGTTGAAACTGACCACGGCCGTCTGCGGCACGGGACCGGATGCACTTCCTTCCGCGCTCTTGGCGTCGAAGACGATCCGGACGTCCTGCTGCGACGGCGGCGTCGCGAAGCGGAACGTGACGTGCTGCAGGTTGGTCCAGGCGAGGTCGACGTTGCCGTACGAAACCCCGGACACGACATAGCGGAAGCCGTTGTCGTTGCCCCGCAGGCGAATCTCGTCGACTCCGGGCCGGATGGGCGCGGGCTCGGTGAAGAGGCTCAGCTCCGGAGTGAGCGGCAAGCCACCCTCTCCCGGCTTCGTGATCCACCACACGGACGAGCGTCCCTCGGCAGCAGGAGCCGGCTGCTCCCGTTTGTGCCGATCGCCGAACATGAACCCCCACCAAGGAGCAACGTGGAACCCGCCCGCGCGCCGCTGGAGGTCGAGAGCGACCGAGGCAGCCACGTGCCAGGTTGCGTGTTCGAACACGAGGAACCTCGGCGTGGCGACATCACCGGCCAGGCCCTGTGTCACCGCGGACTGGACTGGGAGCCCGCTCGCCGGCCCTTCGAGCGGAGGGACGTGGCGTCCTCGATAGAGCACCACGATGGCGACGGCGATGACGGCGGCACCGACCACCGGGACGAAGGGCCGCACGAGGACCTTCGCCAGCACGGCGAGACCCAGGATCACCGCGAAGAAGTAGACCGAGTAGTAGAAGGCGCCGTTGAAGTGGAACATCTCGCGCGCCTGCGCGATTCCCCAGACGAAGCACAGGCCGACAGCGCAGGCCAGGACCAGCCACCCCGTGAAGAGGAACGCCTTCTCGCGCTCGGAGAAGTGACGTCGCCAGATCACCGTTGCCAGCGCCGGGCAGACGACGGCCGCCGCCCAGCCGAGGAACGAGAGCACGTTCTGACGCGCGAACTCGTGCACGGCGGAGCCGCTGGCCGTGATGACGTCCTGATTCATCGCCCCCGTGCCGAAGGAGAGGAAGTAGACGATCGCCTGCACGAGGCTCTTGCTGTCGCTGGTGTTCGCACGGAACCTCCCGAGGATCGTCGCGATGTTGCTACGGCCTCCGAGGAGCACCAGGTCGAGCACGAGCGGCAGCGCGAACAGCGCTGCCATGACACCAACGATGATCCACGTCCTGCGATGGTCCGTGAACCAGAGCTTCAGAGCGAGCGCGCCGTGCCGGCGACGATGATGGAGCAGGTTCAGCGCCACCGCCAAGGGCACCAGGGTGCCGACGAAGATCGACTGCGCGAGGTGTCCGTGAAACAGGAAGCCGCCGCACAGCGCGGCGAATGGCAGATGGGCGGTGCACCCACTGGCGACCGACGTGCAGGCCACGAGGAAGGCGAGCGCCGGCATCACGAGAACGTACGGCGGCCAGCTGTTGACGAGAGCCGCCGGACTGGAGCCGTAGTGCAGCGCCCCGGCGAGGAGCACGAGCGGCAACCAGGCGCGCTTCCGGAACCACGTGGCAGCAATCGCGATCGCCAGGGCGAAGAACGCGCTCTGCAGCGCCATGCAGGTCAGCAGATGCGCATTGCCCGGACTCGGCGTCGCACCCAGGATGTCGGCGAACACGACCTCGCCGAGGGCGTAGACGTAGTAGAAGACCGGCCCCGGGTGGTTGAACTGGAAGCGCGAGTAGTTCCCGTACAGCTGACTGAGGTGCTTCGCGTTGTGGACCATGATGCCGTTGACGGCGGCATCACTGCTCTCCAGGATCGGAGCCTGGAAGTAGAAGGCGAAGTTGTCGATCGCCAGGCACACGACCATGCCGAGCCAGACGAACAGGGCCACGCGCAGCACGGACGGTTCCTTGTCGGTGTTCATGGACGAGGCGGCAATTCGATGGATGGCGGCGCGGCACCGGGGACGCTGCCGTCGCCACCGGGACGCGAAGCCGGCTCGTGGCACGCGCGCCCAAACCGAGCCGGGCGCTCTGCTCTCAACGCGGCCACACCTGCAGTTGCGTCTCCCGGATCTCGGGGCGGTCGCGGTAGTCGTTGCGCGACAAGAGCTTCTCGAGCAGGCAGTAGAGGATGATGAACAGGTACCGCGAGCCCATCTCGCGGATCTTGAACTTCGAGACGCCTTCCTTGCGGTTGCGCCACGTGTTGGGCACGACGGCGTAGCTGTAGCCGCGCACGATCGCCTTCAGCGGCAGCTCGACCGTCAGGTTGAAGTGGTACGCGAGCAGCGGCTGCAGACCGGCGATCACCTTGCGCCGGTACATCTTGAACGCGTTCGTGATGTCGTTGTACCGCATCCAGAACATGATCTTGATGAACCAGTTGCCGCACCGGTTCAGCATCAGCTTCAGGAACGGGTAGTCGATCACTTTCGACCCCCGCATGAAGCGCGAGCCGAACGCACAGTCCGCGCCCTCCTGGATCTTGCGATAGAAGGCGACGACGTCGTCTGGTGAGTCCGACAGGTCGGCCATCACGATCGCGACGGTGTCGCCGCGGAAGTTGGAGAGGCCGCAGCGCACCGCGAAGCCGAAGCCGTTCGGCGGCTGGTTGTTGACGTAGCGAACCTGCGGGAAGCGCCGCGACAGGTCCTGCAGGATCTCCTCCGTGCGGTCCTTGCTGTTGTCGTTGACGACCAGGATCTCGTGCTGGATGCCGGCCTTGTCGAGCGCGTCGTGCAGCGTCGTGACCGTCTCCTCGATGTGCCCGGCCTCGTTGTGTGCCGGGATCACCACGGAGAGCATGTCCTTGATCCCGGCTGCCTCCCATTCGGCCAGCGACTTCACCTCGAGCGTCATCTCAGGCCTTCGCCCTGGCCTCGAGGCCCGTGTGGATCTCCGCGATGATGCGCTGCACGTCGTACTGCAGCTTCCAGTCCGGATAGTGCGACTGGAACTTGCGGATGTCGCTGATCCACCAGATGTGGTCGCCGGCGCGGTTCGTCGCGTTGTAGCTCCACTTCATCGGCCGGCCGGTCAGCTTCTCGCAGATCGCGATCGCTTCCTTCATCGAGCAGTTCGAGTAGCGGCTGCCGCCGATGTTGTAGACCTCCGCGCTGCGCGGCTTCTGGAAGAAGTGCCAGAAGGCGTTCACGAGGTCGAAGCTGTGGATGTTGTCGCGGACCTGCTTCCCCTCGTAGCCGAACACCGTGTACGGCGTCCCGGTGATCGCGCACTTCACCAGGTAGGCGAGGAACCCGTGCAACTGCGTGCCCGAGTGCCCGGGGCCGGTCAGGCAGCCGCCGCGGAAGCAGGCGGTCTTCATCCCGAAGTAGCGGCCGTACTCCTGCACGAGGACGTCCGCGGCGACCTTCGACGCGCCGAAGAGGCTGTGCATCGTGTTGTCGATGCTCATCGTCTCGTCGATGCCGTGCTGCGCGAACGGGTGGTTCTTCAGCTCGTAGCGCTGCGCCTCTTCGACGAGCGGCAGGCGGTTCGGCGTGTCGCCGTAGACCTTGTTGGTGCTGGTGAACACGAACACCGCCTCGGGGCAATGCTGGCGGGTCAGCTCGAGCATGTTGAGCGTGCCGTTCGCGTTCACGGTGAAGTCGGTGTGCGGCTCGCGCGCGGCCCAGTCGTGCGACGGCTGCGCGGCGGTGTGCACGATCACGGCGATCGACTTGCCGTAGCGAGCGAAGATCTTCTTCAGGTCGGGCTCGCTGCGGATGTCGCACGCCTCGTGGGTGTACTTCGGCAGCTCCTTCTCGAGTTGCTTCCGGCTCCACGCCGTGCTCGCTTCCTCGCCGAAGAAGTAGCGACGCATGTCGTTGTCGATACCGACCACGTCGAGCCCCTTCTTGGAGAACAGGCGGACGGTTTCGGCGCCGATGAGTCCGGCGGATCCGGTGATGAGAGCTACGGCCATGGTGTCGTCGAAGTGAGTGGAGCGTCGAGTATTCGGGGCAGCGGGCGCGGCGTCACGCCAGAATCGGCTCGAGTGCCGCGCGATGCTCCCGCAGCCACGCGAACACGTCGTCCAGGATGTGGTCCACCGTGCGCCGCGGCTGCCAGCCTGTCCGCGCGGTCACGTGGGCATTGTCGGTCACGTAGAACGGGATGTCCGCCGCGCGCGTCTCGGGGTCCTTGTTGATCGTCGGGGACGCACCCCCCGTCCGCTTCGCGCAGTGCGCCGTCAACTCCGCGAGGGAAACGCTGACGCCGAGGCCGCCGCCGACGTTGTAGACCCGACCGCGATGCGCGTCGAAATCGCGGACCTGGACGCGGAGCAGGTCGTACAGATCGGCGACGTGCAGGATGTCGCGCACCTGATGGCCGTGACCGCCGAAGCCCATGTAGGCGAGCGCCTTCCCGAACAGGTGGCGCGACGCCCACAACACGATGAAGCCCTGGTCGACCTTGCCCATCTGCCACGGGCCGGTCAGCACCCCGCATCGATTCACGACGGCGCGCATGCCGTAGGCGGCGGCGTACTCCTCGATCAGGTGTTCGGAACACAGCTTGGTCGCGCCGTACAACGACCGGTGCCCGGCGAGCGTGAAGTCGGTGCCGATGCCCGCGGCCGAGAACCCGTGCGGATGCGTGACGCCCGGCTTCACGACGAGGCGCGTGCCGCTGACTTCGAGAGGCAACGCGCGCAGCGGATCGATCGGATAGACGCGGCTCGTGGACAAGAACACCGTGTCCGCACCGTGGCGCCGCGCCGCTTCGAGACAGTTCTTCGTGCCGACGAGGTTCGTGTGGATCAGGTAGTCCGGACTGCCGTCGTAGCCGGCGTGCACCGACGGTTCGGCGGAGCACTCGAGGAGCAGGTCGAACTTGCCGACTTCCGCGAGATCCTCGGGATTGCGGATGTCCCCGTGCCGGAACTCGACCCCGCCGGCCCGCAGCCGGGGCAGCGTCAGTTCGCTGCCGCGGCGCCGCAGGTTGTCGAGCGCGATGACCCGCCGGTCGGCGTGGTCGCGCTTCCATTGCAGCGCCAGATTCGAACCTACGAAGCCGGCGCCGCCGGTGACGAGCACGGTCACGACAAGAGACTCCGCATGGGGTGATCCCGAGGATTTCGGGGTGCGGGAGACTACCACAGGAGGTCGAACCCACAGCAAGGGCAGCCACGCTCACTCGCGCGGAAGTCGGTCGGTTCGGAACCGACCGGCGCCGGGTCAGGAACCACCGATGACGACGACCTCTGCATGCGAAGTCCCCGGGTCCACCGTGACACGCACGAAGCCATCGGCCACGGCGAACACCACCTCGCGACCCGCCCTCGGCCGGAGGCACGTTCGTCGCCACTCGAGCAGGTTCGGGACGATCGGAACGCGCTGCTCGACCCGCACCCACGAAGCCCGGTCGGGGTAGTCGGCGTCCCGGCGGAGCGCGACGAACTCGCTACAGCCGGACGAGTGGCGGCCAATCTCCAACGACGCCGTCGCAGGGTCGCCTTCGACGTGTCTCCACCAGGCACCGAGTCCGACCATCGCGGTCGTGAGCAACGCCGTCGGCCACGCGAGGCCCCACGCCAATCCACGGACCGCGCGCGCCCACGCCCTGCGCGAACCGACAGCCAGGACGCCGATGAGCACTACGGCCATCGCAACCGGTACCGCACCGAGCAGGCCGAGGGCATCGAAGTCGAGCAAGCAGAGCACCAACGGCCACCCGACGCCGATCGTCCACAGGCCGCACAGCGCCGCGACGAGCCACCAACCGACCACGAAGCTCACTGCGCCACACATGCACGCCGCGAAGTGAATCGCCGCCGCAGACAACCCTGCCGGCGGTGCGGACGCAGGGAACATGGCGCGGCGCACGATGAGCGCAGGCAGCGACACCAGCAAGATCGTCGCCGCGTCGTCGACGACGCTCCACGGCGTCGCGACGGCTCCGCACCCGAACCATCGCGCGACGAGATTCGCGCCCGCGATGCACGCGACGCCGAGGACCACGAGGTCGATCGATGCGCACGGACGGGACATGCGCGCAGGATACCGACCCGCGTTTCACCGTCTCCCGCACGGCGGTATCCTCGCAGGCCGTGCCGACCCGCCGCCGCCGCCGATCGAGCCCCTGGTGGGCCGACCTCCCGACGGAGGAGCTGCTCGACGTGCCGCTGTGCGATCTCGACCTGTCGCTCGAGGGCACCGCACTCGAGCAGCGCATCGATCTCCTGCATTCGGAGATGGGGCGACAGGGCCTCGTGTTCCGGCCGTACGTGTGGTTGTCGACGGACTGGTTCACGCCCGAGGGCTCGACCGGCTTCGCAGTGCCCTTCTATCTCGCGCATCGCCGCCTCGTGCAGCTCGAGCACGCGCAGATGTTCGAAGCAGAGGGCAGCACGCACGAGTGGTGCATGAAGCTGCTCCGGCACGAGGCGGCGCACGCGATGGACAACGCGTACCGACTGCACGCCCGCGCCGACTGGCGCCGGACGTTCGGCAAGTACAGCGCGCCCTACCGCGCCGCCTACCGCGTGCGACCGACGAGCAAGAACTACGTGCAGAACCTCGGCGCGTGGTACGCGCAGAGCCATCCCGCCGAGGACTACGCCGAGAGCTTCGCCGTGTGGCTCGCGCCGCAATCGCGCTGGCAGAAGGTCTACGAAGGCTGGCCCGCGCTGAAGAAGCTGCAGAGCCTCGACCGCATGCTGCGCGACATCGGCGACCTGCCGCCGCCCGTGCGTTCGCGCGACCGCTCCGAGTCGCTGCCGAGCCTGCGTCATCCGCTGCGCGAACACTACCGGCGCCGCAAGGCGGCCTACGGCTCGACGGAGCCGTGGCGCCACGACCGCGAACTGAAGCTCGTGTTCAGCGCCGCGAGCGACAACGGCCGCGCCGAGCGCGCAGCCGGCTTCCTGCGCCGCGAGCGCAACCACCTGCGCACCAAGGTCTCGGCGCTGACCGGCCAGTATCGCTACGTCGTCGACCAGGCCCTCGATGCGATGGAGCAGCGCTGCAAGGAACTCGACCTGCGCCTGTCGCGACCGCGGGACCAGGCGCGCCTCGGCGCGGCGGTCCTCACGACGATGGTCACGTTCGCGCTCGCGCGGGGACAGAAGCCGAGGTTCCGGCGATGAAGGAGGCCCGATGAGGAAGCTGCGCGTTCTCGTCGCGATGCACGAGGTGCTGGTGCCGCCGCCCGACGCGGAGAAGCTGCCGCCGGCGGAGACGTGGGAGTACCAGATGGAACTCGACGTCGTGCGCACGCTGCGCGAGATCGGGCACGACGTGAAGGTGCTCGGCGTCGGCGACGAACTGAAGCCCGTGCGCGACGCGGTGGCGGAGTGGAAGCCGCACGTCGTGTTCAACATCCTCACCGACTTCCACGACGTGGTGACGTACGAGGCGCACTTCGTCAGTTACCTCGAACTGCTGAAGCAGCCGTACACCGGCTGCAACCCGCGAGGCATCGTGCTCGCCGGCGACAAGGCGCTCAGCAAGCAGATCCTCGCGTGGCATCGCATCCCCTGCCCGGCGTTCGCCGTGTTCCCGCTGCGGACGAAGAAGGCGCGCCTGCCGTCGCGCATGCAGTTCCCCGCGATCGTGAAGTCGGCCGTTCAGCACGGCAGTGCCGGCATCTCGCAGGCATCCGTCGTGCACGACGACAAGGAACTCGCCGAGCGCGTCGAGTTCCTCCACCGCACGCTGCAGACCGACGTCGTCGTCGAGCAGTTCCTGCCCGGACGCGAGCTGACCGTCAGCATCCTCGGCAACGAACGGCTCGAGGTGCTGCCGATCTGGGAGCTGTGGTTCGACAAGCTGCCCGAGGGCAACGAAGCGATCGCGACATCGCGGGTGAAGTGGGACGTCGCCTACCAGGAACGCATCGGTCTCCGCACCGGCCGCGCGCGCGATCTCGGCAAGGACCTCGAGGAACGCATACTCTCGATCTGCAAGCGCACGTACCGGGCGCTGCATCTCTCGGGCTACGCCCGCATCGACCTCCGCCTCGACACCGAGGGCCGGCCATTCGTGATCGAGGCGAACGTGAACAGCGATCTGTCGCCCGGCGAGGACTTCCCCGAGTCGGCGAAGGCGGCGGGTCTCGACTACGGAGCACTGCTGCAGCGCATCCTCAACGTCGGCATCAACTACAAGCCGGCGTGGATGGTCGAGTAGTCGGGCCGCCGGCGGCTATTTCTCCGCCGCGGCGGTCTCGTAGCGGACGCCGGCGGGCATCGGCACGAGAACGGGAACGGTGTAGCCGTGGTCGCCGATCGTGCGTCCGCTCGCGTCGACAGCGACGAACGACGTGAACGGCGAAACGAGACCGTGTGCCAGCGCAAGACTCCGCACTCCGGCATCGTCGCGGCCGTGGCCTTCGACTTCGGCGAAGTCGCTCAGGCCCTGGATCCGTCGTCGCGCCCACAGCGCCGGCAGCGCAACGGCGGCGTCCTCGGTCGTCGACGCGACGAGCGGAACATCGAGGACCGTCGGCTGACCGGCGATCCGCCCGTGCACACGCACCGACGAAGGAGCCGGTCCTTCGAATCGCGCCGACAACGCGATCGGTCGGCCGACGAAGAGGTCGGGCAATCGCGAGGGACAAACGTCGAGCACGCGTGCGCCGTTCCAGTCGATGGTCACGTCGGTCATGGCGGGACGGCTGATCCGGTCCCACAGCTCGGCGATCGCGGGACCGGGCTGCTCGTCGTGCAACAGATAGCCAACGGCGCCGCGCCCGAGCCGAGCCATGCCTTCGAGCAGGAAGCGGTTGACGGAGGATCCGACCCCCAAGCTGAACACCCGTGACGCTCCGAGGCCGTGCCGCAGCTCGTCGAAGATCTCCGACTCGTTGCCGATGTAGCCGTCCGTGAGGAACGCGATGAAACGGAGCTTCTCGGGATCGTGCGGCGTCGCCAGCGCCGCACGGATGCCCGACAGCATCTGCGTGCCGCCCCCGACTGCCATCTGCCGCAAGTGCTCGCGGCCGCGCCGGACTTCGGCCTCGGTCGCCGCCACGGGGGCGGCCGCGAACGACGAAGCGGTGTCCGAGAAGCGAACGATCTGGAACGAGTCGCTCGGAGCGAGGCGATCGAGAGCCATCTCGGCGACCGCCTTGGCCTGCTCCAGCGGCGCGCCGGACATGCTGCCCGAGCAATCGACGACGAACACGAGTTCCAAAGGCTGACGCGGCAGCGCGACGAGGTCCCGCGGCGGATGCAGCAGCAGCGCCAGGTGTCCGCCGTCCGCCGCCGCGTGCGTGAGCATGGTGGCACGCGTCTCTCTCTCGGCGACCGCGAAGTGGAGCACGAAGTCCCGGTTGGGGATCGTCGCTCCCCCGGCGAGGCGAACCCTCGTGTGCGATTCGCCTTCCCGCTCCACGCTGATGGAGTGGCTCGGCGACTCGACTGCGGCGAGCGGCATGCCCAGATCCGCGTCGACGCCGATGTCGATGTCCGCGCCCGGACGCGTGTCGGGAGGTGCGTAGGTCACCGTCGTGGGCTGCCCGTGAGGCTCGCCCGGAAGGTTCGCTCCGATCCCGTCGGCCCAGCCGGGCGGGTTGTAGCGCGGTCCGACGACCATCGGGAACACGAACTCGTAGCCGCCGCGACCGTAGGCGAGCGTGTTGAAGTAACGGATGCGCACGTCGATCGACGCACCGGGCTCGATGTTCGCGACTGCCTCGGAGAAGACGTTCGGGCGCGCCTGGTCGAGCAACGCGGCGCGATGCCCCTGTGCCCGCGCAGCCTCGTAGATGCGCTTCGCCTCTTCCTTCTCGCGCACGACGCCGCGGATCTGGCGATCGCCGATCGCCAGCACGAAGTCGCGCACCGCGGCGTCCTCCGGCAGCGGGAACACGTAGACGGCCTCGATCTTGGCCGCCCATGGGTTGTGGAAGCGCTGTTCGACGTCGACGGTCGCGAGGAAGGCCCGCACACTCGCACGTACTCGCGTGTGTCGCAACGGCACCCCGATCACGCGCCCCTCGCCGTCCTGCACCACCATCGATCCGCTGCCGGGTCCTTCGTGCCGCGCCGGCGGCGCCTGTCGTCGCGGCGCTTCGGCGAACACCCACAACTCGTCGCTGCCAGGACGGAACGACTCGCTGCCGAGAGCGTCGTCGCCCGAGGCCAGAGTCGCGTAGCCGCCGGGTCCCCCGACGTTGCATCCCGACACCACGAACAAGCAGAGCAACGCCACCGCCACGGCCCCACCGCACGACTTCTTCATCGGTTCTCCTTCTCCTTCCAAGTGATCCGTCCGGAAACGGTCTCCCCCGCACCGTTGGCACACGCCGTCAGGATGACGGCCGGGGCAGCCGTGGCGCCATCGTCGATCGCGACGTGCATCGTCGCGACTCGGCAGACGCCGCGCGGCAGAGCCCCGTCGACTGCGAACGCTGCGACCGTCACATGCCCGGACTCCAGCGTCGCCGGATCGTGGTACGGCGCCTTCGCGAAGACACCGTCGCCACCCTCGACGCCGACGACGTGCACTCCCCCGCCCGCGCTCCACTCGAACTGCCACGCTCCGAGCGCCTGCTCGCCGCTGTCCACGAACACGTCGAACGCGGCGAACCGCGCCGAAGCGACGACGACGGGACTGGGCGAACACCCGGCCGCCAGGAACACCATGAACCACGCGCCCCTCACACGCCGCTCCCCGCGACCGCGGCATGCGCGATCCGGTCGACGTCGCGTGTGTCGACCACGCCGTCGCCATCCAGGTCGAATGCGACCGGCACGGGCTCCGTGCGCCGCAGTGCAAGTGCCAGGCGATACGCGTCGAGCACGTCGACCTTGCCGTCGTGATCGAAGTCGGCGCGCACGTCGAGCGGCCCCCCGGGATGCCGCCACTGGCTCCAGGCGAGTCCGAGGAGGACGAGCGCCGCGGCAGCAGCCATCGGCCAGAGCACCGGCCGGGGTCGGCGCCGACCTGCGGCCGACAGGGCCGCATCGAACGACGACGGGACGTCGACGCGCCGGCCGAACACCGCGCGCAGGTCGCGCTGCAGCGAAGGGGGGATCTCGGGTTCCCGTGGATCGTCGTTCGGCGTCACCGACCGATGTAGTTCCGGAGCCCCGCGCCTGGTTCGATCGATCCGAGAAGATTCTCAGGCGAGGAAGTACCGCCGCGCGCCGGGGTCTTCGCGCAGGCGCTCGATCGCCTGATGCAGGCGCGACTTCACGGTCCCGGGCGGCACGGCGAGCCGCGCAGCGATCTCCTGGATCGAGAACCCGTCGACGAATCGCAGCAAGACCGTTTCGCGCAGCTCCGGCGACAGCCCTGCGAGCGCCGAGACGAGGTCCTCGCGGGAACCATCTGCGTCCGGATCCGACACACTTTCGACGGCGGGGCGCGACCGCGACCGCCTCCGTCGCCGCTCGAGCGCCAGATGGCGAACTGCGGGGTAGAGGAACGTCGCGAACTTCGCCCGCGCCTCCAGATGCGGCGCCTTGCGCAGGACGTACAGGAAGGCATCCTGCAGGACGTCGAGCGCATCCGCTTCGTCTCCGACGATCCGCAGCGCGACGCGGACGACCCAGTCGCGATGCCGCCGGTACAGCGTGTCGAACGCCGACTCGTCGTGCGATCGAAGTGCAGCGAACAACTCCGCATCGCTTCGTGGGTCGGGCGACTGGCTCATCGCGGCCCGAACGTGACGATCACGATCCGGCCTCCGGCCCCCACTGCGTCGTCTTGCGGCGCTCACCGCCGTGACGAACGGCGCTCTCACCGTGTCGGTCGCGGATGCGATCCATCGCCGCGAGCAGCTGGTCCCGCTTCTTCGGTGCCTGTACGAACAGTCCACCCTGTACCGGCGCGCCGGCGTCGACGAGCGACGCGCCGGTCACGCCGAGCAGGCGCACTCCGGGGCGGCCGTTCCAGCAGGACGCGAGCAGTTCGCACGCGACGCGATGGATCACGAGATCGTCCGCGGTCGGCTCGACCTTGCGCTGGCGACTCAGCGTCGTGAAGTCGGGATGGCGCAGCTTCAGTCGGACGACCGTGGCGCGCTGGCCGTGCGCTCTGAGGCGTCGCCCCACCATCTCGCTCAGCTGCAGCACGATCGAGCGCACGTGGTCGCGGTCGTGCAGATCCTCGACGAACGTCATCTCGTGGCCGATCGACTTCGCCTCGCGTTCGGACTCGACCGAGCGCGCATCGAGTCCGTTCGCGAGCACGAACACGTGTTCGCCCAGGTTCTGGCCGAGTGCCGCAACGAGTTCGGCCTCGCTGCGCGCCTGCACGTCGCCGATCGTGCGCAATCCGTGCCGGTGCAGCACCGGCTCGGTCGCCGGGCCAACACCCCACAGGCGCGACACCGGCAGCGGTGCGAGGAAGGCGCGTTCTTCGCCGGGCGGCACGACGACGAGCGCGTCGGGTTTCCTCAGGTCGCTCGCCACCTTCGCGACGTACTTCGACGCCGCGACACCGACGGACACGTTCAGCTGCGTCGCCGCCCTCACCTGCTCCTTGATCGCGCGCGCGATGGTCTCGCCGTCGCCGAACAAGGCCCGGCTGCCGGTCACGTCGAGGAACGCTTCGTCGAGCGACAGCGGCTCCACCAGGTCGGTGAAGCGCGCGAAGACCTCGTGCACCTGCGCGGAGACCGCCGCGTAGACCTCCATGCGCGGCACGACGAAGATCCCGTGCGGGCACAGCTGCTTCGCGCGCACTCCCGGCATCGCCGAGTGCACGCCGAACCTGCGCGCCTCGTAGCTGGCGGTGCTCACCACTTGGCGCGGGCCGTCGCCCCCGACGATCACCGGCTTGCCGCGCCATTCCGGACGATCCCGCTGTTCGATGGCCGCGTAGAACGCGTCCATGTCGGCGTGCAGGATCGTCCGCGCGCCGTCAGAGCTTCCAGATCTTTCGGACTGTGCCACTCGAGGTTCCGACCAGGTAGAGGCTCCCGTCGGGCCCGGTCTGGATGTCGGTGACGATACCGAAGTCGGTGCCGAACAGGATTTCCGACTGCTCGGTCTGCCAGTCGTCGCGACCGAGGTTGTCCGCGACCTTGTCCTGCAGCGCCGGGTCGCTGAACACGAACCCGGTGCGCGAGTTGTTCAGCCGGAAACGATAGAGGTTGCCCGGATTCGCCAACACGCTGGGCGGCACCGCGACCGGACGGAACACTGCCGAGCCGACGATCAGATCGCCGGAGTAGGTCGCGCCGAGGCCGTTGCCGCGCACGAACCCGAGACCGGCGGGCGGGGTGACGTGCTTCCAGCTGAACTCGGGATCGCGGTAGTGCGAACCGAGAAGGCTCAGCATCCTGTCCCGCGCGGCGCTCGGGGTGTCCGCGATGTTCTCCGCGGGCCAGCGCAGCTGCTGCAGGCCGACCGGGCCAGTGCCCCCGATGCCGACGCCGACCTCGATCGCCTTGTAGTCCGCGATGCGGCCCACCGGCCCCATCGCCTGGATCCACCCGCCGTTGAAGCCCTTCACGACGCGGTTGATCTCGTCGAACGCGCGGCCGCCGTTCTCCGTCGTCCACAGATCGCCGGTCTGCGGATCGAACGTCATGCCGAAGCTGTTGCGCACGCCGTAGCCATAGATGCGCTGCAGGGACGTGCCGATCTCCGTACCCGCGTTGCCGAACAGGAACTTGATCAACGTGCCGAGGAAGAAGTACGGGTTGGACCAGGGCGCCGAGCCGTCGGCGTTGAAACGCAACACGACGCCGGTCGTGTGGGCGAAGTCGGGCAACGGACCGCCGAACTCGTCGTCGGGAGTCGGACCGTCGAGGTTGTTCTGCAGGATGCTGCGCCGGCCGTTGTCGCCGATGATCACGTAGAGCCGGCCATCCGCTCCGAAGCGGACGACGCCGCCGTTGTGGTTGCCGCGCGGCAGCGCGGCCGGGTTGTTGAACGGATTCGCGACGTCGGTGACGAGGTTGAGATCGTTCTGCAGGGCCCGCAGCGCGACGATGTTCTTGTCGAAGGAGAGAGTGCTGCCGTTCCAGACGAAGCGGTCGACTCGATTGCCGAGCAGGCTCGTTTCGCCGAGCTGCGCCGAGTCCGCACCGGTCGCGCTCTCCGTGTTGTAGAGATAGACGTAGGGGCTCGCGGGGAAACCGGGGTGCAGCGCCATGCCGAGCAGCCCGCGCTCGCTCGCCGAGTTGACCGCGAGATCGAGTACGACACCGGTGACGACGCCGTTCTGGACGCGTTTGACCTGGCCACTCGCCTTCTCGGTGACGAGGAAGTCGTTCGGGCCGAGGAACGCCATCGAGATCGGTTGACTCAGGCCGCTGACGACGGTCGCGACGCTGAGCGCTGGATCGACGAGGGACTGCGATCGCACGGCGGTCGACAGGATCAGCATCGGCGCGACGAGACTCGCGGCGATGGGAGACTTGCGAGGGATGTGCATGGGCATGGCAATTCCTTGGAGGCGAGACCTCGGCTGACTGCCCGGTTCGCGACGTGCGAAGAGGGCGGCGGCAAGGCGACTTCCAGATCAGGAAGTAGAGGCGCCTTCACGCGAACGCCGCAATCCCCCGCCCCCACATGCCGCGCGCGTGTGCACGATCGCTCACACGACCGGAATCGGAACGGGCATCACCGAACTCGGCGCGGTGTGCGCAGACCGTGCAGCGCACGGCGGGAGTGTGCGCCGTGCGCACACTCGTGGATCGACGCAGCGTCAGCCGGTCGCGTCGATGCAGCAAGACCGCTCGCGATCGATGACCTCGACATCGGGCACGGCGAGGCGGCGAGAAAGAGGTCGCGAGCCGCGGGCTCGACGCGCGAGCGGATCGCGTGCGTCGGATCGCGACGCAGGCTCACGACGGCGCAGTCTCGATCAGAACCAGTCCGGGATCATCTCGGGATCGAGTCCCATCGCCTGCAGGATGAGGCCCTGCACGTACTCGGGGTCGATCGAGAACTCCTTCAGCGTCTCGTAGCAGGAGCCGGCCTTCACCGACAGCAGCGCGAGCGCCATGTGCTCGGGATCGACCTTCTTGCTGCCGAGCTGGCGCGCGGCGTCCTTGCTCCGCTCGAACACCGTCTTCACGTGCCGATTGAACGGCCCGTTCGGCACCGCGGGTTCGCGCGGAAGGCTCTTCACGTAGCCGGAGAACATGTCCGGGTCGACGTTGAGGTCCTGGAAGATGTGGTGCAGGCAGACGCTGCGGTCGACGGTCAGCCCGTAGATCACGTGCCCGGTCGCGACAGACTCGTCGCCGAGCTGCTGGGCGAGCTCTTCGGCCTTCTTGATGGCCAGGACGGTCTTCTCGGCGAAGTCCTCGAACATGGGGGGCGGAACGATAGCGAGCGGCGGCGCCCGCCGCCACCCGTGGCCGAAACGGTCGACGCCACGGGCGGCTGCGGGTAGACGCTGGGGGCGCCTTTCCGGCCAAACAGCCACGAACCTGCCATGAGACATCGTTTCGCCCTCGCGGCCCTCGCCCTCACCACCGCCTGCGCCAACTACGACTTCAGCCAGGCGCGAACCATCGACGGCAAGCTGGACACGAAGAAGCTGATCGCCGACCTGAAGGCGTCGGGCGAGGAGTCGCTGAGCGAGGGGATCTGGATCCCCCTCGTCTACTGCAACATCTCGTCGTTCAAGGCGAGCACCCCCGGCAAGCCGACCGGCTACGAGTTCGCGCACTGGACCGGAGTCGGCCCGCTGTTCGTGAACGGCGCGTACGAGAAGGCCCTGATCGACCCGGCGGGCACGACGATCGAGAGCGACGATCGCCTTTGGCTCGGCTGGTCGCTGCTGCTCAACGACCGCGACGGCCGCATCGAGACCATCGCGGGTGCCCGCCTCGAGACCACCTGGCGGCTCCTCCTGCTGTTCGGCTACGACGACGGCGTCTTCTACGCGTCGCGCAGCTGAAACCGAATCAGCGTCGCAGCGAGAGGCGATGCGCGCGGCGCGCCTTCGCGGCTTCGAAGCGGCGCTTCTCGTCGTCGGTCTGCGGCAGGATCGGTGACACGGGCCGCGGCGCCTTGGTGGTCGGATCGAGCGACACGAACGTCAGGTAGGCCGATGCCACGTGCTTGCGGGCGCCGCTCTGTCGGTCCTCCATCCAGACCTTGACGCCGACTTCCATGGACGTGCGCCCGGCGAAGTTCACGGACGCGAGCAGCACCACGACGGCGCCCACGGGCACCGGATTGTGGAAGTCGATCTGGTCCGCGCTCGCGGTGACGACCGGTGTCCTCGCATGGCGACCGGCGGCGACCGCCGCGCAGATGTCGATCCAGTGCATCACGCGGCCGCCCATCGCATTGCCGAGCGGGTTCGCGTCGTTCGGGAACACGATCTCGGTCATCTCGACCTTGGAGTCGGCGACGGGACGGGCCGGAAGCGGCGGAGGCGATGCGGTCATCGGTCCGACTCTAGCCGGCGGCATCGTGCACCGGGACGCGTTGGTCGGCACAATCGGCCCCGAGGAAAACCATGAAGCCCTTCCCTTCCATCGCTGCCGCGGCGCTGCTCGCCGTGCCGGCGTGCTCGACGTACGACTTCGCCAAGGCCCGCAAACCCGACGGGACCTACGACATCCCCAAGCTGATCGCCGAGCTCGAATCCTCCGGCCGGCACTGCATCGACGAAGGCCTGTGGATCCCGCTCGTGCACACGAACTTCCTCACCTTCGAGAAGAACGCGCCCGGTTTGCCGCCCGGCTACACGTTCGCGCACCTGAAAGGGTACGGGCCGCTGTTCTTCGTCGGCACCACCGAGCGCCAGGTGGTCACACCGAAGGGCGAGGCGATCGAATGGGGCGATCGTGAATGGGCCGGCTGCGGCCTCCTGTGGCACGAGCGCGACGACTACGTGACCACGACCTCCGGTACGCGCCACGAGCAGCGGGAGCGCTTCGCGATCCTCTTCGGCGACACCGACGTCACCTACTCACCGCCCGCTCGCTGATCGCCCCGGGCGATCGGCTCACTTCGCCGCGCGCCGCGCATCGGCATCCCGGACGACGGCCCGCAAGGTGACCGGCGCCGCGGCTTCGAGCAGCATCGCCGCGCCGCGTTCGAGCGACCAGACGCCGAGATCCTCTTCGTCCTCGCGGAACGGCACACGGCGGCTGAAGCGCCTCGCCGCCGTCGCATGCCCGAGCCAGCGGCCGTGGGAGTCCACCACGCGGTAGAAGACGACCGGACCGGACGGATCGTCGATCTCGAGCTGCAGCACCTGCCCGAGCACCGCGCCGTGGTCGACGACGTCCCAGCGCGAACGTTCTACGACGGGTCGTGCGATGTTCGGCACACCCGCGGGCGCGGCGGCGCAACCGGCGAAGAACCCGCACACCAGCAGCACGTCTCCTCGGATTCTCATCTGTGGCGCAGCGCACCTTCTAGCCGCAGAATGGCCCGACCGCCACCGCACGATCCGCACATGACCGCGATGAAAGGCATCCAGCTCACCGCCCCCGGGCAGTACCGCTTGCGCACGGACCTTCCCGTGCCCGAACCGGGGCCGAAGGAAGTGCGCCTGCGCGTCGCCGCATCGGGCATCTGCGGCACCGACGTGCACATCTGCAGCGGCGACCCGTCGATGGCGGGACTCGTCGCGCCGCCGGTGACGCTCGGCCACGAGTTCTGCGGCCACGTCGACAAACTCGGCCCCGGCGTCGACGAGAAGAAGCTGCCGCTCGGCACCTATGTCAGCGCGGAGATGCACGAGATCTGCGGCGAGTGCCCGGCGTGCAAGAGCGGCGCGTTCCACGCGTGCGCAACCGCGCGGATCCGCGGCATCAACCTGAACGGCGCGTTCGCCGAGTTCGTGGTCGTCTCCGCGAGCAACGTCGTGCCGCTGCCGAAGAACCTGCCGATCCAGGTCGCGGCGATCCTCGATCCGCTCGGCAACGCGGTGCACACGACGCTGAAGGTGCCGGTGAAGGACCGCACCGTCGCGATCGTCGGCTACGGCCCGATCGGCGCGTTCTGCGGCGAGATCGCGGCGTTCGTCGGCGCAGCCCACGTGTTCGTGCTCGACGTCGCGGACCTCGCGCTGCACCGCGCCAACGAGTGGGTCTCGCGACGCGGCCTGAAGGACCGCGTCACCGTGATCGACGCGCGCAACAAGCCGGTCGACACGGTCGTCGCCGCGACGAAGGGCGGCGTCGACGTCTCCCTCGAGATCTCGGGTCATCCCGCCGGCATCAACAACGCCATCGCGATGACGCGCGCCGCGGGCCACGTCGTCAACCTCGGCCTGCCGAAGGGCGACAACGTCACGATCGAGCGGTTCAGCAAGAACTTCGTGTTCAAGGGACTCACGATGCACGCCGTGATCGGCCGCGAGATGTTCCGCACGTGGGAGCAGATGCTCGATCTGCTGAAGCAGGGCATGGACGTGTCCCACTTCGTCACGGCGGAGATGCCGCTGGACCAGTTCGGCACGGGCCTCGACCGCTTCGGCCAGGGCCTGGAGCAGAAGGTCGTCCTCTATCCCGCCGGACGCCGCTGAACGTGCGTACGACGACCGACTTCTCGACAGCGGTGCCGGGCGGCGTCGCCACGCGAGTCGAAGCCCTCGGCTATCGGTCGTTGCGACACGTCGCACAGGATCTCGGGCCGTTCCACGTGCTGGTGGGGCCGAATGCGAGCGGCAAGTCGACCTTCCTCGACGTTCTCGCGTTGCTCGGCGACATGGTCAAGGCCGGCGCAAACGCAGCGATCGAAGGCGATCCACGGCTCGACATCCCGCATCGCGCCACTGACGGCAAGCAACTCACGTGGCTGCGACAGGGCACGCGGATGGAGTTCGTCGTCGAGTTCAGCATCCCAGCCGAACGCCTGGCGCGGCTCAAGAACGGCAAGGAGAAGACCTGCCGCTACGAGCTGGCGATCGATGTCGCGGCGCAACTGCAGATCGTCACCGAGAACTTCTGGCTCCGCGCCCCGGCGGTCAACGAACCACGTCAGCGCATCGCGTTTCCCGAGGCCGAAGCCCCTCCGGCCAACATCGTCCATCTGCGCGGGAAGCACGCCCCGAAGGGTTGGCACAAGATTCTGTGGCGCGGTGAAGACGCGACGAGCGTGACGTTCTCGGCAGAGACTCGCAACTGGAACAGTCCGTTCCGCATCGCACCGGACAAGACGGCCCTCGCGAGCCTGCCGGAGGACGAAGACAAGTTCCCGGTTGCGACTTGGTTCCGTCAGGCGTTGGCGGTCGGCGTGCAGCGGATCGCCCTGTCGGGCGAGGCGCTGCGCAGGCCCTGTCCGCCGGGCCGTTCGCGAGAGTTCATGCCGAACGGCTCGAACGTGCCGCTCGTCGTACACGAGCTCGAACGAGATCGTCCCGACCTCCTCGCTGCCTGGGTTGCGCACGTGCGCGAGGCTCTTCCCGACCTGAGCGCAGTGACCACACGCGAGCGTGAAGAAGACCGCCATCGATACCTCGTCCTTCACTACGCGAATGGGCTGGAGGCGCCGTCCTGGCTGGCATCCGATGGAACGCTGCGCCTGTTGGCGCTAACCCTGCTTGCCTACGTCCCGGAGCTGTCCGGCACGTACTTGATCGAAGAGCCAGAGAACGGCATCCACCCACGCGCCGTGGAGACCGTGTTCCAGTCGCTCAGTTCGGTCTACGGCGCCCAAGTGCTTCTGGCGACGCACTCACCGGTGGTGCTCAGCATGGCGAATCTCGAACAGGTGCTGTGCTTCGCCCGCTCGCCCGATGGAGCGACCGACATCGTGCCCGGTCGCCAACACCCCCGGCTCCGCAACTGGAAGGGTGACGCCGACCTCGGATCGTTGTTGGCGAGCGGCGTGTTGTCATGACCGATCTGATCTGCCTCGTCGCGGACAAGAACATCGAGGCTGTCGTAGATGCTGCGCTGCAGCGACACGAGTCGCTGGGAATCCGCCCCGTGAAGTTCCGCCTGGTCACGCATCCGCAGCGTGACTCCGCGTGTTTCCACCGACCGGAACCCCTGCTGCGTCCGTTCTCCAATGATGCGCAGCACGCGATCGTGGTGATGGATCGCGCCTGGGAAGGGGCACCGGATCTCTCCGCAACGGAGATGGAGGCGAGAATCGATGACAAGCTGAACAAGCTGAGGGCCGACTGGGCACGAGCCTTCGTGATCGATCCCGAGATCGAGACCTGGCTATTCCGTCGATCGCCGAGGCTCGACGAAAAACTGGGCTGGCACGGCAGAATTCCGCCGCTGGCCGAAGCGCTCTCGGTCGAAGGCCTGTGGCCAGCGAACGCACCGAAACCCAGCGACCCGAAGGCGGCAATCGAATGGGCACTGCGCCGGGTGAGGCGACCTCGCTCCTCGGCGATCTATCGGGAAATCGCGACCGTGCTGGGCATGAGAGACTGCGGAGACCCCACCTTTCTCAGGTTTCGCGCAACGCTCCAAGCTTGGTTCCCGCCGGCGTAGCATCTGAGCCTTCCACTACCCATGTTCGAACAAGACCGCGCCCGCTTCCGCAGCGAACTCGACGAGATCAGGACCGCCGGACTCTGGAAGTCCGAGCGCGTGATCGCGAGCCCGCAGGGCTCCACGATCACCGTGAACGGCAAGCAGGTGCTGTGCCTCTGCGCCAACAACTACCTCGGCCTCGCCAACGACCAGGGCCTGCGCTCGGCAGCGAAAGCCGCGATCGATTCACACGGCCTCGGGCTCGCCAGCGTGCGCTTCATCTGCGGCACGCAGGACATCCACAAGACCCTCGAGCAGAAGGTCAGCGCGTTCCTCGGCACCGAGGACACGATCCTCTACAGCTCGTGCTTCGACGCGAACGGCGGGCTGTTCGAGACCCTGATGGGCGAACAGGACGCGATCATCAGCGACTCGCTGAACCACGCGTCGATCATCGACGGCATCCGCCTCAGCAAGGCGCAGCGCTTCCGCTACCAGAACGGCGACATGCAGGAGCTCGAGCAGCACCTGAAGGCCGCCGCGGGAGCGCGCAGTCGCATGATCGTCACGGACGGCGTGTTCTCGATGGACGGCTACGTCGCGAAGCTGCCCGACATCTGCGAACTCGCCGACAAGCACAAGGCGATGGTGATGGTCGACGACAGCCACGCGACGGGCTTCTTCGGCCCGACGGGCCGCGGCACGCCCGAGTTCCACGGCGTGCAGAAGCGGATCGACGTCTTGACGAGCACGCTCGGCAAGGCGCTCGGCGGCGCCGCGGGCGGCTTCACGACGGGCAAGAAGGAGATCGTCGACCTGCTGCGCAACCGCAGCCGTCCCTACCTGTTCTCCAACACACTCGCGCCGGCGATCGTCGGCGCCACGATCGCGTGCCTCGACCGCCTGTCGGCCACGACCGCACTGCGCGACAAGCTCGCGAAGAACACCGAGTTCTTCCGCGCCAGCATGACGAAGGCGGGCTTCGCGATCGTCCCGGGAGTGCACCCGATCTGCCCCATCATGCTCGGCGAGGCGAAGCTCGCGGTGGAGATGGCCGATCGCATGCTGAAGGAAGGCGTCTACGTGATCGGCTTCTGCTTCCCCGTCGTGCCGAAAGGCAAGGCACGCATCCGTGTGCAGATCAGCGCGGCCCACGAGATCCCGCAACTCGAGATGGCCGTCGCGGCCTTCGCGAAGGTGGGGCGTGAACTCGGCGTGATCCGATGAAGCTCGACCTCGACAAGCTGCGCCAGTCGGGCCGCATCTCCGCCATCGCGCTCGACCACGGCCGCCGCATGATCGCGCCCGGCGCGCGGCTCGAAGACATCCAGCAGGCGGTCGAAGCGAAGATCCGCGAACTCGGCGGATCACCGGCGTTCCCGGCGCAGATGTCGCGCAACCACATTGCCGCGCACTACTGCTCCCCGCCCGGCGACCCGACGACGATCCAGACTGGCGACATCGTGAAGCTGGACTGCGGCACACACGTCGACGGTTACGTCACGGACAACGCCACGACGGTCGATCTGCGCGACGGCGAGGGATCGCTCCTCTGCAGCGCCAGCAAGATGGCGCTCGAGAACGCGATCGCGGTGATGGGCCCCGGCGCGTCGTTGACCGAAGTCGGCCGTCAGGTCGAGACGACGATCGAGTCGCTCGGCTTCAAGCCGGTGCGCAACCTCTGCGGACACGGCGTCGCGCGCTACACGATCCACTGCGCGCCGTCGGTTCCCAACTACGCCGACAGCAAGGCCGGCCGCCTGAAGGCGAACATGACGATCGCGTGCGAACCGTTCGCGAGCGACGGCAAGGGCATGATCGACGTCGAGGGCAAGGCGGAGGTCTTCATGCTGCGCCGCGACGTGCGCCAGAAGGACAACCTGCCGGGCGACCTGCAGCGGGCGATGGAGTCGAGCGAAGGACTGCCGTTCGCGCGCCGCGATCTCACCCGCTGGCTCGGATCGCTGCAGAAGGCGGAGGAAGGCCTGAAGCTGCTGCACCGGCGCGACCTGATCGACGAGTACCCGCCGCTCTGCGAGAAGAGCGGCGTTCGCATCGCGCAGTTCGAACACACGATCTTCATCCACGAGAACGGCGCCGAGGTGATGACCCGGCTGCCCGAGTGACCGCGGCGCGATGCGCATCGGCATCGACGCTCGCGAGGCCTTCCGCAGCGAACCGCGGGGCATCGGCCACTACACGCGCAACCTGCTGACGGAGTTCGCGCGGCAACCCTCGGGGCACGAGTTCCTGCTCTACCACCAGGACCCGAACCCGGCGCCGGGGGTCGCCGACGGCCCGCCGTTCCGATCGGTGCACGCGGACATGCCGGGCGATCGCCTGCACGCGTGGGAACGCGTCGCGATGCCGTGGTGCATGCGCCGCGACGGTCTGGACGTGTATCACGGGACGTACAACACGCTGCCGCCGCGCTGGCCGATCTGGCGCGGCCCGGCGATGGTGCTGTCGCTGCACGACGTGATCGTCACGTGGTGGGCCGACGATCTGCACGACCCTTTCGTCCGTTACGCGCGCTCGCGCACCGCGCGCTCGGTGCGCGAGGCCGCGGTGGTCCTGACCGTCAGCCGGTGGAGCCAGGAGGACATCTGCGCCCGCTACGGATGCGACCCGGGGAAGGTGCGCATCGCCTACAACGGCCTGCACCCGATGGTGCTCGCCGGTGCTCCCGCCGGAGCGGGTGACGACGCGCGCGAACGCTTCGCCGACGGACGTCCCTACCTCTTCGCCATCGGCGCGCACCTCGAACGCAAGAACACCGGTCGCCTGATCGACGCGTTCGGGCTCGCACGCCAGCGGCGCCCCGATCTGCCGCACCTGCTCCTCGTCTCGGGGCTCGGCAGGAACGCGGACCGCTTCCGCGAACGCGCCGCGCGCGTCGACGCGCTCGACCACGTTCGTTTCCTGCCGTACCTCGACCAGAAGGACCTCGTCGCCGTGTACGCGGGCGCGGACCTCGCCGTGTACCCGAGCCTCGTCGAGGGCTTCGGTCTGCCCGTCGCGGAGTCGCTGTCGATCGGCACTCCGATCATCGCCAGCCGTTCGTCGGCGATCCCCGAAGCCGGCGGCGAGTTCGCGCACTACTTCGATCCCACGTCGACCGACGACGTCGTCGACGCGATCGTGCACGGTGTCGAACGCTACGCGCCGGCGTTCGCGCCGCGGCGAACGGCCGCGATGACCTGGGCCCGCCGCTTCACGTGGCGCGACTCGGCGGCGGTCGTGCTGCAGGCCTACGCCGACGCGGCCGCGCGGCGCTGACCGTATCCTCCGCGCCGTGACCACCGCCCCCACGCCGCCGGCATCGTCGACCGCGTGGCGCGTCGCCGCCGCGGTCCTCGGTGCGCTGGTGCTGCTCGCGATCGTGCGGCTCTCGTGGCTCGGCGACGACGCGTTCATCACGTTCCGCAGCGTCGAGAACATGGTCGCCGGGTACGGTCCGGTGTGGAACGTCGACGACCGGGTGCAGACCTACACCCACCCGCTGTGGTTCCTGCTCCTGTGCGTCGTGCGCTGGATCACGGGCGAACTGCCGACGAGTTCGCAGGTGCTCGGCATCGTCACCTCGTCGGCGGCACTCGTGTGGCTCGCCCGTTCGATCGGCACGGCGCCCGCGATCGCGTTCGTGCTGACCGCGTGCCTCGGCTCGCGCGCGTTCTGCGCGTACGCGACTTCGGGCCTCGAGACGTCGCTGACGTTCCTGCTGATCGCCGCGTTCGTCGCCGCGAACGGCATCCCCGACCCCGTGCGGCGCCTCGTCCGCACCGCGCTCGTCGCCGGCGTGATGGCGACTACGCGCCTCGACCTCGCCGTTCTCGTCGCCCCGGCGCTCGTCGCGAACCTGCGCGGCGTGCCCGCACGCACGGCGATCCGCGGACTCACGACCGGTGCCATCCCGCTCGCCGCGTGGAGCGCGTTCGCCGCCGCCTACTACGGCTCGCCGTTCCCCATCACCGCGTTCGCGAAGGCGTTCTGCCACGGCGTGCCGGCGAGCGACCTCGCGGCGCAGGGTCTGCGCTACCTGCAGAACGCGCTGTCGGCGGACCCGGTGACTCCCGTGACCATCGCCGCGGGCATCGTGCTCGGCCTGCTGCGGCCGGGGCGGCGCGCGTTCGCGATCGGCACACTGGCGTACGTCGCGTACGTGGTGAAGGTCGGCGGCGACTACATGCAGGGGCGCTTCCTCGTGCCGCCATTCTTCGCGGCCCTGGCGATGCTCGGCGCCGAAGCGGCCGTGGCGCGAACGGTGCGAGTCGCGTTCGCGATGCTCGCCCTCGGCGCGGTCGCCTTCGTGCCCGGCCTTCCGCGCACGCTGTGGTTCGACGGCTCGGTCGAGCCGTTCTACGCGCCCGGCCCCGACGGCATCGTCCCCGAGGAGATCCGCGGGCAGTGGGACCACGGCATCCTGTCGTCCCATCGCGTCGAGTCGATCTTCGGTTCGCACGGCGCGACGTTGCGCGCGCCCGATCTCGAACGCCCGATGATCACCGTGTGGGGTTCGATGGGCTGGACCGGCTTCCGCGCCGGAACGGTCGCGCACTACGTCGATCCGTGGCTGTGCGACCCGCTGATCGCGCGCCTGCCGATCGCCGATCCGGCGCGATGGCGCATCGGCCACTTCTACCGGAACATCCCCGCGGGCTACCTCGAGAGCCTCGCGACCGGCGCGAACGCCATCGCGCACCCGGGCCTCGCGGCCCTGTGGGACGCGGTGCGTTCCGCGAGCCGCGACCCCGTCTGGTCGGCCGCGCGATGGGGCCGCCTGTGGGACCTGTGGACCGGCCGCCTCGACGCGGGCGTCGCCGACTACGTGGCGACGCAGTACCGCACGCCGCCGCGAATCGAGGTCGCTCTCGCCGACTTCACGCCGGCGCCGCCACCGGACACGTGGTGGTTCGTGTGGCCGCGTTCGCGCAGCGCACAGACCGGCGGGCTCGCGGTGCGCCTGCCCGAAGCGACGCCTTTGCACGCCGTCGTCGTGCACGTGTCGCCGGGCGGCTACGACGTGACGTTCCGCCGCGGCGACACCACGGTCGGCGCGGGCCGCATCGTCGCGGGCCACGGCCCCGAGCGCCTGCGTGCGCAGACGGTCGCAGTTCCCGCCGATGCAGGCGCCATCGACACGATCTGGATCGACGGCATCGTGCCGCTCGAGACGCCCTACACGACCATCGTCGGCGGCGTGGAGCTGCAGCGCTGACGCATCACTTCGGCGCCGGGACGCGCAGCACCAGCGTCGACAATCGCTCCGCGGCGAAGTAACGCGTCGCCAGCGCGCCCACCGCGGCTGTGGTCGCGTTCGCGAGGTCGCGCTCGAACGTCGCGAGGTCCTCGAGGGTCGTTCGGCCGGTGTGCACATCGCCGAACTGCGCGAGCCAGTACTCGTTCGCGGCTCTCTGCTCCCTGACCTCGTTGAGGAGCTGCTTCACGGCCGCCGCGACCTCGGCATCGGTCGCACCGTCCCGATGCACCGCCGCGAGCTCGGCCATCGTCGCAGCCCGCAGTTCCTCTTCGCGACCGGGCGCAGCCTGCATCCGGATCAGGACCAGCGTGCTCGGGAACGGGGCGGACAACCACCCGACGCCGAACGACGGCGAGTATGCGGCCCCCATCACTTCGCGAACCCGCGTCGTCACCCGTTCGCGGACGACGCGGCCAAGGACTCGAAGCGCAGCCAGGTTGCCACGGTCGCCCTCCGCGTCGAGCGGTGCGCACACGACCACCTGGCCGGCCCGTTCGGTCGCCGCGAGATCGACGGTCTCGTGCACACCGCCTCGCAACTCCCGGTACGGCGGCACGGTGATCGGCCTGCGGGCCGGCAAGGTGCCGAACGTGCGGGAAACCGCTGCCACGACCTCGTCGACGACCACGTCTCCGGCGACTGCCACGGTGATCGGCGCTTCGACCCAGTGAGCGAGCAGGAAGGCGCGGATCCGCTCCGCATCGGTCCCGCGGAGCAGAGGTCCCGATACCGCCACGGACGTCCCAGCCAGTGCCCCGAGGAAGGTCTGGATCCGTTCCTCGGGAGCCCCGGCCGGGTGCCGGGTCACGTACGAACGCACCACCCGGTCGATCGACTCGGCGTCCGTTCCAGGGTCCGCGCACACGGCACACAGCAGCTCCATCTGGAAGCCGAGATCCTCGCGGCCCGTCTCGCCGCGCAGGTCGAAGCGCCCTTGGCCGATCACGATCGCGAGGGCCGCGTCGTGCGACGACACGATGGATCGCAGCGCCCGCCTGTCGATCCGGCCGAGCGCGAGTTCGGGCGACGTGAAGCTGAACGCCAGCGCCGCGTGCCGGTCGACCTGGTCGAGGTTCATCGTGCCGCCGCCGAGACTGACCGAAACCGCGACACGCGCCGCGGAGCGGTTCGGTTTGACCAGGAGCCGCACGCCGTTCGGCATGCGAACGTCCTCGACGTCGATCGCATCCATCCGGCTCCGGCTCGCCGGAGCCGGCGCTCCGGCGCCGGTAGCCGCGTACGGCCACTCCGGCACCGCGGCAGCATTCCTGGTCGCGTCGGTGGGCACCGCTTCCCTTGCGCGCTCCGCCAGGCGACGCCTCATGGTGGCGGCGGCGGTGCGCCACACCTCGGGTGCGTCGATCGCGTGACCGGGCGGGCCGACCGAAGTGATCGACGGCACGTCGCAGAACCACGCGGTTCGCAGCATCGTGGTGAGGGTCTTCGTGTCGAGCGTGGACAAGGCCCGCTGCATCGAGTCCTGCTGGGTCTCCAGCGCGGTCGGGACCCGACCCGTCACGAAGGACGAAACCAGCGCCCGGGCGAGTTCGGGGCTGGTCCGCTGCGACGGGACGCGCCCCATCTCCGCGATCACGGTCGCTCGTCCGTCCGCGAACGCTGCGTCGGACAGTCCCGCCTCCAGGACGGCGACCATCGCGGCCGAGCAGGCCGTCACGGCCCCCTCGCTGTCGGCCGGCTTGCAGGTGAAGCGCACGACCATCGAGTCGATCGACGGATCGAGGTGCGCCTCGCGAGCACTGGTCACCTCCACGCCGAGGACCGGCGACCCCTGCCGGAGGAGACGGCGCGCGAGCAGCCCGCGGACCAGTTCGTTGAGGAGGAAGTTCGCGGCCAACGAGCCCCTCGCTTCGGCGGAGTCCGGCCCCGGCGTGCACACGACCGGACACAGCACGACGAACGCGACGTCACTGCGCGTCGCATCGTCGATCGAGAACGACGTGTCGGCGAGCGACGGCTTGCCGAGGGACGCCCGCTCGGGGAATGGCAACGTCGGCTTCGGCAGCGGGCCGAACACGTCGCGGCAGAGTCGCTCGGCAGCGGCGGGGTCGAGGTCGCCCACGACGAGCACGATCAGGTTGTCGGGGCGATACCACCTGGTGTGGAACGCCCGCAGCGATTCCGGAGTGAACCGCGCCCGCTCCGCGGCGGTGCCGAGAACGGGTCGCATCGCCCGTCGGCCGCCGGCACCGATCCGGTCGATCCGTTGCAGCTCCGCGTACTCCTCTCGCGGCCGCTCGCGCTCCTCCGCGTCGATCACACCTTTCTCCGCCTCCACCTCCGCGGCATCGAAGAGCACGCCGTCGACGAACTGCCGCAGCACGTCCAGTCCGTCGGCGATCGCGGCCTCGTCCGTCGAGGGCAGGTCGAGCCGATACACCGTGCGGTCGAACGACGTCTCCGCGTTCGCATGCATCTGCATCGCCATCCCGCGGTCGCGGAGCCACCCTTGGATGGTGTTGCCCGGAAAGCGGCGCGTGCCGTTGAACGCCATGTGCTCGACGAAGTGCGCGGCGCCGCGTTCGTCGTCGTTCTCCTCGCGGCTGCCGACCTGCACGACGAGCCGCAGCGCCACGCGACCCGGCGGCTCGGCGTTGCGCTGCGTCGCCACGCGCACGCCGTTGTCGAGTCGGGCGAAGCGGATCGCGGGATCGGCTTCGAGGCCGTTCCCCGTGGGCGGCCAGTCCTGCGCAGCCGACGGCGCGCACAGACAGAGGAGCAGGGCAGACGACAGTGCGACTCGCCCGATCATCCCGGCAATCTAGCGATTGCCGACCCACACCGCCCGCGACACGCGCGCGGCAGTGCTCAGCCTCACCCGCCGCTGCGCGGCTTGCCCTTGCCCGGGGTGCCCGCGGCGTCCGCCTTCTTCTTGCCGCGCGCGTCGGCGACGATGCGTTCGGCGAGGCGGTCGGCGGCGTCGCTCGGCGGCAGACGCTCCTCCTTCGCGATGGTCCACAGCTCCTTCAGGGCCTGCGGAATGCGCTCGATCTTGCCGAGCGCGACCTTCTCGTCGTAGCCGCCCGGGTGGAACTCGACCGAGACGTTGATGATGCCGCCCGCGTTGATCACGTAGTCGGGCGCGTAGAGCACATCGCGATCGGCGAGCACCTTGCCGTGCCGCGGCTCGAGCAGCAGGTTGTTGGCGGCGCCCGCGACGATCGGCGTGTTCAGCTTCGGGATCGTCTGGTCGTTCAGCACGGCACCGAGGGCGCACGGCGCGAACACGTCGCACTTCATCGTCATGATGTCCGACTCGCTGGTCGGGACGAGGCCGATCTCCTTCTCGAGCTGCTTCAGGCGGTCCTGGTTCTTGTCCGCACCGTGCACCTTCGCCCCCGCTTCGACGAGGCGCTTCGCAAGCGCCGAACCGACGGCGCCGACGCCCTGGATCGCGACCACCTTCCCCTTGCACGAGTCGCTGCCGAACTTCCAGCCGAGCGCCGCGCGGATGCCGAGGAACACGCCGTACGCGGTGTAGGGCGACGGGTTGCCGCTGCCGCCGTCCTTGCGCTCGAGGCCGGTCACGTACTTCGTCGCGCGCCGGATGATCTCGAGGTCCTGGACCGACGTGTTCACGTCCTCCGCGGTGATGTACTTGCCGCCGAGCGAGTCGACGAACCGGCCCATCGCGAGGTAGAGCGCTTCGGACTTCACCTTCTTCGGGTCGCCGAGGATCACCGCCTTGCCGCCGCCGAGTCCGGTGTGCGCCACCGCCGACTTGAACGTCATGCCGCGCGACAGGCGCTTCACGTCGAACAGCGCTTCCTCCTCGTTCGCGTAGGGCCACATGCGCAGACCGCCGAGGGCCGGCCCCAGGGTCGTGTCGTGCACCGCGATGATCGCGTGCAGGCCGCAGGAGGAATCGACGCCACGAACGACGCGCTCGTAGCCGGCGACGGGGATGTCGGTGATCTGAAGGGTCTTGGTCACGGGTTTCGGGCGGGTGGTCCGCGAAAGGGGCCGAGCAGGATAGCGAGCCGTCGCCGCGGCGCCATGCCGCGGTCGTCGGCGGGCGGAAAGTGACCTCGGCTTGACCGTACGAACGGGGGTACCGACGATCGCGCGTCAGCCGCCGGGACCTGGAGGAGGCCCGATGCCCGACCCGATCCGCTCGTGCCGAAGGAACGTGCGATGAACGCCGCCGCACCGCGGACGCGCGCGTTCGTCGCCGCGGCGATCGTGCTCGCAATCGTCGACCTGGTGCTCGCCACACTCTGGTTGCAACGGACCGACGATCTTCCGCCGCGAGCGGTGGACGTCGCTGTTCCCGTCGCCGAGCCGCCGCACGACGTCGCACCGGAGACACACGCCGAAGCGCCCGCGCCGCGCGCCCGCACGGCAGGACCAAAGGCGATCCCCGCCGCAGCCTCGGCGAGTGATGCGACGGCCGTGCTCTACGGCGTCGTGCGTCGGCGCAGCGGCGCGGCGTTGCCCGACTTCTCGGCCATCCACGTGGGCGCCGGGCAGCGGTGCATCGTCCGAACCGACGGAACGTTCGCCGCGCTCGGACTGCGGGAAGGGCCGTGCGAGGTCCGCACCGAGATCCCCGACGAACTCCCGTTCTCGAGGATCGTCGAAGTCCGCGCGCCGACGACCCGCGTGGTCATCGCGCTCGACGACGCGTGGTACCTGACGGTGAACGCCGTGACGCCCGAAGGCGCCCCGCTCGTCGAGGCGCTGCAGAAGGAGCATCCGGAAGTCCGGTGGCACACGGGGCTCGACGTCGCCGCGTTCTCCGCGCCCCTCGCCACCGAAACGTTCCCCTGCCGCGGCGGGTCGCTGCGCTCCGGGCCGGGAACGGTCGGTACACCCGATCTCGACGGCCTGCCGCGGCAGGTCGTCGGCGTGCTCGCGTTGCCGCCCGATCGCGCCGTCCACGTCGCGCTGCTGCTGCGCGGCGCCGTGCTCGCCCAGATGCCGGTCGCGCCGCGGCAGGAAGAGATCACGTTCTCGCTGACGACGAACGCCCTGCTCGCGCGCACCGGAACGATCCGCGTCCGCGTCGTCGACGACACCGGCGTCCCGGTCGCGGGCGCGGTTGTCGGACTCAACAGCAGCGACAGCGCGGGCGGCACCGACTCCAGCGACGCGTCCGGTCGCGCCACCGTGCAGAACCTCATGCCCGGGATGATGCGCCTTGGCGCCCGGCACGGCACCCGCGTCGCGGCCGAACGCTGGATCGTCGTCCCGCCCGGCCGCGAGATCGACGCAGGCGACGTCGTGCTGCGCCCGACGAACGAGGTCGTGTTCGCGATCGAACCGGCGACGCAGCGCGCTGCACTCGCCTGCAACCTGCTCGATCCCGAGCACAACGTGCCCGGCGAGCGCGCGAGGCACGGCGTGACCAGGGGCGAAGCCCGGGTCCGACTGCTGGACGGCCGTCACGGCCTCTTCGTCACGAATGGCGACGAGTGCGCCGCGATCGAACTCGACACCCGGACGCTGCCGTCGCAGCCGGTTCGCATCGTTCTCGGGCCCGGCGCCCCGCTCCGGGTCGACAACCGCGTCGGCGACCGGTTCGCCGACGTCACGATCCGCAACGCGGCCGGGACGATCGTGGACGACGACGACTACACGGGCCTGATCGGCAAGGTGGTGCGCGTCCCGCCGGGCACCTACGAAGCGACGATCACGAGCCGAGGCGGCGCGACGAGGCGCACGGTCGAAGTCGGCGCCGACGGCGGCACGCTCGTCGTCGACTGAACCACCGACGCGCGGGCGCCGCTTGACGGTGCGCGTTCCCCGACCGACCATCGCGAACCCCACCGCCGGGATCCGGAGGAGACCGAATGCCCGCCCGACTCGCTGCCCTCGTGCTGCTGGAGATCGCAGCACTCGTCTACTTCACGTTCGCGCTGGTGTCCCCCGGTGCGCCGGTGTCCGCCGCTTCCGGCGACGCCTCGCTGTCCCGGACGACGCACGATGCCGAACCCGCATCGCCGGCACGGGCGAACGCCGCGAAGACCTCTGCCGCGGACACTTCGCCGGCGGCGGCTCCCGTGCGTTCGGCGGCGGCGGCGAAGTGGAGCAAGGACGATCCGGTCGGCGTGCTGCTGACGGGCACGGTGCGATGGCGCGACGGCGAGCCGGTGGCCGAGCCGAGCGTCCACGTGCGGCTCGGCGATGCGGGCCTCAGCGCGTCGACGGACGCCAAGGGCTGCTTCGCGGTGGTAGGCCTGTCACCGGGCACGTGGACCGCGAAGGTGCGCGCCGACGGCGGGATCGACGCGGAAGAGACACTGGAAGTCACCGACGACGCGGAGCAGCGGCACGAATTCGTGCTCGACCGTTCGTACCCGGTGCGCGTGTTCTGCACGACGCCCGACGGCAAGGACCTCGCGAAGGCCCTCGCCGAGAGCGGCGTGTTCTTCTTCGACCTGAACGTGATCGGCCGCCGCGAGCCGTTCCCCGATCGCCTCGCGCCGACGGACTACGGCAGCGTGATGGCCGGCGACGCCAAGTGGGAGAGCCAGCGCGCAGGGCGAGGAGCCAAGAAGACGGACGACAGCGCGGGCACCCTGCACTTCGCCGCACCGCCGCCCGCACACGCCGCGTTGATGCTGCGCCACGTCGTGGTCCAGCAGCAGCGGATCGAAGCCGGCCAGAAAGAGGTGCGGTTCGTCGTCGATCCGGCCGACTGGAAGGCGAAGCTCGGCACCGTGACGCTGCGGATCGTCGACGCCGATTCGGGGGCGCCGCTGCCCGACGCGACCGTGAGCCTGAACACGAGCAGTACGGGTGGCGGCGGCAAGAAATGCGACGCGGAAGGGCGCGTCACGCTGACCGGTGCGCAGCCGGGCCTGCTGTTCCTCGAAGTCTGGGCGAAGGACCGCGAGCAGGTCCGCACGACGATCCGGGTCGAGCCGGGTCAGTCGATCGATCTCGGCGACGTGCGCGTCGGTCCCGGGATCAAGTTCGCCGGGCGCGTCGAAGATGCGAACGGCAAACCCGTGACCGACGCGAGTGTGTCCTGGACCGAGCTCAAGTGGCGAACGACGCCGACCGAGTTCGCCAGGAACCGCACCGCGCGCGTCGACTCCGACGGCACGTTCTCCGTCTGGGGCACGGGCCGCGGCAAGATCGCCGTGCGGGCGAGCACGAAGGACGGCGACGTCGCGTGCAGCGTCTTCGACAACCCGCCGGCGAACCCGGTCGTGCTGCGGATGGTCCGCGGCACGAAGCTGAGCCTCGTGCGCAACGACGACCCGACGCGCGCCTTCACGGTCACGCTCTTCGACGCGCAGCGGCAACCGCTCGACTCCCGCACGCTCGAGGCTCGCTGGCCGAAGCAGACGCTGACGCTGCCGCCCGGGCCGTACACGTTCGAAGTGAACGACGAGACCGACCGCCTCGTGCAGTCCGGATCGATCACGCTCGGCGGCGAACCGGCCACGCTGGAGGTCCGATGAACACCCCTCCCGCCGCGAACCGAGTTCTCCAGATCGCCGCCGTCATGCTGGCCATCGCCAACCTCGTCTTGTGCGTCGTCTGGCTGCAACGCGAAGGCACGCCGCCCCCGGTGATGGCCGGATCCACGGGAGCGTCGGGGGCCGCCGAGGATCCGACGGCCGTGACGTCGGCCGCGGCCGCGACGACGAAGGCCGCGGCGGACGGACCGCACGACACACCGTCGCCGCTCGACGCCGCAGCGAACAGGTCGCAGACCGCGACGCTCTTCGGCTCCGTTCGCCGCCACGACGGGTCCAAGCCGGCCAACGGCTGGGTCGGCCTGACCGGCAGGCGCGGCTCCCAGAGCGGCAGCAGCGGCTCCTTCGCGTTCGCCGGACTCACGCCCGGCTCGCACCAGATCACGGCACGCTTCGACGACGAACTGCCGTTCAAGGCAACCGTGGAGGTCGCGGCGCCGAGCACCCGCTTCGACATCGTGCTCGACGAGACGTGGCTGCTGACGGTGAGCGCCGTCACCCCGGACGGCGCGCCGCTCATGGAAGCCATCCGGAAGACCGACACCGAGGTGCCCTGGTTCCGCGGTCTGTCCGCCGCGGCGTTCGAAGCGCCGGTGACCGCAGTGCCGATGACGGAGCACACCAGGCTGACCGCCGGGCTCGGCGAGTTCCGAGAACCGGACGTGTGGCGCGGTGAGAAGGCGAAGCCGCAGCAGGTGCTCGGTGTGCTGACGCTGCCGCCCGGGCGCGCGGTGCACGTTGCCCTGCTGCTCCGCGGCGCGATCGTCGCCCAGTTGCCCGCGGCCCCGGGGCAGAGCGAGCTGGTGTTCACACTGACTCCCGAAGCGGTGCTCGCGGCGACCGCGATGGTGAAGTTCCGCCTCGTCGACGAGAAGGGCGCCCCGATCGCCGGGGCGAGCGTCGGCCTCCACGACGCGCAGACACACGGCGGCGGCCCGCCGTCGGACGCGGAGGGGCGCGTCGTGCTGCGCAACGTGCAGCCCGGGCGCCTGTCGCTCGGCACCATGAACGCGAAGCTCACCGCGCCGCCGCTCGTCTGCGACGTGACCGCCGGTGCGAACCTCGATCTCGGCGACATCGTGATGCGCGAGCGAGTGAAGGTCGACCTCGTGATCGAACCGACGGCGGACAGGGTGTTCCTGCACAGTCTCTGGCTCGAACCGCTCCCGGGTCCCGCGTGGGACCGCAAGTCGACCTACACCGGCGGCGACGGCAGCGCCCGGACCGTCATGCTCCACCCCGGCCGCAACGCACTGTTCGCGTCGTGCGACACCGGCTGTGCGATCGTCGAACTCGACACCGCGGCGCTGCCCCCGCAACCGCTGCGCATGGTGCTGCAGCCCGGTGCTTCACTGCGCGTCGAGAACCGCGTCGGACCGCGCTTCACGCGCGCGACGGTGCGCTCGCCGGGCGGTGTCATCGTGTTCTCGACCGAGGCGAGCGGCACCTGGGAGCGCACGGTGCGCGTCCCGGTCGGCACCTACGAAGTGGTGTGCACGGGCATGAACGGCACCTCGACGAAGCAGATCACCGTCGGCACCGACGGCGCGACTCTCGTGATCGACTGACGGCGCCGCGCCCCGACTCAGCGCGAACGCGCGGCGACGAGCACCTGCAGCGCGACTTCGGCGTCGTCGCGGCGGATGCGCACGGTGATCGTCCGGCCGATCACCATCTGGTCGAGCGCCTCGGTGTAGCTCTGCACGTCGGTGACCTCGATGCCGCCGACGTTGACGATGTAGTCGCCCGGCTCGATGCCGGCCTTGTACGCCGACCCACCCTCGCGCACGTTCGCGACGAGCACCCCCTTGCCCTCGGAGTTCTGGTAGTCGGGCATGAGGCCGAGCGCCGGGCGTTGCGTCGGCTGCTCGCCGCCTTCCTGCTTCCCGGCCGCGCCGGCGTGCGGGTCGGCAGTGTGCGGGTCACCGTGCGGATCCGCCTTCGCAGCCGGCGTCTCGCCGTGCATCGGGTGCGCCGGCGGCGCGCTCGCGCGCCGTTCGGCCGGGCCTTCGCGCACGATCACGTAGTCGGCGAGGTGCTTGGGCGACGCGAACGTGCTCGCAGCGAGGTTGGTCACGCGCTCGGTCGACACGACACGGACCGCGAGGTCCGGCATGCGGTTCTTGATGCGCGCCACGACGCCGCGGCCGTAGTCGCTGTGCTGGCGCCCGCAGATGAGCACGTAGATCGGGCGGCGACCGACGGCTCGATTGGCGCGGAGGTGGTCGACGATCGTCTCGGCCATCGTGTCGTCGCGCAGACACTGGGCCTCGTAGTAGCGACGCAGGCGCGCCGTCTCCGCGGCCGGGTCCGCGACAGTACCGTGCGCACCCTCGCCTTCCTTCATCGCGTCGACGAACGAGTCCCAGTATTCGTCCTCGGGCGCGGTCGTCTCGCGCGGTGCGAGGCGTTCCCCCGCGATCGCACCGATGCCGTCCTTCGCGACGCGCGCCGCGAGTTCCTTCGGCGCGTTGGCGGCCAGCACGACGAGCCCGTTCTGCTTCGCGAACTCCACCACCGGGCGATAGTCGCGCTCGTAGTGCGGCCACGGGCGTGTCTTCGCGAGGAACGACGCTTCGTCCGTCACCCCGCCGAGGTACTGCATCAGGTCCCCCTGCACGTCGCGTTCGAACATCTCCATCGCGATCACGACGTCGCTGCGGCGCGAGTGCAGTTCGCGCAACAGACTCTGGTGCATGCCGTGCACGTCGGGCGTCTCGTGGGTCTCACCGAGCACGACCACGTCGACGGCGGCGAGTTCGACGGCGGCCTCGGGAACACTCGTCACGGTGTCGGTCGCGGTGACGACGAGGCGCGGCGGCGTGGCGCACGCGGCGGCGAAGAGCAACACGGACATCGGGCGGATGCAGCGCATCCGGCCATCAGAAACAGCGTGCGCTGGCCCGGCAAGCACTCGCCGCGCAGACCGCGGCGGCGGACGTCATCCGAGTTTCCCGCCGCGCTCGCTTCCGCTGCCGCATCGGTCCGCTTGAATGCGCACCCCGCATGCGGATCACCACCTGGAACGTCAACGGACTGCGTGCCCGGCTGACGCACGTCGTCGACTTCCTGCGCGAGCACCGACCCGACGTGCTGTGCCTGCAGGAGACCAAGGTCGAAGACGCCGCGTTCCCGCTCGGGCCGCTCGAGGACGAGGGCTACAACGTCGAGTGGTTCGGCCAGAAGAGCTACAACGGCGTCGCGATCCTCGCGTCCGGGCCGATCGAGAACGTGCAGCGCGGGCTGCCCGACGACGCGGCGGACGCCGAACGCCGCGTGATCGCCGGCAAGGTCGCCGGATTCCACGTGCTCGACCTCTACGTGCCGAACGGCCAGGAGGTCGGCGGCGACAAGTACCGCTTCAAGCTCGACTGGCTGCGCCGGCTGCGCGCGTTCCTCGACGCGCGCTACGCCGCGAACGAGCCGGTGGTCGTCGTCGGCGACTTCAACATCACGTTCGACGACCGCGACGTGCACGACCCGGAGTGGTGGCGCGAACGCATCCTCTGCTCCACCGCCGAACGGCAGGCGCTGCGCAACGTGATGGCGTTCGGCCTCGCCGACGGTTTCCGCGCTCATCACGCCGAGGGCGGCGTGTTCACCTGGTGGCACTACACGGCGGGCGCGGCCTTCAAGGACGATGGGCTCCGCATCGACCACGTGCTGCTGTCGCCGCCGGCCCTCGCACGGTGCACCGACGTGATCGTGCACAAGGAGCTGCGCCTGAAGAAGACGCCGAGCGACCACGTTCCGGTGAGTGCGCTGTTCGAGGAGCCGCGGTGAACGACGGCGAGCCGACGATCGCGACGGCGGGCCTCGGCCGCTCGTTCGACGGCAAGTGGGCCGTTCGCGACCTGTCGCTGGCGATCGGGAAGGGCGAGCTCTACGGCTTCCTCGGCCAGAACGGCGCGGGCAAGACGACGACGCTGCGCCTCCTGACGGGGCTGCTGCGTCCGAGCGAGGGCTCGCTGCGCATCGCCGGCATGGACCACCGCACCCACGGGGCGCGGCTGCGCCAGGTCGTCGGGTTCGTGCCCGACACGCCGCCGCTCTACGACTACCTCACCGGCCGCCAGCACACCGCGCTCGTGGCGAGCCTCTGGAACGTCGATCGCCGCACGCGCGACGAACGTGCGGAGCGGCTCTTCGACGTTCTCGGCCTGCGCGACGCGATCGACGAACCGTGCAAAGCGGCGTCGCACGGCACACGGAAGAAGATCCACCTCGCGGCCGTGCTCACGACCGCACCGCAGGTCCTGCTCCTCGACGAGCCGACCACCGGCCTCGACCCGCTGAGCACGCGGCGGCTGAAGGACCTTCTGCTCGAGGAGTGCGCGCGCGGCACCACCGTGATGCTGAGCACGCACGTGCTCGAGATCGCCGAGCAGGTCTGCGATCGTGTCGGCATCCTCGCGCAGGGGCGTTTGCGCGCCGAAGGCACCGTCGCGGAGCTGCGGCAACGCTTCGGCGACGGCTCGCTAGAGGACGTGTTCGTGCGGACGATGGAGACGGCGGAGAAGGCGGACGATGGGCCTGCTGCGCGCTGACCTGCGTTCGCTCGCCAACCTGGCGACGACCCGGACGGGCCGGCGCACGCTCGGCGGCCTGCTGATCGGCCTCGTCACGATCGCCCTGATGTGGTGGTCCACGACGAGCGTGCTGCTCGAGTCGCGCCATCTCGGCAACTCGCTGCAGTCGCTGCTCGCAACCGCGCTGATGCCGTGCCCGATCGTCGCGACGTGGCTCGGCCTGTCGCTCGCCCAACGGCAATTGTTCGAATCGGCGGAACTGCCGCTGTGGCGCCTGGCGCCGATCCCGCCGTGGCGGGGCGCGATCGAGGTCGGGGTGCGCGCTTCGTTCGTGACGCTCGCCTGGTCGGGCGCGATGTCGCTGCCCTTCCTCACGACGCTGCTCCTGCGCACACAGCCGACACCGGCGCTCGCGTGGGCGCTCGTGCCGGTCGCCCTCGTGTGCTGCACGGTGCCCGTGCTCGGGACGATCCTGTCCGTGCAGATCGTGCTGGTGCGTTTCTTCTCCGGGCGCGCCCTCCGCATCGTGCTGACGCTCGTCGCGGCGCTCGCGTCGGTCGGGTTCTCCGCGTGGCTGCTCGTCGGACTCTTCACGACGTCCGCTCCGCGTGTCGCTGCGACCGGCGCACCGGCGATCGCCGTACCGTGGATCGTCGACACGTGCGCCGAGATGCTCGCGTCCGCCGCGACCGGCGAGAACGACACGACGCCGCTGCGCTTCGCCCTGGGGTGGCTCGGCCTCACCGCGGCGATCTTCTGGTTCGCCGCCCGCTTGCATCCCGGCGCGGCCGAACGGCACCTCGCGACCGCGCCGGCGACCCTGCGGCGGCGCAGTGCGTGGCCGAACGCCGTCGCGGCGGTCGTGCGCCGCAAGGAGTTCGCGCAGGTCCTGCAGCAGCCGGTCGCGCTGATGGGCTTCGTGGCGTTCGGCGCACTCGTGTGGGTGCTGGTCCGCGAACGGGTCTTCGTCGCCGGCATCCTCGCGCAGCGCGGCCTGCAGCAGGACGTCGCGCACCTCGGCGCGATGGTGATGCAGTGGTTCCTCGCGGTGCTCCTCGTGCTCTACGCGCACATGGGCCGGCTCGTGCTGTGGGACGGGCCGCAGTGGCCGCTGTGGACGACCGCGCCCGCGTCCCCGTGGGCGATCGTGCGCGGCAAGCTGCAATCGGTGGCGCTCCTGCTGCTGTGGCCTCTCGTGCTCGTCGCCGTGATCGCGGGCCGCGCGTACGGCGCGAGCCCCGCGGTGACGCTGACGTTCGTCGCGACGGCGCTCGGCGGAACGCTGGCCGCCCTCGGCGTACTCGCCGTCGTCGGAACCTCCCCGCGCCTCATGCGCCCGGACCTCGGCGGCGCCATGGCGCAGGGCGGACGCAGCTTCCTCGCGGCGATGCTGCTGGTGCTGCTGTTCGAGTTCGCGATGTCGCCGGCCGTGTTCGCGTGGTCGTGGCTCACCGCGAACGTGCACACCGGGGACGCGGCGCGCGCGGCCTTCGTGTGGGTCGCGGCCGGCGCGTGGGCGCTCGGCCTCGTGGTCGGCGGCCTCGGCGTCGCGATCGGCGTGCGCAACTTCCGCCGCCTCTGCGCGCCGCAGTAGCGGCCGCGACCTCGCGCCCCTACTGGGCCGTGCGGTTCACGTAGAGGCCGACCTGCGGGTCGCGGCTGTCGAGCCAGCCGAGCAGGAGGCGCGCGCCGTCGAACACGAGGCGCGGTTCGTCCTGCGCAGCGGTGCCGTTGCCGATGCCGGCGGCGGCGCTGTACGTGAGACCGCCGTCGGTCGACGCGCAGACCTGCACTCGCGCCGACCCGTCGCCGACCAGCCCTTCGCGGAACGCCACGTAGACGTAGATGCCCGAGCACCCGACCTGGACGCCCCCGTTGGCGCCGGCGTCGGTGTCGGCACGCACGTTCGTGACCAGTGCACCGGGTCCGGCGAAGCGCGACACCTCGACCGTGGTGCCGGCGAGCACGTAGCCGATCACCACGCGGTCCGGCGTCGCCGCGATCGCGGGACCCGAGACGGCGCCGGCGACGACGTTGCGGATCTCGAACGGCGCGCTCGTCCACGTGGCGCCGCTGTCGATCGACGCGCCGTAGAACAGGCTGCCTGCCAGCACCCACGCAACGTGCACTCGCGTGCCGACGACGGTGATGCGCGGCTCGGTCGAAGCGACGGAAGCCTGCGACAGGCGCTGCCCCGCCGACCAGCTCGTGCCGCCGGTGCTGCGCGAAGCGTAGACACCGCGCGCACCGACGCCGGCGCGTTCGTCGAGGAACACGAGGAACGACACGGAGCCGTTCGTCACGAGCGTGTGCTCGCTCTGGTTCACGCCCGCGCCGTCGACCGTCACCTGCGCCGACCACACGGCACCGCCGTCGGTCGAACCGGCGGAGACTAGGCGCGCCGTACCGGCGACGACGTTGCCCGCGATCCACACCGCGTGGCGCCGAGAATCCGCGCCGCAGAGCCGCAAACGGCTCACTTCGGCGGTCGCGTTGTCGAGCCGGACTTGCGAAGCGAACGTGAGTCCACCGTCGAGCGAACGGCGCTCGCGGACCGCGACTCCGTCGCCGATCCACGCAACGATCACGCTATTGCCGACCGCGACGACGTGAGGTTCGGTCGCGGCCTCCGCGCCGCTGAGCGGCTGCGCGGGAGTCCACGTCGCCCCGCCGTCGATCGAACGGCGATGGAACACCACACCCGTCTCGAGCCACACAGCGTGGGCCACGCGGCCGGTCAGCACGATGTCGTGCGCCGCGGCCACGGTCGCGTCGAGGCGCTGGTCCGTCGCGGCGAGCGCGGGGGGGAACTGGAACAGCGTGAACTCGGTGTCGGCCAGCGCTGCATTGCCGAAGAGGTGGTCGACGCCGACGATCGTCGGCCCCGCGGGCACTCCCGTCGGCGTCGTGCTGCGAACCTTCGTGTCGCTGTCGACGATCGTGTCGGTGCCGAGTGCGCCGTCGAATCGCACGTTCGTGGTCACGCTGCCGCCGAGGCGCAGCGCCGTACCCGTCACTTCGACCTGCTGCGGCTGGCCCGCGAACGCGCTCGACGGCGACACGGAGGAGATCGAAGGCGCCCCCGAGCGAACGACCAGCAGCGTCAGCGCGGCGGCACCGCCGTGCGGATCCTCGACGAGGATGGTCAGCGTCGACACTGCGGGCGCACCGACCGATCCGAGGGACACGACGAAGTCGGCGCCGAACACCGGCGAAGCGAAGCCGATGCCCGCACTCACCGCCTGTCCGTCGGCCGAGACGACCCACTGCAACGTGTCGCCGTCCGGGTCCGTCGCGGCGAACTGCAGCGCCGTGGAACTGGTCCGGTCGAGCACGTACGACCAGCTCGACACCGATCCGCTGAGGGAGCTCGGCACCTGGATCGACGGAGGCGTGTTCGCCGGCGGCGGCGGATCACCACCACCACCGCCGCCCCCACCCCCGCCGCAGGAGAACAGGAGGACGGTGCAGACGGACGAGGCTAGGGCGAACCGGGCGTTCATCGGAGTGCGGGAGGATAGCCAGCCGAAACGAGGCGGTTGCGCCCCGAGGAAGGAATCGGCGCAGTGCGTCGACGAGGGCCCACGGCATGGTCGGTTCGCGGCGCGGTCGATCCGACACTCCGAGCAGCTATCGTCGCGACGATGCCCGGCCGCCTCGACGCCATCTTCCTGCGCCCGGCCGCGCGCACTCCCGTCCGCGCCGTCCCGCGCGCCGTCGCGGTCGCGGGCGTCGGACTCGAAGGCGACCACACGAACGGCGGCCGCCGCCAGGTCACGATCCTCGCCGGGGAGGCGTGGGACCGCGCGTGCCGCGAGTTCGGCGCGCCGGTCGATCCGTCCGTCCGCCGCGCGAACCTGCTCGTGCACGGCGTCGACCTGGCAGCGTGCATCGGCGGTCAGCTGCGCATCGGCGAGGTCGTGATCGACGTTCTCGGCGAAACGCGTCCGTGCGAACTGCTCGACGACGGCGGGCGCATCGGCCTCTGTGCCGCGCTGCGGCCCGAACGCCGTGGCGGCGTCTACGGTTCGATCCGCGTCGGCGGCACGCTGCGCGCCGGCGACGCGTGCACGGCGCTGGCGGCCGGCGGCCACGCTACGGGTGCGAACGCGGCCACGCGCAGCGGTTCGGCAGCGAGCGCGGACACCGGCGCGCCGTCCAGCAACCCGTCCAACGACGCGCCGAGCAACCGCGTCTGATCGCAGCGGGCGAGTTCGACGTTTGCGCGCGCCAGCCGCCACGGCGGATGCACGATCTCGCCGCACACGAGGCGCCCGCGGCGGTGCGCGAAGAGGCAATAGCGCTCGACGAGGAAGTGCTCGAGCGAGCCGGGCACGGCCGGCCGGTGCGCGCCGATCGGCTCCTGACGCGCCGTGAACGCGGCCGGCGGCGCGCGGTGGTCGGAGCGTTCGCTCTCGTACTCGACGGCCCGGCCGACACGATCACAGCGCATCGACGCGCGGAAGTAGGGCAGGCCGAAGGTCGCGCGCGCACCCTCGACGGCGAGGCGACTGGCGGCATCCAGACTGAAGAACCACACCCCGGGGCGACCGCCGACCCGCACGTACGTGCGCACGTTCAACTCGGGGAAGTTGCTCGCGGTCGGCACCGGCGGCAGCCAGCGGAACCGCGTCCTCGCCATCCGGAACGGCACGACGCCGAGCCAGGCGCAACCGTCGAACGTCTCGATCTCGACGCCGGCCGGAACGTGTCGCTGCAAGAGCGGCGCCGGGACGGGCCAGTGCAGGAACAGGAGATCGACCCAGTCCATCGTCATCACCCACGGCCGGCGCGGCGGCGGCCACGGCCGGTGCGCAACGTCGAGCAGGGCGGGATGGACCACCCGGGAAACGTAGCCGGCGCCGCGCGCTATGACCGTCTGGTAGAACCGGCTCGCCCCGCGGCCGGACCCCGAAATGCGCACGTCCTTCGCCACACTCTTCCGCTCGATCCTGGCGCTCGTCCTCGCGTCGTTCGCGACCGCGCAGGACGACGTGCGCGACAAGGTCACTCGCAACGACGGCAAGGTGCTGACCGGCCGGGTGCTGGTCCCCGACGCGACCGACGAAGTGATCCTCCTCCAGGGCGGCAAGCGGGTGCGCATCCCGCGCGCCGACGTTCGCGAGATGTCGCTGGTCCGCGACGCGGTGCGCGAGTTCTGTGAACGGCGCGTGCGGCAACGCGGCTCGACAAAGGCGCAGGAGTTCCTGATCGACGACGCCGTGGCGCGCGGCCTGCCCGGACTCGCGAAGATCCAGGCCACGTGGCTCGCGCTCACCGAGGACGACGAAAAGGCGCACACGTTCCTCGGCCACCGCAAGGGCCCGAAGGGCTGGCTGTGGGAGCACGAGGGACGCGCGATGACGCGGGAGCAGCTCGACGTGGCTCTCGCCAGGCAGCCGGTCACGCTCGTCGGAGAACGGTTCTCGCTCCGCTGCGACGCGGATCTCGCGTTGAACACCGCCGCGCTGCTGGACCTCGAACACCTCGGCGTCGCCTGGTTCGCGCGGTACGGCGAGGCCCTGCAGCTGCGCGAGGTGCTGGAGCCGATGCTCGTCACGACGTACCGGACGCCGGACGTGTTCCCGAAGTGGGGCTTCCGCCCGATGCCCTACTACGTGCCGCCGCCGCACGAGGACGTCGGCAAGACCTTCTATGCGGGCTCGGCGCCGCAGCGGCCGCAGAAGATGTTCTTCGTCGGCACGCAGGCTCTGCTCTACCACACGCTCATCGGCGACGCGGATCGCAGGGACGCACGCGACCGCGTCTGCGCGTGGCTCGAGATCGGTCTCGGGATGAACATGGAGTTCACGATGCAGGGCGACGCGGGTTACGCGGCGCCCGGTCCGATGCGGGCGCAGGACCTGCTCGCGATGCAGGCGCTCGGCACCGGCTACCGGCTCAACCAGATCACGCACCTGCCGATGTACGGCGGCTTCTATCTCATGGACGACGCGCCGACTTCGACGAACTGGACCGCGTCCACGATGTTCGTGGCGTGGCTGCTCGACACCGAGAACCCGTTCAAGACCCGCGACGCGTTCCTCCGCTACGTGCGCGAAGCGCTCGCCGACAAGAAGGGCGACAGCAGTTCGCTCTTCGACAAGGCGATGGGGCGCCGCATCGAGGACTTCGACGAACCGTGGCGCGCGTGGCTCGCGAAGAAGAAGGCCGGCTGACGGACAGCCGCGCAGCGCTCACCCGTCGGCGAGCCGCCGCAGGGCGTCGTCGTCGATGCGGCAGATGCGCCAGTCGCGGAGCAGGCGCGCACCCTGGCGTTCGTAGAAGCCGATCGCCGGCGCGTTCCAGTCGAGCACGGCCCAGTCGAGACGCGGGCAACCGCGGTCGCGCGCGATGCCCGCGACGGCGCGCAGCAGCTGCAGGCCGGTGCCGCGACCTCGGTGCTCGGGGACGACGAACAGGTCCTCGAGCCAGAGGCACGGCTGCGTTCGGAACGTCGAATACGACGTGAAGAACAGCGCGAAGCCGACGGGCTCGCCGTCGACCTCCGCCAGCAGCGCGCCGCAGGCTGGCCGCTCGCCGCAGAGGTGTTCGCGGAGCCGGCCCTCGTCGAGGTCGAGCTGGTGCTCGAGCCGTTCGTAGCGCGCGAGGTCGCGGATGAAGCGGGCGACGTGCGGAACGTCGGCCGAGCCGACGGGGCGGACCTTCGCCCGGGCGTCGGTCACGCGCGGTAGGTGATGCGGCCGCGGGTCAGGTCGTACGGCGACAGCTCCACCGTGACGCGGTCGCCCGGGATGATGCGGATGTAGTTCTTGCGCATCTTGCCCGAGATGTGCGCGAGCACGATGTGGCCCGCGTCGATCTGAATGCGGAACTTGGTGTTCGCGAGGGTCTCGACGACCGTCCCTTCCAGTACGATGGATTCTTCTTTCGGCACGTTGGCTCCGGCTCACCGTCCAATGGCGCGCGATCGGCGGCACCGGTCCGGCGGATACCCCGCATCCACGGGATGCGAGGGGCGGGGATTCTAGGGGCGCGTCGAGCAGCGGTGCAAGGTCCTCGCTTGCGGCAGACGCGGCGGCCGGCGAGATTGGCCCGTTTCCGAGAGCACTTGCCATGGCCCAACGGCAGAAGTCCAGCGCCGCCGCGGACCACTTCGACGCCGACTACTACCGGCGCTTCTACGAAGACCCGCGCACACGCGTCAGCGACCGCGCGGCGGTGCGCAAGCTCGCGGACTTCGTGCGCGCCTACCTGCACTACCTCGACGTGCCGGTGCGCACGATCCTCGACGTGGGGTGCGGTCACGGTCATTGGCGCGGCGCGGCGGCGAGCGTGTGGCCCCGCGCGAAGTACCACGGCGTCGAACACAGCGAGTACCTCTGCGAACAGTTCGGCTGGACACGCGGCTCGATCGTCGACTTCGCGCCGCGCAAGGCGACCGGGCAGTCGTCGTTCGACCTGATCGTGTGCCAGGGCGTACTGCAGTACCTCGACGACGAGGACGCGACGACGGCAATCGGCAACCTCGCGCGCTGGTGCCGCGGCGCTCTCTACCTCGAGGCGCTGACCACGCGCGACTGGCGCGAGAACGTCGACCGGAAGCGCACCGACGGCGACGTGCACCTGCGCAGCGGCGACTGGTACCGGGCCCGTCTGGATCGCCACTTCGTCGCCTGCGGCGGCGGGATCTACTGCAGCCGGCGGGCCGGCGTGGCGCTGTTCGAACTCGAGGGCACCTGAGCGTGGCGCCCGGCATGGACTTCTTCGGCCATCAGGAGCGCGCGCGGCGTGCGACGGGCCGGCTCGTCCTGCTGTTCGCACTCGCGGTCGTCGCGATCGCCCTGTGCATCCACCTCGCGGCGTCGCTGCTCGTCGTCGTCGCGAACGAGGGGTCGGGCGGCTTCTGGCGCGGCGACGTGATGCTGGTCACGTTCCTCGCGACGACGGCGGTCGTGCTCGGCGGCGCGCTGTTCAAGACGTCACAGCTCGCGAAGGGTGGAACGGCGGTCGCGACGCTGATGGGAGGCCGCCTCGTGCCGGTCGACCCGACGGATCCGAAGGAGCGCATGCTGCGCAACCTCGTCGAGGAGATGGCGATCGCGTCGGGCGTGCCGGTCCCGGACATCTTCGTTCTCGACGGCGAGCAGGGCATCAACGCGTTCGCCGCCGGATGGACACCCGCCGATGCCGCGGTCGCGGTGACCCGCGGATGCCTCGAGCAGTTCGATCGCGACGAACTGCAGGGCGTCATCGCGCACGAGTTCAGCCACGTCTTCCACGGCGACATGCGGCTCAACATCCGCCTCATGGGCGTGCTGTTCGGAATCGTGTGCATCACGACGATCGGCCGCATCGTCGTCGAGTCGGTCGGCCGCGGCGCACGCGGCTCGAGCGGCAAGGGCAAGGGCGGCGTCGCCGGCGTCGTCCTGTTCGGCATCGCGCTCGTGGTCATCGGCTGGCTCGGCGTGCTGTTCGCGCGTCTCATCCAGGCCGCGGTGTCGCGGCAACGCGAGTTCCTCGCCGACGCGAGCGCCGTCGCCTACACACGCAACCCGCGCGGCATCGGCATGGCCCTCGCGAAGATCGGCGGGCTCGGCAGTCGCCTGCAGAGCCCGCACACGGAGGAGGCGAGCCACCTGCTGTTCGCCGACGGGATGCGCCGGTTCTTCGGCGGAGCGATGGCGAGCCACCCGCCGATCGAGGAGCGCGTCGAACGCGTGCTGCCCGGATTCCGCCGCCAGATGCAGTCCGCGGGATCCTTCGTCGAAGCCGCGAACGCAACCCCGTCGCCTGGCCTCGGCGCCGTGTCGGCACTGCACGTGGTCGGCCCTCGCCGCGTCGCGACGAACGAGATCCTCGCGTCGATCGGCGAGCCGCAGCCCGAACACGTCGACGCGGCGCGCGAGGCTTTGACCGCGCTCCCGCTCGAGCTCTCGTCCGCGGTTCGCGACCCGCGCCGCGCCGCCGCGCTCGTGCACGCTCTGCTCCTCGACCGCGAACCGGCCGTGCGGCAACGACAGCTGGAGCCCTTGCTGGTTGCGGATCCGGCCGCCGGGCACGATGCCCTGGTGCTCGCCGGTGTGATCGACTCGCTGCCGTCGAACCGCCGCCTGCCGCTGTTCGAACTCGCGGTGCCGGCGCTGCGGCAGCTGCCGAGCGAAGCGCGCGAGCGCCTGCGACGCGACGCGCGGACGCTCGCCGCTGCGGACGGCAGGATGCAGCCCTTCGAGTTCGCGCTGCTGCACACGATGGAGCGCCACGTTCGGCTCGCGAACGAGCCGCCGCCGCGGCCGCCGGGCCGCCCGACCGCGCTCGCGCAGCACGCCCGCGAAGTGGCGGTCGTGGTGTCGACCATCGCACACCTGGGAGCTGGCGACGACGGCACCGCCGCTGCAACGGCATTCGCACGCGCGCGCGACGCACTCGGCGTTCCACAGCCGCTCGAGCTCCTGCCGCCAAGCGCCTGCGGGATCGAAGCGATGGACGGGGCACTCGCGGCGCTGCATCGGGTGTCGCCATTCGGCAAACGCAACCTGCTCACCGCCTGCGCCGAGGCGGCGGCCGCCGATGGCACGGTGACGGTCGAAGAAGCCGACGTGCTGCGCGCCCTCGCGGGACTGTGGGACTGCCCGGTGCCGTTCGTCACCGGCGACGCCCCGACGCCCGCCACGGCCTGAGGCATTCCCGACTCGGGACTCTCCGCGCCCGCTCGCGCCACCCGTGCGTCCGTTCCGCCGATACGGACGCACGAAGGTGGAGGATCGATGAAGGAAGAAGGCGGTGTCTCGTGGGCTCCGTTCGCGGCAGCGGCGGCGGCGGTCCCACTCCTCGGTGCCGGCGCAGCTCCTTGGCTCGCCGCACCTGCTGCAGCCGCGATGTCGGCCGTTGCGACGGCCGTGGTCGCACGATGGGCGGCACAAAGACGCGCTAACGCGCATCCTGCGACCGAACTCGACGGTCTCCGGCGCGCCCTGCGCCGCCGCGACGAACAGCTCGCGACCACGGTGCACGAACTGCGCACCCCGCTCGCGTCGGTGGTGACGGCGCTCGAACTGCTGCGCGCGGAATCGACCGAGTCGACCGAATCGGCCGACGACTCGGCGGAGATCGCCGACATCGCCGCGGCGACGGCGCGCCACCTCGCGTTCCTCGTCGACGACGTGCTCGATCGGGAAGCACTGCGGACGGGAGCCCTTCGGCTCGCGATCGGCTCGCACCGCATCGACACCCTCGTCGAAGAAGGCCTGCGGACGCTGCGCCTGCTCGCACGGAGCCGCGACGTGCAGCTGCGTGCCGCGGCCAACGACGGTGACGTCGCCGTGCGGACGGACCCGCGCCGGTTCGTGCAGATCCTGTTCAACCTGGTCGGCAACGCGCTGAAGTTCTCGCCGCCCGGCGGGACGATCGAAGTGGGCGTCGAAACCGGCCCTCATAGGGTGCGCGTGGCCATCGTCGACCACGGCCCGGGCGTGCCCGACGATCTGCGCGACCGCCTGTTCTCGCCGCTCGGAGCCGACGACGGCGGAGGACTGGTGCCGGGCACCGGACTCGGCCTCTTCGTCTGCGCGCGGATCCTGCAGCAGATGGGCGGGCGCATCGGGCTCGACCGGCCGCCCGACGGCGGCTCGGCGTTCTGGTTCGAGCTGCCGCGCGCGCTGCCGCGGCCGGCGAACACCGCGATTGCGGACGGCGCGGGCGTGCCCCGATGATGCGCGGATGACGTTCCGCCTCGGGTGCGCCCTCTTGCTCGCCGCCGCGCCGCCGCTCGCGGCCCAGGACGCCCCCGCCGCGCTGCACGCGTTCCGCAACCGCAGCGGAACGTTCCAGATCGACCTGCCCGCCGGCTGGCGACAACTGGCGCCGAACGAAGCGCGCAAGATCGCCGAACTGCCGGGAGCCCCGACGCAGCTCGGCTACGTCGAGCCACGCATGTTCTACGCGGTGGGCCCGGTCGACGATTGGCTCGCCGGGCGCTTCACCGGGCCGTGGCTCTGGGTCGTCGAGCAGGATCACGAATGGGTCGTCGGCGACGACCTCGAACAGGACGTCGCGCCGAAGCTGCGCGAGATGTGGGACCAGCAGGGTGCGGCGCAGGGGATCCGCAACGAGATCGGCGCGATCCGGCGGGAGAAGTTCGGGGCGCGCGCCCACGAGGCGATCACGACGGTGCGAACGACGACTCCGCCGGCGCCGGCGGCACCGACTTGCAGCCTCGACGTGTACGCCCCCGCCGGCGGACAACAGTTCTCGCTCTCGTTCACGACGACGGCGGCCGACTTTGCCCGGATGGAGCCCGAGTTCCGGCGTTGGCTCGCCACATTGTCCTTCGCACGGGCGGCTCGCGGCACCCCGAAGCTCTCCGATCGCCTGTGGAACCCGCTGCTCGTCGGCGGACTCGTCTCGCTGGTGCTGCTGGTGCTCTACAAACACACGCGCGGCCGCCCGCCGAGTTGAGACCGGGGGTCGGGTCGCTAGACTCTCGACCCCGCGCGGACGACAAGAAACCTGCCGACCCCCGCCGCGCAGCGGCTCCCAGCCGCACTTCCGAACCAGCACCGCCTTGAAGAAGCAAGCCTCGCCGAAGACCCCGCGCAACCTCGACAAGCACCTGTTCGAAGCGGGGCAGCAGTGTCACAAGCGGCTGTGGCTCGATTTCCACCAGCCGGTCGAAGACGAATCGGGCAGCAGCCGCAAGGCGATGTCCGCCACCGGCCAGCAACTGCTCGCCCTCGCACGCAGCGTGTTCCCGAAGGGCCTGCAGATCGAAGGCGCGACCGCCGCCAAGGCTGCCGAAGCGACGGCCGAACAACTCGCCGCGGGCACCCCCGTGTTGTTCGGCGCGACGTTCGTCGCCGAGGGAGTGGAGACGCGCTGCGACATCCTCGTGCGCCACAAGGACGGAGCGATCGACCTCTACGAAGTGAAGTCGGGCACGAAGATCAAGCATCGCTACGTCAACGACCTCGCGATGCAGATGCTGACGGCCGAGCGCTGCGGCCATCAGGTCCGCGCGGCGTTCCTGCTGCACCTGAACCCGAAGTACGCCCACAAGGAAGGCGCCGACTTCCCCCCGATGCAGCTGCTGCGCAGCGCCGACGTGACTTCGAAGGTGAAGAAGCAGATCGGGCTCGTGACCCGACGCCTCGCGCAGTTCCGCCAGGTTCTCGACGACGAGTCGGTGCTCGAACTACCGATGGGCACGTTCTGCACGCTGCCCTTCCCGTGCCCGCACATCGCCACGTGCCGCAAGACGGCGCCGGCGCTGCCGCTGTTCGAACTGCCGGAGCTGACGCGCGCGCTCGAACTCGAACTGCACAAGGAGGGCATCGAGGACCTGAACGGACTCGATCCCGAACGCCCGAACCTGACCTTCCGCCAGCGTCGCGTGCTCACCTGCGTCCGCCAGGGCACGCCGATGGTGGAGACCTTCGTCCGCAACGAACTGGGCCAGGCGAAGAAGCCGCTGCACTTCCTCGCGCTCGCGACCGTGACCGAGGCGCTGCCCCGATTCGACGGTCAGCGGCCGTGGCGCCAGATGCCGTTCGCGTGGGCCGCCAACACGATCCACGCCGACGGACGCCTGGAGACCGCGTCGTTCGTGCACGTAGACCGCACCGATCCGCGACCGGAGTTCGCCGCGACGCTCGGCAAGCACCTCGACTGCGGCGGTACGATCGTCTGCTGGAACGACGAAGCGCTCGACGAACTGCACGCACTCCTCGAGGACCTCCCGACCGCGAAGGCAGCGGTGCGGTCGATCACGCAGCGGCACACGTTCGACATGATGCAGCTGTTCGAGGCGGGCGTTTTCCACCCGGCGCTGCGCAACCACCTGGATCTCCGCGCGAGCGTCGCGGCGCTGCTCGAAGACACGAGCGGCAACGACCTCGTCGTGTGGGGCGAAGACACACTGCGCGACGCGCTGGCCAAGGCGTCGGCACCGCGCGTGCGCAGCACGACGAAAGAGAAGGTCGCGGCGGACGTGAAGGCGACCGTGCAGTGGATCGCCGACCGGCTGCTGCAGTTGTTCCGCAAGTTCGGCGAGGGCGAGACGCCGAAGGCCGCGCCGCCGACGCCGAAGCCGAGCGCAGCCAGCAAGGGCAAGCCGCGTCCGCTGCCGAAGCCGCTGGCCTGACGCACCGCGCCCGCGTGCTCGCCTCTCACGCCGCGGCGTAGGCCGACAGCAGCGCCGCGATCTCGCGCTGCCCGTCGAAGCGGCGCTGGAAGTCCTCGCGGATCCGCACGCCGAGTGCGCCCGCCGCGGAGCGGTTGCGATAGAGCGCCATCACCTGCTTCGCCATGTCGTCCTCCGACGCGAAGAGCAGGCCCGTCTCGCGGTGGCGGATCAGGTCGCGGTTGCCCGGGACGTCGGCAGCGACCACCGGACGGCCGAGGATGCCGGCCTCGAGCAGCGTCGGCGCCGCGCCTTCGCTGAACGAAGTGTTGAGCACGACGTCCGCATCGACGTACGCCGCCCCCATGCGATCGTGCGCCAGCGTCGGCAGCACGCGCACGCCGGGCTGTCGCTCGCACTCCGCGCGCAACGACTCGGCGTACTGCGCGTCCTGGTCGGGGCCGGCGAGGATCATCTCGATGTCGGCGCCCGCGCCGCGCAGAACGCGAACGAGCCCGAGCGCACGGTGCTGACCCTTGATGGGGCGCAGTCCGCCCGGCAGGAACACGAGGAAGCGCTGCCGCGGGATGCCCAGTGAACGGCGCAGATCCGTTCCGGTCGTCGGCAGGCGAACGGCCGCTCGCGGCACGACGTCGACGCGCCCGACGGCGTCCGGCACCGTCTGCTCGACGCGCTGCCCTGCAGCTTCGTTCGGCACGAGCACGCGCCTCGCCCGCCGCAGCACCTCGCAGACGAGCGCGCCACGATCCTCGTCGAGCATGTCGTGGTGCACGTCCTCGCCGCTCAGCGACACGATCCACGGCGTGCGCAGTCCGAGCAGCTGGACACCCGTTCGCAGCGCGTCGTGTGCATGCACGATGTCCGGCTTGAAACGGGCGATCGTGCCTTCCAGCGACTGCTTCAAGCCGCCCTCGTGCGTGTCGCCGAACACCTCGCAGAGGTGACCGCACTTCTGCAACCCCTCGCGGTAGCGCCGGACGGTGGCGATCCCACCGAGGTGCAGGTGCGTCGGCGACGGCACGAGGAGCAGGACGTTCACCCGTCGCTTTTCGGCCAACGACCGGCGTCCGCCTTACCGCGTTGCCGTCGGACACGCACGCCGCAGCGCCCGCACTCGCTCGACGTCGACCGCCGCGTGCACGAGGCCGCCGGCTTTCAGCGCGGTTCCGACGATCGCGCCGTCGCAACGCGGCCACAGCATGGACGCGTTGTCGGGCGTGAGCCCGGCGCCGATCCAGACCGGGAACGCGCCGACCGCGGCGCGGACGCTGTCGAAGAGTTCGACAGCAGCGGCTTCGCCCGTCCGGCGACCGGACAGCACGAGCCCGTGCGCACCGGACCGTTCGGCCAGGTCCTTTGCAGCGGACGCGACGTCGACCGGGGCAAGGGGCGCCGCGTGCTTCACGAGGAAGTCCGCGAGAACGAGCACTTCGCTGCGCAGCTGCCGTCGGAACGCGGCGACCGCGGCGGCCTCCCCTTCGATGACGCCCTGGTCGGTCACGTAGGCCCCCGACAGGACGTTCACGCGAACCCACCGTGCCCCGGACGCGGCGGCGGCCCCGAGGGCAGCGAGCCCGTCGTTGCGCAGGCAGTTGATGCCGACGGGCAGGCCAACCTCGCGACGGATCCGGTCGGCGACGACCGCGAGCGCGGCCGGCACGTCCGGCGAGACGGGATCGCCGCGAGTGCCCTTGCGGAAAGGGGCGTCGCCGAAGTTCTCGACGATGGCGCCGTCGCAACCACCGGCGGCGAGTGCCCGCGCGTCGGCCATCGCGTGCTCGACCACCGACTCCATCGACACGTGACCCGCGGATGCTGGCAATGCGCGAAGGTGCACGACTCCGAGAAGCGGGCCGGCCACGGCGTCACCTCTTCAGCAGCGAACGCAGCTTCATGCGAAGGCTCTTCCACGAACGGTGCAGGGCCCGCGCTTCGTCGATCATCGCGCGCGCTTCGTCGCGGCGGTGCTCCTGCATGAGGTCCCAGGCCAGGTCGAGCCGCACGTCGGCGCGTCGCTGGCGGATCAGGTTCTCGAAGTGCGCTTCGCCGGGGTGGTTCAGCCCCACACGATCGAGGATGCGGTCCACGCCGCGCAGGAAGCGCGCGTTGCCCGACAAGCTGCCGGTGTGCGCGCGATAGAACGTCAGCGGCTCGGGCAGGTACGAGAGCGGCTCGCGATTCGCCATTCGGAGCCAGAGGTCGTAGTCCTCCGTCGCGACGAGATCCGGACTCTCGTCGAAGCCTCCCGCCTGGCGCACGGCTTCGGTGCGCGCGACGACCGTACTGCAGACGACGGGGTTGCCGCGCAGCAGCATCTCGAGCGTCAGCACGATCGGCACAGCGCGGCGGTCGTTCTTGCGACCGTCGATCCGGTCGCCGCGCACAACCCACGCGTCGGTCGCGACGCACGCCGCGCCGAGATTCAGGAGCTGCGTGACCGAACGCTCGAGCTTGTCCGGCGCGTACCAGTCGTCGGCATCGAGGAACGCGACGAACGGGGTCTCCGCCGCGGCAAGGCCGCGGTTGCGAGCCGCGCCGGGGCCGCTGTTCGGCTGACGGATGCAGGTGATGCCGTGGCTCTCGGCGATGGCGACGGTGTCGTCGGTGGAACCGTCGTCGACCAGCAGAACGCGCTCCGGGACCGCCGTCTGCTCCCGCAGCGACCGCAGCGTCACGTCGAGGTACGGCGCCGCGTTGAACGCGGGGACCACGACGGTGACGGGAACGGAAGCGGTCATGAGCGCGAGCGACGTAGCTTGCCGAGGATCGCGGCGGCGATCTCGCGGATGTATCGGAAATCCGCAGGGTGGACCACCAACAGCCGCCAGATCGGCGTGCCCGTCTGGCGGCCGTACGCGACGCACGTGTAGACCGTGGACACCACGTACGCGGTCGTCGACGCCAGGGCCGCGCCCACTGCGCCGTGTTCGGGGACGAGCAGCACGTCGAGCGAGAGCATCGTCACCAGCACGATCACCTGGGCGTTGATGCAGGTCTGCAGGCGATCGCGAGCCGCGAGATCCGCCTGGAGGACCTTCGAGACCGTGAACGCCACGGTTCCCGGGACGAGCACCAGCAGCGAGCTCCCGACAGTCGGGCTCCAGTCCGTGAACCACTTCTCGTCGCTGCCCTTCGCGAGCGTGGTGACGAGGCTCATCGCCGGATCGAGCAGCAACAGGATCGCGACGGCGCCGAGCAGGGAGATCGCGAGGCCGAGCCGCGCGAGAACGGGCGACAGCGTCCGCGCCTGCTCGTGGGAACTGCCCGCGACCTTCGAGAAGAAGAGATCGCGCATCGCCTCGGGGAAGTGCCACACGAGCTCGGCCCAGGTGACCGACATCGAGTAGAACGCGACCTGGTCGAAGGTGAGGCGATCGGCGTCCACCTTCGGCACACCCTTGCCGACGAGGTGCGCGAGATAGATCGCGGGCAGCACCAGGAGGTCGAGTCGGTGGTTCAGGTAGGTGAGCGTGGAGACGATGTTCGCCTTCCATCCGAACCGGATGCCCACGCGCAGGAAGGTCGGGTCGATCCGGATCCGCAGTTTCACCACCTTGCGCACGAGCCACAACGCGACCACGGCGACGACCGCGGTCGACACCAGTCGCCCCCACGCCACGCCCGCCGGCACACCCTCCACCTTGCCCCCGAACGCGAAGTAGAAGACGAAGAACGCGGGCAGGAACGCCAGCGACGTGACGACGTGCACGAAGCCGTAGTCGCGGATGCGCTCGGTCGCGAGCTGCGTGCTGTTCGCGTAGCTCGCCACCAGGAGCAGCGGAACCACGGCGCAGATCGGCACGACGAGCCACGGATCGAACGCGAACTCCGCCGAGACCTGCGGCAAGAGACCGAGCGTGACGAGGATCGCCGCCAGCGAGACGAATCCCCCCCACACGAGAGCGACTCCCATCGACGTCTCGAAGCAGGTCTGCGCCGAGTAACGACCGCGGCGGACGAAGTAGACGAGCGACGTGGCGAGGCCCAGGTTGGCGACCGCACCGAGGATGAACGGCAACGACGCCGCGACGCTGGACTTGCCGTGCTGCGCAGGCTGGTTGGCGCAGAGGAGGTAGAGCACGAGGCCGCCGCCCTTGTCGACGAGCAGCACGAGCACGTGCACGAGGAACGTGAAGACGACCCAGCGACGGAAGTTCATCGTCACCTCGGGTGAGCGCAGCCGGCGCTCACACGGTCGTCACCAGGGCAGTTCGGAGGCCGCAAAATCCTCCTGGATCTGCGGCAGGATCGACTCGACCTTCGCGGCGTCCACTCCGAGTTGCCCGAACACATCCGGCTCCATCGCGGCGAGCACCGGCCCGACGGTGGATGGCTGACCTGCGCGCCACGCGAGCTGGTCGGACAGATGGATGAGGGACGAGAGCGAACGATGGAAGGGGTCGCGGGAGGGCGCGTGATGGTAGCGAATGGCGATGGCCAGTTCTTCGGGCAGCGACCACTTGATCGCGAGCACCGAACCCACGTCAGCGTGCGTGAAGCCGAAGTCCTCGACCTCGACCTCCGTCTCCGCACGCTGCTGCTGGACCGACTTCCGCAGCATGGCGAGGTAGCGCGGCGCCACCTTCTCCATGAGGATGATCTTGCCGATGTCGTGCAGCAGGCCGGCGATGTAGAGGTCCTCTGGGTGCCGGTCCGCGAACACGCTCGACGCCGAGCCGATCGCACGGGCCGCGATGCCGGTGTAGATCGCGTGCTTCCAGAAGGCGACCGGATCGAAGTGCTGGATCTTCTCGCGGCGCTTGCCGAAGGCCGAGAACACCGCGGCCTTCAGGGCGACCTTCTTCGTCATGTTGAAGCCCATGACGGAGATCGCGAGGTTCACCGACGAGACACGCACCTGGAGGCCGTAGTACGCCGAGTTGACGATGCGCAGGATGTTCGTCGAAACGGCCGGGTCGCGCGTGACGACGTTGGCGACGTCGGCGGCCGATGCGTCGACGTTGGCCATCACCTCGTTCAGCTTCACCAGCACCTCGGGCATGGTGGGCAACTCGATGGTGTTGTTGACCAGTCCGAGGATGTTCGTCGAAGTGCCGCTGGAGAGCGCCATGCCGCGTCTTGTATCGGGGAGCGGCCGGAGCAAGCTTGACGCCAACTGCATTGTCGGACCGCCAGAAAAACCCCGAGGTCGTGTTCCTGTGCCAGCGCGTGCCGTGGCCGCCCGATCGGGGCGATCGCATCACCACGTGGCACTTCCTGCAGCACCTGCTGGAGCGAGGCGCCTCGATCCGACTAGGGACTTTCCAGGAGGAGGACCGAGACGCCGAAGGGATCGCGTTCCTCTCCGCTCGCTGCGCCGAAGTCGTCGCGCCGCGATTGTCCCGGCGTCAGCGGCGCGTCACGAGCCTGCGCGGCCTCCTGTCCGGCGAGGCCCTGACCCTGCCGTTCTTCCGCGATCGGCGCCTGCAGCGAGCGGTCGACCGCTGGACCGCGGCCGGTACCACGGACCTGATCCACGTCTACTCGTCGTCGATGGCACAGTACGCGCTGCGGTCGCCGGCTCGCGCGAAGGTCATGCAGTTCGCGGAACTCGACTCGGACAAGTGGGCGCAATACGCGGCGACGAGCCGCGGCCTAGGTCGGTGGATCTACGCTCGTGAGGCGAAGAAGCTGCTGCGCTTCGAGGACCGCGTCGCCCGCACCTTCACCCGCTCGCTCGTCGTCAGCGATGTCGAACGCGAGCTCTTCGTCGCGCGCATCCCGGGCGTCGTCCCGGACGTGATGCCGAACGGCGTCGACGTCGAGCACTTCACCAGCGGCGGCGACGCCGAACGCGACCCGCACACGGCGATCTTCACCGGGGTGATGGACTACGAGCCGAACGTCGATGGCGTCACGTGGTTCGTCGCGGCGTGCTGGCCGACCATTCGCACGCGCTTTCCCGACGCACGCCTGCTGATCGTCGGCAGCAAGCCTTCGCCGAGAGTGCAGGCGCTCGCGAACGTGCCCGGCGTCACGGTCACCGGTCGTGTGCCGACGACTCCGCCGTGGTTCGACCGGGCTGCCGTGGCGGTGGCGCCGCTCCGGCTCGCACGCGGCGTCCAGAACAAGGTCCTCGAGGCGATGAGCATGGGCCTGCCCGTCGTCTCCTCGCCGCAGGCAGCCCAGGGCCTCGGCGACCTTCCCGCGCGGACCATCGCGATCGCCGACGGCGCCGAACGTACTTGCGAGGCGGTGCTGGCGTGGTTCGCCGACCCGGCCCTTGCGCGAGCGACGGGAGTCCGAGCCGCCGAATGGGTTCGCGCGAACTGGCGGTGGAGCCGGATGTTCGAGCGGTACGACGCTCTCCTTCGGGACGTCGGCGTGCCCCTGGCGGGCCACTGACCGGAACGGCCCCCGCGCCCAGGTCTTCGGGGAGGGGCTTTCCACCGGCGACGGGTTGGTGTGTCCTCATGACCCCGCTCGTCCTTCCCCGCGAGCTTCGGCTTCTCGTCCATGCGTTCCTGGCCAGTGCTCTGCCTCTTCGGCGCACTCCTCGCGCCGGCGTCGGCTCAGACCACGCTCTTCGTGGGCCCCGGGAGCATTCCCGAAATCCGCGACGCGCTGCAGCTCGCGAGCCCGGGAGACCTCATCGTCGTGCAAGGCGGAACGTACGCGCACTTCACGGCGACGATCGGCGTCACGATCCGTGCGCTCACTCCGGGGACGGTGAGCGTGACGTGGCAACCGCAGTTCGTTGCACCCGGCTGCCTCACCAACCCGCAGTGCCTCGCGACCGAGGGCGCGACCGTTCTCGCACCGGCGCCCGGTCAGGCGCTCCACGTGATCGGGATCGACTTCCTTCCCAACGTCTGGGTCGGGCCTGCCGTCGTCCGCCACTGCGTCGCGGTGAGCGGCCGCGTCACTCTCGACCAGTGCTCGATGCAGGCGACGGGTGCGACCGCGTTGTGGGCTCTCGGCGGCGCACTGCACTTGCAGGACTGCGCCGTCGCGGCGCTCGGCAGCGCGGCGACCGGCCACGGTCTCGTGGCGATCAACTCGTACGTCACCGCGATCAACAGTGCGATCGGTGGCAACGGCGCCGCGACGCCCGGCGACGGCGCCTGGCTCATCGGGTCCACGCTGCAGGGCAGCATGCTCCAGTGCCTCGGCGGCGCGTCGCCCCAGGGAACCGGGGCCCCCGCGCTGCGCGCCGATGCGAGTTCGCGGATCTGGATCAGCGACTCGTTCCTGATCGCCACGAACCAATGCCCCGTCGCCGCACCGCAGGCGACGGGCAGCATCACGCGCACCACGCAGAGCCCGGGCTCCGCGGGATGCACGACCCTGCCCCCCGGCCCTCTGCTCGGTGTCGATCGACCCGCTCCGCCGCAAGGCGGCAGCCCGTTCCTGCTGCGCTTCCGCGGCGATCCACAGAACCTGGTCGTGATCCTCGTCGACCCCGACCTCGGCACGTTTCCGGCCCCCGGAATCGTCGATCAGCCGCTGTCGCTCGGCCTCGTGAACTCGTTCATCGCCGGGGCGTGGCTCACCGATTCGAACGGCGCGCTGTCCGTGTCGTGGAACATGCCGAACGGCGTACCGTTCGTCGGCCGACCGATCTGGTTCCAAGCCGCCGGTGGCGTCGCGTTCCCGTTCCAGGTCACTCCGCTGGCGGGCGGCGTGCTGCGCTGACGCGGACGCCGAGGCGCGAGGAGAGGCCCGCGTCACCGCACCAATCCCCCGCCCCGGGCGCGCGGTCCTCGGTAGACTGCCCCGCTCCCTCTGCCCGCCAAAAGCGTCCCGTGCAACCCACCACCCCGCTCGCTCTCGCCATCGCCCTCACCGCGGCGGCGCTCCCCGCCCAGTACCTCTACACGCAGCAGGTTGGCCTCGTCACCGGCCCGACCGTGATGACCGAAGGCGTCATCCTCGTCGACGTGGACGGTGACACCGACCTCGACGTGGTGTTCGCGAACGGCTTCGTGCTGAGCACCAGCGGCAGCGCGATCCAGCCGACGATCCTGATCAACAAGATCGGGCTCGGCCTCGGACTGGTCGACGAGACCGCCACGCGCCTGCCGACCCTGGCGATCAAGGCGACGCTGGCGATCGCGTTCGACATCGACGGCGACGGCGACCGCGACCTCGTCTTCTCGTGCAACGGGGCGAGCCAGCAGCGGTGCTACGTGAACGACGGCGCCGGCAACTTCACCGACCAATCGACCACTCGCCTCGCGGGCGCCGTCCTCACGGCCGCCGGCTGCGCCTACGGCGACATCGATCAGGACGGCGACCTCGACCTGCTGTTCAACGACGAGAACACGAACGGTCAGCTGAAGCTGTTCCTGAACGACGGCACGGGCGTCTTCACCAACGTGACCGCGACGCACGTCGTGTCGGCGCCGAAGACGAACCAGCAGGACATCGTGCTCGCGGACATCGACAACGACTGGGACCTCGACATCGTCAACTGCGGCAAGTCGTCCGGGCAGCAGATCTTCCTCAACGACGGCACCGGGCACTTCCCGACGGTCAACACGGCGCTGCTCCCCACCGGTACCGGACTCACCTACGAGACGGAAGCAGCCGATCTCGACCACGACGGCGATCTCGACCTCGTGATGCTGTCGGTGTCGAGCCTCACGGACAGCGTCATCCGCAACAACCTCGTGCCGTCGGGCACCCTGTCCTTCACGAGCCTCACGTCCGCCCTCACCGGCGGCAACGGGGACGACGACAACGAGTGGGTGTTCATCGACTCCGACAACGACGGCGACCTCGACATCGTGAACGGCTCGCTGCAATCGAACGGCGAGAAGCTCTACGTCAACAACGGCGCCTTCTCGTTCGCGCGCGCGACCGGGACCGCCGGGTTCTCGCCCCTCGTCGACTCGACGCTCGACGTCGCGGTCGGCGACCTGAACGGTGACGGCATCTACGACATCGTGACCGCGCAGGGTGAGTCCGGCTCGTTCCTGAACCGCGCCTATTACGGCACCGGGCCCGCGGACACGCAACCGCCGCGCTTCGTCCGTGTCGAACAGCTGCCCGCGACCTCGACCAACCCGGCCGGACCGTGGGTCGTGCGCGCCGTGATCCAGGACTCGTTCGTCGACGACGGCGAGACCTCGGTCGCGTCGGCGACCATGGACTGGACGATCGCGCACCGCGGCGGCGTGACCACGGGCTCGACGCCGATGAAGTTCCTCGGCGGGCTCCTGTACCGCGCGGTGTTCACGCCGCCGCCGGCGGTGATCATGGGCGGCGCCACGGTGTCGTTCACGCTGACCGCGACCGACGGTCAGGGCAACAGCGCGACGACCCCGCAGCAGCAGTTCTGGGTCTGCGGCACCGAGTCGTACGGCCTCGGCCTCGGCGGAACGAACACCTCGCTGATCGTGCCGAGCGGCGGCCTGAGCCCGGGCACGGTCTTCAACCTGACGCTCTCCAATGCCGGCGCGAATTCGCCCGGTGTGTACGCGGTCGCGCTCGGTCGCTGGAACGCTCCGATCCCGGAGGGCATCCTCCTGGTCGACCCGAACCTGTTCGTCGGCGTGCTCCCGATCCAGGCGGATGCGAGCGGCGGCGCCTTCTTCCCGCTGCCACTGCCCGCGCTCCCGCTCGTCGGGCTGCCGGTCACGTTCCAGTGCGCGTTCTCGGCGCCCATCTCGATGACGAACGGCGTCGAGCTGGTCATCTGCCCGTGACCGATCACCTGCCTCGCACCACTCGACGACCTCGAACCACGCCGAACGGCGCATGACCGCCCGCGACCTCGCGCAACTCGAGCGGGCGAAGGCGGTCTTCGGGGCCGGGTCGGGCGCCGCAAAGCTCGACCTGCTGCGCCGCCTCGCGCGCAGCACGCTGCCAACGGCGAGAGCGGTGCTGCGACTGCACGAGGCACTGTGCTTCCTGCGGGCGCATCCCGACGACGAAGCCGTGCTGGCCCAGGTCGACACGATGCTCGCGGACTTCGCCCAGCGCCGCGACCTGCGTCGCCATCGCCGCGCACTCGCCGACTCGGGCATCGCCGGCACCACGCTGCGCTACTCGTTCTTCGCGAACACCGCGCGCTGGCTGTCACACCGTTTTCCGGGCGCGCTGCGAGTCGTGTGGAAGGACTACACGAACGACGCATTGCTGAGCCAGCGACTGCCTCTGTTCGCGTCCTGGTCGGAGACGCCCGGACTCGACGAAGTCGATCTCCCGGCCCGCGACTGGGTGCGGCGGCTCGCGGGTCCGGGTACGAGCGACGCGGACTTCCTCGTCGAACGCTGCGCTCGCGTCGGCGCGACGGAGCAGGAGCGCGAGACGTTCTTCGAGGAGCTCGAACTCGACTTCGAACTCGACCTCACGCCCTCCGGGGGGCTGCCGACCCGCTCGACGGCGCACCTGCCGGGCCGCCCCGTGCACTTCCAAGAGGCGCCGCTGCGGCGCGAACGCCCCGACCTGCGCGCCGAACTCCGCCGCCGCCACCGTGAGATCCCGGTCGACGAATCCACCGGTGCGTGCATCGTGACGCTCGCGCGCGAAGCGATGGTGCTCCGCCACCGCGACCTCGACGCATTCGCGTACGGTGATCCGCGCGACGTGCGGCTGTTCGACTGCGGCGACGGACTCGAGTTCGCCGTGATCGGCATGAAGCCCGAACGCCGGCTGCTGCTCGAGGCCGTCTACGCCTACGTGACGCTGAAGAACGGCGTCCCGATCGGCTACGTGCTGACGAGCGGGCTCTTCGGCAGTTCGGAAGTCGCCTACAACGTGTTCGACACTTGGCGCGGCGGCGAAGCCGGCCTCGTGTACGGGCGGGTGCTCGGCGTCACGAAGCAGCTCTACGGCTCCGACACGTTCACGATCTATCCCTACCAGCTCGGGGGCGAAGGCAACTCCGAAGGGCTGAAGTCGGGCTCGTGGTGGTTCTATCAGAAGCTCGGATTCCGGGCCCGCGACCCGGAAGTGCTCGCACTCATGGACCGCGAACTGGCGGCGATGGCGAAGGGCAAGGGTCACCGTTCGTCGCTCGCGACGTTGAAGGCACTGGCGGAGCACAACGTCTACTGGTCGGCAGGCCGTGCGCGCGACGACGTGATCGGCGTGTTCCCGCTGGCGAACATCGGCCTCGCGATCACCGACTTCCTCGGCAAGCGCTTCGGCGCCGAACGCGAACGCGGCGAAGAGGTGTGCGCCGACGAAGCCGCCGAGCTCTGCGCCGTGCGCGGCTTCCGCAAGTGGGACGAGAACGAGCAGCTGTGGTGGCGCCGCTGGAGCCCGCTGATCCTGCTGCTTCCCGGCATCACCTCGTGGACGGCGGCGCAGCGCGCGGCCCTCGTCGATGTCGTGCGCAAGAAGGGCGGCCCGCGCGAGTCCGAATACGTCCGGCTGCTCGACGCGCACGCTCCGTTGCGCCGTGCCCTGCGGCAGCTCGCTGCCGGCGGTCAGCGGCGGACTTCGAAGTCCGCGGGGCCTTCGACGAGCGCGACCTCCTGAAGGTCGAGGTTCGCGACGTGGGCGAACGGCGGTCCGCGGCGCAGCCACGCCGCGAACGACGCGACACGGTCCGGTTCACCCTGGGCTTCGCCCTCGACCGCGCCATCGCGACGGTTCCGCACGTGCCCGAACACGCCGAGCCGCCTGGCCTCGGCCGCCGCGGACGCGCGGAAGCCGACACCCTGAACTCGACCGGTGACGACGAAACGGATGCGGCGCACGTCCTCATCCTCGCGTCGATGCGATCGCGAGGCCAGACGTCGCGTTCGCTAGCCCGCGGCCGGATTCATCATCGTGGACGTGCGACCCCACGTGGGCCAGACGCCGAAGAGGATCTGCAGCGGCCACGTCGTCAGATCCCACGCCGCGCCGCCGACGATCACCGGCACGCCGACCAGCGCGCGAAGTGCGAGGCTCTCGGACAGGCTGTCCGGCTCGTCGTACACCGAGTCCATGCCGTAGGCCCAGCGAACCCCGTTCGTCGTGGCACAACCGGGCAGGAAGGCCAGAGTCGAGAGGACCAGGCCACACAGAAGTCGTCTTGCCATGTCGGCGTAGATCGGTGCGCGGCGTCCCGCTTCGGGAGTTTCTTTTGCCGGTCCCGGCGGCGGTCGGAGCGCGTGAGTCGGAGCGCCCCTTGGCATCGAACCTTCGTGGCTCCGACTCATCGGGCCGCCGCGGCCGACCGCAGGCGAAACGCTTCGTCGTTCACGACGATCGTGACCAGATCGCGCAGCGTCACACGGCCCGTCGCGAGCCTGCGATCGACCTGCCACCAGAGGCGCAGCCGATCGGCCGGCCTCGCGTCGCGGCCGACGGCGTAGACGAACAGTTTCCGCGCGACGTTGTGCACGAACGCCGGGTCTGCGCGCAGCATGCCCTTCAGCCCCGCGATGCCCTCGATGCGCACTCCGCCGGGCAGTTCGCCGCTGCAGTCGATCGGCCCCGCGGAGTCCGAGGAGCGAGCGCGACCGATCGCGTCGAAGCGCTCCAGAGCGAAGCCGAGCGTGTCCATACGAACGTGGCAGCCGGCACACGCAGCCCGCTCGCGATGCTGCGCGAGCTGCTCGCGGAACGAGCGGCTGCTGTCGATCTCCGACTCCTTCGCGAGAGTGTCGTTGCCCGGCGGCGGCGGCGGCGGCGCCTGACCGAGGAGGTTGTCCAGGATCCACTTCCCGCGTTTCACCGGCGACGTGCGCGTGGGGTTCGAGGTGACTGCGAGGACACTCGCGTGACCCAGCACGCCGCCGCGCTCGCGCATCGCCGCAGGGAGCTGCACGCGCTCGAACGCTTCGGATGCAGGCGCTGGCAGTCCGTAGAACGACGCCAGCCGCCGATCGACGTGCGTGAACTCGCAGTCGAGCAGGTCACGAACGTCGCGATCGTCGCGCAGCAGCGCTGCGAACAGCAGCTCCGTCTCGCGTCGGAGCGACGCCTTCAGCGCGTCGTCGAAGCCGGGAAAGCGCCGCGGATCGGGCGTTCGATCGGCGAGGCTGCGCAGCTCCAGCCACTGGGCGGCGAACTCGGTGGCCAGCGACTCCGCTCGCGGATCGGCGAGCATGCGGTCCACTTCCTCACCAAGGGTCGCCGTGTCGACGAGGCGACCGGTCGCTCCGAGGCGAGCCAGACGCTCGTCCGGAGTGCTCGCCCAGAGGAAGAACGAGAGTCGCACGGCCAGCGCCGCGCCGGTGACCGGCGACGCGCCGGCGCCGCGGTCGGCTGCACTTGGCTCGACGCGGAAGAGGAAGTGCGGCGACACGAGCGCCGCCTGCAGCACCGCGCGCGCCGCTGCGAGCAGCGGCTGGCCGCGGCGCAGCACGGCCTCTCCGGTCTGCACGTAGCGAGCCACCTCGTCGTCCGCTGCGGGACGGCGAAGCACGGACGGGAGCAGCGCCCGCACCAGAGCACGCAGTCTCGCGCCGTCGGCACCCTTCGCGGCCAGTGCCTCCAGCATCGCCGTGCGCAACGGCGGCAGCGGCCGTTCGTCGAGTGGGCCCCGCACCTCCAGCCAATCGACCCTCAAGTTGCGATCGCGCCTCGCGGGGTCCGGGTTCTTGGGATCGTAGAAATCGTTGACGAACGAAACGGCGAAGCGGTGTTCCCCGCCGCCGAGCGGGGCGGTGAGTCCAAACTCCTCCATCCGCTTCGTCGCGACCTCCCAGGTCTCCAGATCGCGGCCGTCGAGACGAAGCAGCATCTTGGCGGGTTCGTCGCCCGCCTGGTCGGCGCCCGCGCGCAGCACCACGCGGTAGGTGCCGTCGCGCGGCAGACGCACGGCCTGCTCGATCGTCGCACGCGTGTAGAGGTTCGCGACGTTGCCGTCCATGCCCGCGCCGGGCCCGTCCACCAGCTCCATCGACTCGGCCTCCACGCGACGGACGGCCGGACGCGAGGGATCCTCGCCGTCGAACACCGCGAGAGCCACGTCGCGCGCCGCATCCATGTACTTCTCGAGGTGCAGCGTCGAGAAGGTCGTCGCGTCCCCGATCGTGTCGAAGCCGTAGCCGAGATCGTCCGCCGGAAATGCATCGGTGTCGGCGACGACATCGAAGAGGTCCCGCACGACGTTGGACCACTGCGTGCGCGACAGACGCCGCACCGTGACGCGCCCCGGATCGGTCGGGAGGCGCGGCACCACCTCGCGCAACACCGCGTCGACGTCCGCGACGAAACGCGTTCGCTGTCCCGGTGACGGCGCTTCCGCGTCCGGCGGCGGCATCTCGCCCGAACCCACGCGCGTCCGCACGCGGCTCGCGCGCCACGCCCACTCGGCCGGCTCTTTCGGCCATGCGCGGAGGTCGAGATCGCCCTTCGTCTGGTCGCCGCCGTGGCAGTCGATGCAGTGCTCGGCGGCGAACGCCTCGATGGCCTCGCGCGCCGCTTCCTGCGCCGACGCGACCGCCGCGGCGAGTGGTGTCAGGAAGAGGGCGCAGAGGCGAGGCACGGAAGGAGCGTAGCAAGCGATGACCACGGCATGACACACGGCGGTCCGTCGCTTCCTAGCGTTCGTGCCCATGAGTCGCTCGTTCTTCCCGTCGTGCCTCTGCCTCGCAGCGGCGTCCCTGTCCGCTCAGACCTACCTCGCCCTGCCGGCGCAGTCGGACACCACGACCGAACTCGGCAGCTACAGCCTCGTGCCGTTCATGCAGCCGGACGCACGAGTGCAGATGTTCTTCGACGCATCCGAGGTCGGCGCGAGCACGTTCGTCGCGGACCAGCTGTCGCTGCGCTACGACGGCCCGATCCCCGCGGTCGGCGCACCGGGACCGTTCTCGATCTCGCGGCTGCACATTCGGATCGGGGCCACGGAAATCGCCGTTCCGGGTGCGGACTTCGCCGCGAACCTCACCCAGCCGCTGACCACCGCCCGCGACGGCGCGTGGACCTACTACCCGGATCCGGGCTCCGCCAATCCGCACCCGTGGGGCGGGCCGAACGGCTCGCTGCAGTTCGACTTCACACTTCCCGTTGCCGTCTCGATCCCGGCCGGCGGCTGGCTCGTCGTCGACATCACGATGGAGGGGAACAACATCTCGTCGTTCGGCTTCGCGCACGCGATCCTCGACGGCATGACGACTGCGGGCGGCGTGCAGAACGGCAGCGCGACGACGATCGGCATCGGCTGCAGCACCGCGGTCGGACAACCCCCGGCGGCCATCACGCCTTCCGGCGTCTACGCCCCGGGCGCGGCCCACTACCTCGCCGGCCAGAACCTCGGCGCGAACGCGCTCGCACTGACGATCTTCGGGATCACGAACCCCGCCGCGACGCTTCCGGGCACGTCCTGCACCGTCCATGTCGACCCGATCATCTTCAAGGTCGTCGTCACGGACGGCGTCGGCTCGTTCGGCACGGAGCAGCCCGGGGCCGCGCTCGCGATGCCCGCGGACAACGCGTTCGCCGGCCTCGTCGTCTACGAGCAGGCCGTGTCGCTCATCGACGGAGCGAACGCGTTCGGCCTCGTCACCAGCAACGCCGCCGAGGTGTCCCTCGGCTCGTTCGCAACGCTCGGAGCCGGCGTCTACACCGTCGCGCACGACACGAACTCGGCGGCGACGTTCGCGAACTCGGTGAAGCCCTTCGGCTTCGCCGTCCGCCTGCGTACGCTCTGACGCCGCGTGCCGCGGACGAAGAGTTCGATCCTGTTCCTGGTGATTCTCGGCCTCGCGCTGGCGCTGGTCCTGTGGTGGACCACGTTCCAGATCCACGCGAGCCGCAACCTCGCCGCTGCCAGCCGGCAGCTGTCCGCCGGCGACATCCCGGGCGCGGCGGCGGCGCTCGGCGCGACGGACCCGGTCGATCTCGAGATGATCGCGAAGTCGCGCCAGCTCATGTTCGCGAGCGAAGGCATCGCGTTCGCGATCGTGCTGCTCGCATCGGGCTGGCTGTACATCGCGTCGGTGCGTCGCGAGGCCGCCCTGCGAATCGCGCAGGATCGGTTCCTGGCGGCGGCCACGCACGAACTGAAGACGCCGCTCGCGACGATCGTGTTGCTGCTGGAGTCCCTGCGCGGGGACCGGCTGCCGGCGGACAAGCGCTCGCGCTACCTGCAGAACGGGCTGCTCGAGGCCGAGCGCCTCGAGCGAGGACTCACGAACGTCCTCACCGCCGCCGGCCTGCGAACGGCACGGCGAGCGTCGCTCCGCGAACGCGGCGATCTCGTGCTCGACATCGGCGAAGCCGTTGCCGCGATCGAAGCGCGAGCCCACGCGGCAGAGATCACGATCGAGACGCAGGCGCCCCCGACGGTCCCGTACCGCCGCGACCCGGCCGCGATCCAGCTCGTCCTGCGCAACCTGCTCGACAACGCCGTCAAGTTCTCGCCGCCGGGCAGCCGCGTGACCGTCGCGCTCACCACGAACGAACGCAGCGCCGACGTCTCGGTCCGCGACGCCGGTCGCGGCATGGACGAGAACGAACTCGCACACGCATTCGTACCGTTCTGGCGCGGCAGCGACACGGCGTCCGGTGGCACGGGGCTCGGTCTGCATCTCGTGCAAGAGCTCGTGAAGGCGCACGCAGGCTCTGTCACCGCGCACAGCGCCGGGCGCGGCGCCGGCAGTGAGTTCGTCGTCCGCATTCCCCTGGAGCTCACTTCATGAGTCGCTGGATCCTGGTTGCGGAGGACGAACGAGCGCTCGGCGAGATGCTGTGCGACAACCTCGCCGTCGAGACCTACCACGCCGAACACGTGCTCACGGGACCGAAAGCGCTCGAGCGGATGGCTCGGGGCGGGATCGATCTCCTGATCCTCGACGTGATGCTGCCGGGCTGCGACGGATTCGAGGTGCTGCGCCAACTGCGGGCACGCGGCGACCAGACGCCGGTGCTCGTGTTGAGCGCCCGCAGCTCCGACCGGGACCGAATCCGCGGCCTCGAACTGCAAGCCGACGACTACCTGACGAAGCCGTTCAACCTCCGCGAACTGCTGCTTCGTGTGGACGCACTCCTTCGCCGCCAACCGCCACCGGCCGCCGGCGCCGACGTGCTGCAGTTCGGCGGCAACGACGTGGACTTCCGCTCCATGCAGGCGAAGTGCCGCGATGGCTCGACGGTCGCCATGACGGCGACGGAGACGAAACTGCTGCGCCTCCTGGCGGCGCATGCCGGCGCGGTGGTACTCCGCAAGACCGTGATCGAACACCTCTTCGGAAGCACGGCACCCCGGACGGTCCGCACCCTCGACAACGTCGTCCTGCGCCTTCGCAAGCTGTTCGAGGTCGACCCGGGCGCGCCGAAGCACCTCATCACGGTCCGCGGTCTGGGCCTGCGCTTCGACCGCTGACACGGCGCGGAACGCCAGCGGACGCTACGCCGCGGCGGTCACGCGACGTATTGTGCCGCCGCTCCGGCCACTACGCGCCTTTCCCAAACCGGCCGCCGGACCACCGCATGAATCCAATCACGAAGTCCTCCATCCTGTCCTTCCTCTGTCTCGCCGCGTCGGTCGCGGCCCAGGGCCCCGAACTGACCCTGCGAACGACCGCGAAGAAGGGCAGCTCCATCTGGCTGCTGCAGGAATCGAAGCAGGAGCAGACGATCGACCAGGGCGGTCAGCAGTTCGACGTCGGCGGCACGACGACGCACACGTTGCACATCACCGTGCTCGACGTCGACGACAAGGGGATCCTGACGGTCGAGACCGAGATCGTTCGCATTCACGGCGCGATGCAGATGGGCCCGATGGGCGAAGCCGAGTTCGACTCGGCATCCCCCGACGACGGCGACGACGGCGACGACATGGGGGGAATGAACCCGGCGGCGATGGTCAAGCAGATGACCAAGCTGGCCGGCAAGAAGTTCACCGCCAAGGTCGACAGCGCGGGCAAGGCGACGTCGCTCGAGGGAGCCGCCGAGTTGCTGAAGGTCGGTGGCGGCCGCATGGGCAACCCGGTAACCGAGGAAACGCTGAAGAACCTGACCGAGGCGGCGTTCGGCATCATGCCGGAGAAGCCCGTCGCGGTCGGCGCGTCGTGGGACCACGTCGAGAAGGGGTCCGGCCGCATCGGCGCCAGCAACAAGATGAAGCTGACGCTCGCCAAGTGCGACGACGCGTCGTTCGAGATCACGGCGACCGGCACGGTCGAGAAGCCGGCCGACGACGCCGCGGGCGGCGACGAGGGCGACGACCCGATGCGCGAGATGATGAAGAACATGACCATCAGCAACGGCAAGGTCATGGGAACCCAGAAGGTCTCGCGCCAGGACGGCTTCGTCATCGAGGCCTCGAACACCGTGTCGATGGACGTCGACATCGAGACGCCGATGGGCGCGATGTCCATGGCGATGAAGAACACGGTCTCCACGAAGCGCACGACGGCCGAAGCCGCGATGCCGAAGAAGGCCCCGGCGAAGGCCGAACCCGCCAAGACGGGCGAGCCGGCGACGACCGAGCCGAAGTCCGGCGACAAGTGAGAGGCAGGAAGTAGAGGGAACCGTGGCGCCGCGGAACCGTGGCGCACGGCCCCCGCCGCCGTCCCGTTCCGGAGCGGCACGCGCTTGCGAAGGACACGGCGTTTCCGCGACACTGCGCGGCCCGACATGCCCGATCGCGAAACCGTCCACCTCGCCGAGTTCCACGGCGACGGCATCTCTCCGGAACTCTCCGCCAGCGTCCATGAAGTGGCGAAGGCCCTCCCGATCGCGGTGCACTTCCACCCGGTCGACCTGACGCTCGAGGCCCGGCGCAAGAACCCGACGGCGTGCTACGACGCGGCCGTCGCCACCATCCGCGATCGGCGCATCGCGCTGAAGTACCCGACGGTGACGGAGAAGGAGAGCCCGAACAAGATCCTGCGCGATCGCTGCCGCTTCTCCGTGATCCATCGGCCGGTCGCCAGCCTGCCGGGCGTGAAGACGAGACACGACGGCAAGATCGATCTGCACATCATCCGCATCGCCGTCGGCGGCACGTACGAAGACGCAGGTCGCCGCATCGGTGACGACGTGGCCGTGTCGATCCGCGTGATCGAGCGCCGGCCTTCGCGCGAAGCAGCTCTCTACGCGTTCGAACTCGCGCGGCGCCTCGGCTGCGGCGTCGTCAGCAGCAGCAAGCACACGATCCAGCGCGCGACGGACGGCCTGTTCGAGGAGATCGTCTTGGACGTGGCGCGCGGCTTCCCCGGCGTCTCACATCAGGTCGAGCTGTTCGACGCGCTGCTCTACAAGCTGCTGCTGAAGCCCGAGGCATACCGCGTGATCGTCACCCCGAACGAGTACGGCGACTTCCTGTCGGACATGGCGTGCGGCATGGTCGGCAGCATCGGCCTCGGCGCGAGCGCGAGCTACTCCTTCGACGATCAGGGCCGCGTCGATCTCGCCATGTTCGACCCGGCCGGCGGCACCGCGCCCGACATCGCCGGCAAGGGCGTGTGCAATCCGTCCGCCTCGATTCTCGCGTTCGCGATGCTGCTCACCCACGCCGGCTGCCGCGGACTCGGGCAGATGGTCGACGACGCAGTGCGCCAGACCATCGCAGCGGGCGAGACCACACGCGACCTCGGCGGCACGAAGACGACCACGGACTTCACTGCCGCAGTCTGCCGCCGACTCACGCCGGGCTCCTGACCTGCCCGTAGCCAGCCGAGCACCCCGCATTCGCGGGCGGGAACGTTCAGACGCGCGGTCGGAACAGGCGATCGACGAACCGGCTCGAACGATGGCGATCGGCAACCTTTCGCGTCCAGCGCATCGCTTCGGCAACCGGGATCAGGACCGCACCGTCGGGCACCGGCAGCCACACCGCCTGCTCTTCGTTTTGCGCGATCTGTTGATCGAACTCGGCGGTCGACTCCGCGGCCGCGAGTTTCTCGAGCAGGCGCATATCGACCAGGGCCGAACCCGGTGCGGCGTACTGTCTCACTCGGCCCAGCAAATCGTCCGTGCTGACCTCGAACAGGTCGGCGAGCGCCACGAGGTCTTCCCCCGTGGGAAAACGACTGCCGCTCTCCCAGCGCGACACGGCCGATTCGTGGCAGCCCAAGCGCTTGGCGACATGGTCCTGAGTGAACCCACGGCGCGCCCGCAGCTCGCGCAAGCGGGCGGCAAGGTGGGTTGCCAACGGCCGGGAAGGAGCGTCTTCGGGTAGTTCCGTCACGTGGCGAGTCCGCACAGCAAGGGGTCCGACCGCCCTACGCAGCCATTCTCGCAAGTGGCCACGGGGAACGGAAGTGAGTGCGATTCGGGCCCTCCTGGCAAGCCCCGCCCGCACACTGCCACCCGACGCGGTTGGCAGCCTGCCGACTCGGAAACTTGACGTTTCGGCACATTTATGGTCCGAATGTCACCATAAACCTGCCTTCCGGAAGAGGACCTGATGATTCCCGACCCCCACTCCCTGTTGCCGCTCGCCTACCGAGCCGCATCGCGCGTCATCCGCAGTCGCCACCTGGCCGAGGAGGCCGGCGAGCGCGCGGTGCACCTGCTGACCCTCGCCACGTTGCGAGGCACTCCGCCGAGCCACCCCGAAGCCTGGCTGCGCGTCGTTGCCCACCGATCGGCCTGCGCGATCCTCCGGTCGGAATGGTCGCGGACCCAGTCCCTGGACCTCGAGGAAGCGCCGCCGCTGCCGGCCCCCGTGCCGGTGCCCCGCTCCATCAGCGGCGACTGTGTGCGCGAGCGTCTCGCCGACTCCTTGTCGCCACGCCAGAAGGATGCCCTCGACGCGGCGATCGCCTGCAACAGCGCACGCGCCGCCGCCCGGCGCTGTGGCATGGAGCCGCGCGATTTCCGTCGCAGCCTCGGCGCGATCACGCGAAAGGCGCGCGCCGCGCTGGCCGACCAGCGCATCGAGGACCGGTTTGCCGACGACGTCGCGGTGCAGTTCCGTCTCGGCAACTGACACCGACGTGCCTTCCGCGATGGCGCCGGGCGCGATGCCGCGCGATCGTGGTCGCACCGAGGTGACCCGATGTCGCGAACCGTCTCGCTCTTGTTTCCCGCACTGCTCTTCCTCACTCCGTGCCAGGATCCCGGGTACGACGACACTCCGCGCCTGCCGGACGGATGGCGCGTACACGACTCGAAGCGTCCACGTCCGCGCGTCGTCGACGCTGCCGGCAGCGTGCCGGGCGACGCGATCAGCCTGTTCGCCGGCGACGACCTCACCGCGTTCCACGGTCGCGAGGGCGCCGCGAAGTGGACCGTGCGCGACGGTGCGATGGAACCCAACGGCTCCGGGGACATCGAGACCGAGCGCGAGTTCGGCGATTGCCAGCTGCACCTCGAATGGGCGACGCCTTCCCCGACTCGCGGGGAGTCGCAGGGGCGCGGCAACAGTGGCGTGTTCTTCCTCGGCCGCTACGAAGTGCAGATCCTCGACTCGTTCGAGAACCCGACCTACGCCGACGGGCAGGCTGCGGCTCTGTACGGCCAGGCGCCGCCGCTGGTGAACGCGTGCCGCCGGCCGGGCGAGTGGCAGGTCTACGACATCGTGTTCGTGGCGCCGCGTTTCGGTCCGGACGGCGCAATCGCGTCCCCCGCGCGCGCAACGGTGTTCCACAACGGCGTGCTCGTGCAGCACGACCAGCCGTTTCTCGGCGGCACCGCACACCGCGCGCTGCCCGAGTACCACGCCCACTCCGAGTCCGGCCGCCTGCGACTGCAAGACCACGGCGATCCGGTGCGCTTCCGCAACGTCTGGATCCGCCCGCTCGACCTCGCCCGCGAACGAAAGGGCTGACGAGCTCACTCGCGCGGCAATTCGAGGCGACCGTGCGCCAGCCAGCGCCGTACCCGCAGCAGCTCTTCGTGATCCGGGCGATGCACGTGCAGCGGAATGCGCACGACGCCGGGATCGTCGACGCGGAACGGCGGAGTCGGATCCGCAGCGACCAGATCCGCGAGCACGCGCACCGGCACCGACAACAAGACCGCGCGAGGCGGGCCGAAGTCCGCCCAGATGCCGCGCAGGCGCTCGTTCGTCTCCTCGAGCAGTCGCTTCCAGTTCTGCAGCCGAAGCCGAGACCCGTAGCGCGATTTGCCGCGGGTCTTGCGATGCGTCTGCTGCGCGCGCCCGTGACCGCGCACGACGTACTTGCGCTCGGCCTTGTGGACCACGAGTTCCTCGTCCTCCCAGCATCCGATCGCCATCGCGCCGGCTCGCAACAGCAGCACGACCTGCACGCCGAGCCGATCGTCCGCCCGGGCCGCGTAGTCCGCGATCGCCTCGCCCGGAGCGGCAACCCCGCGTACGAACGGCAGCCACAGGCGCGCCGCTTCGTCGCGGGCCACGAACGAATGTCCGCGTGCACACGCCCGCGCATCCGGCCATCGCGCGGCGAACGCCGACAACTGCTCGGCCAGGTCGTGGTGCGGAAACGAAACGCGCCGCGGCGAGGGTGGCGAGTGCTCGGATTGCATCGTCGGACGCGCGGCTATCATGCGCCCCCGATGGACGCTGCACAGAACGAAGCCTGGAACGTCGCGGTCGTGGGCTCCGGCCCGTCGGCCTTCTACACCGCGGAAGCGCTCTCCAAGTCGGGCGCCAACGTCCGGGTCGACCTCCTCGACCGCCTGCCGGTGCCTTTCGGCCTCGTGCGCGGCGGCGTCGCGCCGGACCACCAGAACATCAAGGGCGTCGTCAAGGTCTACGACAAGATCGCCGCGAACCCCGGCTTCCGCTTCCTCGGCAACGTTCGCGTCGGCCGCGACCTCGCCGTCGCCGACCTCGCCGCCCACTACCACCAGGTCGTCTACGCATTCGGCTGTGAGAGCGACCAGAAGCTCGGCGTTCCGGGTGAAGACCTCGCGGGCGTGCACTCGGCGACCGAGTTCGTCGGTTGGTACAACGCGCATCCCGATCACCGCGAGCGGACCTTCGATCTCGCCCGCGCGAAGCGTGTCGCGATCGTGGGCAACGGCAACGTCGCGATGGACGTCGCACGCGTACTGCTCGCGTCTCCCGAGCACCTCGCGACGACCGACATCGCCGACTACGCCCTCGACGTCCTGCGCACCAACCGTGTGCGCGAAGTGATCCTGCTCGGCCGCCGCGGCCCGGCGCAAGCCGCCTTCTCTCCGAAGGAGATCGAAGAGATCGCCGAACTGCCCGACGTCGACGTGGTCGTGTCGCCCGCCGAGATCGGGCTCGACCCGCTCAGCGCGGCATGGCTCGAGAAGGACGGCGCTCGCAGCCAGCAGCGCAACGTCAAGTTCCTGCAGGAACGCGTCGCCGCCGGTGACGGCCAGCGCGCGAAGAAGCTGCGGTGCCGATTCCTCGTCGGGCCCACCGAAGTGCAGGGGGAGGGCGGTCGCCTGCGGCGTGTCCGCCTGCAGCACATGACGCTCGTCGCAGACACCGACGGAACGCCCCGCCCCAAGGCGATCGATCGCTTCGAGGATGTCGAAGTCGATCTGTTGTTCAAGGCGATCGGCTATCGCGGCATCCCCGTCGACGGTGTGCCGTTCGACGACAAGAAGGGCATCGTCCCGAACGTGGACGGCCGGGTCCTCGAGAAGAACGGCGGCGCGACGCGCCCCGGCCACTACTGCGTCGGCTGGTGCAAACGCGGCCCGACGGGCCTGATCGGCACCAACAGCCTCGATGCGAAGGCCACGGTCGAAGCGATGCTCGCCGACCGACGCGCGGGCGCGATGCTGCGACCGGGCGGCAAGGACATCACCGCACTGCTCGCTGCGCGGGGCATCGACGTCGTCCACTGGGCCGACTGGAAGCGACTGGACGCATGGGAGCAGGAGAAGGGGCGCGAGAAGGGCAAACTGCGCCACAAACTCTCGACGGTCGAATCGATGCTGCAGACCATACGCTCGCTGCGCCCGCGCCAACCGGGCTCCTGACGCGAAGCCTCGATGACCAGATCGTTCGACCTGTTCGCCGCCTGCTTGCCGGGCCTCGAACCCTTCCTGACGCGCGAGCTGCAGGCGCTCGGCACCGAGCCGCAAGCAATGCGGGGTGGCGTTGCGTTCCGCGGCGATGCGCGCTGTGCCGCCCGCGCGTGCCTGTGGCTCGGCACCGCGAGCCACGTCCTGATCCGCGTCGCGGAGTTCCCCTGCCGTGCGCTCGGCGAACTCCAGCGCAAGGCCGCACTGCTGCCGTGGCGCGAGTGGCTGCGCGCGCAGGTCCCGGTCGAGGTGCACGCCACGTCGCGCGCATCCCGCGTCTACCACACCGGTGCGATCGCGGAGCGCATCGAGAACGCGATCGGCGAAGCCCTCGGCTCCTCGGTGCGCGCACCCGCAGCGGGCGACGAGGTGTTCGCGCGAATCCACGTCCGCTTCGCGAACGACGTCTGCACGATCTCGGTCGACGCCACGACATCGCCGCTGCACCGCCGCGGATGGCGCCTCGCCGGCGCGAAGGCCCCGCTGCGCGAGGACCTCGCCCATGCTCTGCTGCTCGCGAGCCAGTGGACCCCGGACACCGCGCTCCTCGACCCGTTCTGCGGCTCGGGCACGATCGCGATCGAGGCCGCCGGCCTCGCGCTCGGTCTGCCGCCGGGGCGACTTCGTCCGCCGCCGCTGCACCACCTCGCGCTGTTCGACGCCGAAACGTGGCTCGAGCTGCGCAGTGCACCAACCACGCCGCGCGGGGCAGGCATCATCGCCGCGAGCGATCGCGACGCGGGCGCGGTCGAAGCCGCCCGCGCGAACGCCGAACGAGCCGGCGTCAAGGCGCGCATCGGGCTGTCGGTCAACGCATTCACGCAGACCCCGTGGCTCGACGACCGCGGCGACGCCGCGGCCGTCCCGCAACGCGGCGTCCTGGCGACGAACCCTCCCTTCGGCCTGCGCGTCGGGAAGGGCGAGGGGCTGGGTGTGCTGTGGCAATCGCTCGGCCACCGCGCCCGACGCCTCGGCCCCGACTGGTCCTTCGCGCTGCTCGCCCACGACGTGCGGCTCGCGCGGCGGTGCGGCATGGCGCTGCGCGCGGCGTGGACGACGCGCCACGGCGGCCTCTCGGTCACAGCACTCGTCGGCGACGCCGACGCCGCTGTCTCCACGCCCGCGGCAGGCTGACGGAGCCGCTCGCAATCACGGCGCGATGCGGCACCATGGCGCCATGACGGCCCTCGTCCGCGCCACTGCCGCGTCCTGGTTCGCGGTCTTCCTTCTCACCGACGCCCGTGCGCAGGGGAACACCCAATCGCCGCCCCCGATGTTCGTGGCGCCGGCGAGCGACGAAGGACTCCGGCAGATCGCTTCGTTCCGTCTCGCCCCCGGTCTCGCGTGCGAACTCGTGGCCGCCGAGCCCGACCTCTGCAACGGCGTGGCGTTCGCGATCGACGGCAGGGGCCGCTTCTTCGTCGCCGAGTCCTTCCGCATCAACGACGGCGTGCCGGACACACGCGACCACATGGTGTGGAAGGACGAAGACCTCGCGTGCCTCACGGTCGCCGACCGCGTCGCGAAGTACGAGAAGCACCTGCCCGACGACATCGCGCGATACGCGGCGTTCTCCGAGCGCATCCGCCTGCTCGAGGACACCGACGGCGACGGCAAGGTCGATCGGTCGACGGTCTTCGCCGACGGCTTCCACGACCTCGCCGACGGCATCGCATCCGGCGTGCTGCCGATCGGCCACGACGTGTTCTTCGCGAACATCCCGAAGCTCTGGCGACTCGTCGACCGCGACGCAGACGGAGTCGCGGACGAACGCCACGTGCTGCACGACGGCTACGGCGTGCACTCGTCGCTCATCGGCCACGATCTGCACGGACTGATCGTCGGACCCGATCGGCGCCTGTGGTTCTCGATCGGCGACCGCGGCTTCCACGTGCAGCAGGGGGACCGGACGTTCGCGTATCCGCACGAGGGCGCCGTGCTGCGCTGCGAACTCGACGGCAGCGATCTCGAGGTCGTGCATCGCGGCCTCCGCAACCCGCAGGAACTCGCCTTCGACCAGTGGGGCGACCTCTTCACGTGCGACAACAACAGCGACGGCGGTGACCGCGCACGCATCGTGCAGGTGGTCCCCGGCGCCGACAGTGGCTGGCGCATCGGCTACCAGTGGCTGTCGGACCGCGGTGCGTGGAACCGCGAGAAGATGTGGAAGCCGCGCCATCCGGGCCAGCCCGCCTGGATCCTGCCGCCGATCGCGAACTTCGCCGACGGGCCGTCCGGCCTCGCTTTCGACACGGGCATCGGCATGCCCGAACGACTCCGCGACTGCTTCTTCCTCTGCGACTTCCGCGGCGGCAGCAGCTACAGCGGCGTGACGGCGTTCCGGCTGCAGCGATCGGGCGCGGGCTTCGAACTCACCGGCTCCGAATCGGTCGTCCACGGCGTACTCGCGACGGACGTCGACTTCGGGCCCGATGGCGCAATGTACGTGGTCGACTGGGTGAACGGCTGGAGCAAGACCGGCAAGGGCCGCATCTACCGAGTGCTTCCGACCCAACGGAACGCCGCGGCACGGTCCGACTCGGCCACGCTCCTCGCCGAAGACCTGACGAAGTCGGACGACACGACGCTTCGGCGCCTGCTCGAGCACGACGATCGCCGCGTGCGCCAGGCCGCTCAATTCGCACTGGTCGATCACGCCGCGACCGACGTTCTCGCCGACGTTGCGAAGAACGGCGAAGCCAGGCTCGCCCGGGTGCACGCGATCTTCGGGCTCGGCATCCTGGGCCGCCGCGACGCGACCGCGATCGCGAGCGTGACCCAACTGCTCCGGGCCGACGACGGAGACGTTCGTGCCGCCGCGGCCAGGGTGCTCGGCGACGTGCGGCGGAGCGACGCGGCCAAGGAGCTGACGCGTGCGCTCGGCGACAGCAGCTCGCGCGTGCGACGCGAGGCGGCGCTGGCGCTGGCGCGCATCGGCGCCCCCGCCGGCGGAGACACCGGCAAGGCCCTGATCGGCGCTCTCCGCGCGAACGACGACCACGACCCTGTGCTCCGTCACGCGTTCGCCTTCGCACTGTCGACGACCGCGACCGGCGAGGCACTGCACGATGCCGCCGGCGATCCGGCGATCGCCGTTCGCCGCGGCGTCCTGTTGGCGATGGCCAGGAAGGGCGACCCCGCGATCGCGACGTTCCTGGCCGACGCGGAAGAATCGCTTCGCTACGAAGCCGCGCGCGCCATCCACGGAGAAGCGATCGAAGAGGCGATGCGGGCTCTCGCCCTGCTCACGTGGAACGACGATCCCGACACCGAGCGGATCGATTTCCTCGCGATCTCCGCGAACCGCCTGATCGGTCAGGTGGAGAACGGCGAGTCGCTGGTGCACCTCGCATGCCTGCCGAACCATCCGGCCGCGACGCGCACGGAGGCGCTGCGGGTGCTCGCCGAGTGGGCTGCCCCGCACGGCCAGGATCGCATCACGGGCAACTGGCGACCTTGCGTCCACGAAGGCGCCGACCGTGTCGCGGGGTGCCTCGAAGGCTCGGCGGACCGCCTGCTCCAGGACGATGTCACCGCCGCCGATGCCGCCATCGCGCTCGGCGCGCTCCGTCGCGAAGGAGCCGCACCGGCACTGCTCGCGGTGGTGACGGGGCCGCAGCGCCCCGAAGGCGCACGCATCGCTGCACTGGACGCCCTCGATGCGGTGTCTGCAACGGCACGCCGCTCGGCGCTCGACGCCATCGACGGATCCGCGCCAGTCGCGCTTCGGCGACGCGCCATCGAACTGCTCTCGCGCGACGAGCCGGCCAAGGCGGTTCCCGTGTTGGAGTCGCTGCTCGAGAACGCACCGCGGGCGGAGCGGCAATCGGCGTTCGCGGCGCTGGGCGCCATGGAGGATGCCGCAGCGACGGCTGCGCTCGTTCGTTGGCTCGGCCGCCTCGACGAAGGCAAGGTGGATCCGGCGCTGGAACTCGATCTGGTCGAAGCCGCGGAGAAGCACACGGCGCCCGCCGTAGCCGCGTGGTTCGAAGCCCGCGACGACAAGGCCGGCGGCCGCGGCGCCCTCGCCGAGTACACGGCGTGCCGCGAAGGAGGCGACCCGGAAGCGGGCCGCAAGGTGTTCTTCGACAACGAGGCAACACGCTGCACGCGCTGCCACACGCTGGACGGTCGCGGCGGCAACGCGGGCCCGGCGCTCGACGGCATCGGCAAGCGCGTGACGCGCGACCACCTCATCGAGTCGCTCGTGTTGCCAGGCGCGAAGATCGCCGAAGGCTTCGGCTCGACCACGGTCGAACTCGACGACGGCGGCGTACTCGTCGGCGTCGTGACGAAGGACGAGAAGGGATCGGTGACGGTCGTCGGCGCCGACAGCGAACCGCACGCCGTACCGTGGGAACGCATCCGGCGACGCACGTCGACGCAGACGAGCGCGATGCCGCCGATGGGCGGCGCGCTGTCCCGTCGACAGCTGCGCGACCTCGTCGCGTTCCTCGTCGAACACTGACCGGGTCAGCGGCGGCCGGACGCAGCGAACAGATCCGGCGTGACGACGTGCAGATCGAGGGACGTGATGCCCCACGGGCCTTCGCCGCCACCGCGCACCGCACCGCCCATCGCCTGGCGCAGGAACGGCGGCATCGCCGCAGTCACCGCTCCGCCGCGCGTCGTCGTCGCTCGCGATTCGAACGGCGTGAAGTCGGCGTAGCGGGCCGTCGTGATGACGAGGTAACGATCGATCATCGCGCGGTCCGCCGGCCAGCGTTCCCCCGGACCGAGGAGCACGAACCGCCGCTCGCTGTCGTGCGCGCGCACCAGGTTGTTGGCGTCGCGGCCGAAGACGACGTTGACTTCACGATCCTCCGTCAGCGACAGGAGGGCGACGTGCAGGTCCTGGTTCTCGTCGTTCGTCACCGTGATGGCAGCCAGAGAGCCGCCGGATCGCGGCAGCAGCCGCGATGCCCCCACGACGGTCGCCTTGCCGTCCCCGCCGCGCACCTGCGCCGGCAAGACGCCGTGTTTCGCCGCTTCTTCGGCCGTCGCCGCCTCGATCCGGATGCTCACGCGGAACTGGCCCGCGTCGGCGACGCCTTCCCACAGGGCACGGAAGCAGTGCTCGCGACCGAGCGCGAGCGGCACCTCCTCGGCGCTCGACACACGGCGCACCTCCGCACTGGACTCGTCGATCAGGACGAATGCGTCGCCGTCCTTCTTCAGCACGTGCGTCGAGGCCGCACGCTCGGATTCGACCGTCGCGGCGTCGCACCCGCGCAAGACGGCAGCGTCGACGCCCGGCTCGACGCGCACCCTGAGCGGCGGTCGCGGACGACCCGGGGCCTTCGCGACGGCGCGCATCGCTTCGCGCGGCAAGGTCCGGCTCCTTGCCAGTGCAAACGCGCGGTCGAGGTTCGCACGTTCTCGGCGACGGCCGTCCCCAGCTCCCTGCCGTCGAGGTCGACCAGGCGGACCTCCGCGCCTTCGGCGAAACCCTGGATCGCGCCCGCCGCGAGCAGGAGTCCGCTCGCGCCGTACCGGTCGACCAGGTAGCCCGGCGCAACCGGGCGACCGCGGCCGCCGAAGATCGCGCGCCCCACGTCGCCGAGGACGGCCACGCGCTGACCCGGGCGCGTTCCGTGCCCCGACACTCGTGCACGCACCCGCGCGCCGACCAGCTCCCACGACGCAGCGGTGTCGATCTCTTGCAGCGTGTTGGTGAGGAACCAGGTCAGCGTGCCGAACGTGCCAGCCGGCGTCGCGATCTCCCCCGCCTGCTCCTCCGAGCCGCACGCGGCGACGTGGACGACGGCCGGCAGCTCGCCGTGCGCATCGTCGTCGAGCAAGGGCACGTCGGCGGGCCAGAACGACTCGACGCGCTTGCGGTCGAGAGGTTCGGTGCCGATGCCGGCCTCGCGCGTCCCCGGTTCGGACCCGCCGCGCAGCACACCACCCGAGTGGCAGCAGTCCGTCACGACGAGAACGTCCTGTGCCGGCACTGCGGCGAGCAGCGATGCGAGTTCGTCGTCCGTGAAGTCGAACCCGCCGTGCGACGCGACGGACCGGCTGTCGTACAGGAGCAGGGTGTCGTCGAAGGGGTCTGCATCGCGAACCGCGCGATCGCGACCCGACGCATCGGGAACCCGCGAGCCGTGGCCGGAGAACCAGAACACGACGCGCGACTCCGCCGTGGCGCCGCGGATCAAGTGCTCGTGGAAGGCCCGCACGACGTTCGCATGCGTCGCCTCCGCGCCGGTCAGGACGTGGATGTCCGCCGCCGCGAAGCCGAACCGCTCCTGCAGCGTGCGTTGCACCCGTGCGACGTCGTTCCGAGGGCCGCCGAGATCGGCGCACCTCGGCCCGTCCGCGGCCGGCGCGTAGCGGTCGATGCCGACGAGCAGCGCCGCGTTGCGTGCAGTCGGCGAAGGCGGCGGCGCGACCACGGCGCCCACGAGGTCACCGTCCTGCCACGCTCCGGTCACGAACAGGCGGTCGATGGGCACATCGGCGGCGCCCGAGCCGCGCCCGGGTGCGAAGAGGGCACGGAATTCGGCCTCGGACAGCCACTCGCCGTCGCGGTCGGCGATCGTGCGGCGAGCCACCTCCATCGCGCCGACGAAAGCGTCGAACCGGCGGCGCGCGCGTTCGTCCGCGGCGTCCACCAGCACCGTCGACACGACGCTGCGCGCATAGCGCGTCGGGTCGGCGACGTCGCGCAGCGACACGTCGGTGGTGCCCGCCGGCACCGCGTGGCCGAAGGAGAGTTGCTCCGGCTGCTCCGGACCGCTGTCGAGACGCAGCGGCGCACACCAGCACGCGCCGTTCGCGTCGTACGCGATGCGGAACGCAGCCATCATCGCGGGATCGCCGACGGTTACCGACGCCGACGTCGCGGTGACCCAGCGCACCGTGGGAGACGGCGACGGCTGGAGCGCCCACAGTGCCATCGCACCGGCGAGCATCGCCGCGGCGAGGGACAGCAGGCGACGGCGGCGGCGAACGAACGCGCGCACTCGCTGGCCGAGGCGCGCGGTCGCGGCGGCCGCGCGCGGCACCTGACCGGCGAGGAACGCTTCGAGGTCGGCGCGGAAGTCCGCTGCGGATCGGTAGCGCTGCGCGGGTTCGACCTCCATCGCCCGAAGAACACAGGCCTCGAGGGCGGGCTCGATGCCGGGGTCGATCGCCCGCGGCTTCGCGTACGTGGCCGTTCGCACCGCGCGCATCGTCTCCATCGGGTTGGAACTCGAGAAACAGCGGCGCAGCGTGAGCAGTTCGTAGAGGACGAGGCCCGTCTGGTAGACGTCCGTCGGCACCCCGGGCGCACCGACGTCCGCCCACTGCTCCGGCGCGGCGTACTGCGCGGTGCCGAACAAGCCCGCGGTCAACGCACCGGGTGTCGAGCCGGTCGCGACGCCGATGCCGAAGTCCAGCAAGACCGGCGCCGCCCCGCCCGAGAGGCGCACGTTCGCCGGCTTGATGTCCCGATGCACGATGCCCGCCGCGTGGGCGGCCTCGAGTGTGCGCAGCAGCTCGACCACGACGGACACCGCCGCGCGCGACCACGGCTCGCCGCCGCGCAGCAGCGGCGCCGCCCCCGGGGCAGGCGGCCCGGTCCGTTCGAGCAGGTCGCGAACGTCGTACGGCGTTCGGTTCGACTCGCGCCATCGCCGCGCTGCGGCCACGACGTCGTCGAGGGCAACACCACGGACAAGGTCCATGACGAGGAACCGATGCTCGCCGTCGCGCCCCACGTCGTGCACCCGGACGATGCCGGGATGCGACAGGCGCGCGAGCAGACGGCTCTCGCGCGCGACCAGGTGATCGAGATCCAACGCCGCAGCCGAAGCGAGGTCGAGGACCTTCACCGCCACTTCGCGCCCCAGCGAGCGATCCAGCGCGCGCCACACTTGCCCCATGCCGCCGCTGCCGATCGATTCGAGGAGTTCGTAGCGGCTCGCCAGCAGCAGGCTCGGACGCAACCGCAGCGGCATGTGCCGATCGGCGAACGCCAGCTGGTCGAGCAGGTCGACGAACTGCTCCCGCTGCTGCTGGCTCGGCAGACGCGCGAGGAACTCCGCGAGGCGCGGCGTCTGCCCGGACTCGCTGGCCGCCACCCAGGAGGCCAGGAGTGCCTCGACGGCGGTGGGCGTTCCGCCGTGCCCTTCGCTGGCAGGCCGAGTCGGGGCGTCGTCGCTCACGACTTGCTCGGTGAAATCGGCAACATGGGAGGAGAGGGGAGGACGGAAAGCAGTCGGAACCGGCCCATCAGGCGCCGGCTCCTCCGCTGCGGCCGCGCAGCCGCTGCAGCTGGATCGCCAGCCGCGCCCGTGCAGCGGCAGCTCGCTTGCGCACCGCATCGGCGGCTTGCTGTCGTCTGGCGACGTCCGCGTCGCGGTCCAGCAGGCCGGCCCGCTCCGCGATCTCTTCGAACGAGGCGTCCATGTAGTAGTGCTCGACGAGCAGTTCGCGATCGCCCGGATCGAGTGCTTCGATCGCGCGGTCGACGAGTTCGCGGTCCTCGCTGCGGCCCATCTGCGACGTGATGGTCGTGGCAGGATCCGCGAGGGGCACGTGGACCGTCGTGCCGGCGGCCGACGTGCGTTCGATCGGACTCTCGCGGTCGGGGTCGCGCTTCTTGGCGTTCCGTTCGTCGGCGGCGTCGCGGATCATTCCCTCCGCGATCGTGACGAGCCATCGCAGCAACGACGAGTCGTTGCGCATCTCGAAGGTGTCGAACTTCTCGAGCGCCTTCATGAACGTCCGCGTCATGATGTCGACCGAGTCGGTCCACGAACGCACTCGCGCTCCCATGCGGATGCGGACGGCGCGCTGCACCCGGTCGTAGTAGCGACCGAGCACGGCCTCGAGCGCTTCGCGGTCCCCGGCCTTGGCGAGCCGCACGAGTTCCACCGTCCGGGCGTCCGACATCGGGCGCGGAGCATAGCCGCGCGGCCCGCCCCGTCGTCAGCCGGTCTGCGCCCCCGGCCGCGTCCATTCCCGAATGCGGCGATCGAGGAAGAACGGCCAGACCGGGACCAGGGATGCGACGAACACGAGCAGCGCGCGGCGCACCGGCCAGCGACCGTCGACGCACGCGCGGACGAGCAGCCAGACGAGCACCAGGAACAAGGCGCCGTGCACCATGCCGCAGACGCGCACGAACGTGACGACCGGCCAGCCCAGGAAGTGCTTGCCGTACGACGTCACGGACAGCACTAGCAGCGACACGGCCTCGATCAACGAGACGCGCCGCACCCAGGGCAGGAGGTCACCCACCGTCACCTCCTGCCCCGGACGCCATCCGAGCCATCACTCGATGCGGACGTCGTCGAGCAGGATGTTCGAGGTCGTGTTCGCGTTGTTGAACTCGAACGTGATGCTCGCGAGCTGCGAGAGATCGACGCCGGCGAACGACGCCAGCGGCACCTCGACCTGGAGGAAGCGGTTCAGCGGCCGATTGGTGGAGTGGCCCGCGATCGGGTAGATCGGCAGGAACGCCGAGGTGTCGGGGTTCGGCACGTGGTTGTAGACGTTGACGAGCGCGGTGCCGCCGTTGATGTCCGTGAGGCGCGCGTCGATCGAGATCCAGTTGAACCCCGTCGTGCCCGACTGCCGGATCTCGAACACGAGGCGCTTCTTGGCCTGCACGTCGAGCCCGGTCGAACTCACCGTCGTGCGGAACGTCTTGCCGGCGCCGGTCGTCGTGAAGACGAGCCGCACCGAACGAGCCGTTGCGTTGCCGAACGCCCCGAGCAGCGGGTACGGGTCGACGAGCGCCGCGGTGATCCCGGCGCTGGCGACGTTCGGCAGCGAGAGCGTGTTCTGCGCGACGTTGCCGTTCTGGGCGTCGAGCACCATCAAGGGAGCGCTGATGTCGCGATACGCAACGCGCCCGACCTGCGACGACTGCGCGTGCTCGCTGCCGAACAGGTGGCCTTCGAGGTCGAGCCGGTCGTAGCCGAAGCGCAGCAGGAACGCCGTCATCCACTGGACGAGGATGTTGCGCTGCTGCACCGCCGTGATCGTCGTGGTCGCGTCGGAGAACGGGTGCGCGTCGCCCGTGTTGTTGTGGTTGCCGCCCCAGATCGTGAGGAAGCAGGTCGCCGTCGAGCGGCGTTCGATCATCTGGTCGCAGATCGGGTAGATCAGGTCGCCGTCGAGTTCGCTGGCGAAGATCAGGCCCGGGATGCGCCGCAGATTGCGCGGGATGTTGTACGGCGTCGCGCCGATGCCGCCCGGCACCGCCGGCACCGAAGGCGGCTGGCACGCGGTGAAGTACCAGAGGTCGAACGGCATCAGGCCGATGTAGCCGGCGATACCGGTGGTCTCGGTCACCGGGATCTGCGGCGCACTCGCGAGCAGCTTGAAGTTGAAGCCGCGCGACTGCCCGGCGTGGACGGTGCCGCCGCCGCGCGAGTGACCGGCGACGAAGATGCGCGACTCGTCGATCTTGCCGAAGAACGTGTCACCGACGGTGCGGTTGCGGATGATCATCCGGCGGATGAGCCGCTCCTGGATGCCCGATGCGGACTCCATGCCGCCTTCGGCGAACTGGGTCGGCGTCTCGTAGGGCTGCGTCCCCGCGTAGCCGGGCTCGTTGAGGCCGAAGAACGAATAGAAGTCACCGGCGCTGACGCACACGAAGCCCCACCGCGCGACGCGCCCGAGCACGTCGTTGTACTCGGTGTGGTCGAACCCGCGGCCGTGTTGCAGCACGAGCAACGGCATCGGGGTCGTGATCGTCGCGATCTGCGTGGGATAGAGCGCACGCATCTGGAACGTCGGATTGCCGTTGTCGAACGTGCTCGTCGGCGTCACCGACGAGTCGACCGTGGTCAGCGTGTAGGGCGGCGTGGCACCCGTGAACCCGAAGTTCTGGCCGGCGACGAACTCGGTGTCGCCCGAGGAGAAGACCGACAGCGTGGCGCGCATCGGCCGGTTGACTCCGGCGGCCGTGCCCACGATCACGCAGCGGCTCGTGCCCGCCGTGGTCGGCGTGCCGGTGATGGCGCCGGTGACGGGGTCGAGCGACAGGCCCGCGGGCAAGGTCCCGCTCCCGAGCGCGTAGGAGGTCGGAGTGCCGGTGACGATGCCGGTCGCTGTCTCGACGTAGGGCGAACCGACCCGCGCCGGGCGCAGCGTGACGACCGGACCCGGGTAGTCGGTCAGCATCGCGACCGGGATGCCGAGCAGGGCGAGTCCGACCGCGGGCGTCACGACGAACGTGTAGGACCCCGCCGCGAGCGACGGGAACGGAACCGTGAAGGACGAGGCGTTCGTGACGCCGACCGCGCCCGACCCCACCACCGTCGCCCCGTTCAGCACGACCCACGAGAACGTGTCGCTGACCGGGAACGGCTTGTCGAGTCCGTCACGGACGAACACCGTGACGTTCTGCGCGGTCGACGGCAGCACGAAGAGCGTCGGTCCGCCCGTGGTCAGGTTCACCGCCATCGGGATGTCTCCGCGCGAACTCGAGTACGGCGTCGCCACCTCGATCGTCGGCGTGTCCCAGGCGTCGTACGAGATCTTCGACAAGATGGTCGACGTGCCGTTCGCGGTGTAGAAGGCCTGCGACTTCAGTCGCCCGCTGCCCGCGCGCTTGTGCACCGTGAGGCGCAGATTGGTGACGGCCACCGTCTGCGTCGGGTTCAGCATCGACTTGAACGTGACGGGCAGCGCGAACTGGCCGTTCACGAACTCCGACACGGAGTAGCCCACCTCGGGGAACGGCTGGTCGAACACGATCGGCGAGCTCACCCCGCCGGTCACGCCCGGTGCGTCCGCGGTCAGCGACGTCGTGCCGAGCCCGGTGTAGGACAGCCCGGTGAACGTCGTCGTCGCCGCGCTGGCGAGCAGGCTCGTGGTGCCTTGGAGCACACCGCCGAGACCCTGCGCGCCGAGGGTGATCGTGAACGTCGGACTCGGAGCCTCGGGCAGGCCGGTCATCGTGTTGATGACGGTGATCGTCACGGCGAACGGCGTCGGGGCGACGACCGAGGTCGGCTGCGCCGAGAACTGCAGTGCGTACGACGCGACGGGGGCAGGACCCTCGGCGCCGCTGCCGCCGGCGCCGCCGGCAGGCAGCGCGAACGTGAGCACCAGGGCGGGAAGGAGACGGAGTGCGGCAGCGAGCTTCACGGCGAGACCCTCACGAACCAGGCGCCACGGATGCAGACGATCGGGATCTGCAGTTCGGCGATACCTGCGCTCGCCGAGGCGCGGCCAGCCGACGGAACGACGAACGAGCCGGTCCCTTCGATCGGATCGCCCTTCGCCTTGGCCGCCTGCTTCGCCTGTTCGATTCGCAGCGTGCGCGCCGTCGTCGCGGCCTCGATCCGTTTCCAGATCTCGTCGCCGTCGACGAAGTCGCGTTCCGCGCGCGCGGTGTCCAGCTGGTCCAGCGCATCACGATCGACCGAGGTCGACGAGCAACGCGCGAGCGCCGCGAGGTCCCCGCGGCCGCGAGCCGCGATCACCGACGCGAGCAGTTCTTCGGGCGTGCTCTGCAGGACGACTACGCGCGACTCGGGCACGGGCAACGGCACGTCACCGATGGAACGCGGCACGTCGACCGGATTCTGCACGACTGCGCGCGGACCTTGCGTCGACGCAGTGTCGCGCGGGACGGTGACCAACACTGCGATCAGGGCGGCCAGCGCGGCCAGGGCACCGGCGCCATGCCGAGAAACGTACGAACTGCTCACGCGAAACCTCCATGCTGCGAGGGGGACGAGCGGGGCACGTTACCCCCAGCCGCTCTCGCCGTGGTGGCGATTCTCACCGGGTCGCGCGGCGATTCACCCGTTCACGATCGATCGGTCGCATCGCGCCGTGGCCGGGGTCACCCGAAGGCGATCGCCGATCCCGCGAGCCCGGCCGTCGCGAGCACCCCGACGAGCATGCCGGTCGTACGCCCGTCCGCGAACGCTTTCGCGGCGGCGATCCACATTCCCAGCGGAGCGAAGAGAGCGAGCACGAACGGAAGCCGCGTGAGTTCGCCTTCGCTCCGGCGGAACCACAGCACACCCGCGTGCGCGATCGTGATGCAGAGCGAGGCCCCCGTGCCGCACACGAACGGCCGTCGCCACAGCGTCGTGGCGACCGACACGCCGGCCGCGACCGCGGCAACGCCGGCGAGGCGCCAGCCGACGATGTCGCCGCGCGCGTGCAGCAGGATCGCATCCGCGACGAACACGATCGTCCCCGCGAGCGGCACTGCCATGCCGGGCTGCAGGCGGGACGCAGTGCGGAGCCCCCACCAGATCGCGACGAGAACGGCCCACGCAAGACCGAGCATCACGACGCACCACTCGAACGACCAGCGCGCGCGCAGGGCACCGGACAACACCCACGGGACGAGCAGCACGAGTGCGACCTCGAAGCAGCCGAGCACCGGCCGCGGCAGTGCCTTGGTGTCGTACGCGGCGCCGACGACCCCCGCGAACGCGAGTGCCCACCAGAACCACGCGACCGGGTTGCTGCGCGTGATCGACAGATCCCACGGCCAGTCCGGCCATCCTTCCGACATGCCGAACGGGACGCACATCGCGACTGCGATGGCAGGCGCGAGCATGCGGGCTCCGCCGAGCCCGACGAACAACAGCACCGACGCGAGAGCCGGCAGGACGCCGAACAGGATCCAGTGCAGCAGGTCCACGGCGCCGCAGTCTACGTTTCGCGGCCCGCGCGCGGAAACGGTAGCCTGCTCCGCCCATGTCCCTCGCCGCGATCACCAGCCTGCGACGCAACCTCACCGAGTGGGCGGAACGCGACGGCAATCGCAAATTCCTCCGCGAGGAGCAGGAAGCGGTGCTGCACGCCTCCCTCGACGCTCCCGGCCGCGAAACGCAGGTGCAGGTCGCAGCGTGGATGCTCGGGACGTGGCACCTCGGCAACGGTTTCGTCCGCGTTCTCGGCGGCGACGGCCGCGGCTTCGACGAAGCGCGTCAGGGCCAGGCGCTGCGCCGCTGCTCGCTCCTCTTGCGGGCGCGCCAGCAGCCAACCAATCGCCGCGGCGCCGGGCCGCTGCCGTTCTCCCAGTTGCAAGGCACGCTGACCGTCCTGCTCGGCCTCGCTCTCGACGACCCGGGCGCCGAACCGTTGTACGAGCGCATGCGCAACCAGCCGGACGGCGCGTTCGGCGAAGACACGCACCTCGCCGCGTTCACGCGCGAACTGCTCGCGCTGCGCGCCGGCGAACGGCCGGTGGTGACCCACCGCGTCGGGCCCTACCACGACGCGCTCCTGCACTGGACCGGCGACGAACGGCTGTTCGCGCAGCGGCTCGCGACCACGCTGGATCTGCACCTCGAGAGCGTGCGCGGCCGCGGAGCCACGTTCGACGACCCGCCATGTCAGCTCTACCCGCTCGAAGTGCTGGCCGTGCGCAGCATCCGGCAGTGGCTCGATCTTCCGATGCCGAAGGTCGAGCATCCGCTGATGTTCACCAACCTCGTCACGATGACGCCGGATCCGCCATGGCCGGCGCACGACTTCGTGGTACGTCTCGAACGCGAACTCCGCCGCCGCTGACACGCGTGGAACTCCCCGACGACTTCGATCGCCTCGCCCGCGAGCACCACCAGGTGCTGAAGGCGGAAGCCGCGACGATCGTCGAGCGCCTGGGCGCGGGCGAGGACGCCGTCGTTCGCAAGGTCTATCGCAACCGAGGCACGCGCTGGCTGCAGACGTTCGTGCGCCGGTCACGCGCCGAACGCGAGTACCACAATCTGCGCGCCGTCGAAGCGACCGGAGTGAAGTGCACGACGGCAGTCGCGTGGTCCGCACGACGCCGCTTCGGGTTCGTCGACGAGTCGACCCTGGTCACGCGCTTCCTGCCCGACGCGCGCACGCTGAAGCAGGTGCTCGCCGGGCTCTCGCCCGGCGCGGCCTGGGGCACGCGCGCCGCCCTCGCGTCGGCGATGGGGCGCCTCGTGGCGCGGCTGCACCACGGCGGGTTCCTGTGGGCGACGCCGATGCCGCGCAACGTGCTGGTCCTCGGCGACCCCGCAGCCGCCGAACTCGCGGTCTGCGACACGCCTGCCGGCATCCCTGCGCCGCGCTCCGTGCACGGCGGTCGCCTCGCCACGATCGACGTGTTCGCCGCCGCGTTCTCGCCGAGCCGACGCCGCGACTTCTCCGACGTCGAGCGGATGCGCTGGCTGCTCGGTTACACGGACGGCGACCGCGCCATGGCGAAGCGACTGTGGCGCACGCTGGCCCGACGCCCCGTCGTCGTGCACGATGCGCTGCGCGCCCTCGCGGCGACCTGGTACACCTACCTGCCGTCGCCGCTGCGCCGACCCCACCGACCGCGCGCCGAGCACTCATGAGCAACCTGCACGCCCCGATGCAGCAGAGCAAGCTGCAGAACTACAACAGTCCGCGCGGCGCGGAGGCCTACAAGGCCGACTACGGGAACAAGCTGCACCGCAAGTGGTCGGACAAGCGCGAACGCGCCCTGCTCGCCGGCTACTTCGCCGAGATCGGCGACGTCGACTCGATCCTCGACCTGCCGTGCGGCCACGGGCGGCTCGCCGACTTCCTGAAGAGCCGCTGCAAGACGCTCGTCGAGGCCGACTGGTCGTTCACGATGGTGTCGCTGAATCGCGGCGACCACGGCGACGACGGCCGCCGCTACTTCCGCGCGTCGGCGCTCGAGGTCCCGCTGCCCGACCGTTCGGTCGACGTCGTGCTGAGTTTCCGCCTCTCGCACCACCTCGAGACGCAAGAGCTGCGCGAGCAGCACCTGCGCGAACTGTTCCGCGTCGCGAGGAAGGCCGTGATCGTGACATGGTTCTCCGCGACGTCGCTGAAGAACCTCCTGCGCCAGGTGCGCGTCGTGCTGGCCGGCAAGAAGCCGAAGAACGTGCTGCGCAACGAACGCGTCAGAGAAGTCGCGGCGGAGTGCGGCTACTCGCAGCGGCGCGCGAAGCCGCTCTTCCGGATCGGATCGGGGCACGTCGTCGGACTGTTCTTCCGCGACGGTGCCGCGCGATGACGCCGTCGACGATCCCGTTCGCGCAGCAGCGGCTCGTGTGCGTGATGCTGCTCGTCGGCATCGTGCTCTACTCGATCGGCGCCGCCGTGGCGCTGCAGGCGAACGACGGAAAGGGCCTGTCCCCGGACCTGCCGCCGGAGATCGGGCTCGTCTGCTGGGGCGTCGGTGGCAGCATGCTGATCGCCGCGTTCGTGGTTCGCGCAGCGATGGAACGCGCCGTGGAGAACGCGCCGCGAGAAGAGCGCGCAACGCGGCGCCTCCCCGCACTGCTCACGCCGATCGCGATCGTCGAGGGCGGCGCACTGTTCGGCATCACGATCTGGATGCTCACGGGCGAGCCGGTGCCGGGCCTCGTCGTCGCGTGCGTGCTGTTCGCGGCGGGAGTGTTCCTGATCCCCCTGCACGATCCGGACGCGTAGCCGCGGAATCAGCTGCCGAACGACGCACTGGTGCGCAGGCAGTCGGCCAGCTCCGCCTGTAGGCGCAGCAGAGCATCGCGGTTCGGTGTCTCGCCCACCGCGGAGAGCATGCGGCGGGCGAGCGGGCCGCGCGCGAGGATCGTGTGCAGAGGCGACGCGAGGATCGGATCGAGCTGCGCGACGTCCGGCAACACGGCGTCGGCGAGGCTGCGCCACACGTCGATCGCGCTTCGGGGTTCGGCCGGCAGCCCGAGCGCCACGAGAAGGCCGCGGTGTGCGACGACCGCCTGGTCGCCGTCCTTCGCGACGGCCCACAGCACGTCCGCGAGTTCCTGGGTGCGCAGCGCCGCGAGCGCGCGGCGATCGCACCAACGCTCGTCGCACATCGCACGCAGGACCGCGGTGACGAGCGCGCAGATCGCGAGGTCGGCCGCCGGACACTCCTGCACGTCGAGCACGCGGATCTCGAGCGCGTCGCGGAAGAACTTCGCGACGACGCCGCGCGAGTTCAGCCATTCTTCGCGCAGCAGGTTGTCCGGATCGAGCGGCGCGATGTCCGCCCAGATCGGCTCCAGGATCTCCGAGAAGTAGCGTTCGCGCGTGGTCACCGCCTCCGGCACAACGAGGCCGGCGATGCGCGGCACGCGTTGCTGGTTGTGGCGGTAGACGTGGAGGCGCCAGTCGAGCCAGCCCGTCCATGCACCTTCGCAGAACGGCGAACTCGCCGCGAGCGCGGGCAGCAGCGGCAGGAGCGCGCGGCAGGCGAGGTGCAGGCGACCGAACTCGTCGTCGTTCGCGAACGGCAGGTTCAGGTGGCAGCTCTGCAAATTCGACCATCCGTGGCCGCGGCAGTCGAAGATGCGGTCGTACGCGCCGTACACCTCGGCGTAGTCGTGCGGCCAGCGGCGGAAGTCGCGATCCGGCCGCATCGTCGCGTGCATGCCCGCCGGCAGCAGGCGCGCCCCCATGCCTTCGAGTGCACCTTCCACGCGCAACAGCGACCGCTGAAAGGCAGTCGCCACACCGGCGAGCGACGGCGCCGGACCGTTCGTCTTCAGCTCGACGACGTGCAGTGCGAGTTCGTTCGACCAGGAGATCGGGCCGTCGTCGAAGTCGCCCGAGTAGCTGCCCGCGAAGTGCTTCAGCAGTTCGTCGACGATCGGGCGCACCGCGAAGGTCGTGCGATCGACGACCGCGTATTCGAGTTCGATGCCGAAGCCCGCGAACAGGCCGAGCGTCACGCCGACCCCCACCCGCGATGGCGCTGCGTGACGCGCGCGAACAGGGTCCGCATCACCCGGAGGTACAGCTCGTCCCCGAGCACTTCGTCCTCGAACCCGGCGTCGATGTTCGGGTTGTCGTTGACCTCGATCATGTAGACCTTGCCGCCGACCTCCTTCAGGTCGACGCCGTAGAGACCCTTGCCGACGTGGTTCGCCGCCTTCAACGCGGTCTTCACGACGCGCGTCGGCGCCATCTCGACCGGCACGGTCTCCGCTCGCCCGACGTCCTCCTTCTTGCCGCCGGCGTCGCGCTTCAGGATCTGCCAGTGGCCGTCCGCCATGAAGTAGCGGCACGCGAAGAGCGGGTGGCCGTCGAGCACGCCGATGCGCCAGTCGAACTCGGTCGGCACGAAGCCCTGCGCAATGACGAGGTCCGACTTCTCGAGCATCGCTTCGACCTGCTCGGCGAGCTCCTGCATCGTCGTGACCTTGCGGACGCCGGCGGAGAACGAACTGTCGGGCTGCTTCAGCACGCACGGCAGGCCGAGCCGCGGCACGAGGTCGTCGACGTTCCCGCGATGCACGATCATCGTGTTCGGCACGAGGATGTCCTGCTGGTCCGCCATCTCCGCGAGGAAGACCTTGTTGGAGCAGCGCAGGATCGACGCGGGGTCGTCGATGACGACGAGGCCGAGCGCCTCGGCGCGGCACGCGAAGCGGAACGTGTAGTGGTTCACGCCGGTCGTGCAGCGGATGAACAGCGCGTCGAACTCGCCGATGCGCGAGTAGTCCTCCTGACGGATGAACTCGACGTTGAAGCCGACATCCTCGCCCGCCTTCGCGAACTTCTGCAGGGCCTTCTTGTTCGACGGCGGCTCCGGCAGCTCGGGGTCGACGAGGATCGCGAGGTCGTACGGCCTCTGCGCCCGCTTCTGCGTGCGCACCGGTCCGCGCTGCAGGAAGTCGGTCGTCGCCTCCTGCGCGAACCCTTCGTGACCCGGAGGGATGTCGTCGAGCGCGAGCGGCTTCAGGCTGTCGAGGCGCCAACGGCCCGACTTCTCGCTCTTCTGGAAGTTCGCCTGCAGGTACGGGCTCGGGAACATCCGGAACAACGCGCTCGCGAGCCGTTCGTGCCGCTGCGCCATGTTGCGGCCGAAGTACACGCTGAGCACGAACTCCTCGCTCTGCACCTTGGCGAGGGACTCGTCGATGATCTCCTGCAGGTCGCTGCCCGCGATCGCGGCGATCGCGCGGTCCTTCATGTTCTGGATCGTCTCGATGCTCGGCATCGGCCGATGGCCGCGCGCATCGGCGAGCAGGGACACGTAGTAGCCGATCTTCTGGTACCCGAGCGACCGGCACAGGTTAATCACCCGCACCCGCTCGAGCGTGGTGTAGGACGGGTGCGTCAGGTACTTGCGGGCCGCGACGAGTTCGACCCCTTCTTGGGAGAACGACCATTCCTTCGGGTCGTTGACGACGACGAGATTGCGCATGGTCAGAGCCCGGGGGCCGGTGCGGCCTCGGGCCGGGAAGCGGGTTCGATCATCAGGAGGTTGGCGTCGTGCGTCAGCACGCCGAGCAGGATGGCGCCGACGACCCGGTCGAGGCTGACCTCGTAGTGGGTGTCGGGAGCCATCGGATTCTCGAGGAAGGGATCCGCGACGATCACCGAACGACGCGTGCGGCGGTACCCGCTGAGCACGACGAAGTGCCCCTGCGGCTCGCCGCGCACGTCGTCGTCGTCGTCGTCAGGGCCGTACTCACGTGAACGGCGGTACAGGTACGTCGAGCTGAGGCCGGTCAGGATCGGTACACCGCGGCGCAGCCAGCGCCGCAGCACGGTCGGCGAGAGGTCGACGAAGCGCAGTTCGCCGCCGAGATCGAGGAACTCGATGTACGCGTCGGTGAGCAGGCCGAAGACCGGCCGTTGCGGCGTCTTGAACTCACGCTGGAGGCGCAGCCGTTCGCGCAGGTCGAGACCGGACGTCGTGAACCACGTCGGATCGAAGATGCGCAGGTTGTAGGTGCAGATCGTCGCGCGGTAGCCGCGACGCAGCGCGTGGTTCGCGAGGAACACGTCCGCGGTGCCGCCCGACGGAGTACGGACGATCTCTTCGACGAGGCGCGCGAGCGGGACGTCGTCGCCCCAATAGCGGTAGATCGCGTGCAGGCACGTCGGCCCGCACGTGAAGTCGTCCGGCTGCGGCAGGATGTCGAGGTGCAGCCGCTCCAGGTCGGCGGCGCGATCGCGGCGCTGCATCGTGTGGACGGGGGAAGGTAGCCAGCCGGGCGCCGGATTCGAGGGACGCGATCCCGAAGCGAATCAGCGGCGGAGGCGGCCGAGCAGCCAGCGCAGGTGCTCGGCGTACTGCGCGGGATGGTCGAGGAAGACCCGCCCGTGCTCCGACGAACCCTCCATCCACAGCTGCTTCCGTTCGTCCGCCATCGGCAGGCGCGCGAACAGTCGCTCGACGGTCGCCGGCGGCGCGCGTTCGTCGATGCCGGCGCCGATCACGAGGACCGGCAGATCCTGCGGCAGCGTCGCGAGCACGTCCGCAGGCACGATGCGGGCGAGTTCGACGCCGGACCATGTCTCGAACGAGCGGAGCACGAGGGACTGCCACGGCTCGCCGATGGCGAACAGCGGCCGTCGCACGCCGATCAGGTCGAGCAAACGGTGCGCCGCCGCGCCCATGTCGTCGATGGGTGCATCGAGCGCGACGCCGGCGACGCCGTCGATCCGCGGCAGTGCCATCGACACGGCGACGGTGCCGAAGCTGACGCCGAACAGCACGAGCGGTGTTCGCTCGCGACCCGGCTGCGAACGCACGTAGCCCACCGCGGCGACCACGTCGTCGCTCTCGCGGAGACCGGCCGTGAACGGTGCTCGCGAACTGCCGCCGAAGTTGCGCATCTCGACGGACCAGCACTCGCACCCCTGTTCGTGCAGCATCGCGGCGACGGGATCGAGCTCCATCGCCGACCGGAAGAGCCCGTGCACGAGAACCGCGACGGCGACCGGCGGATCGCGCCGCGCCTCGATGCGGAATGCGCGCAGCGAGACCCCGTCGCTGCTCGGGATGCGGCGCTCGCGCGCCTTCGCGGCGGCGACCATCTCGGCGTCGACCTCGGCATGGCCGACCTGTGCCTCGTGCTTCAGCGAGTCCCACGACTGGATCGCGATGGCGCCGGCGGCGTCGATGCGCGGCCCGGCGTAGGTGCGTTCGTCCGGGCGCGTGCCGACGAAGCGACGCGATCCGAGCCCGCCGAGCACGACCGGGAACGTGACGAACGCGTGCAACAGGAACAAGCCGGCGTGCAGCCACAGGGCCGCGCGCCAGAACCCGCGCCCGGCCCGCTCCAGGAACCAGAGCACTACCCACACGAGGAGCGTGAGCACGAGCGTCGCCAGCGTGAACACCGCGGCCGCGAGCAGCGGGAACGTCACCCGGCCTCCCCGGACGACGCCGGCTCGGCGAACGGCGACGCACCCGCGGGCAGGAGACCGGCCGCGCGGCCGCGGGCGAGCAGTTCGTCGATGGCGCGGCGACCGGTCGCACCGAGGTCCTCGGAGAAGTCGTTCACGTAGAGGGCAATGTGCCGCGCGCAGACGTCGTCCGCCATCTCCTGCGCGTGCGCACGCACGAACGCGCGCGGCCGCGCGGGTTCGCGACGCGCGAGCGCGACCGAAGTCCGCAGCGTCTCCGCGACAGCCTGCAGCGTCGGCGCGCCGAGATCGCGACGCGCGGCGATGACCGCGAGCGGCAGCGGACCGGCGGTCTCGCGTTCCCACGCAACGCCCAGGTCGGCGAGTTCGACCAGGCCGTGGTCGCGGTACGTGAAGCGGCTCTCGTGGATCACGAGGCCGGCGTCGAACTCGCCGGACGCGACGGCCGGCATCACCCGATCGAAGGTCATCGCCACCGCTTCGCGCGGCGCCGGAGCCAGCGCCGACAAGAGCAGGTACGCAGTGGTCCGGCGGCCCGGAATCGCGACCCTGGCGTTGCCGATGTCGGCGAGCGAGCGCAACGACGAACCGGCGCGGCAGACGACCAGCGGACCGCAACCGAACCCGAGCGCGGCGCCCGACGGCAGCGCAACGTAGCGATCGGCGACGCGCGCGAGCGCGGGGATGCTGAGCTTGGTGACCGGCAGCGGGTCGCGGTCCGCGATCGCGCGCTCGTTCAGCGCTTCGATGTCCGCGAGGTCGGCGATCAGTTCCACCGCGCCGCCGACGGCGCCGTGCGTGGCGGCCCAGAAGGCGAACGTGTCGTTCGGGCACGGCGAGAACCCGAATCGCAGGCGCGAGCGAGTGCTCACTGCAGCGTGATGCGGTCGACGTTGCTGGCGAAGACGACGTCGCCGGCGTCGAGCAGGAGCACGACGCCGTCCACGCGGAAACCGGCGAGCCACGTCACGATGAACGGCGGCAGGACGTAGTCGGCGAACGGGTAGGTGCCCGGCGCATTCGGGAAGTGGAACGCGCTGCCCGCCTCGATCGGCAACACCCACAGGCCGCCCGTGATGCCGTCGACCTCGAGTCCGAAGAAGCCGCCGAACCCGAGCCCGCGGCTCGTGTCGAACGACATCGCAGTGAAGCCCTCGCTCCAGCCCGTCGCCGGCACGTTGGTGCACTGCATGTGCAGGTCGCCCGGCCCCGACGACGCGAAGGTGAACTGCAGGCCGGTGTCGACGTGGGAGCCGCCGCCGAGCGGATGACAGACGAGTGCGAAGTCCACGTCCAGCGCCGGGGTCTCCACCTTGCCGTCCTCGACGATCGACACCGCCTCGACGGCGATACGGTAGGCGCCTGGCTGCGGGTTCGAGAGATAGACGGACTCGAGCGTGTTGCGGTCGTCGGCGAGGCCGGACGGCGTCGACTCCGTGCCGTCCAGCAGGCCGTGGTTGCCCCACCAGGACGTGCCGTCGGCGAAGCGCGTGACCTTCAGGTTCAGGTCGTTGACGAGATGGATGTTGGCGTTCGCCTGTGCGGCGGGATCGGCCCAAGTCAGCGTCGCACGGAACTCCGGCGTACCCGGGGCGACGTTCACCCAGTACTCACGCGTCTGTCCCAGCGACAACGTCTCGTACTCGTCGACGACGAGCATGCGGTGCCGATTCGCGTACGCGCGGTCGACTGCCGGAAAGCCCCAGCCCTGATGCGTTCGCGTGAGGTCGTGGCCGGGGCCGACGAACGGGTACTGCGACGCCGTGTTGCACACGAGCGCCTTGCTCGTGGTCATGTGCGGCTTGTTCGCGAAGCGGTTCGCCGGGGTCGCGGGCATCGGCAACGGATTGCCGAACACGCCGTCGGTGAACATCTGCTGCAGGAGGCCGACGTAGCCGGCGACGATCGGAGTCGCCGCGGACGTGCCGTTGAAATCGAGCGTGTAGTCGGTCCCCGTGAAGCCCGCCGTGCCGGGCAGGTCGGTCGTCTGCACCCAGTCGTAGTACGCGACCATGTCGGGCTTGATGCGGCCGTCGGTCGCCGGGCCGATGCTCGCAGCGCCGGTCTCACCGGGCCACCACCAGTGGTCGTTGCCGGGGAACGCGTCGTCGAGGTGCCGCACTCCGCCGACGGAGATGATGTTCTTCGCCCAGGCCTCGGGCCGGCACGTCTGGTTGCCGTTGTTGCTCATGCTGTTCAGTCGCGTGAGGTCGCTGTCGAACAGCGCGTCGTCCATCGCCTGCGAGACCGCGTTGTACGTCGTCGAGAGTGCCGCACCCCAGCTCGCCGTCGCGACCATGGTGTGCCACGGGAGCAGCGGGTCCACGCTGCCCTGGATCTGGGCGTAGTGCGTCGCCGAGGTATAGGCGCCTTCGATCAGATCGCAGTCCGGCAGGAGCCCGCGCGCCGCGGCGTTCCCGGCGCCGCTGCCGCCGACGATGCCCGCAGCGCACTGCCCGTGGTCGGTCGCGAGGTTCGCGCCGCGCACCGCGACACGCCCGGCGAGGTCCTGGTGCGTCTCGTCGAACGGTTCGGTGATCTCGGCTCGTACGCCCTGACCGCGGTAGCCGGCGATCGTCTCGACCGCGTCGGCGCCGCCCTGCGCCCGCGCGTGGTCCATGTCGAAGCCGTCCGGTCCGGCGAGATCGGCCCACGTCACGACGTCGGTGTCGAGCAGGGAACCGAGCTGGGGCGGCGTGAGCCTTGCGCGCACCATCACCGAACCGTCGCACGCGTCGACGAGCTGCGCCTGCATGCCGCCGATGCGGGCGATCAGCTGCGCCCGGTCGGACTTCCGGCCGAGCACGAGATTGCATTCGACCGCCGCGGTGCCGCCCGCGACGAGGAATGCGCGCAGCGCCGCATCGAGCTTGAACGCGTTCGCGAGGTCGCCGACCCACCGCACCGACGGCAGTGCCTGCAGCGCGGGAACGACGGCCGCGTCACAGCGCACGAACAGCGCGTTCGCGGGCAGGTAGTGCAGGACCTCGGCGCCCGCCAGCTCGACCTGACTCCGGTAAGGCTCGAGGACCTGCGTCTGGAACTGCACGATCCGGAGGCGCGTGCCGGCGGGTGCGTCCAGCGGAGCCGCGAACTGCGGCACACCGGCAAGAGGGTCGAACGACTGCAGCAGGAAGTGCAGCCGATCGTCCGGCGCGAGCAGGGGACGCAGCGGTTCACCGGGACGCTGCCACGACGCCTTCGCCTCGCCGCTCTCGACCCAGCGCTGCACCTCGATGCCACCGACGACGTAGTGCGCGACCGACGTGGTCTGGGCGCCCACGGACGTGCAGACCAGGGCGAGGGACACGCATGGGAGAACGGCGCGCAGCGTCATGTTCGGAGCGCGTCGCCGCGCGCCAGGGGACAAGGGTTCCGAAGTATGGCGCATGGCACGGCGACTGGGAACGCGGTCGTGAACGGCACGGTGACGTCGGCCGCTTGCGCCGGACAGCACCGCCCGGCACATCACGGCCGGGCGCCCGGTTCCCCCGGTGCGAAGGAGAGCGCGAGTCGACGACCGCATCGAGACCGCGACGGCTGCCGCGCCGCGCTTTGCGAAGGTCGAAACTCCCCGCTTGCCGACCCTGCGTGCGCTGGAACAATCCGTGGCATGCGAAGCGCGCGAAGAAGGACATCCCCCGTTTCCACGATCGCAGGATCCACGCTCGCTGCATTGCTCGGCGGCGCGACCACGGCGCAGCAGGTGCTTACCGTGGGGCCGGGTCAGACCTACGCAACGCTCAACGCCGCGATCGCGGCGGCCGCACCGGGCGACACGGTGCTCGCGATCGGCGGCGACTACCTCGAAGTCCTGGACATCGACAAGCCGCTGCAGCTCGTCGGCCGCGGCGCGCTGATGCGCACCGCGTTCCCCGGATCGGGCATCCACGTGCACGACCTCGCGGCGAACGAGCCCTTCGTGATGCGCGGCTTCACGCTGAAGAGCGGGAGCGGCATCAGCATGTCCGTGCGCATCGAGCGCTGCGACGGGCCGATCGTGCTCCACGATCTCGGCAACCAGGCCAGTGCGGAGATGTGGGCGCTGCAGATCGACCAGGCGCCACAGGTGCACGTCGCGCGTGTGCTGTGCCGCCAGGTGACCACGAACGCTGCGACGGTCCTGCTCGAACAGTGCGTGGTCGATCCTTCGGTCCTGGTGGCCGGCCTCACGGCGACCGCCAGCGGGATCATGCTCGTGCAGTGCTCGATCCACGGCGCGTACTCGTTCGGCGCCCCGGCTGTCAGACTCCTCGGTGGCGGCGCGCTGGTCGCGACGCGTTCGAGCCTCACCGGCACCAGCTTCGCCTCGTTCGTCTACCCGGCGATCGAGGCGCAGGACGGAGACGCGGTGGTGCTCGATCCGTCGACGACCCTGACCGCGACCGGTCCCCTCGTCACCGGCGTCACGCCGCTGCCGTTCGAGTTCGCGAGCATGCGGGCCTCGACCAACGGCACCGTGGCGACCGTCGCCGCACACGGCCCGGCGAACGAGCCCTTCGTCGTCGTGTTCAGCTCGGTGGCGCCGGCTCTCACCACGCCGCTCGGCCTCACCTGGCTCGACGTCGGCAACTTCGCGGTCCTCTACGCCGGTGTCTACGACCCGATCACGCGCACGCATACGCAGACGATTCCGCACCCGGTGTCGCCGGCCGGACAGACGTTGACGCTTCAGGCGATCGAACTCGCCCCGAGCGGCCTGAAGCTCGGATTGCCGACCGTGCTGTCGATGCCGTAGGTCAGCCGCCGGCGCCGGACAGCACGCTCCGGAACGTCGCCGCAGGACGCACGAGCGTCTCGAAGCGGCCGAGCGCGAGGTAGCGCACCGTCGAGCCGACGAGCACGGCGCCACCGGCCGCGGTCATCACGATCTGCTCGAGCCCTACCTCGAGCGGAAGCGTCACGATGCCCTGCGGTGCGTAGAAGACCGGGATCCCGAGCTGGATCGGCAGGTGCAGCCAGGTGCCCGAGAACTGCGGACCCCGCACGGGCGGCGTGAGGAGCAGGTCGGGCGGGAGGGTGAACAGCAGCGAGCCGTCCGCGCCGGCGAACACGGAATCGCCGTCGACGGTCTGCACCAGGAGATCCGCGGCACCTGCAGTCGCGCTGCCCGCCTTCGGAACACCGAGCACGTTCTGGGGCAGCGGCGCCTGGGCGCCGGTCGACGCGTCGATCTGGCGCAGTGTGAGGCCGCCCGTCTGCTGCTCGACCGCGAGCAACCGGGTGCCGACCGACGCCGCCTGAACGGGGTCGATCGTGCCCGAAGGGAAGGGCGACACGAACGAGCCGGTACCCGTGAGGTTCGTCACGGTGCCGCCGCTCGCCGCCAACGAGGCGCGGAACCAGTCCATCTGGCCGGGGTCGCCGATCGCGATGAGGAGCGAGCTGCCGGCGAACTTCGGCAGGATGTGCACGCCGATGTACGGCTGGAACACCGCATCCTCGGTCATCGCCAGCGACGGGTTCTGCCCCGTCATGTCGAGCAGGTACAGCTCGTCGCGAACGTCGGCGTCCACGTAGAAGAGGCGGCTGCCGTCGTCGTTGAGCAGCATCGCCGGTTCGCCCGGTTCTTCCGGCAGGTAGCCGGGCTCTTCGTACTTGCTCGGCGCCGGCGGAAGCACGGTCGCGGCGCCGGTGGTGCCGACGCGCCACAGGCGCTGTTGCTGCTGCGGACCGAAGAGGAACACGACGACGGAGCCGTCGCGCGACATCGCCATCTGGTCCTTGAAGTCCGCACCACCGGTGATCGGCGGCGAGATGTCCACCGCGGAAGAACTGAACGCGAGATCGCAGCGCCACAGGCGAACGGGGTTCGATGCACCCGCCTCGCCCTGGAACCACACGCAGGTCGGTCCGAGCATCACGGAGAGCGGGAGCACGTCGACGCCGGCGACGACCCAGTCGGCTCGTCCGTTCGGGTAGAGCCCGCCGTCCAGGCGCACGATGTGCATCGTGCCGTTCGCGCGGACGACCGCCGCGTGCCGACTGTCGTCGGCGATCGCGATGCGGTCGGCGAACGGATCGTCGACGCCGAGCGGGCCCACACCTGCCAGCTCGAACACGACGCGCGGCGTGCCGTCGCCGGCGACGTGCAGGAAGCCCCAGAACGCTCCTGCGGCGCGGCGGTATCGGAACACACGCCCCCCGTTCGGCAGTTCGAGGCGCACGATGCCGTTCCGTTCGATGCGGCGGGCGCGCGTGTCGTCGAGTTCGTGGGCGATCGTGCGCCCCGTCATCTCGATCGGCACGAAATCCGCGTCCTGGAGGACGACCGTGTCACCGCCGTTCGGATCGCTCTCGTCGAGCGCCACGATCCGGAGCGAGCCGGGCGATCCCTCGGCGAGCGTCAGCGTCTGCGCTGTGAGGCCGAACGGCGTGAGCAGCGCGGTGAGCAGGAGGAGGCGTCGGGTTGCGGACATCGGGGGTCGGGGTCGAGGAATCTACCACGGTGCGGTGGGGCGTCGGGACGGCCATACGCCCGGCGTCTGCGGAGCGGCCTGATCACCGGGCAAAGGCGGTGCCGTCGTCGCCAAGGCCTCGCCGACGTACGACATCCGGACACCCGTGCGGGGGCTGCGCCCGGGATCCGCACACGGGGGTTCGCGCCGCGGCGGAACTGCCGCGGTGCCCTACTGCGGGAATCCGCTCGCTTTGCCGATCGGTGAGCCGCGGCGCACCCAGTTCCGCCACTCGTCGTCGAGCTCGGCAGGATCGCGCTTCAGCACTTCGGTGAAGATCCGTGTCACGTCTTCGGGCAACCGCGGCTCCGGACCCAGCGCGTTCAGCAGCGACGCCCATTGCTCGGGGTATCGCGCGAGCAGCCACAGGGCGAACGTCCAGGCCTTGTAGCGCACCGGCTCGCGGAAGTTCTCCATCCGCTCACGCACGACCTGTACGAGGGGCCAGTCCCTGCCCGCGTCCACGTCGTCGCGAAGCCGCTGCAGCCACGTCGCGGGATCCTCCTCACGCTCCTTCCCTGCGCCGCCGGTGGTCGGCAGATCCATGTAGGCGGCCAGGGTCGTGCCGCACAGGAGCCAGGTCATCGTGTGCACCAGTCCTTCGCTGAGCGAAGCGTTGAACCACGGAGTCGCGCGCTTCGTGTACTGGCCGACGGCGGAGTCGGCGTCCGAGCCGACGCGGTGGTAACACCACTCCGCCACGCCGCTCTCGGAATCGAAGACCTGGCCGCCGTAGAGCAGTGCGCGACTCAGCTTGTCCCCCGCGCGGGCAGCGGGACTCACCTCGAGCAGGAGCATGCGCTGCTCGCGGGTCCGGAGCACGCCGACCCAGACGACCGGCCGCACCGTGAAGTGCTTCCGTGTCGCCGGATCGTCGCCGTACAGGAAGTGCAGCAGCTCGGCCGCGCGTTCGTTGGCGATCGCGTGCTCCGCGGCCTCCTCCGGCGTGCCGGCCACCCAGTAGGTGACGTACTTCGTGCGGGCTCCGGCGAACCCGAGACCGGTTCGCCTCAGCTCCATCGGCACGCGGTCGCTGTCCACCACCTCCACGGCGATCTCCTTCTCGGCGATCTCGCGCGCCTTGGCCAGGATGGTGCGCATGCGTTGCACGAACGCGATCTGGTCCGCGGTCCCGAAGAAACCCTCGAACTCCTCGTGGCCGAGAGCAACGTGCGCGGCGCGGTCGTCCGGATCGAAGACCAGGGCCCGCTCCAGCTGGTAGGCGCCGCGGGGGTGCTGCTCGGCCGCCAGCAAGGCGAGACCCAGTTCGCGATGCATGGCACCGACGCGCTTCCGGGTCAGGTTCCAGGCGTCCGCGACCGCCTTCTTCTGCGCCGGGGTGGCGGCGTCCGCCGGCAGCTTGTCCACCGGCGTGACCTGCTGCCACTCGCCCTTGACCTTCTTCCAGCCGAGGCCGGCGCGCGCCGCAGCGTGCTCGACGTCGTAGTGGTCGAGGATCGCCTCGTAGGCGCGCCGCGCCGCCGACGGCAGCTTGCTGCTCTCGGCAGTGCGGGCGTAGGCGACGAGCAACTGCGCGACCTGCTTGTCGAGTTCGAGTTCGTCCTTCGGTGCAGGAGCCTGCGCTGCGAGGAACGCGGTGCACCACCAGGCGGACAGGATCCGATTCGTTCTTCCCATCGCGGCGCGATTCTAGCGAGTGGCGCCGAATCGTCGACGCCATCGAGCGGCACCGAACGTCGACGCGCCGCTAACCCGCGCCGTGCCGCTTCAGTTTCTCGTAGAGAGCCGTGCGCGAGATCTCGAGGGCACGCGCGGTCTTCGCCTTGTCCCCGCCGTACGCCTGCATCGCGGCGACGATCGCCCGCCGCTCCGCTTCCTTGAGGGTCACCACTTCGGCCGGCGACGACGGTGCCGCGACGGCGGCTGCACCGCCGCCCGCCGCCTGCGGCAGGTCGAGAGCCACGACCTCGTCGCCCTCGCAGAGCAGCGCCGCACGCGCGACGACGTGATCGAGTTCGCGCACGTTGCCGGGCCACGGATAGGCCAGCAGCGCCTGCTTGGCGGCCGGGTGGAGACGCAAGGCCCGCCCTCGCTCCTCGCCGTGCTTGCGGACGAAGTGCTCCGCGAGCTGCACGATGTCGCCGTCGCGCTCGCGCAGCGGAGGGACCTTCACTTCCACCGCGGCGAGCCGGAAGAAGAGGTCCTCGCGGAACTCACCGCGCTGCACCATCGCGCGCAGGTCCTTGTGCGTCGCCGCGACGAGTCGAAGGTCGAGAGCGACGTTCTCGGTGCCGCCGACGCGTCGGATCGAGCGCTCCTGCAGAGCGCGGAGCAGCTTGACCTGCAGGGCCGCGGGCATGTCACCGACTTCGTCGAGGAACAACGTGCCGCCGTTCGCGAGTTCGAGCAGGCCCGGCCGTTCGCGGTCGGCGCCGGTGAACGCACCCTGCACGTGACCGAACAGCTCGCGCTCCATCAGCTCGGGCGGCAGCACGGAGCAGTTCTCCGCGACGAACGGGCCGCGATGGCGATGGCTGCGTTCGTGCAGCGCGCGGGCGACGAGTTCCTTGCCGCTGCCCGTTTCGCCGAGCACGAGCACCGGAAGCTCGAGCGGCGCCAGCTTGTCGATCTGGGCACGAAGGTCGCGCATCGGACGGCTGTCACCGAGGAGCTGGGTCGACTCGCGGCGCGACGCACGCTTCACCACCGCGAGTTCGCGGCGGCTCTCGGTCAGCTCGGTCGCCATCGCCTCCTCGCGGAGCATGCGGTCGACGGCGATCGCCGCCTGATCGGCGAGCACTTCGAGCGCTTCCTTGTCGGCGTCCGCGAACACGCCGGCGCGGCCGGGATGCTCCACGTAGATCGCCCCGAGGGTGCCGCCCGCGGATCGGAACGGCGAACAGATCGCGGAGCGGATCTGCAGGTTCTTGATCGACGGCGCATCCTGGAGGTCGCGATCGGCGAGTCCGTCGGCGCCCGTGAGCGTGCGCTGGACCTGCATCGCGCGATTCGCGAGCGACCGGCTGAACGCCTGCCCCGAAGGACCGCTGTCGCCGCTCTGGAACTCGCGCCGCATGCCGTCTTCGCGCGCGACGAGCAGGTAGCCGATACGGCCGCCGGTCAACGTCACCGCCGCGTCGAGCAGGTGACGCATCGCCTTGTCCAGGTCGTTCTCCTGCGCGAGCTGCCGGTTCACGGCGAGGAACGTGCGGAACAGTTCGCGGCTTGGACCTTGGCCTTGCATCGTGGAGTCGGTGACGGGGGGACTCGCGTCCGCACCCGCTCGCCTGGCGGCGAGCAGCGCGTTCACGGCATCCACTTCGGCGCGGACTCTATCCGAGGCAGGCTCGCCGATCGCCCGCAGCGTCCGTTCTGCGCCGTCCACGTCGCCGAGTTCGGCGTGGGCGCGGGCGAGCATGGCCTGGGCCAGGCGGCCGGCGGCGACACTGCCCGAATCGAGCAACGTGTGCGCCGCGTCTTCGAGCCACGGGCGCGCCGCCGCTGCGTCACCGCGGGCCAGCGCCGCGATGCCCAGGTTCGCTGCGGCGATCGCGGCGCCGACGCCATCGCCCACGTGTGTGTACATCGTCCGCGCTTCGCGCAGACACTCGACGGCGACCGCGTGCTCCTGCAGATCCTTCGCGATGACTCCGAGATTGAGACGCGCGCTGGCCGCGTGACGAACGTGACCGATCGAGAACAGGAGCGCGGACGCGCGCTCGAACTGCGCCTGCGCCCCGACGAGGTCACCCCGACGGCGGAGCACGTGGCCGTGCACCGTGTGTGCACTCGCACACGCGAACGGCTGCTCCGCGACCGACAGGCGCGGTGTCCATTCGCGCAAGAGGCGCTCGCTCTCCTCGAGTTCGCCCGCCTGTTCGTGGACCGCCGCGAGCGTGAGCTGCTCCAGCACCGAAGCGTCGGGTTGTCGCAACAGGGCCGCTGCGGCAGCACGGTCACCGGCGGCCATCGCCATCTGCGCCGCGACGCGGCGGTGCCGCGGCGTCGCCGGTCGCTCGCCCGCACTCGCCAACTCGCGCCGCGCCGCCGCAGTGCGACCGGTCTCGAAAAGCGCCTGCGCGCGCAGCACCGGCAGACCCGTCGAGAACGGCAGCGCGCGCAACGGTTCGCCGCCGTCGAGCAGGCCTTCGACCAGGGCCTCCCGCCAAGCAGCCTCCCGGGCCGGATCCATCTCCGCCGCCCGCTGCCACATCGCGATGGCCCGTTCGCAGTGTCCCGCCGCGGCGATCGCGCGAATGCGAGTCGGCGACGACGACGCGGCCCCTTCTTCCGTGGACGCCGTTTCGTGCGTCGCCTCGAGACGACCGCTGCGGGCTGCAGGCCAGGCCCATCGCATGCCGGAAGGCACCAGTTCGCCAGCTTTCAGCAGGTCGAGCAGGGTCGCGTGAACGGCCGCCACGCTGGCGCCACGCGCGACGAGCCAGTGCGCCGCGCCGTCCGCCGGGGGTCCGTCGAGGCCGAGTGCCCCGTGCAGATGCGGCAGGAGCCTCTCCGCGTCGAGCGGCGGAAGTTCGATCGTCAGCGGCTCGCCGACGCCGCTGCGCACGACGCGCAGGTCGTTCCGCGACTCGACGAGCCGCTGCACGCCGCGCAGCGTCGCGACGAGGTGCATCGCGAGGGACCGCCGATCCGAGGGGTCGGCGCCGGACAACACGACGTCGCGTGACTCGACCGCGGCTGCGACGCGCAGTTCGTTCGCGAACACGGCGACGGGATCGGGTGCGAGCAGCGAAGGCGCGGGACGCCCGCTGCCGCCGCACAGTGCCTCCAACGCACTCTGTGCATCGGGAAAGCGCCGCGTCGGCCGGCGCGACACGCAGCCCGCGACGAAACGGTCGAACGGCGCCGGCAGAGCGTCGCGCGCGAGCCCCCCCGCGGCGAAGAAGTCCGCGCCGGGGAAGGCTCCGACGAACGCGGCGAACGGGGGTCCGTCGCCGGGCCACAGCGCCTGCGCCACCATGGCACCGACGGAGAAGAGGTCGGCCCGCGCGTCCGGCACACCGCCGAGAAGGAGTTCCGGGGCGGCGAAGAACGGCGTGCCACCGCGGCCAGCGCCTCCTCCGCGAACTCCGAGACCGAAGTCGAGCAGGTGCACGCTTCCGCTCGCATCGAGCACGAGGTTCGCTGGTTTCAGGTCGAGGTGCAGCACGCCGCGCAGATGCACGTACGCGAGGACCTCCAGCAGCTGCTGCAGTACCGCGGACAGCGCGCCGGGATCGCGCGGCAGCACGCGCATCGGCGTGCCTTCGACGTGGTCCCGGAGCACGAACGCCCGGCCATCCGGCAGCCGACCGACCTCGCGCACAGCGGGGATCGCCGGATGGCGCAGCGACAGCAGCAGCGACGCTTCGACGGGTTCGGTACCGGCGGGCAGGACCTTGAGCACGAGGTCGCGACCGTCGTTCGCGCGCACGCGCAGCGTCCTGCCCTCGCCGCCCGAGTACTCGTGCCGCAGGACGAAGCGGCCGGCGAACGCGGCGAGCACGTCGCCGTCACTCATGGCACGCCCCGGTGCGGCGAACGCCGGGCAGGGAACAGTCGTGTGGAAGCCGCGGTCGCATGCACGCGCTGGCCAAGTATGGCCCCGCGCGGGACGCAGACAACTCGCCAGCGTCGCCGGGCCCGCGACGACGAAGAACGCGATTCGCCGACTGCCGCGGGCCGGTATGGTCGCGCCCGATGCGCATCACGATCCCGCGGCCCGACGATTGGCATCTGCACCTGCGCGACGGCACGGCGCTCGCCGCGGTCGTCGCGGACACGGCGCGGCGCTTCGCGCGCGCGATCGTGATGCCGAACCTGAAGCCGCCGGTGACGACCGTCGCTGCGGCACGCAGTTACCGCGACCGCATCGTCGCCGCCCTGCCGCGCGGTCTCGCGTTCGAGCCGCTGATGACGCTCTACCTCACCGATCGCACGCCGCCAGCGGAGATCGCCGCGGCGAAGGCGAGCGGTTTCGTGCTCGCCGTGAAGTACTACCCGGCCGGCGCGACGACGAACTCCGAGAACGGCGTCACCGACTGGCAGCGCGCACGCCCTGCGCTCGCGGCGATGGAACAGCACGGCGTGCCGCTGCTGCTGCACGGTGAAGTGACCGACCCGGACGTCGACGTCTTCGATCGCGAGAAGGTCTTCCTCGACCGGCATCTCGCGCCGCTGCAGCGCGAGTTCAAGCAGCTCCGCATCGTGCTCGAACACGTCACGACTGCGGACAGCGTCGACTACGTGCGCGCGGCGGGGCCGAACGTCGCGGCGACGATCACCGCCCACCACCTGCTGTGGAACCGCAACGAGCTGTTCCGCGGCGGGGTGCGCCCCCACGCGTACTGCCTTCCCGTGCTGAAACGCGAACGCCACCGGCAGGCGCTCGTCGCGGCCGCGACCGGCGACGACCCGCGCTTCTTCCTCGGCACGGACAGCGCGCCGCACGCGCGGCACACGAAGGAGGCCACCTGCGGCTGCGCCGGCATCTACACCGCGCACGCCGCGATCGAGCTGTATGTCGAAGCCTTCGAACGCGCGAACGCACTGCCGCGTCTCGCCGCCTTCGCGAGCGAGCGCGGCGCCGACTTCTACCGGCTGCCGCGCAACCGCGAGACGATCACGCTCGTCCGCGAGCCCTGGACCGTGCCGGACGAACTGCCGTTCGGCGAACATCGTCTCGTGCCGATGCGCGCCGGCGAGACCGTGCCCTGGCGCCTCGCCTGACCAGCGCAGTCACTTCGTCGCGGCGACCACGCGGGTGCAGCGGATCTCCTGGCCGTTCTGGTGCAGCACGACGGCCTTCGCGACGTCGCCGTCGAGTTCGAAGACCAGCGACGCCTCGACAGCCCGGTAGAAGAACTCCGTCGGCGACCTCGCGTGGATGCGCAGCGACGGCTGATCCGTCAACTGCGCCGCCAGTCCGCGCTCGTCGAGGGTGATCGTGAACTTCGCGTCGGCGGACATCTCGTACTCGCCGACGAGGCGAGCGAGCGCCGCCCGCTCGACCGGCACCGGCTTCTCGATGGCGAGCGGCTTCGGCGCAGGCCCGCCGCACGCGCGACGAAGGATGGCCTCCGCGAAGGCATCGACCTCGCCGCGCGCCGTGTTGGCCAGCACGCACACGGCGACACGCGACGGGCGATGCACCCCGAGCCACGCGTGGAAGCCGCCGGTCTGGCCGTTGTGCCATCTCGTCTCGCCGTCGCGGGCGATGTGCCAGTCGAGACCGAGTGCGATGCCGCCCTTGCCGTCGTGGCGCTTCTCGCGCGCGAGAGCCATGGCGCGATCCAGCTCGGAGTCGCCGTCTCCGAACTGGGCCGCCCCGAACCGCAGCATGTCGTCCACGGTCGAGCGGATGCCGCCGGCGCCAGCGAGCGCCGCGAGGCGCCATGGCCGGCACGGTGAGCCGTCGGCATCGTGCGGCGCCGCGAAGCGTTCGCGATGTGCGGCATCGAGCTCGACGACGGTGTCCGCCATCGCGAGCGGCCCGGTGATCCGTTCGCGCAACAACGCGTCGTACGACTCTGCGCCGGCCTTCCGCACCATCAGCGCCCCGAGCAGGCCGACGCCGAGGTTGCTGTAGTCGTACGCGGACCCTGGCGCGCGACGCAGCTTCACGCGAGACGCCGCATCGAACACGCGCTCCGCGGTGAAGTGCGCGTACGGATCCGCGGGGTCGGCGTCCGCCATGTCGGGCAGGCGCGGCAGGCCGGACGTGTGCGTCGCGAGGTGCCACAGCAGCAGCGGCGCGTCATCGCGTTTCGGCAGCTCGACACCGTCCGGCATCAGGGTCTGCGCCGCATCGTCGAGCTTCACCTCACCGCGCACGACGGCTGATGCGAGCAGCACGCCGGTGAAGACCTTGGACACCGAGCCGATCTCGAAGAGCGTTGTCGCAGAAGGCTTCGGACCACCGACGGCGCGAACGCCGTAGCCGCGCACGAGCCGTTCGTCGCCCGAGGCGACTCCGACCACGCAGCCGACGAGCAGCCCGGCGTCGACGAGCGGCTGGCACACCGCATCGATCTCGGCGGCGAGTTCGGGCGTGAGGGCTGCACGCGCATCCTGCGCCGGTGCGAGCCCGGCGAGAGAGAGAACGAGAGGAACGCGAAGAACGAGCCGGAGCGGGTTCGAACGTGGCATGGCGGCGCTCCTACTTGCCGGTCGCGGCACGGACGACGAGTCGCGCGAACTCGCCGGGATTCACGTCGTCGCGATTGCACAGGCAGACGACGACGAGGTCGTCGGCGGGCACCCGCATCAATTCGGCGCGATAGCCGGCCCACGCGCCGCCGTGCATCACGAACCGGCGACCGGCCCGTTCCGCGAACATCAAGCCGGCGCCGTAGTCGATCGGCGTGCCGTCGTCGAGCTTGCCGGGCTCGCGCATCGCCGCGAGGAGCCGCTCGCCGCCGACCTTGCCGTCGGTGAAGTTGCGCGCCCACAGGAACAGGTCGCCGACCGTGGTGAACACCGCGCCATCCCCGGTCTGCTCCCAGTTGCTGAAGTTCCAGACCCAGCCGCTGCGCGGCCCCTTCGAATACGACAGGGCTCGGTTCGGCACGATCTGGGTGCAGTCCGAGTGGATGTGCGTCCGCGCCATGCCGAGCGGCTCGAAGATCCGTTCGCGTGCGAAGTCGGCGAGCGGTTGCTTCGCCACGCGCTCGACGACCTCGGACAGGAGGAAGTAGTTGCTGTTCGAGTAGGACCACTTCGTGCCGGTCGCGAACTCGAGCGCGGTCACCTTCACGAGCGCGGCCACCGCTTCGTCCGCCTTCGTGCGATCCTCGAGATCGGCGCCCGCTTCGGCCATGAGCCCGATGTAGTCGGGGATGCCGCTCGTGTGCAGCATCAGGTGGCGCAGCGTCACCGGGTCGAAACACGCCGGCAGTTCGGGGACGTGCTTCTTCACCGGATCCGCGAGCGCCAGCTTGCCGTCGTGTTCGAGCATGAGCACGGACGCGGCCGTGAACTGCTTGCTGGTCGAACCGATGTCGAAGACCGAGGCCGGCGAGAGCGGTACGGCGCGCTCGAGGTCCGCGAGCCCGAACGCCCGCTGCAGCACGATTTCCTTGCCGCGCCCGACGAGGACCACGGCGCCCGGCGCGTCGCCTTTCGCGACTCGCTGGAAGATGCGCTCGACCTTTCCTTCGAGCGTGGCCGGCTCCTCCTGGGCAGCCAGCGGAACGAGGCACAGCACGGTGACGAAGGCGGACGCGAGCGCGGGGGCAAGAGTCATCGAGGTCTCGGTGTAGCGCATGAAGGCCGGCGCGACGGACGGGGGTGCACGGATCGCACAAAATCCGCCCGGGACGGGCACAGGGCCGTGCCCCCGGTGCGGCAAGCGCCCGGTCGGGCTGCCGCCTTCGGCGTTGGCGGAGGCAGGGACAATCGCCGTAAGGAACCGGCAGCGCGAGCGTCAGCCCGGCATGACCGCCTCTCCGCAGACACTCCCTCGAAGCACCGTGCTCGACATCACGGGCATGACGTGCGCATCGTGCGTCCACAGGGTCGAGCGTGCCTTGAAGCAGGTCGACGGCGTGGTCGACGCGAGCGTCAACCTCGCAACCCGGCGAGCCCGCGCCGACTACGACCCCGGACTCGTCGCCCCGTCCGACCTCGTCGCGGCGGTCGTCGCCGCGGGTTATGGCGCGCAGGAGCCCGCCATCGACAGCATGGCCACCGAGCCGGGGCGAAGCAGGAACGAGGCGGACGAACGACGATCCCTGCTGCGCGACTTCTTCGTCGCCGCGGCAGCCGCGGTACCGCTGCTCGTCCTCGGCATGTCCCACGGAGCGATCCCGTTCGCGGACACGAGCAGCGGCCGCATGTTGCAGTTGGCACTCGCGTCGCTCGTGCTCTTCGGGCCGGGTCGTCGCTTCCTCCGTGCAGGACTCGCCGCCGTGCGGCACGGCAGCCCGGACATGAACACGCTCGTGTCCCTCGGTGCCCTGGCCGCATGGTCGTGGTCGACGGCGGCCACGTTCGCCCCGCATTGGTTCGCGCACGGCCTTCACGACGCACCCCACGTCTACTTCGAGGCCGCAGGAGCAATCGTCGCCTTCGTACTGCTCGGCAAGTTCCTCGAGTCCCGCGCCCGCTGGCGGCTCGGCGACGCCGTCCGAGCCCTGCACGCACTCGTGCCGTCGATCGCACACCGCGCCGGGGCGGATGCATCGACAACCGAAGTCGACGTGCCCGTCGCGGCGCTGCGCAAGGGCGACCAGGTGCGCATCCGCCCCGGTGAACGGGTGCCGGTCGACGGACTGGTGACGCACGGCACCTCGGCCGTGGACGAATCCTTGTTGAGCGGCGAGAGCGTGCCCGTCGACAAGGGCCCCGGCGACCGTGTCGTCGGGGGCAGCATGAACACGACCGGTGCGCTGCTCGTGCGCGCCGACCACACGGGCGCCGACACGGCGCTCGCGCGGATCGCCGCGACGGTCGAAGAAGCCCAGGGCTCGCGCCCGCCGATCGCGCGCTTCGCCGATCGCGCCAGTGCGGTGTTCGTACCGATCGTTGTCGCCCTGGCCGCCACGACGTTCGCCGTTTGGTGGATGCTCGATCCGAGCAGGAGCGGGATGGCGCGAGCCGTCGAGTACACGGTTGCCGTTCTCGTGATCGCCTGCCCTTGCGCGCTCGGCCTCGCGACGCCGGCCGCAGTGGCCGTTGGTGCGGGGCGCGGCGCCGAACTCGGAGTGCTCTTCCGCACCGGTGCGGCGCTCGAGCAAGCGAGCCATGTCGACGCGGTGTTCCTGGACAAGACCGGCACGCTCACGAACGGCGCTCCGGCGCTCGTCGCGAACCATCCCGCCCGCACATCGACAGCCGAGGAGGTGCTGCGCCTCGCAGCATCGGCGGAGGTCGGCAGCGAGCACCCGTTCGCACGTGCGATCGTCGCGGCGGCACGAGTTCGCGGCCTGCGCCTCGAGGAGGCCATGGACTTCGTCGCGACGCCGGCGATGGGCGTGGCAGCGCGAATCGGCGAACACGTCGTGCGGGTCGGTCGGGCGGACTGGATCGAGCGGGCGGGAGTCGCACTCGCCGACGCGGCGGGGATCGTGCGCGACCTTGCCGACAGCGGCGTCACGCCGCTCCTGGTGGCCCGTGACGACGAACTGCTCGGCGTGCTCGGAGTGGCGGACAGCCTGCGCCCGGAGGCGCCCGAGGCCGTTCGTGCACTGCGGGCGCTCGGAGTGAGGGTCGGGATGCTCACCGGGGATCGCCGGCGCGTCGCCGCTGCAGTCGCGGCGACGCTCGCGCTGGACGAGGTCGCCGCGGATCTGCTGCCGGCCGACAAGGCCGAACGCGTAGCCGCCGCGAAGGCAGCGGGCGGCCGGGTGGCGATGGTCGGCGACGGCGTCAACGACGCGCTGGCCCTCACGACCGCGGATCTCGGCATCGCCGTCGGCGCCGGTACGGACGTCGCCGCCGCGGCGGCCGACGTGGTGCTGCTGCGCGGAGGCCTCGCCGGCGTTCCGTTGGCGCTCGAACTCGCGCGCGCGACCATGCACACGATCCGGAGGAACCTCGTGTGGGCGTCGGTCTACAACCTCCTCGGGATCCCGATCGCCGCAGGTGCATTGGCGGGGCTGGGCATCGGGCTGTCACCCGTCTATGCCAGTGCGGCGATGTCGCTCTCCAGCGTCTCGGTGCTGCTCAGCTCGCTTCGCCTGCGTCGGTTCCATCGAACCGCGGGCAAGGAGCGTCACGCATGAGCTGCGGCGGGCGCGGCGAACACGGCGCGGCGGGCCTTCCCGAGCACGTCATGCAGGAGCTGGTGGCGGGGCACCGCGAATTCCTCGCCTTCGTCGAACGACGCATCGGCGACCGCGCCCTCGCCGAAGACCTGGTGCAGGATGCGTTCGTCAAAGGCCTCGAACGCGGCGGGGAGCTGCGGGACGACGAGTCGGTGCGCGCATGGTTCTACCGCGTCCTGCGCAACGCCATCGTCGACCGCCACCGGCGCGCGACGACCGCAGCCGCGCGGCTCGCGGAACTCACGGCCGAACTGCAGCGCGCGGAGCAGGACCGGACCGGCGGAACCGACCGAGAACTGTGCCGCTGCATCGCGCGCCTCGTCGACACCCTGCCTCCCGAGCAAGCCGCTGCCCTGCGCCGGATCGAGCTCGACGGAATCGGCGTGAAGGACTTCGCGGGCGAAACGGGCATCGGCGAGAGCAACGCCGGGGTCCGGGTGTTCCGCGCCCGCCGGGCACTGCGCGAACGGGTGACGCGCGCGTGCGGAACGTGCGCCGAACACGGGTGCTTCGACTGCACCTGTGGTGCGCCGCGCCACGGCAGCTGAACATCTTTGCAGCGCGCCTGTAAGCGACTCCGGACCCGCGCGTCAGCCCTGCGGGCCGGCACGAACGCCGCGCCCGGCGCTCGGCGGCCGCCGCGCGCACCGTGTCAACCGCTTCCGAGTGACTCTCATGCCGTTCCGCCTCCTGCCCCTCTTCCTGCTCGCGCTGCTCGTCAGCACCCTCCTGGCCCAGGAGCCCGCACCACCGCGGGTCTCGGTACCCATGTTCCCGAATGCAACCTGCCCGGTGATGGGGAAGAAGGTGTCGACGCCGCTGTTCGCCGACACCGACCGCGGTCGCATCTACGTCTGCTGCAAGCCCTGCATCAAGAAGGTGCTCGCCGATGTCGACGCGGCCTACGCGACCGCCTACCCCACTGCCCGGGTCGCCGCGAACCAGAGGTGCCCCGTCTCCGGCGAGCCGCTCGGCGAACACCGGGTCGTGCTGGAGCTGCAAGGAGTGCGCTTCGCGTTGTGCTGCACCGGCTGCGCGGATGCTGCCCGTCGCGACTCGCAGATCACGCTCGCCCGGGTGCACGCAGAGGGTCTCGTCGACATCGCCAACACGACGTGCCCGGTCGACGGCCGACCGGTGGAAGCGAACGCGTTCGTGGTGGTCGGCGACGCCATCGTCCGACTGTCGTCAGCAAGGCACGAGAGCGAGATGGCCAAGGCGCCCAAGGTGCTGCTCGAACGAGCGCAAGCGATCCGTGCGGCGGCACCCCGACCGGCGGCGCACCGTCACCAGCCGCTGCCTGCGCCGAAGGACGAGCGCGCAAGCCCCGCGCGCGGCAAGTAACGCTTCCTCGGCGGAAGGGTACGGCCCCCGTTGCGCGGTCCGCCCGAGGCCTGGTCGGCCTGGCTTCCGCCGGAGAAACCGCGCGCCCGATGCGTCTTGCGTCCCGCGCGCGCAGCGCGCCAACGGTGGAAGCGTATGGCCCCCGTTGCGCGGTCCGCCCGAGGCCTGGTTGGCCTGGCTTCCGCCGGAGAATCGCGCGCCCGATGCGTCTTGCGTCCCGCGCGCGCAGCGCGCCAACGGCGGAAGCCTATGGCCCCCGTTGCATGGTCCGCCCGAGGCCTGGTTGGCCTGGCTTCCGCCGGAGAATCGCTCCATTTCTTTCGCCTGCGGCGAAAGAAATGGAGCGGGTGAAGAGATTCGAACTCTCGACATTCACGTTGGCAACGTGACGCTCTACCACTGAGCTACACCCGCATCCGGACGAAAGAGAGCGACGTTCGACCGGCCGCCGAGGCGCTTTTCGAGCGGCCCCGGGGTTGACCCGGCGAACGAGGGCGCGCATTCGTATGGACCCGCCCCGTGGATGTCAAGCGTCCCCAGCACGTTCCCCGCCCCGCGTCCGTCCTCGAACCACGGCTCGTCATGATCCCTCCGATCGCGACGACGTTCCCGGCTCTTCTCGAGCGCGCGAGTGGTCACGGCGAACGGATCTTCCTGCCTCGACGCCGCGCACAACTGGCCGAGCCGATCTCGTTCGCGCGGTTCGCCGCCGACACCGACGCACTCGCGATCGCACTGCTCGACCTCGGCATCCGGCACGGCGACCGCGTCGGCCTCGTCGCCGAGAACCGCTACGAGTGGCTGCTCGTCGATCAGGCCGTGGCCAGCATCGGCGCGATCGACGTTCCGCGCGGGTCGGACACGTCACCGGGCGAGATGCAGTTCATCCTCGACCACAGCGGCTGCACGATCGCGTTCGCGGACGACGACCGCGTCGCGAACGAGCTCACTCGAGCACGTGAACGGCTGCCGCGAATCTCGCGCATCGTCGTGATGCAGGACCGCACCGAAGTGCCGGGCGCACTGGCTCTCGGCGACCTGATGCGCCGCGGAGCGAACCTGCTCGAGCGCGACCGCGAGCGTCTGCGTGCCGCACGCGCGGCGGTCCGACCCGACGACCTGCTGACGATCGTCTACACGAGCGGCACGACCGCCGACCCGAAGGGAGTGATGCTCACCCACCACAACGTGCTGCACAACGTGCACACGGTGACGGGAGTGCTCCGGATCACGGGCGACGACTCGTTCCTCAGCGTGCTGCCCGCGTGGCACATGTACGAGCGCATCATGGACTACCTGGCGCTCGCGACGGGCGCGCAGCTCGTCTACACGGACCGGCGCCGCATCAAGGAGGACCTGGCCGCGGTGCGACCGACCGTCTTCGCCGCGGTGCCGCGCATCTGGGAGATGCTGCACGACGCGATCGTCGGGCACTCGCTGAAGGCGAACGGGCTGCGAGGTTCGCTGCTGCGCCAGGCGCTCCGCCTCGCCCGCCTGGTCGGCGGTCGGCGCGCGCACATCGGCCAGCGGCTGATGCACGCGGGGATCCGGCCCGTCGTGCTGGAGAAAGTGCTCGCGATGTTCGGCGGCCGACTGCGCCTCTGCGTGAGCGGTGGCGGCGCGCTGCCACGGCACGTCGACGAGACGCTGCTGGGCATCGGGCTGCCGCTCCTGAACGGGTACGGCCTCACGGAGACGAGTCCCGTCGCGTCCGTCCGCCTGCCGCACCAGCGCGAACCGGGCCACATCGGACCGCCGCTCCCGCACACGCTGATCGAAGCGCGGCGCCCCGACGGGACGCAGTGTTCGCGCGGCGAGACCGGCGTGCTTTGGATCCGCGGGCCGCAAGTCATGCGCGGCTACTACGAGAACCAGCGCAAGACCGCCGAGGTGCTGACACCGGACGGCTGGTTCAACTCCGGCGACCTCGGCCACACCGACGCCCACGGCAACACGTGGATCACCGGCCGCGCGAAGGACACGATCGTGCTCGCGGGCGGCGAAAACGTGGAGCCGGAGCCGGTGGAGACGATTCTCAAGACGTCGCCGCTGATCGAACAGGCGGTGTGCGTCGGCCAGGACCAGAAAGGACTCGGCGCGCTCCTCGTCCCCCACGCCGAGTCGCTCGAACACGTCGTCCCACGAAGCGAGTGGGACGTGCGCGACGGCCAGATCCACGGCAAGAGTGTGCACTCGCGACTGCGCGCCGAACTCGACCGCCTGCTCGTCCGCGAGAACGGGGCGCGGCCGTGTGACCGGGTGACCACGTTCCGCGTGCTCGCCGAACCGTTGACGCCGGAGAACGGCCTGCTGACGCAGACCCTCAAGGTCCGGCGCCACGTCGTCGCGGAGCGCTACGCGAGCGTCATCGGGACGATGTTCACGGGTTCGTGACCACGACCGGCTGCGCGGCCGCGAGCGGAACGGGGCGCGGCAAACCGTCCGTCGGTGGGCCGAGCGCAGCGAGCCGCGACCACAGCCAGTCGCCGGCGCGCTGCGTCGCGAGCCCGGTGTCGACACCGTGCGCGAGCCAGCAAGCGAGCGATGTCGCCAGCGCACAGCCGGTGCCGTGCACGGGGCCGACGGGGAGGCGCCGGCGCACGAAGCGGCGTTCGCCCGCCGCCGTGAAGAGCACGTCCGTCGCGAACTCGCCCTCTGCGTGACCGCCCTTGTGGAGCACGGCGCCGGCGCCGCGGACGAGCGCCGAACCCACGTCCTCGCCGAACATGGCGAGCGCCTCCGGCACGTTCGGAGTCACGACCGTCGCGAGCGGCACGAGGCGCTCCCGACACGCCGCGACCACGTCCGGAGACGCCGCGTGACCACCCGCAGTCGCACCGAACACCGGATCGACGACGATCGGCACCTTGCCGCGAAACGGTGCGAGAGCGTCCGCGACCGCGGCGACCGACGCGGCGCTGCCGAGCAGCCCGGTCTTGATCGCGTGAACCTCGCCGTCGGCACATGCCGCCGTGAACGCGGCGCGCCACTCGGCTTGGGGAACCGGCGACCACGACGTGAACCCGCGCCGATTCTGCACGGTGAGCACGGTCGCCACGGGCAACGGCTCGACGCCGTGCAGCGAAGCGACGACCGCGTCCGCGGTGATGCCGGCGCCGCCGCAGGGATCGATGCCCCCGAGAAGCAGGATGCGGCGCGCGGCGGTCATCGCCGACGCTGCGTCAATCGTCCCGGTCGCCGAGGACCGCGGCGTTGCTGCCGGCGAGGCCGGCCGCGGCGAGCACGTTCTTCTCGAGGCGACGTTCGAGGCGGCGCAGCGTGCGCGCGTCACCCGACTCGAGCGGAATGACGCCGCCGGCGACGGAACCGTGGCCGCCGCAGCTGCCGCCCTGGTCGTTCATGCCTTCGCGGATCAGCTTCCAGGCGTCGCCGCCGATCTCGGTGCGCACCGACACGTGGTAGTTGTTGCCGACGAGACCGCCGCAGAACACCGCGCGCACACCTTCCATGCGCAGCAGCATGTCGGCGACCTCGGCGACCATTTCGGCGCTCGTCGTGCGGCCGAGCGAGCACAGGGTGAGGCCGTCGTAGAGGCGGACCTTGCCGAGGGCGTCCTTCAGCGTCTGGAAGTAGGCGGCGGGGAGGCGCGGGTTGGTGATCGCGACGAGGCGCTTCCGATCGACGAACGGGAACAGGAAGTCCCAGGCCTTCAGGTCGAGGTCGGTGACGTTGCGCGACAGGTCGGCGGTGTCCGTCTTGATCCCGTAGGCGAGGGCAGTCGCCGCTTCTGCGCTCGGTTTGACTCCGGCTTCGATCAGGTGGCTCGCCACCAGCGAACTGGTCGCGCCGACTTCGGGCCGGACGTCGACGAACGCGACATCGCGCAGGTCCACGGTGGCATCCGCGCACACGTGGTGGTCGAGCACGATGTCGACGCGCACGCCATCCGGAACCTTCGTGTGACCGAAGCCAGGCTGGGTGTCGACCAGGGCGAAGCAGTCGAAGTCGGCGAGGTTGACGTCCTCGATCCGTTCCATCGGGATCCGGAGCTCCCGCACCATGGCCTGGTTCTCGGCGCGCAGGATCTTGCCCTTGATCGCGAGGCGGCTCTCGATACCTGCCGCCTGCCTCGCGAACTCCTGCAGACCGAGCGCCCCACCCAGGGAATCCGGGTCCGGATTGTTGTGCGTCATCACGAGGAGACGCCGCCGCCCGCGCAGGAGACTCCGGAGAGCCTCGGTGCGGGTCCTACCAGCCCAGGAGGGTGGTTGTTTGGCCAAGGGCGACGAACTCATCGGAAGGGAACGGGGATCGGGAGGGGTGTGCAGCCGGGACCATCGGTCCGGCGCAGCGGTTCGCTACAGCTACGCCGGTCGGCCCGGTCAGAGCCCGTGCTTGTCGAGGCAGGCGCGAATTCCTGGAAGTTCACTCGGTGGGACGGCCGGATCGAGGTCCACGACGAGGGGGATCGGGGACAAGGACCGGGGTACATAAGAGGCCAGGAGACCGTAGTCCACCCCGCCAGCCCCGGGCGGCAGGTATACGCCGTCCGGACTCGCATCACCTAAACCCATTCCGCGACATCGGTTGGCGAAAGCCTCGAGCCACTCGCCGGCGGGCTGTCCCAGCACCTGTTCGCGGCGGGTCAGGACGGCGGCGTCGTGCCAGTACCCGAGCCGCAGGGCGCCGAGGTCCTCGAAGATGTCCCGCAGGCCGTCGAGGTCGGCAACCGCCCGCAGGCTTCGGCCCGGCGTGAGGCAGAACTGCACGTCAGGGAAGGCGCGCACCAGGCCGAACAGTTCGCGGCAGGCTCGATCGACCGCGCCGTTCCGGCCGACCTTGCGCCGGGCGAGGAGCGCCGCCGCGCGTTCCCCGGTCCAGCGCTGGGTCGGGTCGCCGAGGTCTTCTGCCTCGATGTCCCCCACGATCGGAACGAGACCCGGCTCGAGGACGACGGTCGGGCAACCGAGCAACCGTGCCGTGGCAACGGCCTGCTGCACCACAGCGACCGCCATGCGCCGCTCTTCGTCCTTCGGCGATGCGAGCCCCCAGGTGGCGGATCGTTCGGCGAGGGCACTGCCGGCCCGCACCGCCGCGAACTCGACCGGCAGGCGCTCGGAACACGCGCGCACCGACAGCCAATCGACAGGGCGCGGTCCCGGGGACGCGAGCAGCCCGCGAAACCCGACGTCGAGTGTCCAGACCAGGAGGCGAGCCGGATCCGTCGGGCCGTGAACGGTGGCCCAGGGCGAAGCGAGGAAGCGCTGGACTTGCATGCGGAGGCTCTTCCCGGTCGGTCGTCGCGCGGTAGCTTGCCGAACCCGGCCGAGACGCCCCACCTTAGCGGAGCACCCCCGATGCGCAGAAGCCTCGTCATCCCTTCCCTCCTCGCCGTGCTGGCGGCGACGACCACCTTGTCCGCCCAGGAAGAACCGCGCTCGCTGCAGACCTCGGTGGCACGCCTCGAGCAACGACTGCAGCGGATGGACGACTACCTGAAGTCGCTGCAGACAGGGCAGGCGAAACAGAAGCAGGAGCAGGCCGACGCACTCTCGGCCGCGCAGAAGGAACTCGCGGAACTGCGCGACCTGGTCAAGGTGCAGCAGAAGGCGTTCCAGGACGCGCAGAGTGAGCAAAAGCGTGCGAAGGAGGCACAGCAGGCGGCCGAACGCCTCGCCCGCGAAGCACGCGAAGAGGCCGGACGCGCGCAGACCGCACTGAAGGTGGCTCAGGACAAACTGACGAAGACGGACGCGGACCTCGCCGACGAACGACGCAAGCTGAAGGAAGAGGGGCAGCGTGCTCGCACGTTGGAAGCGGACGCCCGCCGCAAGACCGACGAAGTGCGCGCGGACGCCGAGCGCCTGCGCCGTGAACTCGAAGAGCGGACGAAGAACGTGGTGAGCGAGAAGGCCGCCGCGATCGAGCGCCTCGCCAACGAGCGCCGGGAGATCGAGAAGCTCCGCGCCGACGTCGGCGAAGAAGTCGCGCGCGTCCGTCAGGCGGCTGCGAATCGCGACGAAGACGCGAGCAACTCGAAGCGCCTCCGCGCGGAGATCGATCGCCTGCGCAAGGAACTCGACCAGAGTCGAAGCGAGACCAGGAAGGCGCTCGAAGCGATGGAGCAACACGCCGCCGCGGCGCCCGAGGCGGCGGCGCCCGCTGCCGGGACGCCCGCGCCCGGGTCGATCGTCGTGAACAACGCAAAAGGCGAAGTGCACTTCCACTTCCACGGCCCAGCGCCGGCGATCGAACCGCCGCCGGCACCCGCGCCGGCTCGCACGAGTCGGGCGCAGCGGAAGGAACCAGCCGAGACCGCCGGCCCGGAGGCGCCGCGGGCGCGCGCCGCGAAAGCCGAGACCCGCGCCGCGGAGCCCGAGAAGAAGATCAACTGACGGCGTTCGCGCCGGGCACCCCCGGCGGCGCGGCGATCACCCGTCGAACGCGGCGATGAGTTCCTGCAGCCGCTGCAGCGCGCGCATGTGCAGCGAGCGCACGGTCACTTCCTTCGAGTAGCCGAGCAGCGGCATGATCTCCGCGAAGCTCTTGCCCTGGAACAGGCGCATCTCGAGCACTTGTTTGTGCTTGTCACCCAGCTCGGCGAGCGCCTTCTGGATCGCGTCCTGAAGTTCACCGAAGCGGACGAGCATGCTCTGGCGCGGCGTGCGCGGATCGGCGAAGTGCTCGCGGCCGCCCGTCTCGTCGAAGTCCCCGAGGTGCTTCACACGTCCGCCGCCGCGCTTCTTCGCGCGAGTGCGGCGCCAGTAGTCGTTCAACTTGCGCTGCGCGATCATCCGCACCCAGCCGGAGAAGGAGGCGCCCGGTTCGACCTGGAACTCGCCGATGTCCTTGAAGACCTGCAGCATCACTTCCTGCGTCAGGTCGTCGAGGCTCCGGTCCGTGGGGAGGTTCTGGCCGAACGTCGCCTCGCCGACCCATCGCACGATCTTCTCGTGCAGGTTGGCCCACGAGACGTCGGTGTCCTCTTCGCCCTGACAGGCCTTCACGTGCCGCAGCGTGCTCGACAGCGGCGGGTGACTCGCATCACCGTCGGCGCAAGGCTTGGACTTGTCGTTCTTCGACGGGCCGGGGTCCTTCGTCGGGCTCATGCGCGGCACACGATACCGCAGCGACGACGCTCGATGAAGGTGACCCGGTGGGCCGAGGTCCACGCGGGAAACTCACCGACGCCGTGCTGTCGGCTTCGTCGTCGTTCGCTACCCTCGCGCCGCATGGCCAATCCGGTCCGCATCGGCATCGTCGACATGGGCTCGAACGCGATCCGCTTCCTGGTCGCGGAAGCGACCGGCGCGGCGATCGCGGTCCTCGAGAGCCATCGGCTGCCGATCCGCCTGGGACGCGAGGTGTTCCACACGGGACAGATCCCCGACGCGACGCTGGCGGACACCGTGGACGCCTTCCGCCGGTTCCGGGCGTCGTGCGATCGGCTCGGTGCGCAGCGCATCCGCGCGATCGCGACGTCGGCGATGCGCGACGCCCGCAATCGTGAACTCCTCGTCGACCGGGTGCGAGACGCCTGCGGGATCGAGATCGAAGTGATCTCCGGCACACAGGAGGCCTACCTCCTGAAACTCGGCGTCGAGACGAAGGTCGACGTGCGCGAGGGTCGCTCGCTGCTAGTCGATCTCGGCGGCGGCTCCGTCGAGATCGTGCTGATCGAGAAGGGACAGGTGACGAGCGCCGACTCGTACCGTCTCGGCGCGTTGCGGATGCTGGAGGCGCTGCGCGACAGCGAGAGCGCCGGTGAGTCGTTCGTGGATCTCATGAAGAAGCACATGAAGAGCCTCGAACGACGCATCGTCGACCGCTTCGAAGCAGCCCGCATCGACCGCTACGTCGCGGTCGGCGGCAACGTCGAGTCGCTCGCCGATCTCGTCGCGACCAGATCGGGCAGCAAACAGAAGGACGGCGTCGACGCGTGCTCCCTCGCCGACCTGACGAAGGAGGTGTCGGACCTCGCCACACTCCCGATCCCCACGCGCATGGAGCGGTACGGTCTCAAGGCAGATCGCGCGGACACGATCGTGCCCGCGGGGCTCGTCTACGCACGCATCGGCGAACTCGCCGGCGTCGACCGAGTGCTCGTCCCGCGCGTCGGCATCAAGGACGGCCTGCTCGTCGAGGTCGTACAGGGCCACTTCGAGACGTTCGCGGCCGAGGACCACGTCGAGGTCGTGCTGTCCGCGTGCCGCGCCATGGGGCGACGCTTCCACTTCGAAGCGGATCACGCGGAGACGGTCCTCACGCTGTCGCGCCAGATCTTCGACCAGACGCGCGAGATGCACGGACTCGGCGGTCGCGCCCGCGTGCTGCTCGAGGCCGCGGCGCTGCTGCACGATGTCGGGGTCGCCGTGAACAACGACGGCCATCACAAGCACTCGCAGTACCTGATCCAGTCCAGCGAGCTCGTGGGCCTGTCCGACGAAGAACGCCAGATCGTCGCGCTGCTCGCGCGCTACCACCGCAAATCGCCGCCGATGCGAGACCACGAGGACTTCATGGCTCTGCGCCGGCGCGACCGCTCGCTCGTCGAGCGACTGGCTGCCATGCTGCGCATCGCGGATGCGCTCGATCGACAACACGCGGGCGTGGTTCGCGACGTGACGGTGCGCATCAAGGAAGAAACCGTGGAGCTTCGGCCAATCCTGGGTGGAGACCCGCGAACGCGCTTGACGCTCGAAGCGAAGGCAGTGGAAGAGAAGGGCTCCCTGTTCGCCCAACTGTTCGGAAAGGCGCCACGATTGATCGTGCCCTGACGAACGGCGCCCCGATGACGGACCCGACCGAGACCGAGTTCAAACTGCGCGCTCACGGCCCGATCGAATCGGCGCTGCTCGACGCGGTCGTGCGCGAGTCGGCGTTCACGTGCCGCTCGATCGACACGCGCCGCCACGAAGACGTCTACTTCGACGACGCGGCAGGCTCGCTGTCCTCCATGGGCATCGGCCTCCGTGTCCGCCAGGATGCGCGCACCCGCCGCGCGACCAGCAAGCGCCGTGGCTCGGTCGAAAACGGGCTCGCGATCCGACACGAAACGGACGCTCTGTGGCCAGGCGACGCGCCGCCGCGCACGGCCGCGGACCTGCCGCCGGAGGTCCGCGACTCGATCGAGCCGTTCGTCGCCGATCGACCGCTGGTCGAGACGCTGCGGATCCGAACCGATCGCGAAACACGGTTCTTGCAGCTCGATCGCCACGACGTCTGCGAAGTGATGCTCGATCGCTGCGAAACGCGGGCGAAAGAACGCGCGGCGACCTTCGCCGAGGTCGAGATCGAGGTGATCGACGACATCGCCGCCTGCGAACGGCTGGCGCTCGCTCTCGCCGAACGACTGCCGATCCGCGCGGTCGACGACGACAAGCCTTCGCATGCGTCGAGACTGCTCGGCATCGGCCGGCACGCATCGGAGACTCCACCACCCGACGACGGGACCACTGCTGCAGTCGTGGGGCCGATCGCCGCACGCCTGCTGAGCGAGGTCCGCCGAGCGGAGATCGCCGTCCGCACGAACGACGGCCCGGAACACATCCACACGATGCGGACCGCGTTGCGCCGCCTGCGCGGGCTAGTTCGCTCGTTCCGGAGCGCGTGGGGCAACGAACGTGCGCGCGCGATCCTCGAGCGTCTCGCGAACGAGAGCCGCCGGCTCGGCGTCGTGCGCGACCTCGACGCGATGCTGGACGCGAACGAGGGCGAACTCTCGCGCCTCCCACGCGGTCTGCAGGCGGCCGGCGCGAACGTGCTCGCGTGGATCCGCGAGCGTCGCGCCGCCGCGCTGCACGACCTCCGCACCTGGCTGCGCAGCAGTGCGCGACTCGCCGACGCACGCACGATCGTCGACGAACTCACGGCCCCTCCGGCCGGTGATGGCGACGACATGCCCTTCCGGGACCACCTGGCCGCGCGGATCGCCGGGCTCGCCGCCACGGCTCGACGTCGCACTTCGCGGCTGCCGGCCGACCTGCCGCTCGGCCCCACGCACGCCGCCCGCATCGCGATCAAGCGGGTGCGCTATCTCGTCGAGACGTTCGCGGACACTCTCCCGCTGCCCGAAAAAGTCACGCGACGGCTCGGTCGCCTGCAAGCCGATCTCGGGGATCTCTGTGACCACGAAACCGCGTGCTCACGATGGGTCGCCTGGATCGACAGCTGCGCACGAGTCGACGATGGCCCGGCCTTCGCCGCCGCGCTCGGCGCATTCGCCGCCAACGAAGAGCGGCGGCTCCGCCGGGCGCAGAAGCGCGCGACGCGCACCCTGGCGGGCGTCCCGAAGAAGTTCTGGCTCCGCCTCACCCGCGGCGCGAACTGACGCCGGCCGGGCGGCGCCAGCCGACACGCCATCGTGGCAGCATGCCGCCAAGACGGCATGTTCACGCGGTCGATTGGAGTCGAAGATGGTCCGTCAACACTATGTTCTGCAATGCTTTGCAACCATTACGACAAGTTGGCTTGGATCGGCACATCGGTTGCTTCAGGGCTCGGCAACGAAACCCAGGAGAACCGAAACATGCTGAAGAACCAACCCGCCACGACCACTCTCCCGACCCGCGACCCGTTCCAGACCCTGCTCGGCCGCCTGTTCGGCGACACGCTGCAGGACTTCTACGGGTCCAACGAACCGCAGGCCCAGCCGCGCATCAACGTCAGCGAAAGCGACCAGTCGTACGACCTCTCGTTCGAGCTGCCTGGCCTCGAGGAGAAGGACATCCACGTCCAGCTCCAGGACCACATGCTCACGGTCAGCGGTGAGCGGAAGGAGAACCGCGAGACGCAAGGCAAGCGCTGGCACCGGGTCGAGCATCGCTACGGCCAGTTCTCGCGCACCATCGCGCTGCCGAACGACGCCGCCGGCAACGGTGTCCAGGCCGTCTATCGCCAGGGCGTGCTGACCGTGACCGTTCCGAAGGTGCCGGAGTCGCGGCCGACGAAGATCGAAGTGCGCGCCAACTGACCGTCGTCATCGACCGCCGCGGCGTCGTACGCTCGCGGCGGTGATCACGATCGTGCAGCGCGTCGGGCGAGCTCGCGTGTCCGTCGACGACCAGGTGGTCGGAGCGATCGGCCGCGGGCTCCTCTTGTTGGTGGGCGTCGAACGCGGAGACACCGACGCCGACGCCGACGCCACCGCGAAGAAGGTCGCGGCAATGCGCCTGTTCCCGAGCGACCGGCAGATGGACCGTTCGCTCGCCGACCTCCGCGGTGGCTGCCTCGTCGTGAGCCAGTTCACGCTGGCTGCCGACCTGCGCCACGGCAACCGGCCGGACTTCACGGCCGCCGCCGACCCGGCCGTCGCGGCGCCGCTCTACGAGCGCGTCGCCGCCGCACTCGCGGCCAGCGGCCTCGAAGTCGCGACCGGGCGCTTCGGCGCATCGATGCAGGTCGAACTCGTGAACGACGGCCCGGTCACCGTCGTGCTGACCGTGCGCGGGGGCAAGGTCGTCGCGCGCCCGCCTGCATCCCCGACGTGACCGCGGCGCCTTGTCGCGAACGACGTTCCGGGCATGATCGCCGCAGCAGATGCACGTCCTGTTCCTCGCCCCCGACACGCACGTCTACAACCACGGCTTCCTCCGCGCCCTGAAGGATCTCGGAGCACGCGTGTCGGGGCTCGGACTCGGCAGTCAAGCATCCCTGTCGCCCGACGCGAAGAAGCACCTCGACGCGTACCGCGGCTGCGACCGGCTGCTCGAGGCCGAAGCGGCCCTGCGGGCGGCCAACGAGATGGCGAAACCGGCGTTCGACCTCGTCGAGACGATCGACGAACCGCTGGTCGACATCGCGGCCACGTTGCGCGAACGACTCGGGGTGCCGGGCCTCTCGCTCGCGACGGCGCGCCTGTGCCGCGACAAGGTCGCGATGAAGAAGTTCCTGCGCGAGCACTCGATCCCCTGCGCACAATCGGCCGCCGTCACGAGCCCCGCCGACGCGATCGAGTTCGCCGAACGCGAGGGGTACCCGCTCATCCTGAAGCCGATCGCCGGGTTCGGCTCGCTCGCGACCTACCGCTGCGCGGACCGGAAGGAACTCGATGCGGCGCTCGCGAAGCTCAAACCGTCGGCGAAGCAGCAGGTGGCGGTCGAAGAGTTCATCGAGGGCCACGAAGGCTTCTTCGATTCGGTCGTCGACACGAGCGGCGTGCGCCACGAGTTCGCATCGCACTACTACCCCGGCTGCCTCGAGGCCGCGCAGAACCGCTGGATCTCGCCGCAGATCGCCGTGACGAACCGAGTCGAGCAGGGCGGGTACGAGGAGCTGCGCGCGATGAACCGCCGCGTGATCACCGCCCTCGGCCTGCGGAACGCGGCCACGCACATGGAGTGGTTCTTCGGGCCGAAGGGCCTGAAGTTCGGCGAGATCGGCGCTCGCCCCGCGGGCGAGAAGATCTGGGACATGTACCGCGTCGCGAACGACCTCGACGTCTACCGCGAATGGGCGCTCGGGATCCTGGGGCGCCCGGCGATGGAGAAGCCTTCGCGCCGGTATGCCACGGGATCGATCCAGATCCGGCCGAGCAAGGACGGCCGCTACACCGGACATCGCGGACTCGCCGACGCGATGCGCTGGTGCGGCGAGTGGATCTACGAACAGTCCGTTCCCGCAGCGGGGACGCCCACGAAGGGCCTCGACAAGGGCTGGCTCGTCAACACGTGGTTCCGGCTGCGGCACGAGAACTTCGACACGCTGAAGTCGCTCATGACGCGGCTCGGCGAGACGGTGAAGGCCGACGCCAGCTGAAGCCGCCGCAACCGCGTGACGCGCGGAAACAACGGGCGCGCGGTCGCAGCCAGCCCCGCTGCGACGACTCCGAACACCCCGACCCGCCGTCACGCGAGGCCGAGGTCGTCCATGTCCTCTTCCTCGAAGCCGAGGTAGTGGCCCAGCTCGTGCCACAGGGTGATCCGGATCTGTTCGACGAGGTCGTCGCGATCGTGGGCCGCGCGCTCGAGGTTGCGCTGGAAGAGGTAGATCGTGCTCGGACGCACTTGATGTGCGAGCAGGTCACCGGTCTCCGGCAACGGCACCCCGTCGAAGAGGCCGAGAATGTCCGGCCCGACCTCCTCGCGATCGGGTCCCTTCGCGAGCGATTCGTCGGGCAGGTCCTGCACGACGACCGGCACACGATCGAGGCACTGCCGGAACTGCCGCGGCAGCTTGCGCGCGGCCTTGCGCACCTCGCGGTCGAACTCCGCGCGCGTCATGCGGATCGGCGGCGGATACTTCTCGGGCGACAGCGTCGACGCGAGGTCGAAGCACGCTTCGGCGTCCTCGAACCGGCCGCGCCGTTCGATCACCGCCCCGTAGACCACGTGCGAATCGACGATCGCGTCGGGCAGCTCGCGCGCCGCGACCGCGGCGGCCTCGGCATCGTCGAACCGCCACTGCAGGAACAACGACATCGCGAGCCAGCAGCGCGACGACGGGCAGTCGGGATCCTGCGCGAGCACGGTGCGGAACTGCTGCTCCGCCTCGGCGGCGCGACCCATGGCGAGGTAGGTGTCGCCGAGCAGGAACGTCAGGTCGATCGGGTTGCCTTCGCCGCGCGCCAGCGCGTCCTGGATCGCCTCGAGGGCTTCGTCGACCTTCTCCTCGTCGAGCATCGCCTCGATCCGCTGGACCACCGGATCCCGCCCCGCGAGATTCTCGGTGTCCGCCGGCACGATGCCCTCGGGTTCCAGTTCCATGGGCCCGCTTCGTTACCATCCTCGGCCCAAAGAACAAGGCCGCCACGCGGTGCGAGGGCCGAGCAGCCACTTGTCGATGCACACCGTCGACAGTCCACTGCCCATCGTCCGAACGGCCCTTCCGGAGAGCACATGACCAAGTTCCGCCGCATCGTCTGCCCGACCGACTTCTCCCCCACCGCGGGCCGCGCCGCGGACTACGCGACCGAGCTGGCGCGCACGTTCGGCGCCGAGCTCATCCTGCTGCACGTGATCCCGGAGATGAACTACCCCCTGCGCAGCTTCGGGATGGCCGGCGCGTTCCCGCACCTGCGCGAAGAGCTGCACAAGCGGGCGGACGAGGCGCTGCAGAAGGAGAAGGCGCGGCTCGGCGCGGGCATCACGATCCGCACGGTGATGCACGACGGCGAAGCGCACCAGCAGGTCATCGACTGCGCGAAGGCCGAGAAGGCGGATCTCGTGGTGATCGGAACCCACGGCCACACCGGGCTGAAGCATCTGATGCTCGGCAGCACGGCGGAGAAGATCGTGCGGACCTCCGAGTGCCCGGTGCTCACCGTGCGCGGGTAGCGGACGCAGTCGCGCGAAGTCCCGCGCCGCCGGGCCGCGGCATCACACGTTGAGCAGGCCTTCGCGAATCGCGAGGCGGGCCAGCTCCGCGGCCGAGTGGCAGTCGAGCTTGCGCTGCAGGTTCTCGCGGTGCTTCTTCACCGTCCCGAGCGACAGGCCCAGCATCGACGCGACTTCCTTGTTCGCCTTGCCGACCGCGATGAGCTGGAACACTTCCCGCTCGCGGGCGGTCAGCACGGCGAGCGCCGAGGATTCTCCCGGCGGCGGCGCATCACCGCGCACGGCGCGCGCCATGATCCCGCCGGCCACCTTCGGCGACAGATAGGAGTCGCCTCTGCACACGGACTCGATCGCGAGCGCCAGTTCCTCCGGCTCGCTGTCCTTCGACAGGTAGCCGTCGGCACCCGCCTGGAGCGCCTGCTGCACGAACTTCGTCCCCTCGTGCTGCGACGCCATCAGCACGCGCGTGTTCGGCGAACCCTTCTTGAGCGGGCCCACGGCGTCGATGCCGGAGAGGCCAGGCATGGTGATGTCGAGCACGACGACGTTGGGCTTCAGCTGCTGCACCAGGGCGATCCCGGCGCGAGCGTCGCCGGCGTCGCCGACGACCTTGAAGTTGGGCACTCGTTCGAGCAGCGACTTGAACGCCGCGCGCACGATGGCCTGGTCGTCGATCAAAACGATCGTGATGGCTTGTTTGTCGTTCATGACGGGTCCGCGAGAGACGAGTGGTCCGCCGCCGCAGCCGTCTGCGGCAGCTCGATGCGAAAGCAGGCACCGGCGCCGGGACGATCGAACATGCGTATCGATCCGCCGTGGGTCTCGATCACCTTGCGTGAGAACGCGAGGCCGATGCCCGTGCCGTACTCTTTCGAACTGCGGAATGGCCTGAAGATTTCTTCGCGTCGGTTCGACGGCACACCAGGACCGTCGTCGACGACCTCGATCACGATGCGATTGCCGTCGAGGCTGGCCACAACCTCCACGTGTCCCTTGCCTTGGCACGCTTCACCGGCGTTGCGCAGCAGGTTGACGAGCACTTCGCCGAGGAGCTGCTTGTCGACGCGGGCCGAAAGCCCCGGCTCGCTACGCACTTCGACCGACATGCCCTGCGACGCCGGGATGCGCGAAGCCTCGGCGACGGCCGCAGCGACCAGTTCGCCGATGTCCGCCTGCTCGAGGCGCAGCTGCAGCGGCTTCGCGAACGACAGGGTCTGCCCGAGCATGCGCTCGATGCGGTTCAGGTTGCCGACGAACTCTTCGACGAGCACCCTGTCCTCCACGCCGAGCTTCTCGCCGACCGCGCGCAGCGCATGCCGCAGGCTCGTGATCGGCGTCCGGATCTCGTGCGTCAGCACCGAGGCGGACTCGCCGAGCGCGGCGAGGTTGCGCAGGACCTGCATCTCGACCGCGCGCGCCTGATCGCGTTCGCGCAGGAGGCGCACCTGCCGCAGCCCGCGCGACACCGCTTCGAGCAGCTTGTCCTTGGTCACCGGCTTGCTGATGTAGTCGAAGGCGCCCCGGCGCACGGCCTCCGACGCGGTCTCGAGGTTCGGCTCACCGGTGATGAGGATCACGGGCTCCTGACACTGACGCGCACCGACCACCTCCTGCAGCACCTTCATCCCGTCGAACTCGGGCATCACGATGTCCGTGACGAGGAGTTCGAACCGCCCGGGGTGCAGGTGCTCCGACACCTCGCGGAACGCGGTGCCGCGCACGACCTGGTGGCCCTGCTGCTCGAGGAACCGGGCGAGGGTCGCCAGCAACTTCGCTTCGTCGTCGAGGAGTACGATGCGGGCCATGGGAGTCTGCGCGCGGCATTCTGGCAGCGACAGGAGGCACGGTCGCGCAGGAACTAGTTCGTAGCCGCCGCCGGCCTTCACCATGGACGGGGCCCGGGCCGTACCGGTACAGCAACGCCATGGAGTCCCCGGCACCTGGCGAGCGCCCACCTCGGCGCGGTGGCACGGCATTCTGGACTGTCGCCGCCGTCGGCGCCCTCGTCGCGGCGATGTCGTTGCACGCCACTCCGATCCTCGGATCGCTGCTGTTCGCCGCCGCGGGATCCTTCGCGACGCTGGCCCTGTGCGTCCCCCTGTCGCGGCAGCAGTCGCGGACCCGCCTCGCAATCGAGATGTCGAACGTCGAACGCGAGCGCACCGAGGCGATGGCTTCGAGCCTGCACCACGCCGCTCACTGGCGCGCGATCGTCGACACCGCGACCGAGGGCATCGTGACGATCGACGAACGAGGCACGATCGAGACGGCGAACGGCGCCGCGGAGCGTCTGTTCGGCCTCTCGCTGCAGGACATGGTCGGACGCAACGTCAAGATCCTGATGCCGCAGCCGTTCCGCGACGAACACGACGGCTACGTGAACCGATACCTGCAGACCGGCGAACGTCGCATCATCGGGATCGGGCGCGAAGTCGTCGGCCTGCACCGGGACGGCACCGAGTTCCCGATCGATCTGTCGGTCGGCGAAGGCAACATCAACGGCCGCCGCTTCTTCACCGCCGTCATCCACGACATCTCCGATCGCAAGGAGATGCAGACGAAGCTCGCGCAGGCCGAGCGCCTCGCCGCGGTGGGCGAACTCGCGGCCGGCGTCGCGCACGAGGTCAACAACCCGATCAACACGGTCATCAACTGCGCGCAGCTGATCCAGGACGGCGACGCACCGGGCGAGAACTGCGCGACCATCATCGAAGAAGGTCAGCGCATCGCCGAGATCGTGCAGAGTCTCCTGCAGTTTGCGCGCGACGACCGCGATCGGCCGCAGCCGACCTCGCTGGACGACGTCGTGCAGCGCACCCTGCGCCTGATCGCCGAGAACCTGAAGCGGCACGGCATCGGCCTCGAAGTGGCGGTGCCCGAGCATCTGCCCCAGGTCCACGCGCGCCCGCAGCAGATCCAGCAGGTGCTGCTGAACCTCCTCATCAACGCGAAGGACGCGCTGGTCAACGCCGCGCAGGACCACCGCCGCGTCCGCATCAGCGCCGCCGCGCGCGACCGCGGCGCCGAACTCGTTGTCGCCGACAACGGGCCCGGCGTGCCCGAGAAGCTCGGCGCGCGGATCTTCGAACCGTTCGTGACGACGAAACGCGCACGCGGCGGCACCGGCCTCGGCCTCTCGATCAGCAAGAGCATCGTCGAGGGCTACGGCGGCACCCTCACGGTCGACAGCGCGGCGGGCCACGGCGCCACGTTCCGCGTCTGGCTGCCCGAGGCGCCGCACGAGTGACGGTCAGCGGTGTCCGCGCGTCGGCCCGAGGATCGGCGCCGTCGCGATGCGCACGAGTTCGCCGTCTGGGTCGTCGCACCGCACCGTCACTTCCGCCTTCATGCCCTGTTTGAAGTCCGCGCGCGGCACGAAGACGTGCACCGGGATCCGGCGGTCCTCGAGCGACCCGAGGGTCAGCTCCGTCTCCGCGACGATCGTCTGCGCGCCGGCACCGGTCACCGCGATGGTGAACTTGCGTTCGCCAGGACGCTTGTTGATGAGCTGCAGGTCGAAGACGTTGTGAACCTTCGTGTCCTGTTCCTCGAGCAGGTACGCACGGCCCGGAGCCCGCACCAGGCTCGCTTCGAACGGACGGCGGCGGGTGAGCGCCAGCGTGAACGCGGTCATCCCCGCGAGCAGCAGCACGGCGTAGAGCGCCACCCGCCCGCGCAGGAAGCGGCGCGCGCCGGTCGTGAAGCCGCGCTGGCTGTCGTACCGCACGAGCCCCTTCGCGCGTCCGAGCTTCGCCATCACGTCGTCGCACGCATCGATGCAGTTCGCACAGCCGACGCACTCGAGCTGCGTGCCGTTGCGGATGTCGATGCCGGTCGGGCAGACGGACACGCACCGGTAGCAGTCGACACAATCGCCGGCGCCTTCGGTTCCCGCGGCGCCGCGCGGCTCGCCGCGCTTCCCGTCGTAGCCGACGAGCACCGTGTCCGGGTCGTAGAGCGCGCCCTGCAGGCGGCCGTACGGGCAGATCACGATGCACAGCTGTTCGCGGAACCACGTGAAGTTCACGAACAGGATGCCGGTCGCGACCACCATGAAGCCGAACGCGGTCGGATGCAGCGCGGGCGACGACGTCACGGCTTCGAGCAGCACACCGACCGGCATGAAGTAGCCGAGGAAGCTGTGCGAGATCACCGCCGCGATGGCGAGGAACACGAGCAGCTTCGCGCCGCGCCGCAGCGCCTTCGCCGCGGTCATCGGCGCCTTGTCGAGCCTGCTGCGCGCCGCGGCGGGCCCTTCGATCAGGCGCTCGATGCGGCGGAACACGCCCTCGAGGAAGACGGTCTGCGGGCACGCATAGCCGCACCACATGCGTCCGAAGAGCGCCGCGACGACGAACAGGGCGAAGCCGAGCCCCGTGATGAAGAAGAACGCGAACCAGAAGTCCTGCGCGTTGTAGGTCGCGCCGAGCAGGTAGAAGTGCCGCGCGGGGATGTCGATCAGCAGCACCGGGTGCCCGCCGATCTCGAGCCACGGCACCACGAGATAGACGGCGATCAGCAGGTACCACAGCGTGTGCTTCCGCCGCTGGAAGCGGCCGTGCACGTCGGCCGGGTGGATCGGGTTGCGCGACCCGTCCGCGTTCACGCTGAAGATCGTGTCGACGTCGGGCCGGCGAACGACCGTGCGCCCCTTCTGCACGACGGGGCGGACGACGTTCGCGGACTCGGCTCCGGGGGCGGCGGGTTCGTTCGAGCCGGTCATGCGAGGCACAACTGCGCGAGGAGCGCCGTTATTGCTCCTTCTTGGCGTCCGGCTCCGGCGCCTTGCCGGGCAGGTTCGTGTTCTTGATGTGCAGCACGTACGCCGTCGCACGCTGCACGAAGCCCTGGCCGAACGACTCGTGCGCGAGCATGCCGCGCGGCCTGCCCTTCAAGATCGTCGTGTAGATGTCCATCGGCTTGCCGCCGTAGATCCACAGGTCGTCCGTGAGATTTGGCCCGATGAGCCCGCTGCCGTCCGGCTTGTGGCAGAGCGCACACTTCGTCGGATCCTTGAAGATCCTCTCGCCGTCGGCGACGAACGCCGGCTCCTTCGCCAGCTTCAGCAGCATCTCGTCGTTCACGGGATTCGCTGCGAGCTGCGCTTCGAGCCGCGCGGCCGCCGCCTTCTGCTCGAGCACATACGCCTCGCCCGGCAGGTCGCCGGTGCCGAGCGTGTGGTAGTAGACCCAGTAGCCGACGGAGAAGATGCACGCGAGGTAGAGCGTCCAGAGCCACCAGTTCGGCAGGCGATTGTCGAACTCCTGGATCCCGTCGAACGCGTGTTCACGCACTTGGATGGTCATGGTCACTTCCTCCCCTGGGCGTCGTCGAGCAGCGGCAGCGACGCCATGTGGGCGTAGTCGCTGCGACGCGAGCGCTGGCTCACACGCAGCAGCACCGCGAAGAACATCGCGACGAAGATGCCCATCGCGAGGATGGGCAGGTCGAACAAGGACACCGAGTTCAGGAACTCGCGGAGCATGTCACTTCCCTCCTTCGATCGCGGCCGACTGGTTGCCCGCAGGCTCCAGGTTGCGCCCGAGCCGCATCAGGTAGGCGATCAACGCGACGATCTCGCTCTCCGGATCGGCGCCCGACTTGCCCTGCGTCGCGAGGTTCGCCACGACCGCGTCCGCCTGCTTGCGGTAGTCGACCGTCGCAGCGGCGATCTCCTCGTCCGTGTAGAGCGTGCCGAGCTTCTTCAGAACACGCATCTTGTCCGCGACGACCGCGACCGCGACCTTGTCGTCGTAGGTCCACGGATAGGCCGGCATGATCGAGTTCTGCACGACCGCGCGCGGGTCCTGCATGTGGTCCCAGTGCCACGCCTCGTTGTACTTCGTGCCGACGCGCGCCAGATCGGGCCCGGTGCGCTTGCTGCCCCACTGGAACGGGTGGTCCCACATCGACTCCTCGATGCGGCTCGGCGCCCCGTAGCGGACTTGCTCGCTGCGGAACGGCCGGATCATCTGCGAGTGGCACACGTAGCAGCCTTCGCGCACGTAGATGTCGCGGCCGGCGAGTTCGAGCGCGGTGTAGGGCTTCACGCACATCTCGCCGTTCTGCGCGAGCGGCACCTGCTTCTCGGTGATCAGGCCGGGCAGCAGTTCGAACAGCCCGCCGACCACCACCGCGATCAGCGTGAGCACGGAGAACGCGAGCGGCCGCGACTCGACGAGGTCGTGCCAGGTGTGCCGACCCTTGTGGGTCGAGTGGTAGAGCATGCCGCCGCTGAACGCGACGATCGCGGCGAGCAGCACGAAGCCGAGCACCGCCAGACCGACGCTCGGCATGGCGAACATCGTCGCGGCGATCATGCCGAGCACGGAGACGATCACCGGCTTGCTGACCAGGATGCTCGCGGTGCTCGGTTCGCCCGGCAGCGGCGCCGTGCGCGTCACGGCGACTTCGGTCTCGACCGTCACGGCCTTGCCGCTCATCGCGGTCGCGACGAGGTTCCACACCATGAGCAGCCAGCCGACGATGTAGAAGCCGCCGCCGATGCTGCGACCCATGTACATCAGCTGCTGACTGTTCAGGATCGCGCTCCAGTCGGTGTACTGGAGACCGCCGTCGGCCGTCTCCGCGCGCCACATGAGTCCCTGGCTGATGCCCGAGATCCACATCGCGACGACGTAGAGCAGGATGCCGAAGATGCCGATCCAGAAGTGGAAGTCGGCGAGCTTCGTGCTGTGCAGCTTGGTGCCGAAGAGCTTCGGCACGAGCCAATAGAACATGCCGGCGGCCATGAAGCCGTTCCAGCCGAGCGCGCCGCTGTGCACGTGACCGATGATCCAGTCCGTGTAGTGGCCGAGCGCACTCACCGACTTGATCGAGAGCAGCGGGCCCTCGAACGTCGCCATGCCGTAGAACGTGACGCCGGCGACGAAGAACTTGAGCACCGGATCGGTGCGCACCTTGTCCCACGCGCCGCGCAGCGTGAGCAAGCCGTTGAGCATGCCGCCCCACGACGGCGCCCACAGCATCAGGCTGAACAGCATGCCGAGCGACTGCGCCCAATCGGGCAGTGCCGTGTTCAGCAGGTGGTGCGGTCCGGCCCAGATGTAGATGAACACCAGCGCCCAGAAGTGCACGATCGACAGCCGGTAGCTGAACACCGGGCGATCGGCGGCCTTCGGGAGGAAGTAGTACATGATCCCGAGGATCGGCGTCGTCAGGAAGAACGCGACCGCGTTGTGGCCGTACCACCACTGCGTCAGCGCGTCCTGCGCGCCGGCGAACACGCCGTAGCTCTTCGTCGCCGTGATCGGCAGCGACAGGTTGTTGACGATGTAGAGCACGGCGATCGTCAGCACCGTCGAGATGTAGAACCAGATGGAGACGTAGAGGTTCTTCTCGTTGCGGATCGCGAGCGTCCAGAAGAAGTTCACCGCGAACGCGACCCACACCAGCGCGACGAGGATGTCGAGGAACCACTCGAGCTCCGCGTACTCCTTGCTCTGCGTGATGCCGAACGGCAGCGTGAGCGCGGCGCCGAGGATGATGAGCTGCCATCCCCACAGGTGGACCTTGCTGAGCAGGTCCGACGCCATGCGCGTCTTCAGCAGGCGCTGGCTGCTGTAGTAGACGCCCGCGAACATCATGTTGCCGACGAGGGCGAAGATGACGGCGTTCGTGTGCAGCGGACGCAACCGGCTGAACGTCAGCCACGGCAGGTCGAAGTTCAGCGCAGGGAAGCTGAGCTGCAGCGCACAGACCAGGCCGACCAGGAGCCCTACCAGGCCCCAGCCGACGCTGAACCAGACGAAGCCCCGCACGACGGCGTCGTCGTACACGACGCGGCGGGTCTCGGTGACGGTGACGGATTGCATGGGCGACTACCTCGGTTCGGGAGATTCGGGAAGAGCGGGGTCGCGGGCAGGTGCCGCGTCGTCCTCGAGCGGCATCAGGCAGAGCCGTTCGGACTCGTGGCAATCACCCTGCTTCGCGGAGAAGACGAAGAGCACGATCGCGCCGGCGACCAGTGCGAGGCTGCAGAGCAGCAGGACGGGGACGACGGTCATGGGCGCCTCCTGGCGCGGGCGAAGCGCGAACTCGTGTGGAGCACGAGCGCCGCGGAGCTGAGGGGCATGAGCACGGCGCAGAGGCCTGGCGTCATCGCTCCGGCGAAGCACAGCACGAGCGTCGTCGCGTTGTAGAGCAGCGCGATCGCGAGGTTCGTGCGCACGACGTTCCCGTGCAGCGCCGCGGTCGCGAACACTGCCTCGACAGCGCCAGCGGTCGCACCGCGGAAGCAGAAGTCGGCGCGCGCCGGCAGCACGGGACGGTCCATCGCCGGCGTTCCCGCGCACCACGACGCGGCGAACGCGGGCGCATCGTTGATGCCGTCGCCGACCATCATCACGTCGTCGTCGTCGAGCGCTTCCACCGCGCGGGCCTTGTCGGCCGGCGACATCCCGCCCGCGGCGAGAGCAGGCGCGATGCCGAGCGCAGCGGCCGCGCGCTGTACGCGTTCGGGCCGGTCGCCCGACATCAGCCGCACTTCGAGTCCGCGCTCGTGCAGCCGGGCGATCTCGTCGGCCGCGCCGGCCCGGAAGTCCTCGTCGAGGTCGAAGCTCGCGACGAGTTCGCCGTTCCGCGCGAACACACACTCGCGCCGCGCTCCGCCGTCCCGCGGGACACCGCAGAAGTCGCGACCGCCGAGCCGCCACTCCGCGCCGTCGTGGCGCGCGACGAGCCCTTCGCCCGGAACCTCGGTGACCTGCACGTCGCCGCGGAACGGCGCATGCTCGAGCGTCGCGAGGATCGCCTGGCTCACCGGGTGGTTGCTCGATGCGACCATCGTGGCGAGCACCGCACGCGCGGACTCGGGCACCGCCACGACCGCCGTCGCGCGCAGGCCGCCGAACGTCACGGTGCCCGTCTTGTCGAAGACGACCTTGCGCACACGCAGCGCCTTGTCGAGCAGACTGCGCGACCGCACGAACACGCCGCGGCGGCGCAGCAGCGCGAGCGAGAGATGGAAGGCGAGCGGCACCGCGATGCCCATCGCGCAAGGACACGTGATGACGAGGACCGAGATCGCGACCGGCAGAGCGCGGCTCGGATCGATCGCCGCCCAGACGCCGGCGCCGAGCGCCGCGGCCGCGAGCACACCCGCGGCGTAGCAGCGGTTGAGCACGTTCCAGAAGCGCACCCGGCCCCGCGTGTCCTCGCGATCGACCGGCTCCTGGCCTAGCAGTTCCGCGAGGCCCGAGCCGAGGTAGTCGGCGACCACTTCGGCGCGCACGGGACTGCGCCCGGCCTGGAACGCGCCGGCCGGCACTTCGTCGCCGCGCCCGAACGCACGCGGTTCGCTCTCGCCGGAGATCCAGTCGAGGGAGAACGGCGCGTCGCCGAGCAGCTTCACGCGCACCGACACGAGATCGCCAGGCGCAAGCAGGACGTGTTCGCCCGCGCGAAGCTGCTGCACCGGCACGAGGTCGACGACGCCGTCGGCGATGCGCCGCGTGCGCAGGTGCTCGGCACCGTCGTCGGCGAGCACGACGTCGCGGCTGTTCGCCAGCGTGCGCTGCTGCAGGAACCGGCCGCCGAGCATGAACGCGACGAAGATCGACACCGTGTCGAACCACACCGCGCCGCCCGTGAGCTGCCCGTACCACGAACCGGCCCACGCGAGCAGCAGCCCGAGCGAGATCGGCAGGTCCATGTGCACGACACCGGCGCGAAGCCCGGCGATCGCCGTGCGGAAGAACACCGGCCCGCCCACCACCACGCTCGCGGTGCCGAGTCCGGCGAGCACCCAGCCGAAGACGGTGCGCAGCACCGCGTCGCCGGCGGCCGCACCGGCGACGGCCTGGTCGAGGCCGAAGTAGAAGCTGACCGCGAGGATCATCGCGTTCATCGCGAGCGCCGCGCAGATGCCGAGGCGGATCAGAAGGCCCGTGTCGCGCACGACGCGCCGGCTCGCGGGCGCCATCGGGTAGCCGAAACGCGCCGCCGCCGCGAGGAACGCTCCCCCCGCGCCGGAGTCGCGGTCGTACGCCAGCACCGCGCGGCCGAGCGACGGGTCGACGCGCAGACTGCGCGCGCCGGGCTGCCGCTTCCACACCTGCTGCAGGAGCCAGACGCATGCCGCACAACGGATGCCCTGCACGTCGAGCGTGATCTGCACGACCGGACCGTCGCCCTGCGCGGCTTCGAGTCCGGGCAACCAGTCGAACGACGGCACGCGCGGGAGCGCGCCGACCGCGCCGGTGCGGCTGCCGCCGAGGTCGTAGAAGCGGAGCAGACCTTCGCTGCGCAGGAGCCCGTGCACCGCTTCGCAGCCGTTGCAGCAGAACGGCGAACTACGCCGATCGCCCGGCACCGGTAAGCCGCAGTGCGTACACCCGCGCGCTCCCTTCCCCGACTCCGTCGCAGCATCCGGTGAATTCCGGGTGCGCGACGCACGTTCCGTCGCCGAGACTGGACGACCGAGTCTCACGGCAACGCAATGACCCCCTGGCTCGAGAGTTTCGTTTTCGGCGCCGCCAACTCGGTGCACTGCGCGTGCATGTGCGGTCCGCTCGCGGTGGCCTTCCAGGGTGGGTTCAAGGCGGCACTCTCGTACCACTTCGGCCGAACGCTCTCGTATGGGGCGTTGGGCGTAGTGCTCGGCAGCGTCGGCTCCGCACTCGGCAGCAAGGGACTCGGCGCGCCGTCGGCGTGGGTCGCATTCGTGCTGGCTGGCGGCCTCTTGTTCATGACGCTGGTCGGTGAACGCGGCGTGCTGAAGATCCCCGGGCTCGGCGCATTGTCGCAGGCGGCATTCCGCCGGTCACGCGCGCTCTCCCCGACGGTGCGCGGCGGCGTGCTCGGCTTCCTCACTCCGCTGCTGCCGTGCGGACTCCTGTGGGCCGCGTGCGCCGGCGCCGCCGTTGCCGGCTCTCCGCTCGCCGGCGGCGGCACGATGGTCGGCTTCGCGCTCGGCTCGCTCCCGCTGCTGCTTCTCGCGCAGACCCAGGCTCCGCGCCTCGCGCAGCGGTTCGGCCCGCGCGCGATGGCGTTCGTGCAACGCGGCGCCATGCTGCTCGCCGCCGCCGTCCTCGTGTGGCGCGGCATCGTGAACTTGCAGGGAGGCAGTTGTTGTCACTGACGTTGCGCGTCGTCAGCTGGAACGTGCACAAGTGCACCGGCGGGCTCGACCGGCGCTACGACCCCGGCCGCATCGCCTCCGTGCTGGCGGGTGCGAAGGCCGATGTCGTCCTGCTGCAGGAGGTCGCGCAGAACGGGCGCTGGTACCGCCAGGAGCGGCAGGTCGACGTTCTCGGCGACGCCCTCGGATTCGTGCACCGCAGCTACTTCGTGAACGTGCGCTTCGGTCCGCGCCGCGGCGAATACGGCAACGCCATCCTGTCCCGCTGGCCGATCGCGTCGACGGAGAACCTCGACGTCACCCTGCCCACGAAGAAGGCGCGCAGCGTGCTGCACGCGGAACTGCGCCTGCCGATCGCCGACGGTCACACACGCACGCTTCACGTCTTCAACCTGCACCTCGGCCTCGGCGAAGCCGAACGGCGCGAACAGCTGCGCCGCCTGCTCGCGTTCCGTCACCTGCACACCATGCATGCCCACACGCCGGCCGTGGTCGCCGGCGACTTCAACGACGTCTGGGGCACGCTCGGCAAGCGCCTGCTCGTGCCCGCCGGCTTCCGCGGACCCGCGCGGCCCCTGCGCACCTTCCCCGCGTGGGCGCCGGTGCGCGCCCTCGACTCGCTGTATGTGCGCGGCGACGTCGAGGTCGGGCGGCTCGAACGGATTCGCTCGGCCATCACGAGCCGCGCGTCCGACCACCTCCCGTTGATCGCGGAACTCGAAGTGCACTCGCCCCGCACGGCGGGAACCGGCTGAACAAAGACGAGCGCTGGAACAGGTCGGGCGCGCGAGCACCGTCGCCAATGTGGAGTTAGGCAGTTCTGCCCATCGAACAGGATCCTATCCGGACGAAGTCGCGACCCGCCGTCGCCAGACCTCGTCCAGATGGCGCGACTTCCTCCGGATAGGATCCTGTTCGTTGGCCGGTGAGTGCTGTAGTGATTCTGCGCGGCAAGTCCGGTAGGTTTGGTCGCTTCGAATTGAGGATTGAAGAAGCATGAGCAAGCAGGCTGATGATCTAGAGGCTGTTCGATCGGTGATCGCTGCTCTTGAGCCGTTCGATCACAAGGATCGCGGGCGGATCATTCGATGGGCTTGCGAGAAGCTCGGCATGACGATGCCGGCCGAGTCGGCAGCGCCTGTCGCTCCCCCGCCCGTGCCCGGCTCTGTCGCGACGCCGACAAAGGCCGCAGAGTCCAAAGTCGTTACGCCATCTGGGGGAGCGACGCCGGATATCAAGTCCTTCATCGCGAAGAAGTCGCCCAAAGGCGACAACCACTTGGCGGCAACTGTCGCCTACTTCTATCAGTTCGAGGCAGCTGCGACTGAGCGAAAAGAGTCCATCGACAAGGACGACTTGATCGACGCCTGTCGGAAGTCGGATCGGAAGCGTCCCGCTCGCCCAGCCCAGGTGTTGGTCAATGCCTACCTTGGCGGTCTCTTGGATCGAGGTGAGCGCGGTCGGTACCGGCTGAACTCTGTTGGGGAGAACCTGGTTGCGATGGTCCTTCCCGACGGAGGGGTTGCGCCGGGGCCAACGGGATCTGGGCGTGGGAAGAGCAAGCCGTCAAGGGCAACCGGAAAGCGGCGGGCGGGTCACGGGAAGCAGTGATGCTCAGGCGTCATCGTCCATGGCCGACCTAACAGACACTCTTGAGCAGTCACTCGAGTCCGTTGCACGCCTTCGAAAGACACTGTCAATCTCGAAGACCGGTCAAGTAGCGCGAGCAGATGAGCGCATGCTCTGCAAGGCAACCGCTCACGCGTGGTTCAAGTCGCACCGTCCTTGCTTGGCACCGCTCCATGGGGAGAGCCTGCTTCAGGAGGTGGATGGTGTGTTCGCCAAGATCCTTGAGATGTCGGATAAGCACGGTAGCCGACCGAAGTACCTCGACTTGCTCAAGGCGTTGAAGGGCAGCCTGTCGCAGTTGCGCACCAAGGCCATGCTTCACGTTGGCGCGGCACCAGTAGTCAAGCCCAACTTCGGCTTGCTGATCGGTGATCAGAAGATGCGGGACATCTTGGACCGCCGATGGACGGAGACGATTAGCTGCATCGAGGTCGGCTCGCACCTGGCTGCCACTGTAATGATGGGGGCCTTGCTCGAGGCAATCTTGCTGGCCCGGATCAACACCATGCCTGACCGAGCGCCGGCGTATACCGCAAAGGCGGCGCCTCGTGACAAGCTGGGCAAGACCAAGGTAATGAAGGAGTGGGGACTCAAGGACTTCCTGGACGTGGCGCACGAGTTGGCCTGGATCAGGCAGTCTGCCAAGGATGTCGGCGACGTGCTTCGCGACTATCGCAATTACATTCATCCTGAAAAGGAGCTTTCACACGGCGCAATTCTGGCAGCAGGGGACACTTCGATCTTCCTCAACGTGTTCTGCAGCTTGGCGGAGCAGGTGATACAAAGTGCCAAGTAGGCACGGCCCAACACGACCTTGGAGCCGACGAGCGCCGCAGCGGCGCTCGCGGCTCAAGGTCAAAGACGTTGGACGGACCGTGATGAGCCGTTGAGTGACCGAGTGCAAGCGCTGCAGGACCTCATTGAGTGCCGGTCGCTAGTGACCGAAGCTGCGGCGCGAGTTGCAGCATTCCCCTACTCATGTAACGAGGATCTGGTCACGCTCCATCCTGCCCACGTGCATGCTGTCCTGCACCGATTCATGGAAGGAGGACTCACTGCCCAAGACGTCTGTGCTTGGGCGAACACTCTGGAGATGCGCGAGGACGTTGGTTACTCGGCTGACGTCGCCGAGGACCTGTTCGTGTTGGCCAGCCCGGAGATCAACGGCGCGCTTACTCGGCAGCTAGCTCAGAAGATGATCACTCGCTACGGTAGGCCGTCCAACTCTCATAAGGCCCCCTGACGTCAAGAGAGAAAGAGCGAGCGCCAGGCCGCCTGCGGTGGCCTGTTGTCAGGTTCTGGAAGAACAACGACGGAG
>CAZIFB010000001.1:220190-383093 GCA_964538915.1 uncultured candidatus Brocadiaceae bacterium | reverse complement strand
GGCAGCGTGTACGGGATCTGCGCCGCCCACGACGGATCGTCGGCGCGCACGATGAGCGCCGTCTGGGGCGCCGTCGGCAGCATCGGCGGCGGCGCGATTTCGTGCGGCAAGACCGTGGTGCCGTTGCCCGACCGCTGCACGACCGCGTAGACACGCGAGCCGTCGGGGCTCACCGCGAGCGCGCGCGGGTCCTTGCCGAACACCGCGACCGTGCCGAGCGGCGCCCGTGTCGCTGCGTCGAACACCTCGACTTCGTCCGTCGTCGCCGCGCTCACGAACGCCTTGCCGCCCGCGAACACCACGTCGCTCGGTTCGTCCACCACGCGCAACGTGTCGATCACGCGCCGCGCCGGCACGCTCACGATGCTCACGCTGTCCGACAGCAGGTTCACCACCCACACCTCGTCGCGCGTCCGCGGATTCACCGACACCGGCTCGAGGCCCACCGCGATCTCCGCGATCAGGAACGGCGCCGACGCGTCCCGAAGATCGAACACGCACAACCGACCGCCCACCGTGTCCGCCACGAACAGCCGCGTGCCGTCCGCCGACACCCGCACCGGCGACACCGGGCCGCTCTCGAAGTTCACGAACGACTGGCCGGCGGCGACACCCGCGAGGCAGCACACGACGGGCAGGATGCGGTGCAGAACGGGCATGGCGAGCGAGACGATCCGCCACGCCGCGGCGCGTGTCAAAGGGCCCTGCGAACCGGATGCGCGATCCTCCCGTCGGCCCCGGCAATGCGCACGCTGCCGACGTCCTTCCTGGTCCTGCTCACGGGGACCGCGCGGCACGCGGGCGATCCCGCCGACGGTACGTGGGACGCGGTCGACGTGCGCGGCAGACAGGGCGGTCGCCTGCAGTCCGACCGCGCTGCACCTGACGACGCTGGCCTGGACCCGCGACGACCCGCGCAGGCGCCGCAACTTCTCAGAACGGCGTGCGAACCGTGAAGCCGTTCGTGAAGGAGAGCCCACCGGGCACTGACTCGAGACCCACCATCTGGAAGTGCAGCGTGAAGCCGAACACGGCCGGGATCGTGAACGGCACGAGCAGGCTGCCGGCGCCGTTCGCCTGGCCGGCGACCAGCACGTCGGCGCTGATCCAGAGGTTGCACCCGCTCGTGCCGAGGATCGGGTCGAGCAGGATCGGCAGCGGCGTGCCGAGCGACACGGTGTTCGACAGGCCGACGACGAGGATGCCGAGACAGTTCGCCTGATGCTGCGTCGAGATCAGGGTCGGCGTGGTGCCGGCGAGGAACTCGCCCTTCGAACCGATCGTCGCCGCTCCTGTGACCGTGGTCGCGCAACCGACGCCGAAGGCCGTCCCGATGCCCCGCCGCCGCTCGGCGCCGCGAAGATCGGACAGCGGTGTCGAACCGATCTGCGTCACGACGCCGGTGAAGCGGTCCACCTCGTAGAGCTGCGTGCCTCCGCCGATCATCCGAATCGTGTTGTTCTCCTGCACCAGCGACAGGAACTGCAGGATCGCCCCCTGCGCGCCGACGCCCGGTGCCACGACGACCGCGACACCGGTCGTGCGGCTGATCTGCACGAGGCCGAGGTTGACGTCCCAGCCGAAGAGCGCGCCCACGCCGCCCCCGTCGTCGAGGGCCTGGATCCCCGTCATGCCGGTGTTGCCGACGTTCGTCACGAGGCCGGTGGTGACGTCGATGCGCACGAGGCGGTCGGGCGAGCCGTTCATGATCGCGAAGAGTTCGTTCGTGCCGGCGTTGCTGCACAGGGCTCGCACGTCGCCGCCGAGGTCGGCGATCACCACCGTCGCCTGCGCGGTGATCGGGTCGATCGTGAACAGGCGGCTCGGTGTCGACGTGACCCCGCCGCCCGCGGCGTAGAGAACGCCGGCGTGCGAAGCCATGCCGTTGACGAAGTTCGCGCCGCTCGCGGTGATGAAGCGCTGCTGGCCGGTCGCGACGTCGACGCCGAACGCCTGCCCCTGGAAGTTGAGGGCGAGGAGTTCCTGCGCAGGAAGCGACGCACAGCCGAGAACGAAGGAGCAGGCGAGAGAGCGGAGAGTGGACATGGGCGGGCCGGGGTGACTGTTTCGCCCGCGATCGAAGTGCGGGCCGCCCCTACGGACGCAGGATCCCGCCACGGACCGCCACGCACCGCGCCGGATCGCCGAAGCGCTCGTACCGCCGGCTACTCCTGCAGGTCGGGCGGCTGCTCGTCGACCGGCGCCCCTTCGTCTTCCTGCCTCGGCGCCGCATCCGGTTTCGCACGGTCCGCCGGGTTGACCTCGACGATGCGCCCGCGGAAGCGGTTCATCACGCGCTTCGTCTCGGGTCCGGGTTCGACCTTCGGCGGCGGTGCGGGCGCTGCGCCCGGCCCGGCGGACTCGCCGCTGCCTTCCGCGCCGACGCGGTATTCGACGCGCACATCGGCACCCGCGACCGAACGGATCGCCGCGGTGATCTCCTGTTGCAGGCCGGGCGCCGCCATGCGATCGCGGTACATGCGCCGTTCGCCCTGCACCGTCACGACGACGACGCCCTGCGCGTTGGGCCCGTCGATGCGGCACTGTTCGATCGTGGTCTGCTGCAGCGGCCGATCGTGGAACGTGGCGATCACGCGTGCGCGCAGGTCACCGCCCGCCGCGGCAGCACCTGGAGCGGACGGCGCCGCGGTCGGCGGCGGCAGCGGCGCACCTGCCGCCGCCTGTGGCCTCGCGATCGCGGCACCACCACCCGAACGCACTTCCGCAACGAGGTCGGCGAGCGTCGGCAAGGTGCCCGCCTGGGCCATGCGCAGCAGCGACAGTTCGAGAACCGCGCCGCGATCCTCGACGCGGCGCAGGCGGTCGCGGCCCAGCACACCGGCACTCAGCATCGCGTCCAGCTGGTGCAGCGGCGCCGCCGCTGCGAGCTGCACGAGGCGGTCGCGCGGCGATCCCGCGGCGTTCACGAGCGCCGAATCGGCACCGTCGACCTTCAGCAACAGGATCGCGCGCAGCGCCTCGACGATCTCGCCGAGCGCCTCGCGTTCGTCGACGCCGCGCCGCTGGAGGTCGCGGGCGAAATGCAGCGCGGCCTTCGCATCGCCCTGGAGCAGGGATGCGACGACCGCAGCCGTGGCGTCGAGCCCCATGCGCGAGACGAGGGCACGGTAGGCGGCGAGGTCGAACGACGCGCCCTGCGCACGCGCCAGCGGCAGGATGCGCTCGAGTTCGGTCTCCGCGTCGCGCACACCGCCGCGCACCGACGAGGCGATCTCCGCCAGCACTTCCGCGGGGATCGCGACGCCTTCGCGCTCCGCGATCATTGCGAGGCGCTTCTGCAGATCGGCTTCGCCGACGCGGCGGAACAGCAGGACCTGGCAGCGCGAACGGATGGTCTCGGGGACCTTGTGCAGCTCCGTCGTCGCGAGCACGAACACGACCTGCGGCGGCGGCTCCTCCAGCGTCTTCAGCAGCGCGTTGAAGGCGGGCCGGCTGAGCATGTGCACCTCGTCGAGGATGAACACGCGATAGCGCGACCGCATCGACGCAAACGCGGTGTGCTCGCGCAGCGCACGCACGTCGTCGACGCCGTTGTTGGACGCCGCGTCGATCTCGACGATGTCCGGGTTGGTGCCGTCCAGGATCGACCGGCACACGTCGCAGGTCCCGCACGGCTCCGGCGTCGGTCCCTTCTCGCAGTTGAGGCAGCGCGCGAGGATGCGCGCCGACGTCGTCTTACCGACGCCGCGACTGCCCGAGAAGATGAACGCGTGCGGCACCTTCTTCTGCGCGAGCGCGGTGCGCAGCGACTGCAGCACGTCGTCCTGGCCGACCAGCTCCTGGAAGCGCTGCGGACGGAAGCGCCGCGCGACGACCTGGTACGGGCCGTTGTCGGTCGGGGTGTCGTGCGACGCTGCCATGGCGCGACAGCATGCCGGCTCCGCGCGGAGCTTGGAAGGACGCGGCCTCCCGCGGCGGACTATGCTGCGCGCCCATGCCGAACGGACACCGCTTCGTGCGCGGACTCACCCGCGCCGTCTGGATCCTCGTCGCCTCGTGCGCAGCAGCGGCCGCCCCGGGCCAGGAGACGGCACCCGCACTCACGAACCCGCGGCCGTTCCTCTGGCGAGTCGAGGGCGAAGTGCCGTCGTTCCTGTTCGGCACGATCCACCTGCCCGACGAACGTGTGACCGACGTGCACCCCGAAGTCGAGGCCGTGCTCGGCGCCGCAGACGCCGTCTTCACCGAGCTGGCGATGGACCAGATCGTCTCGCCGAAGCTGATGGCGGCGATGCAGATCCCGGACGGAAAGACGCTCGGCGACATCGCGCCGCCGGCGCTGGTCGAACGGGTCGCGAAGAAGCTCGGCTTGCCCGACGAATCGCGGGCGGCGGCGCTCCGGGTGCGCCCGTTCGCGCTCTCGGTGCAGGTCATGCTGCAGAGCCGAATGGGCAAAGGCGTGGCGCTCGACATGCAGATCTACAAGGATGCGAAGAGTGCGGGCAAGCAGGTCGGCGGCCTCGAAACCATCGAGGAACAGCTGGCGGCATTCGGGAGCCTCGACCTCGCCGGCGAAATCGGTCTCCTCACCGTCTCGCTCGACGTGCTCGACGACTTCGAACGGCGCGGGCTGGACCTGTGCTCCGAGATGCTCGACGCCTACTGCGCCGGCGACACGAAGCGCCTGCTCTCGTTCTTCGACCTGATGGGCGGCGAGGGCAGTCCGTGGCACACGCTGTCCCGGTCGCTGCTGACCGATCGCAATCTCCGCATGGCGGAGCGCATCGACCGCTTCCTGCACGACACGCCGAAGCGCCGGTTCGTGTTCGCGGTCGGCGCGGGACACCTCGTGGGGGCGGCGTCCGTCGTCGACCTGCTGCGCGCACGCGGCTACGTGGTGACACGCGTGCCCGAGTCGCTCGCGAACGTCGACGAGGAACTCGAGCAACTGAAGGGTGAGGTCGAACAGCGGGAGGCGCGCATCCGGCTCCTCCAGGATCGGCGCCGCGCCCTGGCCGAACCCGGCAGGCGCAAGGCGGGATGACTCGCCGTTGCGCAGACCCCGGCACCGCGCTAGAACGCTCGTCCCCATTCGCCGCCCAGGCGCGCCGTGCAGAACGGAGCGAGCAAGCGGGTGCGTGGAGAGGTGACCGAGCGGCTTAAGGAGCTCGCTTGGAAAGCGAGTGCAGCCCACAAGGTTGCCGGGGGTTCGAATCCCCCCCTCTCCGCCATTCTTCGCACGGCTCGCGAAGGTGGGGTCCGCCGGGTCCCGAGCAAGGGGGCGGCGTGAACCTGGTCAGGTCCGGAAGGAAGCAGCCATAAGCGTGCAGCTTCTTGTGCCCGGGGTGCCTGGTGGGTCTCACCTTCGCGGGCCGTGCGCACCTTCCGCCGAGCGCAGCGACGAACGCAGCGGGGCGGGCAGGTAGCGGCGCGGCAGCGTCGGGCGCAAGAGCGACGTAACCTCGTACGTCGAGCCGCCCTTCGGCACGCGGTCTTCGGCGGCAACCGACGCCGCCCCCTGCGCGCCGAGCAACGTGACCTCTTCGCCGAGGGTCGCCTGCGGCACGTCCGTCACGTCGACGATCGTCTGGTTCATGCTGACGAGGCCGACGATCGGCGCGCGCCGCTCCGCCACGAGAACCTCGGCGCCCTGCCAGTGGCTCCGCACGAGTCCGTCCGCATAGCCGAGCGGCAGGAGCGCGAGCCGCGACGGGCGCGAACAGACGAACGTGCCGCCGTAGCCGACGGCGTCGCCGGGCTGTGCCTCGCGCAAGCCCACGATGCGTGCCCGCAGGGACAGCACGGGCCGCAGACGCACCGGGCCCTGGCCGCGAAGCGCATCGAAACCGTAGAGACCGCCACCGAGGCGGACGGCATCGAGATGCGCCTCGGGCAGCACGAGGGACGCCAGCGTGTTCGCCGCATGCCGCAGGGGCTGCACGAGATCGCGAACGCCGGCGAGTGCGCCGAGGAACGTCGCGAGCTGGCGCTGCATGGCGGGCAGCTCCTCGCGATCGATCGCGGCGAAGTGCGTGAAGACGCCCGTCGGCTGGAGCGTGCCGCGGTGGCGCAGTTCGTTCACGAAATCGCGCAGGTGCGCAGCCGGCACGCCGTGCCTGCGCATGCCGGAGTCGACTTCGATGTGGACCGGCAACGGCCGCCGCGCGTGCGACGTCAGGGCTCGCGCGACCTCGAGGTTGCCGAGGCTCGGCACGAGATCGTGCACGACCGCGGCGACCGCATCCTCCGGCGCCATCGGTCCGACGACGACGATGGGCGCTTCGATGCCCATCGCGCGCAGTTCCTCGCCTTCGTGCACGCTCGCGACCGCGAGGCCGTGCGCGCCCGCGGCGAGAGCGGTCTGCGCGACGCGCTGCATGCCGTGGCCGTACGCGTTCGCCTTCACGACGGCGAGCAGACGGCAGCCCTCCGGCACGATGCCGAGGAACTCGCGGACGTTGTGCGCGACGGCGCCGAGATCGATCTCGATCCACGCCGGTGCACCCGCAGCGATGCCTGCTTCGATCGGTATCCGCAACATGCCCTGACCGCCGCGGCGCAGCGTAGCGAACGAGCGACGCAAGTCACACCTTCCTTCCCGACACACCAACGGAGCGCCGCCGCCGCGCGTCGGAGCGCGAACCGCGCGGGCCTCGCGAGAACACGAGGCCACTTCCAGTTCACGGCACTAAGCTCGCGTGCAGAGGAACCCATGAACCGCTTCACCCCGGGGATCGCCGCCGCGATCGTCTTCACCGCCCCGATCCTCCTCGCCCAAGACCCGAAGATGCCGCGACCCGAAACGACGACCGCCGCCGACCCGAACCAGTGGCTCGAAGACGTCGGCGGCGCGCGCTCGCTCACCTGGGTCAAGGAGAGGAACGCCGACAGCCAGAAGGAGCTGGCGTCGAGCGACGAGTTCCGCGCCCTGAACGAGCGCATCCTGTCGATCCTCGACTCGACCGAGCGCATCCCTTACGTGAGCAAGCAGGGGCCGCTCTGGTACTACAACCTGTGGCAGGATGCGAAGAACCCGCGCGGCCTCTGGCGGCGCACGTCGCAGGACGAGTACATGCGCGAGTCGCCGACGTGGGACGTCGTGCTGGACCTCGACGCACTCGGCAAGGCCGAGAACGAGAACTGGGTCTGGCACGGCGCCGTGTTCCTGCGCCCCGCGAGCCGGCGCTGCCTGATCTCGCTGTCGCGCGGCGGGGCCGACGCGAGCGTGACGCGCGAGTTCGACGTCGTCACGAAGCAGTTCGTGAAGGGCGGCTTCGAGCTGCCCGAAGCGAAGTCCACCGTCGGCTGGCGCGACCAGGACTCGGTCTTCGTCGCGACGGACTTCGGCCCGGGGTCGATGACGAGTTCGGGCTACCCGCGCATCGTGAAGGTCTGGCAGCGCGGCACCCCGCTCGCAGCCGCGAAGACCGTCGCCGAGGGCAAGGAAGGCGATGTGTTCCTGTCCGCGTCGCGCGACCAGACGAAGGGCTTCGAACGCGACATCGTGTACCGCGGCGTCACGTTCTTCACGAACGAGGTCTCCCTCCTGCGCGACGGCAAGCAGGTGAAGATCGACAAGCCCGACAGTGCGAACGCCAACTTCCACCGCGAGTGGCTGCTGATCGAACTGCGCGACGACTGGGAGGTCGGCGGCCGCACCTACACGGCCGGCTCGCTGCTCGCCGCCAAGGTCGACGCGTTCCTCGCGGGCGAACGCAAGTTCGACGTTCTGTTCGAGCCGACCGAACGCAGTTCCCTGGCCGGCTTCTCGCCGACGCGGAACCACGTGCTGCTGAACGTGCTCGACAACGTGCGCAACCGCGTGTCCGTACTGACGCACGACGGCAAGGAGTGGAAGCAGGAACCGCTGCCCGGGATGCCGGAGTTCGGCACGATCAGCGCCTCTGCCGTCGACGACGAGGAGGGCGACGACTACTTCCTGACGATCACCGACTACCTGACGCCGACGAGTCTCTGGATGGGGACGATCGGAGCCGGCAAGCCGCTGAAGGTGAAGAGCCTGCCCGCGTTCTTCGACGCCGCCGACCTCGAGGTGACGCAACGCGAAGCGACGTCGAAGGACGGCACGCGCATCCCCTACTTCCTCGTCGGCAAGAAGGGGCTGGTGCGGAACGGCGAGAACCCGACGCTGCTCTACGGCTACGGCGGCTTCGAGGTCTCGATGACCCCGGGCTACAGCGCCGGCGTGGGCAACGCCTGGCTCGAGAAGGGCGGCGTCTACGCAGTCGCGAACATCCGCGGCGGCGGCGAATTCGGCCCGAAGTGGCACCAGGCGGCGCTGAAGGCGAACCGCATCAAGTGCTACGAGGACTTCGCGGCCGTCGCGGAGGACCTGATCGCGCAGAAGGTCACGAGCAAGCGCCACCTCGGCATCCAGGGCGGCAGCAACGGCGGCCTCCTCATGGGCAACATGCTGGTGATGTACCCGCACCTGTTCGAGGCCGTCGTGTGCCAGGTGCCGCTGCTCGACATGCTGCGCTACCACAAGCTGCTGGCGGGCGCATCGTGGATGGGCGAGTACGGCAACCCCGACATCCCCGAGGAGGCGCAATGGCTCCAGCGCTACTCGCCGTACCACAACGTGAAGGCCGAGGTGAAGTACCCGAAGGTGCTGTTCACGACCTCGACGCGCGACGACCGCGTCCACCCCGGCCACGCCCGCAAGATGATGGCGCGGATGATGGAGCAGAAGCACGACGTCCTCTACTACGAGAACATCGAAGGCGGTCACGGCGGTGCCGCGGACAACAAGCAGGCGGCGTTCATGTCCGCGCTGGCGTGGACCTTCCTCTGGAAGAACCTGAAGTGACGCGGCGCGGGGCGACCGCGACGTCTGCTTGACAACTCCTGCCGGGGCCCGCGTAGGGTCTCGGCATCGCCGCGAAGACGCACACCACCGCCACCGCCCTGGCCCTGCTCGCACTGCTGTCGGGTGGCGGCCTGATCGCCATCGTCGGGTGGAACCTGGCGGCGGCGCAGCGACAGGACCGCATCCGGGTCGAACTCGACGGCCGCGCCGCAGCCCGCGACCTGGCCGTGGCGCTGCGCGCGGTGCTGCGGCACCCGGGGCTCGTCGAGGCGGCTCCGCCCGAGACGCGATTCGTGGTGCGCGACGGCGCCGTGCAGTGCGAGGCCGAGGTCGGCTACATCGTGCCTTCCCTCGGGTCGCCGCCGGACGCCGCGGTCGCCGAACGCCTGCGCCGCGCCCAGATCGCCGAGTTCTCGGCGAACGACCCGGCCGCGGCGGAGCGTGAGTTCGACGAGTTGCTCGGGCCAGCCGGCCCGACCGGAGAACGCAGCCTGCCGATCGTCGCGGCGGCGGCGTGGCAAGCGCATCGCGCCGGCGACGCGGAGCGCAGCGACGCACTCGCGACGAGACTGGAGGCAGGGATCGCAGCACTCTCGCCCGCGGCGCTGGCGGACCGGAACCTCACGAACGTCGTCGTCGCGTCGGCTCTGCTCGCGCGTTCGCGCGGCGCCGCTCCTTCGGCCGCCGAGCAGCTCCTGCGCAGCGCGGATCCGGCCGTCGCGGGCCCCGCCTTCGCACGACTCGCGGAACTCGGCGTCGACACCCGCGCGCAGTTCGAGACGAACGCGCGAACGGCCGCACGGCGGGCGCTGCTGCAGCGCGTCGTCGAACTGCTGCCGACCGCGGCGACCGGCTGCACGGTGGACGGGACGCACCTGCTCGCGTGGTTCCCCGGACCGGACAAGGGCAGCGGGCGCGGCGCCTGGATCCCCCGCGAGTGGCTGCGTTCGTTGCGCGACGCGCCGGGCGCCGGACCGCCCGCTGACCTGCCGCCGCTGCCCCGGCGCGGAGAGATCGTGTTCGACGGCCCGCTCACGACGGACGCGGAGGAAGTCCTGCCGGGCATCGACGCGACGCCGGGCGCGATGCCTGAGCCGCACTGGCTCGTGCGCCCGGCGACCACGGGCGCGGCGGGCGCGCTGCTCGTCGGGGTCTTCGTCGCCAGCGCGTTCCTGATGCTGCGCGCGGTCCGCCGCGAGGCCCAGGCGACGCGAGCGCGCACCGAGTTCCTCACCGGCGTGACCCACGAACTGAAAACCCCGGTCGCCGCGATCCGTCTGCTCACCGACGTGCTGCGCGACGACGACGTGCCGGCCAGCAAGCAACGTGAGTACTTCGGACTTCTCGCGGGCGAAGCGACGCGCTTGTCGATGCTGATCGACAACGTGCTCGACCTCGGCCAGATGGAGCGCGGAGAGCGTGCGTACGACCTGCGGCCGGGCGATCTCGGCGACGCGGTGCACGAAGCGGTCGCCGCGTTCACGCCGCTCGCGGAGCGCGCGGGGCTGCGCGTCACGGTGGAAGGGCACGCGGAAGCCGCACCGGCGACGTTCGACCGGGGCGCCCTCGTGCAGGCGCTGCTCGCCGTCCTCGAGAACGCGCGCAAGTACGCCGCCGAGGGCCGCCGCATCGACGTCGCGACGACGACCGCGAACGGCTCGTTCGTCGCGGCGATCCGCGACCACGGCCCCGGCGTGCCGGCCGACGAACGCGAACGCGTCTTCGTGCGGTTCGAGCGCGGCACGGCCCACCGCCACGGGGCGATCCCGGGCATCGGGCTCGGCCTCCACATCGCGCGCACCATCGTCGAGCGGCACGGGGGCACGCTCGTGTGCACGGCCCCGCGGGAAGGCCCCGGCGCCGAGTTCGTCTTCTCCCTCCCGCTCGCCCCACGCCCCTCGCCATGACCTTCCACATCCTGCTCGTCGAGGACGACCGCGCGATCCGCACCGTTCTGCAGGATGCGCTGCAGAACGACGACCACTCGGTGACCTCGGCCGCGGACGGCGACGAAGCGCTGGCCCTGCTGCGCTCGCGGAAGTTCGACCTGCTGGTTCTCGACGTGCTGCTGCCCGGACCGAGCGGCCTCGAGATCCTCCAGGCCGTGCGCAAGAACGACCGCACCACGCCCGTGCTGCTGCTCACCGCCCGCGGCGGCGAGGGCGACAAGGTGCTCGGCCTCGAGCTCGGCGCCGACGACTACGTGACGAAGCCGTTCTCGCTGCGCGAACTGCGCGCGCGTGTGCGCGTGCTGCTGCGCCGGGTCGACCGCGACGAGGCGCGAACGACGGGCCGGATCCGCTTCGGCGACGTCGACGTCGACCTCGACGCGTACGAAGTGCGTCGCGGCGGCACGGTGCAGCGCCTCTCCCCCACCGAGGCCGCGATGCTCTCGCTGCTGTGGCGCGAACGCGGCCGAGTCGTCGAGCGCGGCCACTTCCTCCGGGAGGTCTGGGGCGGTGCGCCGATCGGCGACCGCACGATCGACACGCACCTGCTGCACCTGCGCCAGAAGATCGAAGTCGATCCGAAGGCGCCCGTACACCTCGTCACCGTGCACGGGGTCGGCTACCGGCTCGCGGCCACCGAGGCGCGACCTTGACGAGTCCGCGACACCGATTCCCGATGCCCGCGACCACCGCGAATCCCGCTCTCCGTCCGATGACTGCATGAACCAAGCACTGCGAACGACGCTGGCGATCGCCGTCCTCTCGACGCTGGCTCCCTCACAACACGTCGCCGCCGCGGCGGACCCGCGCCTCACGCGCCTGCAGCTCATCGAAGAACAGGAAGGCGACCTGCGCGCGGCGGAAGCCGGTTACCGCGCGCTGCTCGAGGCGAGCGACGCCGAAGCGCTGCATGCCGAGACCTCGCTGCGGCTCGGGACGCTGTTGTGGCGCCTCGATCGGCGCGCCGACGCAACGCCGTTCCTCGAGGCGGCCGCGTCCGCCGGCGGCACGACCGGCGATGCGGCGACGAAGGTGCTGCAGGGACAGGGCGACAGCGACAAGGCGGCGCAGGAACGGCTCGTGCGCGCCCGCGCGCTGACAGCACGGCTCGACGGACTGCTCATGAGCGAGCGGCATCCACAGGCGCCCCTGTCGCCCGCCGAACAGGAGGAACTGACCAAAGCGATGGCCGCGGCGACGAAGGAGCTGACGTTCCTCGGCGACGCGGCCGCGACGGCCCTCGTCGAACGCCTGCGCGAACTGCGTCGCGCGATGGCGGGCCCCGCCGCCGTGGAGAAGGACGGACGCATCGTCGGACTGGCGTCCCGCCTCTGGCGCGTCGGCACCGAACCGGCGCGGCTGTACCTCGCGGAGGTCGCGGCGGACCCCGTGGTCGAGTGGCGCCGCGCGATCGTCGCGCCGTGCGCCAGCGCGGCCGACGACCTGTTGCCGGCCGTGGACGCCTTCGCCCGCGACGCGGATCCCACCGGCGACGTCCCGAACGCGATGAACAGCCTCGCGCGCCGCGTGCCGACCGCGCTGCTCACGAGGTTCGTGACGGACGGCAACGGCCAGGTGCGGGCGCTCGGTTGGAGCGGCATCGGCGATCAGTGGCCCCGCCTGCCGGCGCCCGAGCAGGACGCCGTGCTCGCCGCCGTCGGCGACCGCTTCGTCGATGCCGCGACCGGCGACGACCTCCGAACACGCGCGGCTTGCGCACGCCTCGCTCGCGGCCTCGTGATCGTGGGGCCGGCGGCGGGCCGCCGCCTCGTGCTCCGCCTGCTCGCGAAGGGCGGCGATCCGGGCGACTTCGGCACCCCTGCCGCACGAGCGTTCCAGCTCGACGACGAGGCCATTGCCGAACTCGCCGGCGCGGGACGGGCCCTCGGACCCTGCCCGACGCTGTCGAAGGGCACCGACGGCGGACCTGCAGCCACCGTCGCGACGATCCTCGAGCACCACGAGCCTCTGTGGAGCGAGGTCGGAGTCGCGAGCCTCGTCGAACTCGTTGAACTGGGGTACGCGCGCTTCGAGAGCACGAACGCACGCTGGCCGTCGCGCTTCGCCCGGGTGGCCACCGGCACCCAGACCGCGCGGCTCCTGCGTGCGCTGCCGCGCGTGCCCGACCCGAAGCCGATCCTCGAGGCGCTGACGCGGCAGACGAGCGGCCAGGGCGCCTACCCCGCCGCGCGTGAAGCCTTCGAAGCCGGTCTGCGCGGCGAGACGGCCGGGTGGCGACTCTCGCAGCCCGTCGCCGACGCCAAACTGGGCGTGACCGAGGTCGAAGCGCCGACGGACGTGGCGTGGCGGCTCTCGAGCCTCGCGGGCAGGTCGGACGACCCCGCCGCGACGACCTGGCTCGTCGAAGTGGCCCGCCAGATGCCCCTGCACGCGGGTCCGGTCGTGAACGCGCTCCTTTCGCGATCGATCGCAGCGGACCACGAGCCAACGCGCGCCGCGATGCGCACTTTGCTCACGGCGACCGGACCGTCCGGCCCCACCTTGTCGCGCGAGGGCCGCGCTTTCCTGTTCTTCGAACTCGTGCGCCTCGGCGACGTGCCGGCGATCCCGTTGTTGCCCGAAGCACTCCGGCTTGGCGTCGACACGGTGGCACCCTTTCGCCCGACGACCCGACCGACCGAACGGGGAAAGGCGCACCCGCTCGCCGCCTTCGGTCCGATCGACGGGGCCATCTGGCACCACTACGACGAACCGCACCTCGTCGCCGCGTGGCAAGCGCTGCTGAACGGCGCCCCTGTACCGACGCTCGACTTCCTCACGTGGGCCGAAGTCGAAGTGCCGGTCGGGGCACTGCCGCCGCTGGTGCGTTTCCTGCCCGCCGCCGAACACGACCAGAACGACCAGGAGCGGTGGAACAGGATCTGGAAGGTGGCGCTGCACCTGCGCAACGTTCGTCCGGCCGACGTCGAAGCGAGCGCCGACCTCCGCGGCGCGCTGCAGGAGGTCATCGGCGGCCCCGACGACACGGCCGCACTGGCCGTGATCGACGGCCTCCAGGACGACGTGCTGCAGAGCGTCGCCGACCTCGTGCGAACGCGCATCAAGTCCGTCGCCGAGCCGGGCGGGGTTCTCGTCCGCCTGCTCCGGTGCGGCGTCGCGCTCTCGATCGAAGAATGGCGCCTCGTGCTGCGTGGGACCGCCTGGCGGGCGGCGCTCGCCGATCCGCCTACGAAACCCGCGCCCGAGTTCAAGGCCGAAGTAACCGCGATGCTGGAGTCGAACAGCGCCGAGCAGCGCGCAGTGGCCTGCAGCACGCTCGCGTGCTGGATGGACGAGACCAGCGTCGCCCCGCTGCTGAACGCACTGCGCGATCCCGCAAAGGAGGTGCGCGCCGCGGCCGCCGACGCCCTGCAGCGCATCCGCTTCCACCGCGAACAGGACGCGTTCTGGTCGGGCGCCGAGAACCGCGTCGACACGAGCACGGCGGGAGCCGCCGCGAAGCTGATCGCTCAGGCATTGCCCGCCGCGCCGCGCGCGCAGCGACTGCTCGCGATCCGTTCGCTCGGGACGCTCGGCGCCGCCGAAGCACTGCCGTACCTGATCGAGTGGACCGGCGACACCGACGCGGAAGTCGCCGCAACCTCGCGCGCCGCGATCGAGGCGATCCAGAAGAAGGCGGAGACGGTGAAGTAGCGACGCTCCCCGCGGGCTCGCACGGACCGCGGCATCCCGCTACCGTGCGCGCCCGTGGCTCCGTTCCTCGTCTTCGCCCTGGTGGCCGTCGCGGCCGGCGTGCTGGGCTGGCTCGGGTGGAAGGCCGAGAAGGAGCGACAGGCGGCACTCGAAGCGCTCGCGAAGGAGATGGGGCTGTCGTTCGATCCCGGCGCGGACTCGCGGCACGACGACGACTACTCGCAGTTCGAGATCTTCCGCCGCGGCCACTCGCGCACCGCGCGCAACACGATGGAAGGGACCGCCGATCTGTTCGGCCGTCGATGCCACCTGCGATGCGGCGACTTCCGCTACAAGGTGACGCGCAGCAACGGCAAGTCGACGACGACCACGACGTACAACTTCAGCTACCTGATCGTGCATCCGCCGTGGGACACGCCGCCGCTGCTGATCCGGCCCGAGGGTGTGTTCGACAAGATCGCCGGCGCCTTCGGCTTCGACGACATCGACTTCGAGTCCGAAGAGTTCAGCCGGCGCTTCTACGTGAAGTCGACGGACAGGCGCTTCGCGTACGACGTGCTGCACCCGCGCATGATGGAGTTCCTCCTCGCCGCGCAACCGCCGATGCTCGACATCGAGAACGGTGCGCTGTGCGTCAGCGACGGCTCGCGGCGCTGGGACCCGCACGGGTTCCGCGACCGTCTCGCGTTCGTCGCGAAGTTCTGCGAATTGTGGCCGCGCCACCTCGTGAAGGATCTGGACCGCTGATGGAAGCACTGCTCGTCGTCGCCGGCATCGTCCTCGTCGTCGTGATCTGGTGGATCGCCACCTACAACCGCTTCGTGCGCCTCCGCCACGCGACGAAGGAGAGCTGGGCCGACATCGACGTCGAGTTGAAGCGGCGCTACGACCTGATCCCGAACCTCGTCGAGACGGTGAAGGGCTACGCCAGGCACGAGCGCGAAGTGCTGGAGCGGGTCGTGCAGCTGCGCAACACGGCGATGAACAACCACGGCTCGGCCGCCAGCCAGGCGAAGGACGAGAACGCGCTTCTCGGCGGCATGAAGACGCTGTTCGCCGTCGCCGAGAGCTACCCGCAGCTGAAGAGCGACGCGAACTTCCGCGCGCTGCAGGAGGAACTCGCGGTGACCGAGGACCGCATCGCCGCGGCGCGGCGGTTCTTCAACGGCAACGTTCGCGACCTGCGCAACCTGCGCGAGTCGTTCCCGTCGAGCGTGGTCGCGAACATGGCCGGCGTCGAGGAACCCACGTTCTTCGAGATCGAGGACCAGAACGAACGCGTCGTGCCGCGCGTCGATCCCGGCCGCGCCTGACGTTCGCGCCGGGGCGGGACCGCCCGCCGGAAAAACATGGCGGAGAGGGGGGGATTCGAACCCCCGTGCGACTTGCGCCGCAACTGGTTTTCGAAACCAGCCCATTCAGCCACTCTGGCACCTCTCCGCGAGGCTCGCCGCGCGGGGGCGCGGCGGGCGAATGAGGCGGAGGATCGTGCCGACGACGCGCAGCCTTTTCAACGGCGAAGTGCGCCGCTCACCGCGTCAGCGCCGGTCGCGGAAGAACGCGCGCAACATCGCGGCGCTGGCATCGGCACCGACGCCCTCGACGACTTCGCAGCGGTGGTTCAGCCGCGGGTCCTCGAGCAGGGTCGCGAGCGATCGCACGGCGCCGAACTTCGGGTCGCGCGCGCCGAACACGACGCGCCGCACGCGCGCGTGCAGGATCGCGCCGGCGCACAGGAAGCACGGCTCGAGCGAGCAGTACAGCACCGCGTCGGGGATGCGCTTCTCGCCGGCCGCGGCGAACGCCTGCTGCAGCGCGCCCATCTCGGCGTGTGCGAGCGGCGAACGGTCCTGCTCGACGCGGTTCCGCCCCTCCCCCACGACGACCCCGTTGCGCACGACCACGGCCCCGACGGGCACTTCCCCGGCCGCCGACGCCTCGGCGGCGAGTTCGAGACATCGCGCGATCCAGCGCTCGTCTTCGCTTGTCGGTGGCAGAGGGCTCATCTATCGTCGGCCGGAACGAAACCGAATCGGGACCCTTGAGCAAGCGCGACTTCCTGTCTACGGCCGACCTCGGCCGCTCCGAACTGGACGACCTCCTGGATCTCGCTGCACGCGCCAAGGGCAAACGCCCCGGCCAGGTGCTCGGCGGCAAGACGCTCGGACTCCTGTTCTTCCAGCCGAGCCTGCGGACCCGGGTGTCCTTCGAGGTCGCGATGGTCCAGCTCGGCGGCCACTGCATCAACCTGTCGAGCGACGACCTCTACGAACTCGAACCGCGCGATCAGGCGGTGATGGACGGTCCGGCCGAAGAACACGTGAAGGACGCGGCGCGCACGCTGTCGCGCTACGTCGACGCCCTGGGCATCCGTTCCGCGCAGCGCACCGGTTCGTGGGACCGCGAACGCCAGGAGCTGCTCCTGCGCAGCTACGCGAAGTACGCGTCGGTGCCAGTCGTCAACCTCGAGACGAGCTTCGAGCACCCGTGCCAGGCCCTCGCCGACGTGATGACGATGCGCGAGAACCTCGTCACGCTGAAGGGCCGCAAGCTGACGCTGCTCTGGTGCAACCACCCGGAGCCGAAGAGCCTCGGTCCGACGCACTCGATCCTGCAGATGGCGGCGCTCATGGGCATGAACGTGACCCTCGCGCATCCGCTCGGCTTCGAGGTCGACCAGGACGTGCTCGACCGCAGCAAGAAACTCGCGAGCGATGCCGGCGGGTCCCTCCAGGTGCAGAACGACATGGACGTCGCCGCGCGCGGCGCCGAAGTGCTCTACGCACGCTCGTGGGGCTGCACGAAGTACTGGGACGACGCCGAACGCGAGGCGATGGTGAAGCGGTCCCTGCAGGGATGGCGCGTCGACGAGAAGCTGCTCGCCACGACGGACAACGCGCTGCTGATGCACCCGCTGCCCGTGCGCCGCAACGTGGTCGCGACGGACGCAGTGCTCGACGGACCGCGGTCGGTGATCTACGACCAGGCCGCCAACCGCACGCACGTGCAGAAGGCGCTGCTCATGCAGTTGCTGAAGTAGGGCCGCGCAAGAAGCCCTCTGCCGCGGCGACGCGCGCGAGTCCTTCGCGCAAACCGACACGCGGCGCACAGCCGAGAATCGATCGCGCCGCCGAACCGTCGGCGACCCAGCCCTCGGCTCGAAGTTCGCGGACCTTGTCGCGGTTGAAGTAGCCAGGCGACCCGGTCACCCGCGCGACGCCGTCGCTGAGCACGGCCGCCGCCGCGGCGATGGCGAGCGGAATGCGCACGAGCCGCGCCCGCCGACCGCACGCCTCGGCGATCGCGCGCACGAACGCGTGGGTATCCGTTCGCTCCGGTCCGTCGAGCGGAAGCACCGCGCCGTGCGGGCGCTGGACGACGGCCGCCACGAGGGCCTCGACGACGTCGTCGGCGTGGATCACGGAGAGCGGTTGCGGCCTCGGCGGCACCGTCGCGATCGGGGCGTTCGCCTGCCGGAACAGGAGGCGCGTCGCCGGATCGGCCGGCCCGTAGACGACCGGCGGCCGCACGATGGTCCAGCGCGGCATCGCGACGACCGCGAGTTCCGCATCGCGCTTGCTCGCGCCGTACGCAGAGACCGGGCCGCAAGCCTCCGGCAGCGCCGCCGACCCGCGCCCGTCCACACTGGGACCGGCCGCCGCGAGCGACGACACGAACACCACGTGTGCGCCCGGCGCAGCGGCCCGAACCGCGCACAGGAGCCGCTCGGTGCCGCGCACGTTGACCTCGTGGTAGCCGGACCGACCCCACGCCTTCAGCGACGCGGCGCAATGCAGCACCGCGCCCGCGCCCTCGGCCGCGGCGCTGAGTTCGCGTTCGGCCGCGGCATCGGCGAGATCGCCCCGTACGAGGCTCGCGGCGGGCAAACCGGCGGCCGCGGCACGCGCGGGATCACGGACCACGATGCGCATCCGGGCCGGCGGAACGCCGCGACGCAGCAGTGCGCGGACCACAGCCCCGCCCAGAAAGCCCGTCGCACCGGTGATCAGCAGGCCGTCGGAAAGTTCGGGCGAATCTGGCACGGACGGGCCGAACAAAGGTTTTGGCAGGGCTCCGTTCGGAATCTACCATCCGCCAACCCTTGGACATCTTCGAGAAGTGTGAAGGATTCGAGCGGGCCCGCGAGCTGCAGGCGATGGGGATCTACCCGTACTTCATCCCCCTTCACGGGAGCGAAGGCACCGAGGTCGAGATCGGCGGCAAGCGCCTGATCATGATCGGCAGCAACAACTATCTCGGCCTCACGCACCACCCGCAGGTGCGCGAAGCCGCGATCGCCGCCGTCCGCCAGTACGGCACCTCGTGCTCCGGGTCGCGCTTCCTGAACGGCACCCTCGAACTGCACGAAGAACTCGAGCGACGGCTCGCGAAGTTCATGGGGCAGGAAGCCGCCCTGTGCATGTCGACCGGCTTCCAGACGAACCTCGGAGCCATCTCGGCGATCTGCGGCAAGGACGACCTGATCCTCTGCGACCGCGAGAACCACGCATCGATCATCGACGGCTGCCGCCTCGCGTTCGCCAACGTCCTGAAGTTCCGTCACAACGACGTGAAGGACCTCGAGGGGCATCTGCAGCGCGGCAAGTCGCAGGGCCGCGGGATGCTGATCGTCGTCGACGGCCTCTTCTCGATGATGGGCGACCTGGCGCCGCTGAAGCAGATCCGCGCTCTCGCCGACACCTACGGCGCGCGCCTCATGGTCGACGAGGCCCACTCGATCGGCGTGATCGGGGCGACCGGCCAGGGCGCGGCGGAGCACTGCGGCATCAAGCCCGATCTCGTGATGGGCACCTTCAGCAAGAGCTTTGCGAGCCTCGGCGGCTTCATCGCGGGCCCTGCCAAGGTGATCCACTTCATGCGCCACCACGCCCGGGCGCTGATCTTCTCCGCCTCGATCACGCCGGCGTCGGCGGCCGCGGCACTGGCTGCGCTCGACCTGATCGAGACGAAGCCGGAGATGCGACGGCGCGTGCTGCAGACGGCCCACAAGGTCCGCACCGGCCTCGCGGAGATGGGATTTGCCACCGCCGGCACGCCGGCGAGCCCGATCGTCCCGGTCATCGTGGGCGACCAGGAACGCATGCTGCGCCTGTGGCGCACCCTGTTCGACTGCGGCCTGTTCACGAACGCGGTGACGCAGCCGGCCGTGCCGATTGGCCACGACCTGATCCGCACGTCGTACATCGCGAGCCACACCGACGAGCAGATCGCTCAGGTCCTCGCGCGCTTCCAGGAGGCCGGGCAGCGGACCGGCGTGCTCGGGCAGCCGCAAACGAAGGCGCGGCCCGCGACGAGCGACCTTCTGTCCGACACGCAGTGACGCGGCGGCGCCGACGCGCGATGGCGGCGGCGAAGACTGGCCGGCGAGCGCCGATCGCGTAGCCTGTGGCGGCGATGAGCGAGGCGCCTCCCTTCGTCCACCTGCACGTGCGCTCGCACTACAGCCTGCTGGCTGCGCCGTCCGAGGTTTCCGACTTGGTCGCGGCCGCCGCGGCCGACGGCCAGGCAGCGATTGCCCTGACCGACAACGGCAACCTGTTCGGCGCGGTCGAGTTCTTCAAGGCTTGCCGCGACAAGAACGTCAAGCCGATCCTCGGCCAGACCACCTACGTCGCCGGCCGCACGCGACGCGAGACCGCCGGCGCGGACAACCCCACGTTCGATCTGACGCTGCTCGCCGCGAACGATCGCGGCTTCGACAACCTGAAGAAGCTGTCCGGTCGCGCGTGGCTGGAAGGCTTCAGCTACCGGCCGCGCGTCGACCTCGAAGTGTTGCAGGAGCACCGCGAAGGCCTGATCGCCCTGTCCGGCACGGTGTCGTCGCAGATCGCGACCGCCGTCCAGCAAGGCGACCTCGACCACGCACGCGCCGTCGCGAGCCGCTACCGCGAACTGTTCGGCAAGGACAACTTCTTCCTCGAAGTCGCGGAGACCGGATCGGAAGTGCAGCGCAAGGTGACGAACGCGCTGCGCAGACTGTCGGCCGAACTGGACATCCCGTGCGTCGCGACCAACGACGTGCACTACCGGAACGCGGACGACTGGCTGGCCCAGGACATCATGCTCTGCATCCGCAGCGGCAAGACCGTTGCCGACCAGACCCGGTTCCGCATGGGCTCGCGCGAGCTCTTCCTGAAGTCGCGTGAACAGATGGCGGCGGCCTTCGCGGACTGGCCCGAAGCGCTGGCGCAGACGGTCGCGATCGCCGAGCGCTGCACGGTGGGAATGGAGTTCGGCGTCTACCACCTGCCGGTGTTCCAGCCGGAAGACGGCAGCACGCCGGAGAAACACTTCGAGCGGCTGTGCCGCGAGGGTGCGATCCGCCGCTACGGCGAGATCACCGAAGCGGTCGAACAGCGACTCGCCTACGAGATCGGCGTCATCCGGAAGCTCGGCTTCACGAGCTACTTCCTGATCGTGCAGGACTTCATCGGGAAGGCACGCTCGATGGGCATTCCCGTCGGACCTGGACGCGGATCCGCGGCGGGCTCGATCGTCGCCTACTGCCTCGGCATCACGGATGTCTGTCCGCTGAAGTACGCGCTGCTGTTCGAGCGCTTCCTCAATCCGGGCCGCGTGTCGATGCCCGACATCGACATCGACTTCTGCGGCGATCGGCGCGACGAAGTCATCCAGTACGTGCGCCAGAAGTACGGCGACGACTGCGTGTGCCAGATCATCACGTTCGGGACGATGGCGAGCCGCGGCGTGCTGCGCGACGTGGGCCGCGTTCTCGATTTCCCGATCGCGGACGTCGACAAGTTGTGCAAGAAGGTGCCGCAGGGCCCCGGAGCATCCCTGCAGGCGGCGCTCGAGAGCGACGCCGAGTTGAAGCAGATCCGCGCGAGTTCGCCCCAGCACCAGCGCCTGTTCGACCTGTCGCTGAAACTCGAAGGCCTCGCCCGGCACAGTTCGATCCACGCGGCCGGCGTCGTCATCGCCGATCGCCCCCTGCGCGATTACGTGCCGCTCGCGAAGAACGGCGAGGACGTGATCACGCAGTGGCAGATGACGGAGCTCGAGGAAGTCGGTCTGCTGAAGATGGACTTCCTCGGCCTCAAGACGCTGACGATCTTGACCGAAGCCGAGCGGCTGGTCCGCGAAGTGCACGGCGTGGAGGTCGACCTCGGCAAGCTGCCGCTCGACGACGCGAAGACCTACGCGTTGATGACGCGCGGCGAGACGCAAGGTGTGTTCCAGCTCGAATCGGGCGGCATGCGCGAGCTCCTGACGCGCCTGAAGCCGGACACGTTCGAGGACGTCATCGCCGTGCTCGCGCTCTACCGCCCCGGCCCCCTGGGGTCGGGAATGGTGGACATGTTCGTGCGGCGCAAACACGGCGAAGAGCCGGTCGTGTACCCACACGAGTCGACCAAGGCCGTTCTCGAGCCGACGTACGGCGTCATCGTCTACCAAGAGCAGGTGATGCAGATCAGCAACATCGTCGGCGGCTTCTCGATGACCGAAGCCGACAACCTGCGCAAGGCGATGGGCAAGAAGAAGCCCGAGGTGATGGCGAAGTTCAAGGACCAGTTCATCGCCGGCGCCAAGGCGCAGAGCTACGCGGAGAAGTTCGCGAAGGAACTGTTCGAGACGATGGAGTACTTCGCGGGCTACGGCTTCAACAAGTCGCACTCGACGGCGTACGCGCTGGTCACCTACCAGACGGCGTGGCTCAAGGCGCACTATCCGATCGAGTTCACCGCCGCGAACCTCACGGTCGAATCGAGCAACAGCGACAAGATCAAGGAGTTCGTCGACGAGGCACGCCGCGCTCACCTGGCGATCCTCCCGCCGAGCGTCAACCACTCGCAGCGCTACTTCGGAGTCGAACAGAAGGCGATCCGCTACGGACTCGGTGCGATCAAGGGCGTCGGCACCCGCGTGGCGGACTCGATCGCCGCCGAACGCCGGCGCGGAGGCCCGTACACGAGCCTCGACGACCTCTGCGACCGCCTCGAAGCGAACCTGCTCAACAAAACCGCCCTCGAGGCACTGGTGCAGGCCGGCGCATTCGACGGGCTGGGCCGATCGCGCTCCGACCACTTCGCCGCCATCGAGTCGGCACTTCGCAACTCGGCAAAGGCGCGCGAGGACCGTCGCCGGGGCCAGAAGATGCTGTTCGCCCCGCCGGCCCCGGCCGAGCCCGTGTCGCGCGGAGGGCCGCTGCCGAACGAGTGGCCCGAGCACGAACGGCTCGCTCGCGAGAAGGAGTCTCTCGGCTTCTACCTCTCCGGGCACCCGTTCGAGAAGCGCGGCGCGTTCCTGCGCCGGATCGCCGGCCACACCACCGCGTCGCTCGCCGGAGTCGAAGGCGGCACGACCATGCGCATCGCCGGCATGATCAGCTCGGTTCGCGTACTGCAGATCAAGCAGGGCAAGAACGCCGGACAGAAGATGGCGCGCTTCCAGCTCGAGGACCTCGACGGCCAAGTCGCCGTCACGTGCTTCGCCCGCACCTACGCGACGATGAAGGACCGCATCGTCGAGGACGCAATCGTGTTCTTGTCCGGCCGCCTCGACGCGAACAGCGAGGAGCGCGCCTTGCTGCTGGACCAGCTCGAACCGGCGGCCGAGGTCGTGCGGCGCGAGGTGTCCGGCATCGTGCTGCACCTTCGCGGCGCCCTCGCGACCGACGAACACCTCGATCGGCTCGCAGCAACGCTGGCGCGACACCGAGGGCAGCAGCATCTGCACCTCGACATCGACGACGGGACGGCGTGCTACCGGGTCCGCGCGGACGAAGGCGTGCGCGTCAGCGACGCCCTGCTCGACGATCTGGCGACGCTGGTCGGCCCCGACAACATGTCGTTCACGCGGGCCTGAGGGCATCGAAGCGCGCGCACCGAAACGACTGCGGCCGCGCAAGCGCGGCCGCGATCCCGTGCCTCTGCCGCCCGTGCGGCGAGGTTCCTGCTGCAGGCTTCAGACGCCGGCGCCGCTGGCTTCCGTCGGCTCGGCGTTGGCTTCGACCTCGGCGGCCTTCATCCGCCGCTCGAGCACCGTGTTGTCGACCAGCTCGAAGATGACCTTCGAGCCGCCGTCCCCGATGCGGTAGTCGGCGAGGCGCAGGATGCGCGTGTACCCACCCTGACGGTTGGCGAAGCGCGGACCGATCTCGTCGAAGAGCTTCTTCACCGCCGTCTTGTCCTGCAGGAACGCCACGGCTCGACGAACCCGGTGCAGCTTCGTCTTGGCGTCACCGCTTCGCGCCAGCGTGATCATCTTCTCGACGAACGGGCGCAGCGCCTTCGCCTTCTCGAGAGTCGTGACGACGCGCTCGTGCTTGATCAGCGACACGGTGAAGTTCTTGCGCAGGGCGGCGCGATGCGCGGTGTTCCGCCCCAGTTTCTTGCCAGCGACATTGTGCTTCATGACTCGGACTCCGACAGCTGCTCGGTCAGCGCTTCAGAACGCGCCGCAGCGGGTTGTTTGTTTTGTTTCGATCCGATTGCGACCCGCGGAGCGGTGCTTCGATTCGTGCGGCGCCCCCCGCGAACGCGGGCGACGCCGAGCGATCACTTGTACTCCTCGATGCTCATCCCGAGCGAGAGGCCGAGGGCAGCCAGCTTGCTCTTGACCTCCTTGAGCGAGGTCTTGCCGAAATTGCGCACCTTGAGAAGTTCCGGCTCCGAGAGCTGGACCAGGTCGCGCATCGTCGTGACGCTCTCGCTGTCGAGGCAGTTCTTCGCGCGGACCGACAACTCGAGCATGTCGATGCTCTTGCTGAGCAGGTCCACCATCTCGCGGCGGCGAGCGCCCTCGTCACCTTCCGGTGCGAGCACTCCACCTTCGACGGCCAGGTCTTCCTTGAGGTCGAAGTACTGGACGAACGGGTTCAGGTGCTTGCGGTAGATCTTGCTCGCTTCGACGAGCGCCATCTCCGGAGTCACGGTGCCGTCGGTCCAGATGTCGAGAACGAGACGGTCGTAGTCCGTGGACTTGCCGACGCGCGTGTTCTCGATCGCGTAGCGAACGCGGTGCACGGGGCTGAAGATCGAGTCGACCGGGATCGTCCCGATTTCCTGCTCGTCGGCGACGTTCTCCTCCGCGGTCACGTAGCCGCGACCCTTCTTGACCTGCATCTCGCAGAAGAAGCGCACGTCCTCGGTCAGGGTGCAGATCTTCAGGTCCGGGTTCGCGATCTCGACGTTGTGGTCGCCTTCGATCTGCTCCGCCTTGACCTCGCCCTTCTTGTTGACGTCGAGGCGCAGGGTGGTCGGTGCGTCGGTGTGCAGTTTGACGCGCAGTTTCTTGATGTTGAGGACGATCTGCGTGACGTCCTCGAGGACACCCTGGATCGTCGAGAATTCGTGCACGACGCCGTCGATGCGGACCCACGTCACCGCGGTGCCCTCGATCGACGAGAGCAGCACGCGGCGCAAGCCGTTGCCGATCGTCGCGCCAAAGCCCTTCTCGAACGGCTCGACGGTGAAGCGACCGTACTGCGGAGTCGCCGAATCGCGGTCCATGCGGACCTGCGACGGCAGTTCGAAGTTACGCCAACGAATGCGCATGTGGGTTCTCCTTACTTCGAGCAGAGCTCGATGATGAGCTGCTCGTTGATCTCGACGCTGACGTCTTCACGCTTGGGCAACTGGATCACGCGGCCCTTCAACTCCGTCGGAACGGCTTCGAGCCACGCCGGCAGCGGCCGGCCCTTGTTCATTTCGATCGCGTCGACGGCCTTCTTCTTCAGCTTGTCGTCGCCACGGACTTCGATCTCGTCGCCAGGGCGAACCAGGTAGCCCGCGATGTCGACGCGCTTCTTGTTCACGTGGACGTGTCCGTGCGCCACCATCTGACGAGCGTCGAAGCGCGAGAACGCGAGGCCGAGGCTCAACACGACGTTGTCGAGGCGCCGCTCCATCAGGACCAGCAGGTTCTCGCCGGTGTTGCCCTTCTGCCGCTGGGCCACGCCGAAGTAGTGCTGGAACTGACGCTCGAGCACGCCATAGATCCGCTTGCACTTCTGCTTCTCGCGCAGCTGGGTGCCGTAGTCGGTTCCCTTCTTCGGGCGGACATGCTGACCCGGCGGATAGTTGCGGCGGTTCACGCCGCACTTCTCGGAGAAGCAGCGCTGTCCCTTCAGGAACAACTTGACGCCTTCGCGGCGACAGAGCTTGCAGACGTTGGTGCTGTTGCGAGCCATTGCGATCGGAGGATTCGGGCGAGTTTCGTCGGGAGTTGGTTAGCGTCGCTCAGACGCGACGGCGCTTGCGCGGACGGCAACCATTGTGTGGCAGAGGCGTGATGTCCTCGATCGACTTCACTTCGATGCCGGCGTTCGAAAGGGCGCGGATCGCCGACTCGCGACCCGACCCGGGGCCACGCACGAGAACTTCGATCTCGTGCACACCCATCTTCTTGATCTTGTCCGCCACCTTCTCCGCCGCGCGCTGCGCAGCGAACGGCGTGCTCTTGCGCGAGCCCTTGTAGCCGATCGTGCCGGCGGAGTCCCACGCCAGCACCTGGCCGGCGCCATCCACGATCGTGATGATCGTGTTGTTGAAGGACGCCTTCACGTGCGCCACGGCCTTGCCGACGTTCTTGCGCAGCTTGGCCTTCTTCTTCTCCGGCGCAGTGGTCGAAACGGCTGGATTCTGAGTGCTCATTCGTACTTCGGGGATGTCAGTGCTGGATCACTGCAGGGGTTGGATCACTGCCGGGGTTGGATCACGCCGAATCACTTGCGCAGGATCTTCTTGTTCGCGACCGTCTTGCGCGGGCCCTTGCGGGTGCGCGAGTTGCTCCGCGTGCGCTGGCCGCGCACCGGCAGTCCGCGGCGGTGGCGGAGGCCTCGGTAGCAGTAGATCTCCTTCAGCCGGTTGACGTTCTGCATCGTCAGGCGACGCAGAGCGCCCTCGACCGGGAAGTTCTTCTCGAGGTAGGTGGCGATGTTCGCGATCTCGTCGTCCTTGAGATCCTTCGCGTGCACGCCGGGGCTGATGGCGAGCTCCTTGAGGACCTTCTTCGCCACGGCAGGACCCACGCCGTAGATGTACTGCAGCGCGATCTCGATGCGCTTTTCGTTGGGGATGTCGACGCCGAGGAGACGGGGCATGTTTGGCTACCTGACTGGCTTACTTGCCTTGACGCTGCTTGTGGCGGGGATTGCTGCAGATGACGCGAACAACACCGCGACGTCGAACGACCTTGCAGTGCTCGCAGATGCGGCGGACGCTGGCTCTGACCTTCACGACTGTTCTCGCTGTTGGGGTTGGCTTCGGTGAGGCTGGTGTGGCTTCTGCTGTTGGCGCGACAGTACGAGATTGCAGATTCGTCCGCGGCTCGGATCGAACGGCGACACTTCCACCATCACCTGGTCTCCCGGCAGGAGGCGTGTGAACACCTTGCGGAGATCCTTGGCGGCGTGCGCCGTCATTTCACGACCGTCGGTCAGCTGCAAGCGGAACAGGCCGTTGGTCAGGCTCTCGAGTACGGTCGCCTTCTGAGGCGGCGCAAGCTCGGGCCCGTTCTGGCCGTGGTCCGTTCGCGTCGTCATTGCATCAGCTTCAGCAACTCCTGGTAGATGACATCGGGGGAGCGATTCGCATCGATCTCCCGCAGGACCTTTCGCTCGCGGTAGTACGTGAGCAGCGGGGCTGTCAACGTACGGTATTCCTCGAGGCGCTTCGTGATCTTGTCAGGGTGATCGTCGGCCCGTTGGACGGTCGCGCCTCCACAGAGGTCGCAGACGTTCGGCTTCCGGGTCGGGTTGGTCTCCACGTGCCAGATCGCTCCGCACTTGGAGCACGTCCGTCGCCCCGTGAGCCGACCGAACAGCACCTGCTCGGGAACGGCGAAGTAGATCACGTGGGACAGAGCATTGGCGACCGACAGGCTCCGGTCGAGCGCCTCTGCTTGCGGCAGCGTACGGGGGAAGCCGTCCAGGATCCACGCGGACTTCGCGTCAGGCTTCTGGATGCGCTCGTTGACCATGCCGATCAGGATCTCGTCCGGCACCAGCTTGCCGAGGTCCATGAAAGGCTTCGCCTTGGCGCCGAGAGCCGTGCCCGTGGCGATCTCCTGCCGCAGCATGTCGCCGGTGGAGATGTGCACCAACGAGGCCGCCCCGGCAACCCGTTTGGCCTGCGTGCCCTTCCCGGCCCCAGGGCCGCCGAGGAAGACGCAGCGTGCACGGAGAGAAAGCGCCATGGCCATCAGCTGGACCGGCGGCCCCATCCGCCACCACCACCGCCTCCCGCCGAACCGGCGCCCTGCGGATCGGGCTTGCCGCCCTCTTCGAGGAAGCCCTCGTAGTTCCGCATGACCAGCATCGCGTTGACCTTCTCGACCATGTCCAGCGCGACACCGACGACGATCAGGATCGACGTGCCGGACATGAAGTAGATCATCACTTCGTTGAAGCCACCGGAGCGGTGCGCGCCGAGCAGCGACGGCAACACGGCGACCACGGCCAGGAACGCCGCGCCAGCCAGCGTGATCCGGACCATCGTCTCCTCGAGGAACTGCGCAGTCGGACGGCCCGGTCGGATGCCCGGGATGAACGAGCCGCCTTCCTTGAGGTTGTTGGCGATCTCGTTCGGCTGGAACATCATCGACGTCCAGAAGAACGAGAAGAAGAAGATGAGGGCGGTGTAGCAGAGGACGAACCAGAAGCCGCGCTGGCCCCCGAACGCCGTCTCGAGCCACGTGATGCCGAGCGCCTTGCCGATCATCGCCGGAATCACGAGCAGCGCCGAACCGAAGATGATGGGCATCACGCCCGTCTGGTTGACCTTGAACGGCAGGAAGTGACGCTGACCGCCGTAGACCCGGCGACCGCGCGTGTGCTTCGCCTGCTGGATCGGGATGCGCCGTTGGGCTTTCGTCATGTAGACGACCGCCACCACCGCGAGGCCCCACGCGCCGAGGAAGAGCAGCAGGCTCTGCCACGCGTGCCGGTCCATCCCGTACTCGAAGTAGATCGTGAGCGACGGGTACAGGTTGGACACGATGCCGGCCATGATGATCAGCGACGTGCCGTTGCCGATCCCGTGCTCGGTGATCTGCTCGCCGATCCACATGACGAACATCGTCCCGGCCGTCAGCGCGACCATCACGACGACCGCGTAGATGCCGAACAACTGCTGCACGCCCGCGTGCATCAGGCGGCTGCCATCGGCGCCGAGCGAACCGAAGATCACGAACCACGACTGGATCAGGCAGATGCCCACCGTCGCGATGCGCGTGTACTGGTTGATCTTGCGCTGGCCGCTCTGCCCTTCCTTGGCGATCTTCTCGAGCGCAGGCACCGCCTTCGTGAGTAGGCTGAAGATGATGCTCGCCGAGATGTACGGCATGACGCCGAGCGAGAAGAGCGTCGCGCTCTGCAGTGAGCCGCCGGTCAGCACGTTGATCATGCTGAAGATCTGCCCGACGCCGCTCAGGTTGCCGATCTGCTTCAACGACTCCGCGATGTTCACGCCGGGGAGCGGGATGAAGTGCCCGATCCGGAACACGAACAGGAGCCCCAGGGTGACCAGGATCTTGTTCCTGATCTCCTTCACCTTGAACAGATTGGCGAGGGTGAGCGTCATGACTTCTTGGCGACGGAAGCGTTGCCGCGACGACGGCGCGGCGTGCCCGGCGTGCGCTTCGTGCCATCCTTCGCGACGAACTTCGGCCGGTGAGCGACCTTCTCGTTCACCACGACCTTGCCGCCCGCCTTCTCGATCTTCTCACGCGCGCTCGGCGTGATCGCGTCGACCTTGACGGTCACGGCCTTCTTGACCTCTCCGTCGCCGAGGATCTTGAACAGGTCGGAGTGCTTCTCCTTGGACGTGAGGCCCTTCGCGAGCACTGCCTGGAGATCCACGACCGCACCCGTGTCGAATGCGTCGAGGTCGCTCACGTTGACGACGGTGAAGACCTTCTCGAAGTTCTTGTTGTTGAACCCCCGCTTCGGCAGGCGGCGATACAGCGGCATCTGGCCGCCTTCCCAGCCGATGCGGCGGGACCAGCCAGAGCGCGCCTTCGCACCCTTGTGACCGCGACCCGACGTCTTGCCGAGACCGGAGCCGACACCGCGGCCGATGCGCTTGCGTTCGGGGAACTTGAGGCCCAGGGCCTTGGCTTCGGCGAGGTTCATTCGACGTTCACTCCGCGCAGCTTCGCGGTGTCCTCGCGGCTGCGCAACTTGCTGAGGGCGATCATGGTGGCCTTGACGACGTTGAGGGCGTTCGTCGAGCCGTAGTTCTTGGTCAGCACGTCGGTGACGCCCGCGTGCTCGAGCACCTTGCGCACCGCCTTGCCGGCGATGATGCCCGTGCCCGGCGCGGCCGGCAGCAAGCGCACCTTCGTCGCGCAGTAGTTGCCTTCCGTCATGTGCGGGATGGTCGAGCCCGCCCGGACGATGCGCATGATCTGCTTGCGCGCGTCCTTGACCGACTTCTCGATCGCGCCCGGCACCTCGCGGCCCTTGCCGTAGCCGATGCCGACCAGGCCGTTGCGGTTGCCGACGACGCTCAGCGCGCTGAAGGAGAAGCGCCGACCGCCCTTCACCACCGCCGCGGAGCGGTTGATGGCAACGACGTCGTCTTCGACGTCGGCGGAGAGTGCCTCGTCGATCGGGATCAGGTTGTACTTGCTCTTGGCCATGTGTCCGAACTCCCGTCGAATCAGAACTCCAATCCCGCTTCGCGCGCCGCGTCGGCGAGAGCCTTCACGCGGCCGTGGAACTTGTACGAGCCGCGGTCGAACGCGACCTTCGCGACACCGGCGCGCTTCGCACGCTCGGCCACGAGGGCGCCGACCTTCTTCGCGACATCGGTCTTGCGCATGCCCTTCGTCGTCGAACGAAGATCCTTCTCGAGCGACGAGGCAGCCGCGACCGTGTGACCGCGGAGGTCGTCGATGACCTGGGCGGAGATGTTGCCGAGGCTGCGGAAGATCGACAGGCGCGGGCGCCCGCCGACCTGGCGCACCTTGTTGCGCACCGAGGTCGCCTTGCCGCGACGCCGTTGATGCTTCTGGAACGTGGAAGTCATTGATGGATCCTCGATCTCGCTCCGGCCTACGCCGCGCCACCCGAAGCGAACGCCTTGCCGGCCTTCCGCTTGATGACCTCGTCGCTGTACTTGATGCCCTTGCCCTTGTACGGCTCGGGCTTGCGCAGCTTGCGAATCGCTGCCGCAACGGTGCCGACCTGCTGGTTGTCGATGCCCTTCACGAGCAGCGTCGTCGGATTCGGCACTTCGACCGTCACCGAACCGGGAACGGGAAACCGCACCGGTCGATTGAAGCCGAGCTTCAGCACGAGCACTTTGCCCTCGAGGGCGGCTTCGTAGCCGACGCCGGCGATCTCGAGCTTCTTCTCGTAGCCCTTCGAGACGCCTTCGATCATGTTGGCGATGAGCGCGCGCGTCGTCCCCTGCAAGGCGCGCGTCTTGCGCTCCTCGTCGGACGCCGACACGACCACGTTCGTGCCTTCGACGGCGACCTTGACTTCGGGTCGGACCGCGAGCTTGCGCTCACCCTTGGTGCCCTTCACCGCGACGGAGCCGGGCGCGACCTGTACGGTCACACCCTTCGGAATCGCGACGGGCTTCTTGCCGATTCTTGACATGGTCAGTCCACCGTGCAGAGGACTTCGCCGCCGACGCGGCGCTGGCGGCACTCGCGATCGGAGAGCACGCCTTGGTTCGTCGACACGACGGCGATCCCGAGACCACCGCGCACCTTCGGGAGATCGTTGCAACCGCGGTAGCGGCGGCAACCCGGCTTGCTGAACCGGGAGAGGGACGAGATGACGCGTTCACCCTCGGGGCCGAAGCGGAACTCGACTCGCACGGCGGAGCGCGGCCCATCGGACGCGACCTCGTACGTGTGGATGAAACCCTCGCGCTTCATCGCGTCGAGGATCGCGACCTTGAGTCGGCTCCCGGGGACCACGCAGTGCTGCGCTCCGCTCATGAGGGCGTTGCGCAAGCGCGTCAGCATGTCAGCGATCGGATCGGTCATCATGGCTGTCTGCTCCTACCACGAAGCCTTGCGCACGCCGGGGATCTCCCCCTGGAGTGCGAGAGAACGGAAACAGCACCGGCAGATACCGAACTTGCGGTAGTAGGCCCGGGCTCGCCCACAGAGCTGGCAGCGGTTGTAGCGCCGAGTCGAGAACTTCGGCTTCTGCTGCTGTTTTACCCTCAAGCACTTCTTGGCCATGTTTGTCGGCGATCGGGTGTTGTCGGCGATCGGTTGATTGGTACCGGTGTGCGATTACTTGCGGAAAGGCATGCCGAGGTTCGTCATCAGAGACAGCCCTTCCTTGTCGGTGGGCGCCGAGGTGACGAACGTGATGTCCATGCCCTGGACGAACTCGACCTTGTCGAGCTGGATCTCCGGGAACACGCTCTGTTCCGACAGACCCATCGTGTAGTTGCCGCGGCCGTCGAGCTTGGTCGGCAGGCCACGGAAGTCGCGGATGCGCGGGATCGCGAGCGTGATCAGACGATCGAGGAACTCCCACATGCGAGCACCGCGGAGCGTGACCGCGACGCCGATGGGATAGCCCTCGCGAAGGCGGAAGCCGGACACCGCGCCGCGGGCCTTGCGGATCAACGGGCGCTGCCCGGTGATCGCGGTCAGGTCCTTGGTCGCAGCTTCCATGCGGTTCTTGTTCTCGACCGCCTTGCCGACGCCCATGTTCACCACGATCTTCTGCAGCCGCGGGACCATCATCGGGTTCGGGTAACCGAACTCCTTGCGCATCGCGGGAACGACCTTCTCGCGATAGATCTGCTGCCGGCGCGGAAGGGCGGTCGGCTTCTTCTCGGTCGTGGTGCTCATGACGTCAGTGCGGGGAATGCGGTGTTGGCGGCGTGGCGCGGGCTTTCGTCGCGGGGATGCGGTTAGTCGAACTGCGTGCCGCAGGCGACGCCGACGCGCTTCTTCTTGCCGTCGACGACCTGGATCCTGGTGCGGGTGCCCTTGCCCAGCTTCTGGCTGAACAGAAGGACCTTGCTCGCGTCGATCGGCTGCTCGAGCTGGACGCGACCACCCTTCGGGTTCTGCTGGGAGCGCTTCTGGTGCTTCCAGCGGAGGTTCACGCCCTGAACGATGACACGACCAGACTCGGCATCGACGCGCAGCACTTCGTGCGGCTCGTTCGACTTGTACTGGCCCGAAGTGACGACGACCTTGTCGCCCTTCTTGACGTGCATCGTACGACGACGGGGCTTCGGCTTGTTGAAGAGCATCAGACGACTTCCTCCGCGAGCGAGAGGATCTTCATGAAGTTGCGATCACGCAGCTCGCGCGCAACGGCACCGAAGATGCGCGTGCCGCGGGGATTGCCTTCCTTGTCGATCACGACGAGCGCGTTGCGATCGAAGCGGATGTAGGAGCCGTCGGAGCGGCGCACGGGCTTCGCCGTGCGAACGACGACACCCTTCACGACCTCGTGCTCCTTCACTTCACCGGTCGGCAGCGCCTTCTTGACGACCGCGATGACGACATCGCCCACCGAGGCGTAGCGGCGCCCGCTGCCACCGAGGACCTTCACACACATGGCGCGCTTGGCGCCCGTGTTGTCGGCCACGTCCAGCATCGACATTTCTTGGATCATCGGAATCTCCTCTGCGATCCCCGCCCCGAGCGCGGGTTCATCAACGGTGGACTTACGCCTGTGCCTGCGCCTTCTGGATCACGCGCACGAGGCGCCAGCGCTTCAGCTTGCTGAGCGGGCGCGTCTGCACGACCTCGACGACGTCGCCCGTCTTCGCCTCGCCCTTCTCGTCGTGGGCGTAGAGCTTCGTGCGCCGGGAAACGAACTTCTCGTAGAGCGGGTGGCGGACCTTGCGGTCGACCTGCACCACGATCGTCTTGTTCATCTTGGCCGAGATCACCATGCCGCGGGCGGACTTGCGCTCCGCACGCGCGTTCTCGGGCGAACCACTCGGCTGACTGTTCGTGCTCATGGGGGTCACGGGTTTGCTCACTTCGTCTTGCCGCCCTTGGGCGCGGCTGCACCGGTCTTGGCGCGTTCCGCCAGGACCATCAGGATGCGCGCGATCGTCCGGCGGACCTCGCGGTGTCGGGTCGTCTTCGCGACTTCCTCGGCAGAACCGCGGAAGCGGAGCTGGAACTGCTCCTTGCGCAGGTCGCCGAGCTTGGCCTTCAGCTCCGCCGTGTCCTGGCCGCGGATTTCGGTGATCAGCTTCTTCATCGGGATGCTCGCTGGCTTCCTGGGTGCGCCTTCAGGATCAGGTGTGACGACGCTTCACGAGGCGGACCTTCATGGGCAGCTTGTGCGCAACGCGGTTGAATGCGCGCTTCGCCGCTTCCTCGGTCACACCGTCGAGTTCGAACAGAACCGTGCCGGGCTTGATGACCGCGGCCCAGAACTCCACGTCGCCCTTGCCCGTGCCCATTCGGGTCTCGGCCGGCTTCTTGGAAACCGACTTGTGCGGGAACACGCGGATCCAGAGCTTCGCTTCGGGCGCGTTGCGCGACGCAGCCACGCGGCCCGCCTCGATCACGCGCGCGGAGAGCCAACCTGGCTCGAGCGCCTGCAGGCCGTACTCGCCGAACGCGACCTCGTTGCCGCGCGTGGCTTCGCCGCGGATCTTGCCGCGCATCTGCTTGCGCCACTTGGTTCTCTTGGGCATCAACATCGCAGTGACTCCAGGCTCTGTGTGGTGTCGGTGTCGGCGCGATCACTCGCGCGGCGAAGGGGCGCTCGTCGGACGAACGGGCAGAAGACCGTTGGTGGTCTCACCCGGGCCGTACTCGCCCTTGAAGATCCAGACCTTGCACCCGAGCGTGCCGTACTTGGTTGCGCAGATGGCGAAGCCGTAGTCGACCTGCGCGCGCAGCGTGCCGCAGGGGACGCGTCCCTTGCGGTAGTTGCCGATGCGCGACATCTCGGCGCCCTGAAGGCGACCGGCGACGCGGATCTTGATGCCCTTCGCGCCGGCGGCCATCGACGTGTCCGCGACCTTCTTCAGGGCACGGCGGTAGTTGATGCGCTTGCCGAGCTGCTCGGCGACCGCCTCGGCAACGAGGTTGGCCTCCATCTCGGGGCGGTGGATCTCGATGATCTTCATGCGCACCGGCTTGCCGGTGAGCTTCTCGAGCTCCTGGCGGAACTCGTCGACCTTCGTGCCCTTCTTTCCGATCAGCACGCCCGGACGAGCGGTGTGGACGAAGACGGTGACGAGCTCCCCGGTGCGCTCGATCTCGACCTTCGGCACCGCCGCGAACGCCCACTCCTTGCGGATGAAGCGACGGATCTTCTGGTCCTCGATCAGGTTCTTCGCGAAGTCCTTCTTGTTCGCGTACCAACGCGAACGCCACTGCTCGGTGACGGCGACGCGGAACCCGGTGGGATGAACTTTCTGACCCATGGTTACTCCTCGCTCCCTGCTTCCGCACCGGCACCGGCCTTCTGGTCGGCGACATGGACGTGGATGTGGCACGTGCGCCGCTTGATCGGCATCGCGCGACCCTGCGGCCCCGGCCGCATCCGCATGCCGCCCGGGAGCAACGGACCGTCGTGAGCCCAGGCCTTGGACACGACCAGGCGGTTCGGCCGCACGTCGGGGTTCTGCAGCGCGTTCGCGATCGCGGACGCGAGCACGCGATAGATGAAGCGCGACGCGCGATGGCGGTCGTTGCGCAGCTCGTCGAGGGCCGCGCTCGCATTGCGACCGCGAATCAACGCGAGGATGCGGCGAGCCTTGTAGGCGCCCATGCGCGCACCGCGGTGCACTGCCCGGACTTCGAAGGTCATGGCGCCGCCTCCTCGACCTTCTTCGTCGAGTGACCGCGGAAGGTGCGCGTCGGCGAGAACTCGCCGAGCCGGTGGCCGACCATGTCCTCGGTCACGTAGACCTTGAGGAAGGCGCGACCGTTGTGCACGTTGAACGTGTGCCCGACGAACTCGGGCAGGATCACGCTGGCGCGCGACCAGGTCTGGATCGGGTCCTTGACGCCCTTCTTGTTCATCGCCGCGACCTTCTTGGCCAGGCTCGGATGGACGAACGGTCCTTTGGTGATGCTGCGACTCATCGAGGTGCTCCTGATCAGCTACCGCTGCCCACTGCGACGTGCTTGCCCGGCGGACGCCGCCGCAGGATGAACTTGTTGCTGCGCGCCTTGCCGCGACGCGTCTTGCCGCCCTTGCTGAGCTTGCCGGTCGGCGAGCACGGGTGACGGCCACCGCCGGTGCGACCCTCGCCACCACCCATCGGGTGCGTGACCGGGTTCTGCGCCGTGCCGCGGTTGTGCGGACGACGACCGAGATAGCGAACGCGGCCGGCCTTGCCCCAGCGGATGTTCTGCCAGTCTTCGTTGCCGATCTCGCCGATCGTCGCGCGGCACTTGCTGAGAATCTTGCGCATCTCGCCCGACGGCATCACGACGACCGCGTAGTCGCCGTCGCGCGCCATCAGCTGGCACGTGCAACCGGCGGAACGACCGATCTGGCCGCCGCGGCCGGGCTGCAGCTCGATGTTGTGGACCTGCAGACCGAGCGGGATCGACTCGAGCGGCATGCAGTTGCCGACGTCGGGCTCGCACCGTTCGCCGGACACGACCTTCATGCCCACCGTGAGACGCTTCGGCGCCAGGATGTAGCGCTTCTCGCCGTCCGCGTAGTGCAGGAGAGCGATGTCCGCAGTCCGGTTCGGGTCGTACTCGATCGACGCAACCACCGCCGGAACCCCGTCCTTGTCGCGCAGGAAGTCGACCTTGCGGTACATCTTGCGCGCGCCACCGCCGCGGAAGCGGCTGGTGATGTGACCGACGTCGTTCTTGCCGACGCGATCCGCCAGGCGCTCGGTCAGCGACTTCTCACGGCGCTTGCCGCGCGTGAGGTGGCTGAAGTCGAGCACCGACGAGTTGCGTCGACCGGCAGACGTTGGCTTGTAGACCTTGACTGGCATGGGTCACCCGAAGGCTGGATTTGGTGGATTCGCAGGATGTCGATCAGGAGACGTCGATCGAGTCACCTGCGCGCAGGGTGACGATCGCCTTCTTCCAAGGGCGGGTCTCGCCAGGACGACCGAACATGCGCCGCGCCTTGCTCGGCACGTTCAGCATGTTCACCTTGAGGACCTTCACCGAGAACAGCGTCTCGATCGCCTTCTTGACCTCGACCTTGTTGGCCGACGAGGCCACCTCGAAACGGAACTGGTTGCGCAGCCCCTGCAGTTTCGAGGACTTCTCGGTGATCAGAGGACGACGAACGACGTCGTAGTACTGGGCAGGATTTGCCATCTCAGGACTCCTTCTTCGCGAACCGCTGCTGCAGCTCGGCGAACGCGTCCGGGGTCAACACGATGTAGCGGCGCAACAGAACCTGGCGCGCATTGAGGTCGGCGACCGTGCGCACGTCGACGAGCGGCACGTTCCGCAGTGACAGGCACAGGTTGCGATCGACCTGGCTCGTGACCACCGTGGCACTGCCGCCCATCCCGAGCTTGCCCAGGATCGAAACGGCCGACTTGGTGCTCGGCTTGCCGGTCGGCCAGCCCGACGCGATCGCGACTTCGCCGTCGCGGAACTTGGTGAACAGCGCGTTGCGGAGAGCGACGCGGCGCGCCTGCTTCGGCATCCCGTACGAGTGGTCGCGCGGCGCCGGCGGGTGGATGCGTCCACCACCGCGCCACAGCGGCGACTTCGTCGTGCCCATGCGAGCGCGGCCCGTGTGCTTCTGCGGCCACAGCTTCTTGTTGCCGCCGTGCACCATGGCGCGCGTGCGCGCCTGGACGGTGCCCGCACGCGCGTTCGCCTCGTACATCACGATGGCGTCCTTGAGCGTGCGCCCGAGAACGCGCGAACCGAAGGCCTGCGCGTCGACGCTCGTCGACTTGATCGCGCCGCCCTCGAATACTTTGACCTCGACCATGATCGGACTGTGGGCTGGTGGTTGGGAGTTGCTCGCTCGGCGCTACGTGCGGGTCAGCAGCGCTCCTGCCTCAGCACGCCTTGATGCGGATGTCGACGCCGGCCGGCATGTTCAACTTGCTCAGCGCGTCGACCGTCTTGGTGGTCGGCTCCGAGATGTAGATGAGGCGCTTGTGCGTCCGGATCTCGAACTGCTCGCGGCTCTTCTTGTCGATGTGGGGCGAGCGGAGCACGGTGTAGCGCTCGACGCGCGTCGGCAGGGGCACGGGCCCGGCGATCCGCGCCCCGGTGCGCTTGCTGGTCTCGACGATGTCCAGGGCAGCCTGGTCGAGGGCCTCGTGGTCGTAGGCCTCCATCCGGATCTGGATTCGCTCTTGCATGGCTCGTTCGCCTCGGGCTCGGGCCGAAAGGTCTGCGCGGTTCCCCGCGCGGGCAAATTCGGGATCGGTCAGTCGCGACAGCTGCGCACCAGCGGAGATCTGTCGCATCCATCAGCGCGGCAAGGGGTTACATCAATTGATGTGCTCCCTGGAGCGCTAGCGGGCGTGGCAGGGTAGCGACAGCGCCCTACCCGGTCAAGCTTCGAGACGCACAAAACCACCCGTTCGCACCGTCGGCGCTAGCGCGCGGGCGGCGGGGCCCCGGCGGGGGCAAAGCCCGCGGGCGCCAGCACCACCTCGCCGCGGCCCTTCGTCATGGACCGCAGCTTTGTCACGTAGCCCAACATCCGATCGAGCGGCGCCCGGCCGTGCAACCTCGCTCCGAGGCGGCCGGACGAAACGCCCGAAACCTGCGCCCCGCGAGCCCCGAGGTCGGCAAGCACGGCGGCGGACGCCTCTTCGGGCGCCCACAACTCGAAGCGGACCCAAGGCTCGAGTTCGATCAGGCCCGCGGCATCCATGCCGAGAGAAAGCGCCTTGGCCGCTGCCTGCTCGACGAGGGCGTCGCTCGCACCGGCGTGGGCCACCACTTCGCGAACGACGACTCGAGCGCCGAACACCGGCCCGACGCGAAGCCCGGCGCGCAGGCGCGAGCGGATCTCGTCGACCGCAGCGGCGACCGCGAGGTCGTCCCCCGGCGCAACGATCGACGCCGGCTGGTCGTCGGGCGCAACCTCCACGCTCAAAGCGCAGCGCGCGGATCGCTCCGAGCCGGCTACCACCGCCCGCACTTCCGCCTCGCCGACGCCGCCGCGAACGACGCCCTCGCGCCGGTCGACGCGCAAACGCGAACGCCGGAAGTGGGCCTGGGTCCGCTGCCGCACCAAATCCGCGACGATGTCGAGGTGCAGTTCTCCCATCCCACGAACCACGATGCTGTCCTCCGCGGCGTCGACGCGCAGGGTCGGATCGTCGATCGCGAGCTCGCGCAGCGCCCCGGCGAGTGCAGGTGCGTCCCCCGCCTGGAGCGGCTCGAAGGTCACGGCGAGCACCGGCGCCGGGAACTGCGGCGTCGGCAATTCCAAGGGGAAACGCGGGTCGCATAGGGTGTCGCCGGTTCGCAGCCCCAACTCGCCCGGCAGAACGACGATCTCGCCCGGGACGGCGCGCTGGGCTGCGGTGTGACGATCGGCCTGCACGAGCCACAGTTCGCGGCTTCGAGCGGTCGACGCCGGCGATCGGCCAAGACACCACGTGACGCCGGCCGCGAGCACGCCGCGAACCACGCGAACGAAGTTCCATACCTCGCCGTGGTGCTGGACCTTGAACACGAAGGCACAGAACGGCGCCCGCTCGTCACCAGCGCGGTCCACAGCCCAGAGGCCATTGTGCGGCAGCTCGCGCAGATCGGGCATGAACGTCACGACCGCGTCCAGCAGCCAGTCGACGCCGCGGTTCCACAGCGCCGCGCCGCCGAGGACGGGCACGAGAGAGCCACCGAGGAAGCGGGCTCGCAGCGCGGCGCGCACGCGACGTGGCTCGATCGACCGACCGGCGAGCACGTCGGCGAGGATCGCGTCGTCACCGTCCGCCGCCGCTTCGACGACGCGTTCGTTCGCGGCAAGGATCTCGCCCTGCAACCGCGGCACTTCGGCCTCGGCCGGGCGGCCGTCGAACCACTGGACCGCGCCGGTGACCGCATCGCCCAGACCGGCGAAACGGCCCTCGTCGTCGCGGAGCGGGATCACCAGGGGCAGGGCCGCGCATTCCATCCGTTCCCGCACTTCGTCGACCACGGCATCGAAGTCCGCGCCGGCACGATCGAGCTTGTTCACGAACACGAGGCGGGGCAGGCCGCGCGATGCCGCCTGCTGCCACACGGCCTCCGTGCGCGACTCGACTCCACGAACCCCGTCGATCAGGACCACGACTCCGTCGAGCACGTGCATGCAGCGCTCGACCTCCGCAACGAAGTCCACGTGCCCCGGAGTATCGACGATCTGCAGCACGTGGTCGCCCCAGTCGACGCGCGTGGCCGCGGCGGCGATCGAGATGCCCCGCGTCCGCTCGGCCGGCATCCAGTCCATCGAGGCCGTGCCCTCGTCGACGCTGCCCACCCACGCCTGCGCCCCGGTGTCGTGCAGGATGCGCTCGGTCAGAGTGGTCTTGCCGGCATCGATGTGGGCCACGATCCCGAATGTGCGCAGCCGATCCATGACCGGCGCGGACTCTAGCGGCGGCCGCGGCCGACCGCACCAGCGGCGCAGGTCGGACTCGTGGTCAGTTCGACGGACGCAACGGAGCCGCGCCCTGCGTGATGCCACGCATCTGCATCTTCAGCTCGTCGGGGTTGTCCGACGACGCGAGGGCGTCTTCGAGGCTGATGTTGCCGGCCTGGAACAGGCGGATCAGCGACTGGTTGAAGGTCATCGTCCCGTAGTAGCTGCCTTCGTTGAGCGCCTTCGGCAGCATGCGCGTCTGACCGGTCTCGAGCAGTTCACGCACCGTCGGCGTGTTGATCAGCATCTCGACGGCCGGAACCATCGCGTTGCCATCCTTGTTCTTCACGAGACGCAGCGAACAGACACCGGCGAGGTTCAACGCGAGTTGCAGACGAACGAGTTCGTGCTGGTGCGGCGGGAAGAACGTGATGATGCGCTCGACGGTCTGCACTGCGTTGACCGTGTGGAGCGTGGAGAACACGAGGTGGCCCGTTTCGGCCGCGGAGATCGCTGCGGACACGGTTTCCGCGTCGCGCATTTCACCGATCAGGATCACGTCCGGCGACTGACGCATCGCCTGGCGCAGCGCCTGCGCGAAGCTGCTGACGTCGCCGCCGACCTCGCGCTGGTTCACGATCGATCGTTTGTCCTCGAACCGGAACTCGATCGGGTCCTCGATCGTGATGATGTGCTTGTTCATCGTCCGGTTCACGTACTCGATCATCGACGCGAGAGTCGTCGACTTGCCGGAGCCGGCCACGCCGGTCGCGAGCACGAGACCGCGCTTCAGGGACGAGAGGCGCTTCAGCGGTTCGACCGGGAGGTTCAGGTCCTTGAAGGACGGGATCTCCGATTTGATCGCGCGGAAGACGAAGCCGACCTCGCCGCACTGGTGGAACGCGTTGCAACGGAACCGGCCGACACCGGGGACGGTGACCGCAAGATCCGTCGCGCCCGACTCCTCGAACTCGCGCTTGCCGTGCTCGGTGAGGATCTCGTCGACGTACGAACGCATCAGCTCCTGCGGCAACGGCTGGTCGCCGAGGAACCGGATCACGCCCGCGACGCGCACGGCCGGGCAACCGTGGGTCTTCAGGACGAGGTCGGAGGCGTTCTCCTTGACCATGATGCGCAGGAAGTCCCGGAGCTTCGGCATGCGGCTCGCGGTCGGTGCGCTCGGCGCGGCTGGGCCCACGTTCTGGCTGGTCACACGAGTTCCTCCATCCCCCCTATCGGCACGGGCCCGAAGCGGCCTGATGGCTTCCCGAAGCAACCGTGCCAGCGGTCACACGGGGTTCGTGCGGGGGAGGCGCTGCAGGAGCGACCAGACCGCCAGGCGGAGTTCACGAAGTCCCGTTCCCGTGGCGCTCGAGATCGGCAGGACCGGCACGCCGACCGCCGTGGCGAGAGCCTGGGCGCGCTCCTTCGCCGCCTCGTCCTCGACCTTCGTCGCGACGACGAGGTGCGGGCGGGCGGCGAGGCGGGCGGAGTGGTGTGAGAGTTCGTTCCGGATGACCGCGTACGCGGCAGCCGGTTCGTTCATCGGCAGGTCGCCGCAGTCCACCAGGTGGAGCAGCACCCGGGTGCGCTCGATGTGTTTCAGGAACTTGTCGCCGAGGCCGCGCCCTTGGCTCGCACCTTCGATCAGGCCCGGAATGTCGGCGATGACGAACGTCGCCTCGTCCGGCCCCTCGGCGATGCCAAGCATCGGCTCGAGCGTCGTGAAGGGGTAGCCGGCGATCTTCGGGCGGGCCTTCGTCACCGTCGCGAGAAGCGTCGACTTGCCGGCGTTCGGCAACCCGACGAGGCCGACGTCGGCGATCAGCTTCAGACTGAGGAGCACACGACGTGCCTCACCGGGTTTGCCGCGCTCCGCTTCGCGCGGCGTGCGATGCGTCGCCGACTTGAAGTGAGTGTTGCCGCGACCGCCATGCCCGCCGCGCGCAACCACCCAGGGTCGATCCGGCGTGTCGAGGTCCTGCAGCACGTTCCCGCGCTCGGGATCGAGCACGACCGTTCCGACCGGCACTTCGATCACGAGGTCGTCGGCATCCCTGCCGCCGCAGTTCTGCGCGAGCCCCTGACCACCATGGACCGCCTCGAACACGCCGCGCCCGGTCAGGTGATACAGCGTGTTGCAGTGGGTCGTGGGCAGCAGCACGACGTCGCCGCCGTCGCCGCCGTCACCGCCGTTGGGACCGCCGCGCAAGGTGCGCTTGTCGCGCAGGAACGACACACAGCCGTCCCCGCCTTTCCCGGCGCGCACCGAAATCTCGAGTTCGTCGACGAACATGGGCGACTCACGCGCCGGCGCCCGCGCCGACCGCCGCGATCAGCTGACGGCTTCGGCGTCGACGTGGACCTTGCCGTTGCCCTGGAAGCGGACGACGCCGGCCGCGACCGCGAACAACGTGTCATCGCCGCCGCGGCGGACGTTGCGACCCGCGTGGAACTTGGTGCCGACCTGCCGGACGATGATCGTTCCGGCTTTGACGCGTTGGCCACCGTAGGCCTTCACGCCGCGATACTGCGGGTTGCTGTCGCGGCCGTTCTGCGTCGAGCCCTGCCCTTTCTTGTGAGCCATGGTGTGCCTCGAGTGGGGTCGTAGTTGCTGCTGGGTTCCGTGCCGACTTCGCCGATCAGCCGTTGATCGCTTCGATCTGGACCATCGTGTAGCGGGCGCGGAAGCCCGTGCGACGGCGGCTGTTCTTCCGCTTGCGGAACTTGCAGATGACGACCTTCGGGCCCTTCATCTGGCGGAGGACCTTGGCGGTGACCGACACACCGGGCACGTGAGGCGTGCCGATGCGATTGCCGACGAGGCAGACCTTGTCGAACGTCAGCACATCGCCCTCGGCGGCGCCTTCGCGATGGTGGATCTGGATGCGGTCGCCGGGCTGAACCCGGTACTGCTGGTTGCGATCGTCGACGACGGCGTGCATGGGCGGTGCTTGGGTCGGGAAGTGAGGGCGGGGGACGATACCGACCGCGGGGGTCGAATCAAGGGGGCGAAGCCGGCTCCGCCCCCTTCGGCGGTCAGGCCTTCACACCGAGGCCGGCGGGGATCGCGACCCGCGCCTCCTGCCCGTCGCCGGTCAGGAAGCGATAGTGCACGACGTCGATCGGGTAGCTCGGCTCCGGCCGGAACAGGATCGACTTGCCGACGGCGTCCTCGAGTTCGAGCGTGGCGCGGCGCTTGTAGTTGACCAGGTAGTCGCTGACCGCGGGCGCGGCGAACACCTGGATCACCGAGTAGCCCTTCAAGTGGACCAGCGCCCGGATCTCTCGCAGCACGGACAAAGCCTTGCTCTGGACCGTCCGCGACCAGCCCGCGCCCTTGCAGTGCGGGCACTGCATGAACACGGTTCTCTTCAGCCCGGGGCCGACGCGCTGCCGCGTGATCTCGAGCATTCCGAAGGGCGAGATCCGCCCCACCTTGATGCGCGCCCGGTCCCCGCGCAGCGCATCGATCAACCGCTTCTCGACGCCGCGCCGGTGCTTCTCGTGCGACATGTCGATGAAGTCGATGATGATGAGACCGCCGAGGTCGCGCAGCCGCAGTTGCCGCACGATCTCCGGGATCGCGTCCAGGTTGGTGCGGTACGCGGTTTCGTCGGAGTCGCCGCCGGCCTTGTACTTGCCCGAGTTGACATCGATGGCGACGAGCGCTTCGGCCTGGTCGATGACGATCGACGCTCCGTTCGGCAGGTCGACCTTCGGCTGGTAGAGCGCCTCGACCTCCTTCTCGATGCCGAAGTGGTGGAACAGCGGCGTCGTCATCGAGTGCTGCTTGATGCGTTCCGCCATCTGCGGCATCAGCTTGTCCGCGAAGTCGCGGATGCGCAGGTAGACGTCCTCGCTGTCGACGACGACGTCCGCGATGTCGGGCGTGAACTGGTCGCGCATCGCCTTCAGCACGAGGTCCGACTCCTGGTAGAGCAGTGCCGGCGCGCGCGTCACGCGGACACGCTGCGCGACCATCTCCCAGATCTTCTTCAGGTAATCGCGATCGCGCTCGAGGTCCTGCTGGCTCTTGTTGATGCCGGCCGTCCTCACGATGAAGCCGATGCCGCCGCTGCCGGTCTCGTCGAGACCGCGCACGATCTTCTTCAGGCGCTTCCGCTCGCGACCGTCCTCGATCTTCCGCGACACGCCGCACTTCGGCAGGCTCGGCATCAGTACGAGGCAGCGGCCCGGCAACGAGACGTAGGTCGACAAGGTCGGTCCCTTGCTGCCGATCCCTTCCTTCGTGATTTGGACGACGACCTCCTGGCCCTTCTTCAGGAGCTGGTCGATCGTGGGCCTCGCGCGGTTGGGGCGACGCTCCTTTCCGGCGTCCCGACGATCGCGCCGCTCGCGCCGACCCCGCCGGCGTTCGCGTCCGTCCCCCCCGCGCGCAGCCCCCCCCCCGCCGCCGCCAGCACCCTCGGCGCCCTCCGGCGGCTTTTCGCCAGCTGGCGCGACCGGCGGTGCGTCGCCGCCGGGAACATCGTCGCCGCCCTCTTCGGGGCCGCCGGGCGCCGCCATGTTGAGCGGACGCTCGTCGATTCCGGCGCCGAAACCGAAGTCGCCCTCGCCGGGCCCGTTGTCGTCACCCGACGACGGCTCCTGCTCGGTGTCCCCGGGAACGTCGTTCTCGTGGGAATCGTCGGTGTCGCTTTCGTCTGCCTGGTCGCCCGGCTCGTCTTCCCCGCCCATCGGCTCGACGTCTTCGGTCGCGATGTCGCCGTCCTCCGCGATCGAGACGTTCGACGGTTCGCCCGGGTCGTCGGCTGGTGTAGTCGCGTCGCCCGGCGAGTCGTCGTCTTCTTCGTCGTCGGCGAGTGCTTGCTGGGTCGACTCGGGGCTGTCGTCGACGTCCACACGGGCACGGCCCTCGATCACGTCCTCGAGGACGAAGTCCGGCCGGCCATACGCGGGCAGCACGTCGGACACGTGCAGGAAGCCGTTCACCCGGCCACCGAACGCGACGAACGCCGCGCCGATGCTCGGCTCGATGTTGACGACCTTGCCCTTGTAGATGTTACCGAGATACGCCTCTCGGTTGGCCAACTCGACGTGCAGCTCCTGCAGCACGCCGTCCTCCACCACTGCGATCCGGCTCTCCTCCGGATCGATGGCGTTGATGAGCATCCGCTTCACGGGGAACTTCCTTCTGGAAACGATCGCCGCTCGACGCGGCGAACCACCCGGATCCGAGACGATGCGCGCGACGGCGAACGGACGATGCCGTTCCAACGATCGCGCCGGAACCGTCTGGGGTCGACCGGGCGAAGAACTGGGGGGATCCAAGCCGAGCCGGCGCCGTCCCACTCCAGGTGGGGCCTCGGTCGCGTAGCGCCGGTGAGACCGGCGACACGTTGGCGGCGAGGTGGCACACGACGGGCATTGGCAATTTCGGAGCGAGCTTCGATCGTCGGCGCGGAGCCCGCAGCTCGCAGGCGCACCCCGCCGAGCTTCCCGAACAAGAGGAAGCGGCGGGATGCTAGCGGCCGGCCAACCGCCGCTCAACGCTGCATCACCCGACAGCGGAGGGCGTGGCCGGCGGAGCGCCCGGAACGGCCCCGGGCGCGGGTTTCTCAGCTCTTGCCGAAGATCGCCTCACGCTGCTGCGCGAGATTCGACCGGTGGTCACGGACGCGCTCCTCGAGGGCGCGCTGCATGGTCTGCTCCATGTCCTCGGCGGTCCGGATCACGTTCGGCGTGATGAACACGAGCAACGTGGTCGTCGTGTCCTGCTTGACCTTGCCCTTGAACAGGTAGCCCAGCACCGGGATGTCACCGAGCAGCGGCAGCTTGGTCACCGTCTCGCTCTCCGACTTGGTCTTGAGACCGCCCAGCACCGCCGTCTGGCCGCTGCGCAGCAGCACCGTCGTCGCGAGCGTGCTAGACGAGACGCGCGGCAGCGCGATCTGACCGGCGCCGGCGTCCGTGCCGCCGCCCACCGTGAAGATGTCGAAGCCGGCAGGCGCGATCGCCGACGAGCCGGTGCCCGTGAGCGCGGTGCGCTGCGGGATCACCTCCATGATGACCTTGTCCGATCCGGGCACGAGGTGCGGCGTCGCGAGCAGCTGGAAGCCCACGTTCACCGGCGACTCGTCGCCTTCCTCGAGCGCGAGCAGCAGACCGCCGGCCTGGCCCTGCTCGACGCGCGCCTGGGCGTAACGAACGGCTTCGCCGACGAAGATCGTCGCGGTCTGGTGGTCCATCGCCGTGATCTGCGGCGCCTGGACGATCTCGCTGCGTGCGTCCTTCTTCAGGAGGCGCAGCGTCGCTGTCACCTGCTGGAGGTTCAGCGCGCCGAACACGACGTTCGGGATCGTCAGGTTGGCAGGCCCGTTGTCGATGTCGTTCGCGAACGGACCGGTGCCGGTGTCGTTGGCGATCAGGCTGTCGTCCCAGCCGCCGGCGCCGAGATCGAACGGCAGACGCGTCGGGATCTGGCCGAGGCCGAGGCTCGCCTGCCAGCCCGTGCCGCCCGGCGAGATGCCGATGTCAAGCACGTCTTCGTTGCTCGTCGTCACGAACTGGACGTTGAGTTGGATCTGTGCGGGCTCGATGTCGATCATCGCGACCGCGCGTTCGATCGATTCGACGACCGGCTTCGTGTCCTTGATCATGAGCACGTTCGTCTCCGCGACGTACTCGAGGCTGCCGACTTCCGGCGTGACCATCTTCTTCAGCGTGTCGAGCAGCGTGAAGTTCAGCTCGCCCTTCTGGAGCTGCGTCTTGGCGCGCTTGTTCTCGATGTACTCCGAGTTGATGAACGGCACGTAGACGGACTGCGGCCGCACGAAGCGGAGCTGGATCGTCTTGGTCATGAGGTCCTGCTCGATGTTCGAAGCAGGGACCACGCGCAGGATGTCACGATCCTCCTGGACCACGACGAAGCCGAGCGTCTTGACCGACGCCTCGAGGGCATCGCGCCACGGGATGTTCTTCAGGCGAACGGTGATCGTTCCCTTCACCTCGGGGGCGACGACGATGTTCGCGCCGGAGATCTTGGCGATCGTGTCGATCACCTTCTGGATGTCCGTGTTCTCGAACGCGAAGTAGACGCGCGGCGGCTTCTCGACCTTGAGAACCCCGCCCGAGGCCTCGCTGACGATGCAGCCGGCCTGTTCCGCGACGAGGTTCAGCGCCTGGCGCCAGTGCACGTCCTGCAGATCGATCGTGACGGCGGCCTCGATGCCGGCGTCCATGATGATGTTGACGTTCGCCTTCTTCTTGATGCTCTGGACGACGTCGCGAAGGTCGCGGTCCTTGAGCTTCAGCGTGAGGCGGCTGGCGCGATCGCCGTCGGCCTCCGCACGAACGTCTTCCTTGCCCTGGGCCTCGGGGGCCTGGGGCGCTGCGGGCGCCTGCTGCGCCGGTGCGGACGCCATCGCGCCGCACCAGGCGAGTGCGCAGAAGATTCCGATCCTGACTGCCTGCATCGTCGATCCTTCTCCCTCGGGGGGATTGTCGGGTGATTCGCCGTCGATCGGCCCCCTTGCCGGGACCGATCGGTGTCCTTCCTTCATCGAACGGTCGACGCGAACGGCTTGAGGAAACCCCTCCGGTTTGCCGCCGTCCGCATCGCCGTCACATCGTGCGCACGAGCGTGAGGCCGCGGAACACGAACCAGACCTGCTCTTCCTCGACGAGCTTCACGAGCAGCTCGTCCGACACGTAGTCGCCTTCCTCGTAGGTCTGGCCGTTCAACAGCACGCCGGAGCGGCCGCCGTGGTTGACCACGAGGCCCTGGATGCGCAGATCCATGCTCTTGAAGTCGATCGCGGTGCTCGCCTTCACGTGCCACGCCTTCGCCGCGACGGCGAGCGAGTGGCGCGGATCGCTGGGCGGCACGCCGAGCCGCGAGGCGACCGACTCGTACCGCATCTTCGCGTCTTCGAGCTGGCCGTTGTTGCAGTCGCGTGCCATGTCGGCGACGAGGATCTCCATCTCCTTCTGCGGCAGGAACGGGTCGGCGCGCTTCACCTCGGTCTTGGTCGCCTGTGCGACCTGGTTGCGCAGTTCCTCGATCGGCGCGACGACTTCCTTCGCCCAGCGCAGGCGGTACGGCGCGTACGAGACGCGACCGGAATCCGCGTTGACCTCGTTCAGGAGCTTCTCGAGGCCGTCACGCAGACCCTTCTCGAGCGCGTACTGCTCGAACAGGGTCGTGTCCGGCTTGCGCATGCGCAGCGCCATGTCCTTCAGCTTGGCGACCTCGGAGACGTAGCGCTCCACGAGGCCACGTTGCTCGGCGGGCGAGGGCCCGTCCGTGTGTGCGTCGCCCCGCTCGCGCGGATCGACGAAGATGTCGCGACGGCCCTGATGACCCCGGTGCTCGTACTTGTCGATCCGGATCGCCTGCATGCGCTTCCAGATCTCCTCGCGCAGCGCTTCCTTCTGCGAGGCGTACTCCGGGATGCTCACTTCCTTGCCCACGACCTTCCCGTTGTAGGTGTAGGTCTGCATCGTGAGCTTGACGCTGTGAACGATGTCGCCTTCGCGCGTCTCGTCGGAGCGGCCGTTGCCACCCGCGGTGATGCTGAAGTCCGTGATGCTGACGAAGCGCTCGTAGTTCTCGATCAAGTTCATGAACTTGAGGAACTGCCACAGCGTCGCCGTCATCTCGTACGTGTACTCGATGGGGACGAACCGATCGACGCTCTTGGGATTGGCGCGCGCCTGGCGTTGGGCGAGGCCCGTGCCCTGGATGCCCGACTGCCGTTCGAACTGGTTCAGCATGCGGACGAAGGCGATGAGCTCCTTCGTGTCCGGCAGGATCTTGACGTACTCGTCGAGGTTCTCGCGGAGGATGATGACCTCCTTCTCGAGAGCAGGGATCTGCGCGATCTTGCCTTCAGCGGTGGTGATGGCCTGCTGCTTCTGTTCGATCTGCGCGTTGATCTCGTCGATCCGACCTTGCGCATGGAACACGCCGAACGTCGCTAGAGCGCACACGGCGACCGAGCTGGTACCGATCGCGACGAGCTGCTTCTTCTGGGTCCATTGAACCATGTTCGGTCACCTCACTTCTTGGCCGGCGCGGGCGCCGGAGCCTTGGGCTTCGCCTTCGGATCCACCACGGTCGGCTGGAAGGTCAACAGGAGCGGGAAGTGCAGCGACTGCGCAGGCACGCGATCGCGCGACACCTCGAGCTTGAAGGTCGGATCGCTCTTCATGGCGAGGTCCTTCGCGAACGGGGCCGCTTCGATGTCCTCGTGGAAGTTGGCGACGCGCGACTTGTCGGCTTCCTGCACGTTGCCCGGCAGGTTCACCGTCGCGCCCTTCGTCGGGTCGTTCTTCATCGCGACGCTGTCGAACCACGCGAGGTGCCGCTCGGTGTCGCCGTTGTTGTTGACGACGTCGATCAGCTCGTCGCAGAACTTCGACCAGACCCGGCGTGACTTCGCGATGTCCTGGATCGTCTGCACACGCGCCGCGTAGTCCTTGCGGTTCGCTTGAAGGTCGTCGTGGTAGACCACACGCTTCTCGCGGTCGGCGAGCTTCGCTTCGACCTCGCGGAGCGAGTTCTCGGTCGTGCCGAGATCACCGAAGTAGACGATGCCGAACCACCCGATCGCACCGCTGGTGCAAAGAGCCCCGGCGAACGCGGCCGCGAGCACCCTCGGCGGAATGCGGTTTCCGCGGCGCAGGTCGGCAGGAAGAAGATTGATGCGGATCACGTTGGGGTCCTCCTAGGAAGCTGCAGCGAGTCCGAGTGCCACCGCGAGCTGCGGCGCGAACTGGTTCAGGGCCTCGACGTCGACGTTGTCGGCCTTGACCTTGAGCCCCTCGATCGGGTTCCAGGTCTTGGTCCGCTTCTCGAACACCTTCTCGAAGCTCTCCTCGAGGAACGGCAGCAAGGCGGTACCGCCCGTCAGCCACACCTCCTGCACCTCGCCGTCGAACTGGTTCTCGAAGAAGTCGAACGACAGGTTGATCTCGTTGCCGAGGTCCTCGAGCACTTGGCTCGTGGCTTCCTGGATCACGCTGAGCTGGTCGGCCGGCTCGCGTTTCAGGGTCTCGGCCTGACCCGGCTCGACGCCGAGGCGACGCGCGATCGCGTTCGTCAGGTCCTGACCACCCATGGGCACCTCGCGGGCGAAGTAGCTGACGTTGTCGCGCAGGATGTTGATGCTGGTCTTGGTCGCACCGATGTCGATCAGCGCAACCGTGCGGCCCGGGTCCTGGATGCCGGGATTGATCTGCTCGCTCAGCTCCCACGCGTTGCCGAGCGCGAAGCCGTCGACACCGACGGCCACGGGCTGCAAGCCGAGGTCGGTGAGCATGCGGCTGTGATCCGAGACGATCGTCTTCTTCGCCGCGACGAGGAGGACCTTCATCTCGCTCTTGCCGTTCGCGTCGGTCACGCTCGCGAGTTTCTGCGCGTCGATCTCGACCTCGTTGACGTCGAACGGGATGTACTTCTCGGCCTCGAGACGAACCGCCTGCACCAGCTTGTCCTCTCCCATCTCGGGCATGCTGATGTAGCGGAAGATCACGTTCTTCCCGCTGACGGCGGTCGCGACGCGCTTGCTGCGGAACTTCGCCGCGCGCATCAGTTCGGCGATCGCGTCCTGGCGCGCCGCTTCGTTCGGCACGTCGATCTGCGCATAGGCAGTGACGACGTGGTCGTACTTCTCACGAGTGAGCTCGACGGCCTTGATGCAGTTGGTGCCGATGTCGAGACCGACGATGCTCTTCCGCTGCTTCAGCATGACGTGTGGCGCTCCTTCGGGGGGTGCCCGCTTCCCGCCCTATCGGTCGCCGCCTCGTCGCATGTTGAGCCCGATCCCGGGGCGCGATCCCGTGCCGCCCTCCACACGGCGGCATCCGGCGCCCGAACGCTCGAGACGCCCCCTGCCCGACGTCGCTACCCGATGCCCCGGGCCCCGCGTCGCCGCGATGGGAGCGGATCAGTCCTCGCCGAAGCGCGCGGCCACGAGTTCGCACAGGGCCCGCAGCAGCCCGTCGGCATCGGGACCCTCCGCAGTGAACTCGAGCTCCGTGCCGCGTTCCGCAGCGAGCATCATCATGCCCATGATCGACTTGCCGTCGACGCGCTCGGTGTTGTCGGTCCGACCGACCCGCAGCGTCGACGCGAAGGAGTTCGCCGTCTGGACGAACAAGTGCGCCGGACGCGCGTGCAGCCCGTGCTTGTTCGTCAAGGTCGCGCGGGCGACCTTCGGCCCACCGGTCCTGGTTTCCGGGTCGGTCACGTTCAGGCCTTCGGCGCCATCTCGCGCAGGAGGTCGCGCATCGCACGGTCGTCACGCGCGTCGAGGAAGAACCGGCGGAAATCCGCGCTGCGGGCGAGGGTCGCGATCCAGCGCAGGCACTGCAGGTGCAACTCCGGGTCGTCCTTCGGCGAGGCCAGGAGGAACAGGATGTTCACGGCGCGGCCGTCGATCGCGTGCCACTCGAGCCCCTTCTTCGCTCGCGCCAGCACCAGGACCACCTTCTCGATCTCCTCGCCCTTCACGTGCGGCACCGCGACGCCGTTGCCGAGTCCGGTGCTGCCGACGGCCTCACGTTCGACCAGGCGCTTGTGCAATCCCTTGGTGGCCTTCGTTCCGAACGCGCCGGCGGCCTGCGCCACGCCGAGCAGTTCCTTCAAGGCGGCGTCCTTGGTGGTGGCAGCGAGGTCGGCGACGAGGGCCGCGGTCTCGACGAGCTGTCCGATCATGCCGCGCAGTGTCGGGAAACGCCCCGTGCGACGCAACCGCCGCGAGGCCCGAGAGCCGGCGCGGCACGGCGAAACCGGATCTAGCCGCGCAGACTCTTGCGCACGACCTGCTCGTACGTCTCTTCGTCGCCGCGCGACGGCGCTCGCGAACGTCCGGTGCCACGGCCGCTCCGCAGTTCCTTGGCGCCCGCGATCTTGTGCGCCTTCCGCAGCTCCTTCTGCTTCCTGAGCTGTTTCTCCATCTTGTCGACGAGGATGTCGATCGTCGCCGAGAACGACGTACTGCGGTCCTTCGCGACGAGCGGTCCGCCGCGGCGCTGGTGGGCGATGATCTCGACCTCCGGATTCTTGTGCACGTGGTCGGCGACGATCTCGATGCGCACGAGGCGATCGCCGTAGCGCGCGAGCCGGGCGAGCTTCTTCTGTGCGTGCGCTTGCATGCGCTCGGAGATGTGGTCGTGTCGCCCCTTGAACTCGATCGTCACTTCCGCTTCCTCGGTCATCGATTGCTCCTGGTGTCGGCTTGATCGGCTAGGAGACCGGCGTTCTGCAGCGCGCGCAAGCACGTTGGCTCGATCAGAAACCCCAGAACTTGGCCTCGGGCATCAGGTCGATCCCGTGCTTCTGCTTCACACGCTGCCGCACCTCGTCCATGAGGGCGAGGAAATCGGCGGCCGTACCGCCACCGAGGTTCAGGAAGTAGTTGGCGTGGAGCCCGCTCACCTCGACCTCGCCCTTGCGCAGCGTCTTGCAGCCGGCTTCTTCGATCAACTGGCCCGCCGCGCGCCCGGGCGGGTTGCGGAACACGCAGCCGACGCTGCGCTGAGAAACGGGCTGGGTTGCGTTCCGCTTCTTCAAGGAGGCGCTGAACCGATCGAAGATCGCCTTCGGGTCGTCTGGCCTCAGCTGGAACGACGCCTGCACCACGATCGAATCGTCGAGCCGGCCGTCGCGGTAGACCGGGTGCATGCCGTCCTTCCCGCGCACCGCGATCGTCCCGTCGGGCTCGACGACGGTGATCGACAGGAGATGGTCGAACGTCTCGCCGTCGCGCGTACCGGCGTTCATCGCCACCGCCCCGCCGACGACGGCCGGAATGCCGGTCAGCGTCTCGAGGCCGGCGAGGCCGACGTCCTTCGTCGCGCGCAGAAGGCTGGGCAGTGTCACTCCCGCGCCAGCGGTGATCCGGTCCCCGTCGCGAACGATGCGCGCGAGATTGCCGAGGTGCATCACCGCGCCGCGCACACCGGTGTCGGCGACGACGACGTTGCTGCCGCCGCCGAGCACTCGCAGCGGAACGTCGAGTTCGCGGCAGACCCGCACGGCAGTCGCCACGTCTTCCTCGGCAAACGGTTCGAGGAACCACTCGGCCGGACCACCGATGCGCAGGTGCATCAGCGGCCCCAGCAACACGTTCTCCCGGACCGCACCGCGCATGCCCCGGAGGGCCGTTCGCAGATCAGAGGCCAACGAGGATGCCCTCCACCGCCTGGTCGATGTCGCCGGCACCGAGCACGAAGACGACTTCGTCCGCACGCCGCGCTTCGGTGATCACCGCGGGCAGGGCCGCGACCGGTCCCGACGCGGCGCAGTCGACGTTGTGCGAACGAACGGCCACGGCGAGATCCGCCGCCGAGACCGACGCCCGCATCTCGGCACTCTCGCGGGCGCCGTAGATGTCCGCGATGCGCACGACATCGGCGAGAGCCAGTGCTTCGGCGAACTCCGGCAGGAGGCACAGGGTCCGCTGGAACTGGTGCGGCTGGAACGCGACGAGGATGCGTTTGCCCGGGAACCGGCGGCGCGCGGTCTGCAGCACGGCGCGGATCTCCGCCGGATGGTGCGCGTAGTCGTTCACGAGGACGCCGCCGCGCGGCCCGGTGTGCATCTCGAAGCGTCGCCGCACGCCCGTGAACTCCGCGATGCCGCGGCACGCCCCGTTCACGTCCGCACCGGCGAGGTGCGCGAGGCCCAGCGCGAACAGCGCGTTCTGCATGTTGTGACGCCCCGACAACGACAGCTGCACACGCTCCAGCCGTTTGCCGAGCAGTACCGGGACGAACGAGAACTGGCCCATGCGATCACGGACCTCGACGGCGCGGATGTCGGCCCAGAGGCCGGAGCCGACGCTGAGGATCTGCACGTCGCTGCGCAGGCTCGCCAGGACTCCCTTCGGCACCGACTCCTCGACGAGAGCCGAGCCGCCGGGGCGCACCCGCGCGAGGTAGCCGGCGAACGCCGCGACGAGCTCTTCGGTCGACGGGTAGCAGTCGAAGTGGTCGTGATCGACGTTGAGGATCGCCGCGCCGAACGGTCGCAGGTTGTGGAAGCTGCGGTTGAACTCGCAGGCCTCGACGACGAACTCGCTGCCGGCGCCGCCGTGACCGTTGCCGCCGAGTTGCGGCACGTCCCCACCGATCAGGTGGGACGGATCCAGCCCCGCGCCACGAAGCGCCGCGACGGTGAGACCGGTCGTCGTCGTCTTGCCGTGCGTCCCGGCGATCGCGAGGGTGCGGCGTCCTTCGCTGAGGCGTCCGACCGCCTCCGCGTACAACAACGCCGTGAACCCGCGGCGAACGCACTCCTGGACTTCGGGATCGGTCGCCGGGACGGCCGCACTGCGGATCACGTAGCCGTCCGCGCCGGATACGCGGTCCGGCTGACAACCCACCCAGACGTCGCAGCGACGGGTGGTCAGATCTTCGAGCACCGCGCCGTTCGTCGCGTCGCTGCCCGAAACGACGCCGCCGACGCCCTCGAGCAGCCGGAAGAGGCCGCTCATTCCCGCGCCCCCGACGCCGACGAAGTGGAACCGGCGGCTCGAGAAGCTCGTGCCCGGGATGCCGCCCGCCGCCGCGGCCTGCGGCTCCGCCGAATCGATCATCGTGCTGCCTCCGCCGCGAGCCCCATGTCGCGCAGGATCGTGCCGGTCGGGTCGCCGCTGCGAAGCCCGGCCGCCGCGGCGCCCATCGCCGCCAGCCGACCGCGATCGCGCAGCAGATCGCCGAGAAGGACCGTGAGGCGTGCGACGTCGAGGTCCTTCTCCTCCACGACGATTGCCGCGCCCGCGCGCGCGAGGACTTCGGCGTTGCGAAGCTGCTGACGGTCCTTGTGGTGCGGGTAGGGCACGATCACCGCGGGGCGACCCGCGGCCGTCAGCTCGGCGACCGTCGTCCCGCCACCGCGGCAGACGACGAGATCGGCCGCGCCGAACATGCGGTCCATGTCGAGCGCGACCGGGCGCACCTGAGCGACGATGCGATCCGTCACCGCGTAGCGCCGCCGTACGTCCTCGTCGCGACCGAGGCCGGCGAGGTGCAGCACGTGCATGGTCAACGGCAGCGCGGCGAGCGCGGCGGGAACGGTCTCGTTGAGCACGCGCGCGCCCTGGCTGCCTCCCGTGACGAGCACGACCAGCCCGTCTCCCGGCAGCCCCAGCGCGCTGCGGCACGCGGCGCGTTCGACGCGCGCGAACTGCGGGCGCAGCGGCGTCCCGGTGACGAGCGCGCGCCGACCGAGAGGTTCGATCGCGGGCAGCCCGTGGTAGATCCGCGCCGCGAGCGGCGAGAGCCATCGGTTCACGCGACCGGTCACCGCATTCTGTTCGAGGAGGAACAACGGCACGCCGAGGCTCTTCGCCGCGAGACCCACCGGCAGCGACGGCCGCCCGCCCGTGCTCACGACGCAGTCGACGCGCTCCCGCCGCAGCATGCGACGTGCACTGACCATCGCCTTGGCGAGCCACCACGGCAGCGAGAGCTTGCCGCTCGCCGAGGGCAGGTTCGCCTCGGCGACGTCGGGAAGCTCGCGGCGCAACAACTCGCGCTCCACCTCGCGCCCCTCGGTGACGAGCAGCGCCTCGTGGCCGCGCTCGCGCAACGCACGAGCGAGCACGAGGGCGGGCATGAGGTGGCCGCCGGTGCCACCACTCACGAGGCAGACGCGACGCACCATCGCGTCAGTTCTTGGGCAGACGGATGGTGGTGCCTTCGCGCAGGCGCAGCGGATCGAGGTTCGGGTTCGCGTCGAGCAGCTCGTTCACGCGCTTCGCCGAACCGAGCTTCTTGCGCGCGATGGACGCGAACGTGTCGCCCTTCTCGATCGTGTAGGTGCCGTCGCCGGCCGCGGGCTTCTTCGCCGACGATGCATCGGCGACCTTGCCGTCGTCCTTGCCCTTCTTGAGCGCCGCCAGTTCGGCCGCCGTCGGGAGCTGCAGTTCGATGCCCTGCTTCATGCGGCTCGGCTCGACCTTCGGGTTGAGTCGGGCGATCTCGGTGCGCAGCGATGCCGAGCCGAGCTTCTCCCTCGCGATGCTGTCGAAGGTGTCCCCCGCCGTCACCTTGTAGACGGGGCGCACCGTTTCCGCGGCAGGCTTCGGCGACTCGATCGGCGGCTTCCCGACGGTGACCGGATCGACCGCCTTCGGCTCGACCTTCTCCTTGTCCGTCTTCACCGGCGGCTTCACCGGGGGCGGAACACGATCGAGCAGGCTGTCGAGGCTCGCGACCGGCGGCGGGGTGCGCTCACCGATCGGCAACACGGCGTTCCCGAACGGACTGCTCGGCGCACCGTTCTGGGCCGTGCGCGGATTCGCGTTCAGCTCCGAACTCGCAGCCGGCGCGTTGCCGCGGCGCGGCGGTTGTTGCAGATCCCCGCCGCCCCAAATGGTGACGCCGAGGATCAGGAAGATCACGAGACACAGAACGTAGAGGCCGTACTTCTCGAGCTGGCCCATCACACCCTCCCAGAGCTTTCAGTTGACCGCGGATTCTTGTTCGAAGAACGCCCCGCCGCTGTCGGTCCGCGCGGCATTGCCGATCAGACCAACCGCTGCGAGACAGAACATCAGACTGGTGCCGCCCGTACTGACGAACGGCAGGTCGATGCCCTTGGCCGGCGCCCACCCGCTGACCACGAGCAGGTTCGCAGCCGCTTGCATGCAGATCATCAGAGCGTAGCCGCACACCAGGTACCGAAGGAACGGATCCTTCACTTTGCAGACGAGCCGGTACGCGACGACTCCGAACACCGTGAACGCACCGAGCACGAAGAGCGAGCCCAGGAAGCCGAACTCCTCGGCGACGATCGCGAACACGAAGTCGTTGTGGGCCTCCGGCACGAAGTCCATCTTCATCCAACCCTGACCGAGGCCGCGCCCCGTGAGCCCGCCGGAGCCGACGGCGATCAGGCCGAGGCCGACCTGGCTGTCCGGACGCGTCTGCAGGAACTCGGTGAGGCGGCCACGCACGTAGTCGTGCCGCGCCGCGAGCATCGCGAAGCCGGCGAGGCCGGCCGCGGCGAATGGAAGGAAGTGCAGGAAACGCACGCCCGCGACGAGAGACAGGCAGCTGGCGAGGGCGAGCACGATCAGGGCGTTCCCGTGGTCGGGCTGGAGGAGCAGCGCGCCCGCCAGGAGCGCGGCGCAGCCGACCGAGGGCAGGAAGCCGCGCCGGAAACTGCGCATCCCGGTCCCGGCGCGCGCCAGCATCCAGGACACCGCGATCACCATGAAGAACCGCGCGGGTTCGACGGGCTGGAACTGATATCCGGCGATACGGATCCAGCGGGCGGCGCCCTTCACCTCGGCGCCGACGAGCGGCACGACCAGGCAACAGGCCGTGGCTGCCAGGAACAACGGGATCGCCGCTCGGCGCACCCACTGCATCGGCACGAGCGCCGCGATCAGGAAGGCGACGACACCGACGAGCAGCTTCGTGCCCTGCTGCTTCATCACGGCCATCGGGCCGATGTCGATCTGGGATCCGCGCACGGACACCGCCATCACGAGACCGAGGCAGCAGAGCGCGACCGTGACCAGCATCAGCCAGTCGAGTTCGCGCAAGTGGTTCGAGCGCGCGGTCGGGATCGCGTCACGGGTGCGGGGCAACGCGGTCATCAGCGCACCTTGAACAACGCGAGGCTGCAGAGCGCGAGGAGGGCCGAGACGACCCATGTCCGCACGACGACGCGCGTCTCGGGCATGCCGCCGAACTCGAAGTGGTGATGCAACGGAGCACAGCGGAAGATCCGCTTGCCCCGCAGCTTGAACGACGCGACCTGCAGGATGACGGAGAGAGCCTCGGCGACGAACACGCCACCGACGACCAGCAGGACCAGTTCGGTGCGACTGACGATCGCCGCGTAACCGAGCGCGCCGCCGAGGCCCAGGCTGCCGACGTCGCCCATGAACACGAGCGCCGGCGCCGCATTGAACCACAGGAACCCGAGCGCGCCGCCGAGCAGCGCCCCCATCAGGACGGTCATCTCGCCGGCGCCCGCCACGTGCGGGACGAGCAGGTACGACGACCAGTCGACGCGACCGACCGCGTAGGTGATCACCGCGTAGGCGATCGCCGCACTGGCGATGCAGCCGGTCGCGAGGCCGTCCATGCCGTCGGTCAGGTTCACCGCGTTCGCCGCGCCCGTGAGCACGAGCACGGCGACGACCAGGAACGGAATGCCGAAGGCGACGCCGAGGTCGAGCGAGAAGTCCTTCGCGAAGGGCACGTAGAGCCGCGGACCGCCGAGGGTCGCCTGTAGGCCGGAGGGAACGAGCAACCAGACGGCGACGGCCACCGCGACGAGCGTGAGCGCGACCTGCTTCTCGCGCTTGCTGATGCCTCGCTTCTTCGGGTTGTGCAGCTTCACCCAGTCGTCCCAGAACCCGACGGCGGCGAAGCCGGCGACGAGCACGATGCCGGGCCAGGAGAAGCGGTTCGGACCGTCGAAGCGCAGCCAGCACACGCACGCGACGAGGATCGCGCCGATGATGAAGAGACCGCCCATCGTCGGCGTGCCCTTCTTGTGGCCATGGAGCTCCTCGAGGGTCTTCGATCCGGTGCCGTCCACACGCTCGCCGATGCCCTGACGACCGAGCCACGCGATCACGCGCGGCCCGAAGACGATCGCCAGGAGGAACGCGGTGACCGCCGCCCCGGCAGCGCGCACGGAGATGTAGCCGAGCAGCCGGCCCATGTCCTCCGAGAACAACCAGGGTGCGAGCCAGTGGAACATGCGATCAGCCGTGCTCCATCGCGACCGCGCTCGCATCCTTCGGCGGCGCGGCTTCGAGTTCGACGAGCAACTGGTCGACGAGGCCGTCGAGCGCGACCCGGCGCGACGCCTTGCACAACAGGCGGTCGGTCGCACGCAGCACGTGCTTCAGCAGGGCGAGCGCAGCGGCGATGTCGGGAACACGATGCACGAGGCGCGCGGCCATGCCGGCTGCGATCGCCCCGTCGGCGATCGGCGCTGCACCGGCACCGACGCACACGAGCAGGTCCTGCTTCGTGCGCGACACCTCGGCTCCCAGGGCGCGGTGGAGTTGCTGACTCTCCGCGCCGAGTTCGAGCATCTCGCCGAACACCACGATGCGACGCCCCGGCCCGGACAGCCCGGCGACCGCCTGCAGTGCAGCGCGCGCCGACTGCGGGTTCATGTTGTAGGTGTCGTCGAAGATCGTGACACCTGCGGCACACTTGGGTTCGAGGCGACGGGCGGCCGAGGGAACGGCCGCGAGCGATGCGAGCACGTCTTCCTCGGCGACGCCGAGATGGCTCGCGGCCGCGATCACGGCCAGTGCGTTGTAGACGTTGTGGGTCCCGAGTCGCGGCAGCGTCACGGGGCGCTCGCCCTGGAGCAGGAAGGTCGTGCCGAGCGCGTGGAAACGCACGTCGGTCGCGAACCAGTCCGTCGCGCGCGAGACACTCGTGAACTGCACGGCCGCCTTCGTGACCTCGGCCATCGCGCGACACGACGCGTCGTCGCCGTTCAGGATGCAGAGGCCGTCCGCGGGCAGCGATGCCGGCAGCGACGCCTTCTCCCGCGCGACGCCGTCGACCGAGCCGAGGCCCTCGAGGTGAGCCGGAGCGACGCAGGTCACGATGCCGATGTCCGGTCGAGCGACCGAACTCAGCTGGGCGATCTCGCCGGGTGCGTTCGTGCCGATCTCGACGACCGCAGCGCGCGTCCGCGGATCGATCGCGAACAGCGTCAGCGGCACACCGACCTGGTTGTTGAACGAACCGGGCGAACGCACGGTCGGCATCGCTGCGGCGAGCACCGCACCGAGCCACTCCTTCGTCGAGGTCTTGCCGCACGAACCCGTGATGCCGACGACCTTCGCGCGGTGGCGGCGGCGATGCTCCGCGGCGAGGTCGAGCAGCGCGCGACCCGTGTCGGCCACGCGCACCACGAACGGGGCCGTCGAACGCAGCGCATCGAGGCGATCGAGCTGCGGCAGTTCCCCGCACGCGCGATCGACGAGCAGGCCGACCGCGCCGCGGCGCACGGCGTCCGCGACGAACGCGTGGCCGTCGTGGTTCGGGCCGCGAAGTGCGACGAAGAGTCTGCCCGAGCAGTCGGCGCGCGAGTCGGTGGTGACCGTCGCCGCAGCACCCCCTCGGTGCTGCACCTCACCGCCGGTCACGCGCGCAACGGCGGCCGGCGTGAGCCACGAACCGCGCGCGGCGCGTTCGCGGCGGCGTGGGGATTCGTCGGAGCCGGCCTCGGCGCGGCGGTTCATCGGTGCAACCATCCTGCCTCCTTCGCGGCGAGCGCACGTGCGGCTTCGAGACGATCGTCGAACGGAACGACGCTGTCCTTGAACACCTGGTAGGTCTCGTGTCCCTTGCCCGCTACGAGCAGGGTGTCGCCGGGCTGCGCCGCGGTGACCGCACGCCGGATCGCTTCCGCGCGGTCGACGATGCGGACCCGTTCGCAGCCGGTTCCCGCGAAGCCGGGCTCCATGTCGTCGAGGATCGCCTCGGGGTCCTCGCTGCGCGGGTTGTCGCTCGTCACGTAGGCGAACTGCGCGTACTTCGCGACCGCCGAGGCCATCGGCGCGCGCTTGCCGCGATCGCGATCGCCACCGCAACCGAAGACGACGTGGAGCCGCCCCTCGCCGAGTTCGGCGAGCGTGCGGCAGACCTTGTCCAGCGCGTCGGGGGTGTGCGCGTAGTCGACGAACGCACGCACACGACCCCCGCGGCCGATGGGTGCCTCGACGAGTTCGAGCCGGCCCGGGACCGCGCGCGCGTCCTCGAGCGCACTCGCGACCGTGAGTTCGCTCGCGCCGAGCGACAGGGCGGCCGCCGCGGCGGCGAGCGCGTTCTCGACGTTGTGGCGGCCGACGAGTCGGAGGAACATCTCCACGCGGCCGTTCGGCATGACCATCGTGAAGCGCGTGCCGTCGGGACCCGGACGGATGTTCTCGGCGCGGATGTCCGCGTCGGGCGATTGCCCGTACCAGAGGGTGCGCACCCCCGTCGCGAGTTCGTCGGCCATCGCGACCGAAGCGGCGTCGTCACGGTTCAGCACGGCGGTCGAGCCCGGCCGCAGGCCCGCGAAGAGCCGGGCCTTCGCCTGCCGGTACGCGGCCATCGTGTGGTGGTAGTCGAGATGGTCCTGCGTGAGGTTCGTGAACACCGCGGTCGCGAAGTTCACGCCGCGGACACGGTCCTGGTCGAGGCTGTGGCTCGACACCTCCATCACACAGGCGCTCGCGAAGCGGTCCGCCATCTCGCGGAGATAACCGTGGATGCGGACGGGATCGGGCGTCGTGTTCGCCGCGGGGATGCGGCGGCCGCCGAACTCGTACGCGATCGTGCCGAGCAGACCGACCTGGCGCCGATCGGCCTGGAGACAGGCGCGGATCAGGTGCGCGGTCGTCGTCTTGCCGTTCGTGCCGGTGATGCCGACGACGGACAAGGCGCGCGACGGGTCGCGGTAGTAGTAGCGCGCGGCCTCGGCGAGGGCGATGCGCGCGTTCTCGACGACGAGCACCGGCACGGTGCCGGGGATCGGTTCTTCCGCGACGATCGCGACGGCGCCGCGCGCGACGGCCTGCTGCGCGTAGCCGATGCCGTCGTTCTTGCTGCCGCGGATGGCGAAGAACAGGTTGCCCGCGCGCACTTCCGCGGAATGGAACGCGAGGCCGTCGACCGCGAGGTCGCGCCAGCGAAGGACTTCACGCGGCTGCAGACAGTCCCGCAGCTCGCGCAAGCGAACGTATCCCTGACCGGACGGGAGCCCGGATGGGTATGCCAACTCACTCATCTACCGCCCTACCGACGTTGTCTCTGGAGCTACCGACTCCAGCCTGAATCACCAGGGGAACCACTCGCGGTGCGGGTCTGACCACCCGCACCGACCTGCGGTTCTCGCTGCACCATCCGTCGCTGCTCCAGGCTCTGGGCTTGGAGGAGCAACCGGACTGCCGGCGGCGCAGCATAGCTGCCGCCGTAGAACCGCGCACTATCGTCCTTCTGCAGCACACACACCGCGAGCCAACGCGGGTCGTGTGCCGGCAGGAATCCCACGAAGCTCGCGTTGCGGACCTCGATCTTGCTGCCGTCGCGGCGCCCGATGCGGCTCGCCGCGGTGCCTGTCTTGCCGGCGATGACGCCGTGCAGGTCGACGCCGAGTTCCTTCAGCATGCGGCCGTGCATCACGGCGCCGGTCGCGTGCGGGTCGTCGCTCACGACATCGACCATCGCCGCGCGAACGGCGTCCACCACGTCCGGCCGGAACCTCGGGCCGACGACTGGGTAGGTCGGCACCGGCAGCCAGGTGCCGTCGACGTCGACGCCACGACAGAGCCGCAGGTCGGCCGACGCGCCGCGGAAGAGACGCAGGTAGGCCCGTGCGATGTGCATCGCGGTGACCTGCATCTCGTAGCCGAAGCTGAACGAGATCGCGCTGTTCCGACGGAACGAGCGAAGCGTGATCGACGGATCGAACGACTTCTCGGCGCCGCCACGGCTCTCGAACGGCACGTGCAGGTTTAGCGGCGCGCCGAAGCCGAAGAAGCGCATGTAGTCGTGCCACTGCTCCCGCTCGAGCTGCAGGCCGACGTACGACGCGCCGATGTTGGAGCTGTTGACCAGGATGCCGTGCGGCGTCAACACGCCGCACGCGTGGTCGTCGCGGACGACCCGATTTCCCACGGAGCCGATGCGTTCGCGATAGTCGCTGCTGCCAGGGGCGCAGTCGAACGCGTGCGACCAGTCGAGCACACCCGCTTCGAGGGCGTACGCGAACACGAGCGGCTTCACGATCGAGCCCGGCTCGTACAGCATCTGGTACGGCGTGAACGCCTCGGCCTCCGGGTGCTTGCCGTCGCGATGCCACGACGCGGCCGCCAGCACGTCTCCGGTCGCCATCTCGACGAGCACGAGAGCGCCCCACTGCGGGATCGTGACCTTGCCCTCGCGGGCCCCGGCTTCGGCCTGCGCCGACAGCTCGCGGACGGCGATGCGCTGCAGGTCGACGTCGAGCGTCGAGTGCAGGACGTTCGGCCGCGCGACCGGTTCGACGGGCGCGCGAAAGTAGGTGAGCCCCTTGCCATCGCGCAGCGAAGTGCGCGTCACCGCTTCGTCGGGCAGCAGCGCCGCGAGCGCCTCGAGACCACACACACCGAACGTGGTCAGCTTCGGCGCCGCGGTGCCCTCGTCCACCGTCCAGCGCGAGTCGACGTGCCCGACGATGCCGTACGTGGATTCGCGCTCGGGATAGGAACGTTGCCACGAGCGGAGGAAGTGCATCGACACCGACCCGCGTCGCTCGCCGACTTCACGCAACGCGTCGACGACAGCCAGCACGTCGACGGCGCCGGCGATCCGCACGTCGGCGACGCGAGGCTGATCCGCCGGAACGGGCCCGTCGGCCGGCAGCAGCCGGGTGCGGAACGCCTTCTCGAGCGAAGCACGGAACTGTTCGCGATAGAGCCTCTGCGACTCGCGGCGATCCGACAGCGACGTGTCCGCGACCATCGCGCGGGCGAAGTCGTCGGCGACCTCCTCGAGCCAGGCCCGCAGCGTCGCGCAGGTCTTGCCCTCCTTGCTCGGCACGGCGATGCGCGCGCGCACGTCGTAGACCTCGCAGTCGACCGCCAGCACCGAGCCGTTGCGGTCGACGATCGAGCCGCGCGGCTGCGGCATCACCTCGACCGCCTCGGCCTGACGATCGGCGGTGGCTGCGACGAGGCGCAGCGGCGCCTTGCCGTCGCGCAGGATCTGCCCCCGCTGCCCCACCTGGAGCCAGGCGAGCCAGCCTGCGAGAAATACCGGCACACAACCCAGGGCGCCGAAGACGAAGCGCAGGCGGATCCGTTCGCCCTTCCTCACTGGATCGACTCCTGCCGCCGACGGGCTTCGGCGCGCAGATGTTGCCAGTGGACCTTGGCGAGCTTCTCCGGCGTCGCCGCTTCGAGCCGCTCGACGGAGAGACGGGTCAACTCGACGCGACGGTCGTCGATGTCGCGCAACGCCTGGTCGACGCGGCGACGGCAGTGCGCGTTCTCGGCCCGGATCGCGGCGGTGCCGATCGCGAGCGCCACGGCGAGCGCGAACAGGAGGCCTGCGAGCAACCACCTCATGCGGCGTCCTCGCGGCGGATACCGCAACGCAGCTTGGCGCTGCGGGCACGCGGATTGTCCTGCACTTCGGCGGCGGAGGCCTCGACCGGCTTCTTCGTCACCAGGTCGCAATGTGCACGCAGGAATTGCTTCACGACGCGATCCTCGAGCGAATGGAAGGAGATCACCGCGAGGCGACCGCCGGGGCGGAGGCACTCCAGGGCGGCCGAGAGGCCGCGCTCGAGTTCGCCGAGTTCGTCGTTCACGACGATGCGGATCGCCTGGAACGTCCGCGTCGCGGGATGGATGCGGCCGTGTCGCGCCGCAGCCGGCATCGCGTCGACCACGATCTGCGCCAGTTGCGCCGTGCGACGGATCGGTGTGCGACGACGCGCCTCGACGATCGCGCGCGCGATGCGGCGCGAATGCCGTTCTTCGCCGAGCCGGTAGATCGCGTCCGCGAGGTCCTGCTCGGAGACGCGCGCCAGCCAGTCGGCTGCCGACGTCGGCGATGCGGAGTCCATCCGCATGTCGAGAGGCCCATCGGCCCGGAACGAGAAGCCGCGCTCTGCACGATCCAGCTGCATGGAACTGACACCGAGGTCGAGCAGCACGCGGTCGCAGCGGGGCTGACCGGCCGCCGCCAACGCCTCCCGCATGCACGAGAAGGGAAGATGGTGCAGCGAGACCCTGGCCCCTGCGCGATCGCCGTCGGCACCGACCAACGCCGTTCGCGCAGCAGCCAGGATCTCGCTGTCCCGATCGAGCCCCACAAGCACGCCCGTCGGCGCGATGGCGTTCACGATTGCCCTTGCGTGACCGCCTGCGCCAACCGTTCCATCGACGACCACGAGTCCTTCGCGGAGCTCGAGGATCGCCACCGTCTCCCTGAGCAGCACCGGGCGGTGCACGGGTTGCCTTTCCCCGCGACCGCCGTCGTTGCTACTCTTCGTGCCGGAATCGTCCATGCGCTGGATCCCTTGACCACCCTGCAACAGCCGCAGAACGCACACCGTGACCTGCGGTGTGTCGGCACGCCTCGAACGCTCGTCTCAGGCTTCTCCCGAGGGCGTCGATGGCTTGGTGGGACTGATCAAACTGGCAAAGAGCGATTCTTCTTCGGGGCTCGCCTCGGCCAGCGCCGTGTCGATCTTGTTCGCCGCCCAGATCTCGGTGACCCGACCGGTTCCGACCAACACGACTGCCTGACCGACTTCGATCCCCGCGTACTTCAGCAACGGGTCGGGGATGCGGATCCGCCGATTGCCGTCAGGCACGACCTCCTCCGAGTGACCGAGAAACCGCCGGCACAGAGTGCGGTGGGCGCGGCTGCCAGCTACGGCTCCACCGATGCGGGCGACGAGTTCTCGGAACCCTTCGGAATCGTGCAGGAGCAGGCAGCGGTCCAGCCCGGCGGTCAGGTGGAACTTCCAGTGGCTCTTCGGGATCTCGTCCAGGATCCGACCGGGCAGGATCAATCTGCCCTTGTCGTCCAGGCCGTGTTCCGAGCTGCCAAAGTAGGTAACCATCGCGCCCGCAACCGGGACCTCTGTGCTCTTGTCGCAATCCACCCTACACCACCGAACACCACCGGTCAACCACGTTCCACCACGCTACACCACCGCAGAACCCCTCTACGCCACGGGTTTATCCACAACGACCGCTCCGGTAGGGCCGGTGCCACGGCGCCTCCCCCACCGGCTGGGGGCGTTCTCCACGCGGTCCTTTCGCGATTTTTTCGCAGTGCGGTGCGATCGCGCCCCGCACGAACCCCGACAACCCCTCTCCGACCATGCAGCGCCTGCTCGCCCTCCTCGTCCTCGCCTCCCTGTTCTTCTGCTCGTGCTCCGGCGGCGAACTCGTCGGCGTGCACGTGGCGCTGCAGAAGGACGGGTCGGGAACGGTCACCATGCGCGGCCTGACGACGCCCCCGGCGAGCGCGGCCGAAGCCGAGGCGCAGGGCGTGCAGTGGTCGGGCCGGGCTGGCGTCACGTGCGCGCAGGGCACGTTCAAGGAAGTGAAGGCCCTGAAGCTCGGCGACGGCGGAATCCGGTTCGACGCCGAACTCGGCGATGCGCGACCGAGCCTGCGCGTGTTCCTGAAGCGCGGCCCGGACACCGCCTGGGTGAAGGCCCTCGTGCCCGACGTCGCCGAGCGTCGCAAGATGGCGAAGATCTACGACCCGAGCGGTCGCACCAACGAGATCGGCGACACGCTGCGCATCGAGGTCAGCGTGCCGGGGGAGGTCTTCGCTTCGGGCGTGCGGCCCGCGGGCCGCGGCGTCGAGGCGGCGCACGAAGGGAAGCGCGCCTACCTCCTGATCCCGGTGCGCAGCGCACTCGAAGCCGGCGACGAGTTCGAGTGGTCGTTCAGCTGGTGAACCGAAGCGTCACTGCTGCGCGGCATCCGCGCGCGCACCGGCGTCGTCGCCCATCGCGGCGAGCAGCTCTTCCTTGATCGCGCCGAGGTTGCTGAGGTCGAGCGCCGGTGCGAACAGCGAGATGGGTTCCATCTCCTTCTGCTTCGGGTCGACCACCACCAGATCGGCGCGTTCTTCGGCGGCGTTCCGCGGACGCACCATCTTGAGCACGCGCTTCCGCAGCAGCAGGAGCGCGCAGAAGTAGCGGAGACTTCGTGCGCGATCGTCGTCGACGGTGCCGAGTCGGTCGAACAGCACACGCAGCGATGCAAGGTCGAGCACCGGCTCCTTGCTGCCCGACACCTTGCGGAGCGCTCGCCAGAAGATCGGCGGTTCCGCGCCCTGACAACGCCGCTCGTAGTCGGCGAAGCACGCGTCGCACTGGTCGCGACGCACACACGATGGCCACTCGAGCACCGCGAAGTAGGAACGGCTCGTCGGCAGCGGGCACCCGGGCTTTTCGCATGCGGTGCGGTCGCGGTGGATCTTCCAGTCGTCGCTCATGGTGTCGCGTCAGCGTCGTGTCCTGGCCCCGCCGGCGCCAGGGGCTTCTTCGAGAGCCGCCGCGAACGCCCGCCATTCCGCAACGGTGCGCATGCCGCGCGTTCCGGCGATCCCCTGCAGGCTCGCCTGGGCGACGATCGCGCCCTGTCGGTCGTTCTCTGCGTCGCAGCGCGCCAGGTAGTCGACCAGGGTCCGCGCCGCAACGGCGTCCGGGAAGTGCGAAAGCGCCTGCGCAGCGACACGGCGGACGAAGGCGTCTTCGTCCTTCGCGACTCGAGCGACCAGGAGGTCGCGCGCCGGCACGCCGCCGTCGTGGATGCCGCGAACGGCGTCGGCGCGCACCGTGAAGTCGCCGTCGCTCGCGAGTTGCCGCAGGACAGCGAGGGTCTCGCCGTCGACGCCGATCGCCGCGAGGGCTCGCGCCGCGGCGCGTCGCTCCCGTTTCTCGCCTCGCAGCGCCACGTCGCGCAGGTCGGGTGACGCCGACGCGCCGATCCGCACCAGCAGCTCGACGCCGAGTTCGCGCGGCTGGGGCTGATCGTGAAGGAGCAGGTCCGCGACGAGGACGGGCACTGCCTTCGCGCCGAGCGCCACGATCTCCGCGATCGCCCGAGACTCCAACGGAACCCCGATGCGGGCGGCGGCGCGCAGAACGTCCTCGTCCTTGCCGAGCGGCCGCTGCTCCCGCGCGCGGAACACGTCGAGTACGAAGACACGGACCAGCCACGCCGTGATCGCCGCATCCTGGACCGCCGCGTCGCGTTGAGCCGGATAGTCGGGAGCGTTCTCACGGTAGGCGCGCTCGACGCGCCTGCACACGTCCTGCTGCGCGGCCGACAACGGCCCACCTTGCGGCGACGTCGCACCGCCGGAACAGCTCGCCGCCACGAGAAGGGACACGGCGCGCGCGAGGCAACCCACGTTCGTGACAGCGGACCGCGGCATCGCCTAACGTCTACCCGGATGAACGCCCCCGCAAAAGAGCCGCGCCCGGCGGCCGTGATCCGCGCGGTGCCGCAACCGGCGCGCTTCCTGGACCTGCAGCGGGACTTCTATCGCGACGATCCCAACTACGTCCCGCCCATCACCAGCGCGGAGACGTGGGCGATCGACCGCCGCAAGAACCCGTTCTTCCAGCACGCGGACGTCGAGTTCTTCGCCGCGTTCGCGAACGACCGGTGCGTCGGGCGCATCAGCGTGTGCCGCGATTCGCTCCACGACGAGTTCCACGGCGACCGCGTCGGTTTTTTCGGCCACTTCGAAGCGCGCGACGAACAAGTCGCTCACCTGCTGCTCGACCACGCCTCGCAGTGGTGCCAGAAGCGCGGCGCGACCGCACTCCGCGGACCCGTCGACCTGTCGACGAACTACAAGTGCGGACTGTTCATCGAGGGCGACGCCGGACCGCCGGTGATGATGATGCCGCACAACCCGCCGACGTACGGCCCGTGGATCGAACACGCCGGGCTCGGGAAGGCGAAGGACCTCGTCGCATTGCACGTCACCGGCGACACGATCGACCTGCGCCGAGTCGACCGCATCGCCGACCACCTTCGCAAGAAGACCAACGCCGTGATGCGCCCGCTCGACCTGCGCCGCTTCGACGCGGAGTGCGAGATCCTGTGGGACCTCTACCACCGCATCTGGGAACGCAACTGGGGCTTCGTACCGATGACGCGGCCTGAGTTCACCGCGCAGGCCAAGGACCTGAAGAAGGTCGCGCACCCGGAGCTGATGCACATCGCCGAGGTCGCCGGCGCGCCGGTCGGTTTCATCGTCGCGCTGCCCGACGTGAACGTCGGCGCCCGCGCGTGCAACGGACGGCTGTTGCCGTTCGGCTGGTGGAAGTTCCTCCGCGCGATGCGCACCGTGCGCCTGATCCGCGTGATCACGCTCGGGGTCGTTCCCGAGTGGCGCCGCGTCGGCATCGAGATGTTGCTGATGCACCAGGTGATCCGCCGCGGTCTCGACGTCGGGTTCCGCGCGTGCGAAGCGAGCTGGATCCTCGAAGACAACCGCGACATGCTGGGCCCGCTCGAGACGATCGGCCTCCGCACCTGGCGCCGCTACCGCATCTACGAGAAGAGCCTCCGCTGAATGGACATCAAACTGAACCGCGGCATGCCGGGCATGCCCCAAGTCCCGCCCCACCTGCCGACGCTGCTCATCGGACTCGGTGTGGTCGTCGCCGGCTTCGGCCTGCTGCTGCTCTTCAATCCGTGGCTCTTGCAGTGGCTCGTCGCGGGTGTGTTCCTCGTGATCGGTCTGCTCCTCCTCCTGACCGGCATCCGCGCGAAGAAGCTGCTCGGGTAGACGGCGCCGATCACCTCACCACGGCGACCTCGGCGCTCGGCGCGTAGCCCGACTTGTCGCCGACGCGGACGCGCACGAACGAACCGGTGTCGCCGCCCAGCACCTCGACCGCGACGCCCGCACGCACCGTCGCGATCGCGGTCAGGTCCGCGCGCGGCTCGGACACGATCGCCAGCTTCTGCAGCGCGATCGCGCGCGGCGGCCGGGACGGACCGAGCCACAGCAGGTCGATCGCGAAGAAGAGCCCGGGCGCCAGTGCGAACACACCGATCCAGCGCAGACCGACGCGGCGGTAGCCGAGCACGAGGCAGGCGGCTGCGATCAGCATGCACACGGCGCCGGCGATCATGCGCTCCGTCGTGGTCGTCCCGTCCCGCAGCGCGCCCAGTTCGGCCACGAACCCGGCTTCGTCGTCGTCGACCTCGAGCTTCGTCCGCACGAGCCTCAGGTTCGCGAGCAGTTCGGGATCTCGCGGATCCCCGAGCCGCGCGGCCTCGAACGCCCACAGCGCCCGCGGCAGGTCGCCGGCGCGGTAGAAGCAGTTGCCTCGCGCGCGCCACAGTCGCCGGTCGCCGGTCGCCTCGTAGCGCTGTGCGAACAGCGCCTCCGCCGTGGCCCAATCCTGCGCTCGATACGCCGCCTCGGCACTCTGCGGCGCCGGCTCCTGCGCAATCGTCGGACGAGCCGCTGCACCGAGCGTCACAAGGGTGAACACGAGGAACGGCAGCACGGTCGCGACGCCGAACCGGGTGCGTTCGAGCCTGGCGACGACACCGCGCACTTCGTCCGCGGCGACTCCGGCGCCGCCGCCGTAGCGTGCCGCGGTGCCACGCTCGACGAGACGAACGACGTCGTCGACGAGGGCGCTGTCGACACCGCCGTCGGCGAGGCGGTCGCGCAGATCCGGCGCGATCATCGCGGCGCCGGGCACACCGAGGCGGGCGCCGAGGTAGTCGGCCAGGGCACCGAGGGGATCGACGCCGTCCCGCAGCGCCTGTTCGCAGTGCCGGCCGGCCGCCCGCGCACGCACGGCCGCCGGGTTCGCCGAACGGCGACGCGCCGCCGACAGCGCGAACATCGCGCCCACGACGAGAACCCAAGGCCCGAGGATCGCGACCCAGCGTTGCCACAGAGCCGGCTCGACGCGCACCCGCGGCGGGCCATCCAGCGACGGCAGGTCGAAGACGTCGTCGACGCCGGCAGTCACGGCCTTGGTCATCGCCTCGGGCAGCGGCGCCAGGGTCTCGCCGTTCGCGAGCGGCGTGACGTGCAGGGGCAGCGGAGCCGTCTTCACCTCGACGAACTTCTCGACGCCCGGCGTCGTGTCGAACCAGTTCCACGCGATCGGCGGCACGGCCTTCACGTCGACCGACAGCGGCGTCAGGTCGTACGTCACGACGACCTTGTCGGCGTCGCGCACGGCTTCGGCCTGACCGAGCTTGTGGAAGCCCTCGATCTGGTCGAGCGCCGGCAATCGGAGGAACTCGAAGTTGCCGTCCCCGCGCACGGTCAGTGTGAGCTTCACCGAGTTGCCTACGCGCACGGTGTCCTTGTCCAGCGTCGCGGCGATCGTGAAGCGACCCACCGCGCCGTAGTACGGCGTCGGGCGTCCGGCCTCGGGGATCGGCAGCACCTCGATCGTGGTGGGCTTGCCGTAGACGAAGAAGTTGTCGGACTGCTGACCGCGCCGCCCGCCAAAGATGTCGGGCTGCCCTTCCCGCACGAGCCGGTGGTAGCGGAGCATCGGCGCGGAGAGTTCGATCTTGCCGAGCCGCGTCGGCAGGAACGACCGTTCGAACGTGAAGCGCTGCCAACGCTCGCCGTTGCGTGCGTAGCTGGCTTCGCGGGTCGCCAGGACGGGCGTGCGCTGCAACACGACGATCGCGAGGTCGCCGGGCGGCCGTGGCGGCTCGATCGGCTCGCCGCCCGGGAAGTCGACGAGCCACGGCGCCTGCACTTCCACGTCGGTGTAGACCTGCCCGTTGGAGAGCCGGTCCTGCACGAGGCGAAGGCCCTCCTGGACGCCGAAGTCCACCTTCACGCGGATCGGTTCGTGCACGTAGACGCGCTGCGGTTCGACCGTCACGTCGAGCCACGCGAGGTCCTCGCCGCGAAGATCGCGGCGCACGTCCAACCGCAGCTCCTTGGTCGACTGATCGCGCGTCCCGGTCCAGATCGTGAACGGCGGGACCGTGAACTCGCCTTCCTGCGTGGGCTGCAGCGTGAGCCGGTACTCGACGCCGACGCGCTCGGTCATCGTGCGCCCGTCGAAGAACGTGTAGCTGCTGCGCGACGGCGGCGAGAGCTGCATGCGCAGCCCGGGCACGACCGGGAGCGTCGGCGTCCGCGGGTCGGCGCCGCGCCCTTCGACGCGGATCGTGACGCGCGCCGAATCGCCGAGGCGCAGCGTCGCGGGCACGGGGCCCTCGATCTCGAGCTTCTCCTGCGCGAGCGCGGCCGACACGAGGGCCACAGCGGCGGAAACCAGCGAACGGAGCCTCATCACCAGTCCCGCTCCACCTTCGGCCGACTCGACTTGCCGCGCATCGTCTTCCGCTTCTGTTCGAGTTCCTTCAGCAGCTCGAGCAGGCGCTGCGTCTGCTCGGGTGAGAGCTCCTTCGACTCGACGCTCTCGCCCGGTGCGTCGGCACGGGGCTGGGCCTGCTGCGGCTCGTTCTTCTCGTCCCCGGCGTTCTGCGCGGGCGCCGGCTTGTCCTGCGCGCCCGGATCGCCTGCCTTCGTGTCCTCCGGCTTCTCGCCGGCCTTCGGCTCCGGCGGTTCCTGCGGCTCGCCCTGCTGGCCGTCCTTGGCAGGGTCCTTCGACTCGCCGCCCTTCTTCGGCTCGGACTCCTTCGGCTCGGACTTCTCGTCCTTCTTCTCGCCGTCCTTGTCGCCCTCGTTCTTCTTGTCCTCGTCCTTCTTCTTCTCGTCGTCCTTCTTGTCGTCCTTCTTGTCGTCCTTCTTGTCGTCCTTCTTGTCGTCGTCCTTCTTCTGTTCCTCGCGCTGCTTCTTCAGGTCCTCGATCTTCTTCTGCAGTTCGTCGATCAGCCGCAGCGTCCGCTCCATGTTGCGGGCGATCTCGGCCGACGGCCCGACCTCGGCGGCCGCGACGAAGTGGTCGCGCGCCTGTTCGGCCTTGCCGAGCGCCCGTTCGAACAACGGCAGCGGATCCTCCGGCTGGGCTCCGGGTGCGGCCGCACCGTTCGGCTGCGCAGGTGCAGGCTGCGTTGCAGCTCCGTCCGCCTTCGTCTCGAGCGTCTTCGCCTCGTCGAAGCGGATCGCTCCGAGCAGGCCCCGATGCAGGGCGGGCTGGGCGTGCGACGACAACGCGGCGTACTTCTCGACCGCCGTCTCCGCCGTCGAGAAGAGTTCCTTCCGCGGCTCTTCGGAGTTGGCGAGCTGTCCGGCGCGCCACCCGGCGAGCGCCAGGTTCCACTGCAACTCCGCGGAGTCGCCATCACTCGCGATCGCGGCACGGAAGGCGTCCGCTGCCTCGGCGAACTTGCCTTGGCGATAGAGCTGCAGCCCCCGCTCGCGGTCGCCTCCGGGAACGAGCAGCATCGCCGCCAACCAAAGCGCCTTCATCGGTGTCGACCTCCGGCCATCGCGATCTCCCACAGTAGCAGGACGAGCAGCGGCAGCAGCACCCACTGGTAGCGCGCCCGCTTGCCGGCTTCTTCGCCCGCGTCGTAGCTGCGCTTCTGCATCGGGACGAGGCGCTTCCGATGCAGCTCTGCGATCGGCAGCACCATCGAATCGGCGCGGACGAACTCGCCCCCCGTCGCGGCGGCGACCGCACGCAGGCTCTCGGGGTCCATCTTCGACACGACCTCGCCGCCCTTCCCGTCCTGCAGGAAGCGCTCGCCATCCTTCTCCGCGATCGTGATCTTGCTTCCGTACGCGTCGCCGTAGCCGACGGCGTGCACCACGAGCCCCTGGGCGCCTAGTTCCTGCGCGGCATCGCGCCCGGCCCCCGTGAGGTCCTCGCCGTCGGTGAGCAGGATCACCGCCGTCGTCTTGCGGTTGTCGGGGTCGGAGAGCTCGAGCGCTCTGCGCAGCGCGGCTGCGATGTCGGTGCCGCCCTTCTTCACGACGTCGGTGTCCACTTCGTCGAGGAGACCACGGAACGAGTCGAGATCGTGAGTCAGCGGGATCGACAGACGGGCTTCGCCGGCGAACACGACGAGCGCCGCGCGATCGCCGCCCTGAAGCGAAGGCAGCACGGCGCGAATGTCCTGCAGCGCGCGACCGAGACGCGTCGGCTCCATGTCGCGCGCGAGCATCGACCGCGACGTGTCGAGACAGAAGACCAGGTCGAGCCCACGCCGCTCGACGGCCATCGGCTCGTCACCGAGGCGCGGATCCATCCAGCACACGAGGCCGAGGCCGAGCAGCGTCGACACCCGCAGTGATCGCAGGAAGGGACTCGTCGCGGGCCCGGTCGGCCGCGCGCCGTAGCGCATCGCCGCGCGCCGCGAACGATCGAAGAGGGCCCAGACCAACGCCGCCGCGACCGGAACCGCGAAGAGCCACGGCCACAAGAACCCGCGCGCGAACACGAGGTCGCTCACGGCGCCCTCCGGAACAGCAGGGTTTCGAGCAGGATCGCGAGCCAGAGCAGCGCGAGTCCGGCTCCGAGCGGCCACTCGAAGCGGTCCACCATGCGGTAGCGTGGGTCCTCGAGTTCCGTCTTCTCGAGTTCGTCGATCCGCGCGTAGACCTCGGCGAGATCGGCGTCGCTCTTCGGCTGGAAGAACCGGCCGCCCGTCGTCTCCGCGATGTTCTTCAGATCGCCGAAGTCGAGCGGCTGCATGCCGAACACCGACGGCACGCCGTTGCCGAGCCCGATCGTGTGAACGCGGATGCCGGCGTCCTTCGCGAGTTTCGCCGCGTCTGCCGGCAGGATGTCGTCGACGGTGTTCTCGCCGTCCGTGAGCAGCACCGCGACCTTCGACTTCGCCTTGCTCGCCTGCAGCACCTGCACGACCTTCGCGACGGCCGTCCCGATCGCGGTGCCGTCGAGCGGCGAGTTGGGCGTGACGACGTCGACGCTGCGCAGGAACGCCGCGAGTGCGCCTTCGTCGAGCGTCGGCGGACAACGCAGTTCCGCGTAACGCGCGAACGCAACGAGACCGACCCGGTCGTGGGCCCGCGCCCTGGCGAACTCCTCCGCCCGGCTGCGGGCCGCGTCCATGCGTCGGAACGAGCGGTCGCTCGTCATGTCGGGGATCGTCATCGACGAACTCGTGTCGACGACGAGCACGATGTCGACGCCCTCTTCGCGGATGGGCAGCACGTCGCGTTCGACCGGGCGCGCCATCGCGACGCAGAGGCACAGAGCAGCGACCGCCTTCGCCGCCTGCGGCGCCCACACGAACCGCTGCCGCAGCGTGGGGGCGAGATCGGCGAAGAGCACCGCCGACGCCGTCGGCAGCGCTGCACGCGGACGCCGCCAGCGCCACCACACGGCGATCAGAACCGCCGGTACGGCCGCGAGGAACCACGGGTCGAGCAGCGTGATCTCACCGAGAGCCCACGTCGCGATCATGCGTGCACCGCCTGCGGGACAGCCGCCGCCGCGCCCCGATCCGGTCGCGTCGACTCGACGAACGCGAGGGCCAGCGCGTGCATGGCGAGGTGCTCGCCCTCGCCCGGCACGAACGCGGCGAACTTGACCATGTCGCACTGGGAGAGGAAGCGCTCGAGTTCGGCGCGGTGTCCGCGGGCGAGATGCTCACCGCCCTCGAGTTCGCGCAGGAACTCCTCCGTCGTGCGCTCCGGCGCGCGCAGTCCGAAGCGCTCCTCGAGGTAGGTGCGCAGCACGTTCGAGACCTCGACGTAGAACGCCTCCACCTGCGCCGGCGACGCACGCGGCGCCTCGCGCACGCGCGCGAGCGCGCGCAGCGCCTTCACGTGAGGCGGGACCGCAACCTCGTCGGCGTGATGCGCGGCGCGCGGGCGGCGACGCCACCACCACACACCCGCGGCGGCAAGTGCAACCGCGGCAGCGGCGCCGGCCACCCATCCAAGAACATGGCTCGGTGTCGGGAACGGCTCGCCCGGGGCTTCGATCGCGGCGCTCTGCCCGTCGAGCGCAGTGACGACCGTGACCCTGGTCTCCGGCGTCGTGGCGACCGCGGTGCCGTCCTTGCTCTTCGCGGTGAACGGCGGCAGCACGATCTCCGCAGGACCCCGCACGGGCCGAAGCACCATCGTCGTTCGTTGCCACGTCCCGCCGGGCAGCGCGACGGCGGGGGCACGCTTCGTCTCCGCGCGGAAGTCCTTGGCCTCGACGGACGGCGCGAAGTCGACCTCGACGCCTTCCTTGCGCCACAGGTCGAGTTGCACGGTGAACGGTTCGAGCAGGCCGACTCTCGCCGCGGACACCGACATGACGAGGTCGACGGCCTGCGTCGGCGGGGCCTTCCACGGCGACTCGGGGCCGCTGCAGGCGGCCAGCGCGAGCAGTACCAGAGCGCGCGTCGTTCTCATCGCTTCGCCCCGCGGAGTTCACGCATCCGGAAGAAGCGCACGAGCGGGTCCGCGACCGAGCCCGTGGTCGGCACGTCGAGCAAGTCGACCGACGCGCGGCGACACGCGTCCAGCAGTCGCGCCCGTTCGTCCCGCCAGCGACGCCGCAATTCCTCGCGCACCCGTCGGCTGCTCGTGTCGACCAGCACGGTCCGACCGGTCTCCGGATCGGCGAGATGCAGCAGTCCGCCGTTGGGCAGAGCCGCCACGTCGCCACCCGCCTTGTCGAGGCCCGCGGCGAACGGATCGCGCACCCGCACGGCGATGACGTCGTGACGCTGCGCGAGCAGACGCAGCTTGTTGCCCGGATCGACGCCGAGGAAGTCGCTGACGACGAACACGATCGCGCGACGACGCTGCACGCGGCCCGCGTAGTCGAGCGCCGCCTGCAGGTCCGTGCGCGCGCGCCCCGCCGGCGGCTGCATCGCCTCGCGGATGAGGCGGAGCACGTGGTTCCTGCCCTTCTTCGCCGGCACGTAGCGCTCGACACGATCGGTGAACGTGATCAGGCCAGCCTTGTCGTTGTTGCGCGCCGCGGCGAAGGCGACGCACCCGACGAACAGCGCGGCCGTCGCTGCGACCGTCCGGCGCGGCGCCGACGCCGGACTCGTGCCGAACGCCATCGACGCCGAGGCGTCGAGTACGAAGAGCACCGTCAGCTCACGCTCCTCGACGAACTTCTTCACGAACGGCCGCCCCGTTCGCGCGGTGACGTTCCAGTCGACGGAGCGCAGTTCGTCGCCCTCGGCGAACTCGCGCACCTCGTCGAACTCGATCCCGCTGCCGCGGAACACGGAGCTGTAGCCACCGGCCATCACGTCGGTGACCATCCGGTCCGCGCGCACCTGGATGCGACGCGCCTCGGCGAGCAGTTCGGGATCGATCACCGACGTCACGGTCGCCTCGACGCGGTCAGGGCACGCGCACGGTGTCGAACACGGTCTTCAACACCTGTTCGCTCGTGACGCCTTCGGCCTCGGCTTCGTACGTCGTCAACACACGGTGCCGCAGCACCATCGTGCCGGTCGCCTTCACGTCCTGCGGCGTCACGAAGCCACGGCCCTCGAGGAACGCCCGCGCACGGGCGGTACGGGCGAGGGCGAGCGACGCGCGCGGCGAGGCGCCGTAGAGGATCAGCGGCTTCAGCTTCGCGAGGCCGACTTCCTCGGGTTGCCGCGTCGCGAAGACGAGGTCGACGATGTAGCTCTTCACCTTGTCGTCGAGGTAGATCGTGTCGAGCAGCTGCCGCATCTTCAACAGCTCCTGCGGTGTCGTCGCAGGCTTCACCTCGTGGTGCGCCGACAGACCGGCCATGCGATCGATGATCTTCAGCTCCTCCTGCTTGCTCGGGTAGCCGACGACGAGCTTCACCAGGAAGCGGTCGATCTGCGCCTCGGGCAGCGCGTAGGTGCCTTCCTGCTCGACGGGGTTCTGCGTCGCGAGCACGAGGAACGGATCGGGCAGGCGGCGCGTGTCGCCCGCGAGCGTGACCTGCCGCTCCTGCATCGCCTCGAGCAGCGCGCTCTGCACCTTCGCCGGCGCGCGGTTGATCTCGTCCGCGAGCACGAAGTTCGCGAACACCGGCCCTTCCTTCACCTGCCACTCGCCGGTCTTCGGGTTGTAGACGTGCGTGCCGACGAGGTCCGCCGGCAGGAGGTCCGGAGTGAACTGGATGCGCCGGAACTGACCGCCGACCGCGCGCGCCAGCGACGACACGGCCAGCGACTTCGCGAGGCCGGGCAGGCCTTCGAGCAGCACGTGGCCGTCGGCGAGCAGCGCGATCAGCAGGCCGTCGAGCAGCGCGTCCTGGCCGACGATGACGTTCTGCAGGGCGGTCCGCACGGCCTGCAGGGCGTGGCTCTCGGACTGGATGCGTTGGGCGATGGCGACGACGTCGGTCATGCGAGGGGTTCCGCGGGAAAAGTGGGCGCAGACGATACCGCCCGCCAAAGACTCCTCAATCGCGAGGATGCTCGCGGTCGGCGAAGCGCTCCCGAACCGAGAGGAACCGGAGCCCGGCCTCCGCCTGGAACTCCACGGCGAAACGCGTCCACGCCGCGTCGGCGTCCGCCGCCGCCGACCTGGCGGCGATCGCGGCCGCCGCGGTCTCGACGTCGGCCGTGGCCACGACCGCGGCGAATGGATCCCCGAGGCGCGCCCGCTCCGCCGCGAAACGAGCCGCCGCGGCGCGCCACCGTTCGACCGATGCATGCGAGCCGACGAGATCGCGCAGCGCCATCACGTCCGCGACCGGCAGGCCGGACTCCGCCGCGACGGCCGCTGCCGAGGCGCGATCCGCCTCGATCGCGAGGAACGTGGAACGGCTCCGCAGCCATGCAAAGGACGCCAGGAAGGCGCCGAGGAGGAGCAGCAAGATCGGCCACGACCCGACCCGGCGCGCGCCCTCGAGCTCCCGCATCGCTTCGCCCGCGACGCTCAGCGCCCTTGCGCCGCCTTCGCGGTCTCGACCAGCAGCCGATAGCGGGCGGCGATGCCGGCGCGCACGTCGTCGGACGTGTTCACGTCGACGGCGCCGAAGTCCTCGTTCGTCACCGTGCGCAGCACCGCGGCGCACAGGACCCGCAGGCGCGGCGCCTTCGCTTCGACGAGCAGCCGCGACAGCTCGCTCACCGACGCCAGGCCGGCCTCGACCTGGAACTGCTCGGGCCGCAGCGTTGTGGCGACGTCGTTCGCGCGCAGGGCGTCGAGGAACCACTGCCACTGCGGGAGCTGTCTGTTCTGACGCCACCACTTCTCGGTCGTCCCGACCCGATCCTCGGCGCCGACGACGTCGATGCCCGTGGTGCCGGAGAGCAGTGTCGCGGCTTCGAGGGACGACTTCGGATTGCGCAGCAGGTCCATGAGATCCGGCACGCTCGCCGCGTCCTGGTAGGCGCCGAGCAGCATCACGAACTGGTCGCGGATCAGCGGATCGCGCACGGTCGCGATCTGGGCGCGGAGGGCGGGTACGGCGAGCACGCCACCCTGCCGCAGCAGGTAGAGCCGCGCGAGGTCGCCGATCTCCTTGCCGTAGCCGATCGCGGCCAGCTCCGCGAGGAGCCGCGCGGCACGCGCATCGCGGAGTTCGCCGAGGCCTCGCAACGCCGCTTCCTTGTCCTCGCGCACCGGCGCGGCCAGCGCGCGCTGCAACACGGCGAACGCCTGGTCGCCGCCGACCCGGCCGAGCGAGCGGAGGCACTCGCGGCGCAACATGGGGTCGGTGTCGTCGGCCGCGATCAGGGCCACGAGCGGGGGCTCGGCGGCCGCGAGTTGCAGCTGCCCGCACGCGTACGCGGCCGCGGTGCGCACACCGACGTCCGGATCGGCCAGCAGCTCGACCACGCGAGGACCGGCTCGCTGGTCGCGTACGACCGCGACCTCCGACAGTGCCGCCCGGCGCACGACCGTTCGTTCGTCGGCGAGCGCGGCGAGGATCGCGTCCGAGCCGAGCACCGCGAAAACCGCGCGCACGGCCTGCGGGCCGCCGCCCTTGCCGAGCGACGCGACACCGACGCACTCGCGCCAGACCTTGTCGCCCGGAACGCCGGCGCACAGCTCGAGCAGGCGCAGGTCGAGATCGGCGAGTTCGGGCAGCTTCTGCAGCATCGCGACCGCCGCGAGACCGTCGTCCTCGCCGAGCAGTTGCTTCCGCTGCGGGTGGGCCATCAGGTACTCGAGCGCGCGCGCCCGGGGCACGGCGGCCAGGGCGGGCCACTGCTGCACGATGCGGCGAGCGAAGCGACGGCCGCGCTCGACGGGATCCGGATTGGCGTCGAGCCAGCGCCGCTCGGCGCGCCAGAAGGCGCCGCGATCGGGCTCCGTCGACGGATTGCGGTACGCCTGCCAAAGTTCGCTCTCGACGCGCTCGGTCACGACCTGCGCCATCGTGTCGAAGGCCGGGTAGTCGCCCGCCGGCACGGCGACCTGCGAGCGACCGTTGCGGACCTGCACCTGCAGCGAGCGCACCGGCGGCAGCGCGCTGTTGACGCGCAGCGCGTCCGGATCGCCGAAGCCCTTGGCCCGCAGCGCCGCGACCAGCTCGATCATCTGCGTGTCCGACATCAGCACCTCGAGAGCGCCTTCGATGGGCGCATTGTCCGCGAGGCCCTCGGCGAGCAGCCGCACGTGGCGCTGGCCCTGGCGCATCGAGACGACCGCGAACTTCGCAGCGGCGGCGTCCACCGAGACGCGCGAACGCACGCCGACGAACGTGTCCTTCTGAACCTTCCACCACTCGCGCCACGGCATCGCCTCGGCGGACGCGACGATGCGCCCGGTGAAGCGGAGCAGGCGCTCTTCGGCGGGACGGCGCAGCATGTCGAGGTTGGGCACGAACTGCAGCGGGGTCACGACCTCGATCAGCGCCTCGACGATGCGCGCGTCCGGCATCGCACCGTCGGCCTCGACGCCGCGCCGCGCCAGGTCCGCCAGCGGTACCGCGGCGAGGCTGCGCGTCAGCGACTCGGCGCTGTCCAGCTGCGCGAGGAGCGGCTTCACGATCTCCGCAGGCAGGCTCGGGCGCCCGGTGCCGTCTTCGATCTGCGCCAGCGTGAACGCGGCGTACGCGAAGCCGCGGTCCACCACCGGCTCGGCGCTGAGGCGCTGCAGCGCCGGCACCGCCGCGGTGCCGAGGCGGACCAGCGCCACCGACGAGGCAGCGGCGAGCGGTGGGTCCTTCGACAGGAGTTCGACGAGGCGGATCTTGGCCCGTTCGTCGGGAACGGCCGCGAGCAGATCGACGCCGCGCAGGCGCAGGTCGAGGGTCTGCTCACTCGACAGACGCAGCGCGAACTCGAGGTCGTCGGCCGTCGTCATCGACACCAGCACGTCGGTCGCGTGGCGGCGCACGCCGGCGATGCGGCCGAGAACACACTCCTGCAGCGCCTTCTTCGCGTCGGCGCCCTTCAGGAACGCCATCGTCTCGACGGTGGCCCGCGTCGCATCACCGAGCGGGCGCGACAACAGCTGGAAGAGCAATTCGTCGGCGACGCGCGGCGTGCCCGTCGTGTTGCCGAAGCGGCGCGCCACCACCATGAGGTTCGCCATCTCGGGCGGCCGCGCATTCCGCGCAACCTCGAGGATCAGGGGCTCGATCCTCTTGTACTCGATGCCCATGTCCTGCAGCTTGCTGTCGACGCGAGGCTGCGGACCGGACAGGTCGACCAGATCGCGGCGGAAGCGATCGATCTCCTCGAGAGGGCGCTGCTCGGGCGCTTCGGGCTGAGCCGCGCGCGGCGGCGGCAGGCGCAGGTCCCCCTGCGGACACGGAACGGCGACGCACAGGGAGAACAACGTGGCGGCGAACGTCATGATCGTGGAGGGGCGCGAGGCCGCCGGGGTCGGGCGGCTCGGGGACGCGGGGCCGGGGATGATAGCCAAGCGCCGCCGCGGATGCCCCGCCTTCCCCCGAACGCGGGCATTGCTTCCCGCAGTGCCCCCGCCACGATCCCCGGCTTGCCTGTTTCCGCCCTGCGCGTCCACCTCGCCCTGATCACGGTTTCGCTCGTGTTCGGCGGCAACTACGTGTTCACGAAGCGCATCCTCGCCGAGGTGCCCCCGGCGACTTGGGTCCTGTTCCGCATCGTCGCTGCCACCGCGGTCCTGGTGCCGCTGGCCCTCGCCCTCCGGCGGCGACGGGAAAGGCCGGCCCGCCGCATCTGGATCGGCCTGCTGATCGCATCGTTCTTCGGCGTCGCGGCGAACCAGGTCCTGTTCACCGAGGGCATGGCGCGCACGACCCCCGAACACAGCGCCGTCGTGAACGCGTGCATCCCGACCTGGACGCTGCTCGTCGCGGTGGTCGCCGGGCAGGAACGGCTCGGGCTCGCGCGCGTCGCCGCGATCGGCACGGCGCTGCTCGGCGTCTTCTGGCTGCTCGGCGTGGACCGCATGCTCTTCGGGGGCGGCGAAGAAGTCGCCGGAGCGCACGGCGCGACACTGCTCGGCGACCTGCTCACGATGGCGAACGGCTTCGTGTTCGCGATCCACCTCGTGCTGATCCGGAAGATCGGGCGCGACGTCGACCCGTGGACCGCGACGGCGGTCATGTTCGCGTTCGGCGCGCTCCTGATCGGCGGATGGAGCGGACCCGGCGTGACCGCCGCCGACGTCTCTGCGGTGCTCACACCGCCGACGGTCTGGTTCGCGGCGTACGTGGTGCTGCTGGCGACGGTGCTCACGTACATGCTGAACACCTGGGCGCTGCGCCACACCCACAGTTCGCAGGTCGCCCTCTACATCAACGTGCAGCCGCTCGTGGCCGCGGCGTTGAACACGGCACTCGGCGCGCCGGCGCCCGGCATCCGCTTCTTCGGCGCGCTGGCGCTCGTCGCGGCGGGACTGTGGCTGCAGACGCGCGGCAGGCCGTGATAGCCTGCTCGCCCCCATGAACGTCCCCGCTATCGGCCAGCGCCTCGAAGTCACCGTCGAACGGCTCGCGTTCGGCGGCTTCGCGATCGCGCGCCACGAAGGACTCGCCGTGTTCGTGCCGTTCGGCGCGCCCGGCGACCACCTGGCGGTCGAGGTGTACGAGGTCGAGAAGTCGTTCGTGCGCGCACGCATCGTCGCGGTCGAAGCACCCGGCCCGTCCCGCGTGGCGCCGCGCTGCGTTCACTTCGGCGAATGCGGCGGCTGCCAGTTCCAGCACGTGGACTACGCGACCCAGGTCGCGGCGAAGGGCGAGTTCGTGCGCGACGCGCTCGTCCGCACCGGCGGCTTCGAATGGCCGGATCCCGTCGTCGTGCACCACGCCGAGCCGTGGGGCTATCGCGCCCGCACGCAGCTGAAACTGCTCGCCACCTCCGGCGCGCGGCACGACGGCCGCATCGGGCGGCTCGGCAAGAAGCAGCGCCGCGAACTGCACGCCGCGGAGGCGGCCATCGCGACCGCGGAGTCGAAGGCGCCGGTGCTCGGCTTCCACCGCGCGTTCACCCACGACACGCTCGACGTGACGATGTGCCCCGTGCTCGTGCCCGAGCTCGAGTCGGGCCTGCCGACCGTGCGCGCCGCGATCGCCGGCATGCAGCCCCGCGACTGGCCGTACCAGATCGACGGTTCGTGCGGCACGGGCGCGGCCTCCTGGTCGCCGGATCTGCCCGGCCTGCGCAAGGACCTCGTCCAGCACGAGGTGGAGGGCTTCCGCTACCTGATCGAGCCGGACAGCTTCTTCCAGGGCAACCGCCACCTGGTCGGCGAACTCGTGCGCGGCGCGATCGGCGACGAACGCGGCGGCCTCGCGTTCGACCTGTACGCCGGCGTCGGCCTCTTCTCGCTGCCGCTGAGCCGGCGCTTCGACCGCGTGCTCGCCGTCGAGGACGAACGCCGCGCGTGCACGCTCGGCCGAGTCAACGTGAAGACGAACGGCTGCGACAACGTCACGTGGCTGCGCGCGACGACGGAGCAGTTCCTCCGCGACAACCGCGAACGCCCGGACTTCGTGCTGATGGATCCGCCGCGCCTCGGCGCAAAGCCTGCCCTGAAGCCGCTGCTGCGCCTCGCGGCAAAGCGCCTCGTCTACGTGTCGTGCGATCCGCAGACGCTCGCCCGCGACCTGCGCCACCTCGTCGACGGCGGTTACGAACTCGAACGCGTCGAGGCGTACGACATGTTCCCGCAGACGTTCCACGTCGAGGCGATCGCCCGCCTCTCGTGGCGAGGATCGAGGTGATCACGATGGAAACGCGCTTCGTCTCGTTCGACCGGACGCGCCTCGCGGTGCACACGGCGGGCAAGGGCTCGCTCGCCGTCCTGCTGCACGGCTACCCGCTCGACCACCGCATGTGGCTCGACACGATGCACGGGCCGCTCGCCGAACACCGCACGCTGGTCGCGATCGACCTGCGCGGGCACGGTGCATCGCCGTGGTGCGGCGACGCGGTGCACACGATGGACCTGCTCGCCGACGACGTCGCCGCGGTCGTGCACACGATCAGCGACGAGCCGGTCGACGTGGTCGGCCTGTCGATGGGCGGCTACGTCGCGCAGGCGGTGTGGGCGCGGCACCCGCAGCTCGTGCGTTCGTTGTGCCTCGTCGACACGAAGGCGAAGGGCGACGACGACGCGGGCAAGGCGGGCCGTGACGCCGCCATGCGCACCGTGCTCGAGAAGGGCCGGCCGGCGATCGCGGCGGCGATGGCGAGCAAGCTGCTCGCCCCGCGCACGGAGACCGACCCGCACGGCATGCTGCTGCGCGCGCGACTGCACTCGATGGTCGAAGGACAGTCCGTCGAGACGATCGTCGCCGACCTGCGCGGCATGCGCGAACGCCCCGACCGCACGCCGATGCTCGCGACGATCACCGTGCCGACGCTGGTCGTCGTCGGCAGCGAAGACGCGCTGACGCCGCCCGACGAAGCGAAGCGCGTCGCGGGCGCGATCCCCGGGGCCCGCTGCGTCGTGGTGCCGGGCTGCGGCCACCTCACGCCGATGGAGGATCCCGCCGCGTTCGCGCGCGAGGTCTCGGCGTTCTGGCCGCGGGACTGAGGCGCGTCACCAGCGCAGCACGTTCATCTCGCCCGGGCGAAGCGTGATCGGGAAGCGCGCGACCTCTTCGCCGCGACGGCAGAGGACCAACGCGACGCAGTCGTCGAGGGCCTGGAACGTTCGCGACCGGGCGTCTTCGAGAGGGATGTCGCGGGTGCCGTACGCCATGTCGCCGTTGGTGAACACGACGGGCGAACGCGCACCCGTGCCGTCGACGAGGTGCGCGACGTCGACGTCGCGCCAGTTCGGCCCGAGTTCGATGCGCGTCTGGCAGCCGACCGGCACGACGATCCGCACGCCGTCGAAGCGCGGCACGTCGGCGAGCTTCGTCGTCACCCACTCGGCCATGCCCGCGGCCTTCACGCACAGCGTGGTCACGTCGCGGCTCACCGGCGGGTGCTCGATCACACCGTCGCCGGTCGCGTGCTGCCACGCGCCGGCCAGCGGCTCCTTGGCTCCGGGCGTCGGATCGTCGCGCAGGAACAGCCAGTCCGCGCCCGGCACCGGCGCACCGCGGCGGTCGACGACGACGCCGTGCAGCGCCGGCCACGAACCGCGATCTGGCATGCGGATCTCCACTGGCGCCGGTCCCGTCGCGATCTCGCCGGTGCAGAACACGTCGAGTGTGGCCGGGTGGACCACGCGCAGCCGGTAGCGGCCCGGCGCGACGCGCGGCGTCTCGAATTCGCCGTTGTTCGCCGCCGGCGCACTTCCCGGCGCCGCCCTGAACGCGAACGGGGCTTCGAACAGGGTCCGCAGGATCTGCTCCGGTTCGGGCGGCACGAAGCTCACCCACGGATCGGCGAGCGGCGTGCCGTCGGCGCGCACGACGCGACCGCGGATCGACTCGGCGCGGCCGCCGACACACACGCGCAGCGGCGACGGCCACGCGGAGCGTGTGCGCCAGTCGCCGCCGAGACACGCGACCTTGGCCGGCAGCCGTTCGGGTGCCGTGACCTCGAGCACGGGGGCTTCGCCCTTCGGCAGGTCGTTCACGCGCCACAGCTCGAAGCGGAACGTGCCGTCGGGTGCGGTGACGACCGAGTGATCGTGCAGCACGATCACCGCCTGCCGCAGCGCCGCGCCGTTCTCGTCCACTACGACGCCGTCGAGCACGTCGCCGTTCACGATCCGTTCGAGCACGAACTGCTCGCGATGCCGCGCCTCTTCGACGGGCATCGTCAGCGCGCGGTGGCCGCGCGCGGTGATCGTGAGCTGCGCGGACTCGGCGAGCGGCACCGCGGCGAAGCAGAAGCGGCCGTCGTCGGGCGTCATGGTCTCGAACTTCGCGTCGACGCAGCGATCGAGCACCCGTGCGATCCGCGAGCGCAACGGGACACCGTGGTTCACGGCGAGTTGTGCGCTCGCGACCGGCGCTCCGGTGGTGTCGACGACGACGCCCTGCACGCGCGCCCACGGCGCCACGACGATGGTCAGGTCGAGGCGCAGCGCCGCCTCCGAGGGCCCGGTCCCGAACAGGTCGCCCCACAGGGTCGGCACGAGCACCGCGATCACGTCCTTCGAGGCGACCCCGAGGCGACCGGACACCGCCGCGCGGCAACGGAACGTGCCGTCGGCGTCCGTCCGCACGGGCGGAACGAAGGGCGCGTCGTCCCACGTGAGATCGATCCCGGCCACCGGACGACCTGCGAGATCCAGCACGATGCCGGCCAGCGGGGACGTCGGTGGCCCGTCCCCGACCGGGCCCGACGCCGCCGGCAGCGGGTCGGCCGGTGCGACGGCGACGTCGCCAGCCACGGCCTCCCTCGCCGGCGCTTCGGTTCGTGTCGCGGTGCTCGCGACGACCGTCGCCGGCTCGGCGAGCCCTGGCACCGGCGCGACCGTCGGGGCGCCTGCGTTCGCGGCCCACCAGAAGGGTGCACAGAGAGCGATGGCGATCGCCGCGGCGACGCCGAACTTCGTTGCCGTCGACATGACGAGGACCCCCGCAAGTGGATTGCCCGGCACCAACAGTGGAGCTGCCACCGTGGCCCATGCGCTCCGCGACCCGTGCTGCGCATCGAGCCGTTCGCGCAGCTGCCGCAGCCCGCGATGGAGTCGCGTCTTCACGGTCTTGACCGGCTCGCCGCACGCGGCGGCGATCTCCCGCGGCGACCGGCCTTCGTAGTACCGCTGCCAGATGGCGGAACGGTACGGCTCGGCGAGCGCGTGCACCGCGGCGAGCACGCGCCGCTGCAGTTCGACCTGGTCGTCGGTGCGGGGCGCATCGGCGAGCGTCGCCTCGGCGACGACCAGTTCGCGCGCGCGGCGCCGCCGTTCGCCGCGCCGGTGGTCGAACGCCGCGCGCGTCACGACCTTCTTCAGCCACGACCCGAGGGTCGCGAGGCTGCGCGGCGGCTGCTCGATCGCCGCGCACATCGCATCCTGCACCACGTCGTCCGCTTCGTGCGGATCGCGCAGCAGGTCGCGCGCGAGGCGCCGCAGCGCGGATGCCTGTCCGACCAGTTCGCCGTGGAGCGACGGGGAATCCATGATGTGAGGAGAGAGACGCCGCGCAGTGAGGATCGACCTCACGGGCCTCGCGATTCTCGCCTCGCAGCTTGGATCAGGGCAGTCCGAGCTGCGCGACCACGATCCGTCCGCAGCATGCGGGGCCGGCGCCGGCCGTCATGCCGCGCTTCCGACCGACGAACGTCACCGTCACGTCGCCGTGGCACGCGGCGCCGAGCACGGCGCCCGTGTCGCCGTGCAGGCCGGACGGGATGTCGACGCAGACCTTGGGTCCCTCCGCGCGATCGAACGCTTCAACCCAGGCCCGCGCCGCGCCCGTGAGTTCGCGGTCGAGGCCCGTGCCGAACAGCGCGTCGATCCACACGGCGCCGCGATGCGCCGTCGGCTCGGGCAGTGCGCCGACCACGATCGGCACGCCCGCCGCGCGCAGGATGCGCAGCTGCAGCGCGGCGTCGGGCGAACGGACCGGATCGGGCTCCGCAAGCAGGTGGATCGCGCAGCGGCCGACGCCGAGATGGCGCGCCGCGGCGAGACCGTCGCCGCCGTTGTTGCCCGCACCCGCGAGGATCACGAAGCGATCGCCGAGCCTCGCGGCCTCGACGGCGACCGCTCGCGCCGCGTTCTCCATGAGGAGCATCGTCGGCATGCCGAGACGCGTCGCCGCGTCGTGATCGACGGCGCGGGCCTCCGCGACGGAGAGCACACGTTCGTTCGTCACGCGCCGCTGCCTCCGCCCTGCACGGCCTTGCGCACCTGCAGCAGCAGTTCGAGGTCCTCGACGGGATCGAGCGCCCGCAGGTCGCCGAACCCGCTCTGCGCCGTGCCGAGCAGTTCGCCGCTGCCTCGGATCGCGAGGTCGGCTTCGGCGAGTTCGAATCCGTCCGTCGTGCGGCACACCGCCGCGACGCGTTCGGTCTTCGGGCCGCACAGGATCGCGATGCCGCGCCGCGTGCCGCGTCCGACGCGCCCGCGCAGCTGGTGCAGCGTCGCGATGCCGAACCGGTCGGCCGCGACGACGACGATCAGCGTCGCATCGGGAACGTCGACCCCGACCTCGAGCACCGTCGTGCCGACGAGCACGTCGACGTCCCCGCGACGGAACGCGTCGAGGACGTCCTGCCGTTCCGCGGTCGCGAGGCGCCCGTGCACGAGGCCGCAGCGGAAGCGTCCGGCCAGCGCCTCGTGCACACGGACGACGCCGCCCTTCTCGCCTTCTTCGCCGACCGCAGGGCACACGACGAACACGCGGCCGCGGCGGCGCACCGCGCGCGCGATCGACCGCACGGCGCGCGACCACTTCTCCTGCGGCAGCCAGAACGCGCGCACGTCCCGCCGGCCGGGAGGGCGGTGGCGCAGCGTCACGGCGTCGAGATCGCCGAAGAGCACGAGCGCCTGGGTGCGCGGGATCGGCGTCGCGGTCATCACGAGCACGTGCGGGTTGTCGCCCTTGTGCACGAGCGCCATGCGCTGTTGCACGCCGAAGCGGTGCTGCTCGTCGACGATCACGAGCCCGAGCCGCGCGATGGTCACGCCGGCGGACAGCAGTGCATGCGTGCCGAAGACGAGCCGCGGCCCGGGCCCGTCGAGCGCCGCCTCGCGCTGCGACGCCGTGCACAGCACGACCTTCACGTCGCTGCCGGCGAGCCACCGCGAGACCGACGCGCAATGTTGTTCGGCGAGCAGCTCGGTCGGCGCGAGGAACGCCACCTGCGCGCCGCGTGCGAGCACCGCGAGCGCCGCCGCGATCGCGACCGCCGTCTTGCCGGTGCCGACGTCGCCCTGCAGCAGCACGCCCATCGCGGCGGGGCCGGCGAGCCGCGCCCACAGCGCCTGCACGGCGATCTCCTGGTCCTCGGTGAGGCGCAGCGGGATGCGCTTGCGGATCCGCGCGCCGAGCGCGGCATCGACCGCGAACGCGACCGCCGGCCGCCGCGCCCGAGACGTGCGGGCACGCTCGACCGCCGCGAACAGTTCTGCGGCCTCGCGCACCGCGAAGTGCAGGCGCGCCCGTTCGTGGTGTGCCACGTCGCGCGGGCGGTGCATCGCGGCGAGCAGTTCGGGAAACGACCCGTCGTACGCCTCGAGCCCGCGCGGCAACGCCGGCAGCGCCACGACGGACCAGTCGACGTGGTCGAGGCAGTGCGCGATCCATTGCTGCAGGCGCGCAGCCGACACGCCGTCGACCTCGGGATACCGCAGCTGCACCTCGCCGCTCGGCCGGGCATCCCGGGGCAGGATGCGCGGCTGCTGCACCACGAAGCGGCGGCCCTTCTTCGCGAGAACGCCTTCGACGAGCCGCACGGAGCCGGCCGGGTAGTTCTTCGCGAGCCACGGCTGGTTGAAGAACGACGTGTCGAACGACGTGCCGTCCGCGGCGTCGAACACGACCGTGACCATCGCACGCCGGCCGGGCAGCCACGCGCGCCGCGCCACGGCGACGGTGCCGCGCAAGCGCACGAGCCCGCCGACGGCCGCGTCGTCCGGGGCCTCGAGTTCGCGCAGCGCGCGGTACCGACGCGGGAAGAACTGCACGAGGTCGAGCAGCGTGCCGAGGCCGGCAGCGGCGAGGCGACGCGCGGTGCTCGGCCCCACACCGGGCAGCGCCGCGGTGCCGCTGCGAGCGGTCGGCGTCGTCGCATCGTCGGAGCCCGCGCGCGGCGTCATGGGCCCGTCGTTACGGTTCCACGCGACGGAAACAAGCTCCGCGCTCGTCGGTGTTGTCTCGCGGCCCGCCCCCCGGATACCCTCTGCGTCCCTTGAACGGCCCCGACGAGCGACAACTGGCCCACTTGCTGTCGTTCGGCTACGACCCGGACCTGCAGAAGCGATGGCAGGACGACGTGGCCGCCGGCCGCCTCTCGCGCGCCACGAACGCGGTCACCGGCGAACTGCAGGCCCCGCCCCCCGGCACGGTCCTGAAGCTGCCGGGCAGCACCACCAAGGCCTGGCGCGAACTCGACCGCATCGGCCGCGAGGCCATCCAGAAGGGCGAAGTCGGCGTCGTCGTGCTGAACGGCGGCATGGCCACGCGCTTCGGCGGCGTCGTGAAGGGCGTCGTGCCGGTGCTCGGCGAGGAGCGATCGTTCCTGGCTCTCGTCGTCGAAGACGTGCGCAAGCTCGAGACCGCGACCGGTGGCGTCGTGCGCATCTTCCTGATGAACAGCTTCGCCACGGACGAAGCGACGAAGGCCCACTTCGCGCAGCACGGCAACTTCGGCCAGGACCCGGCGCGCATCGAGCACTTCACGCAGTTCATCGCGCTGCGCATGGACAAGAAGGGCGTGCTGTTCCAGCGCGACAACGGCGAGCTGTCCCCGTACGGCCCCGGCCACGGCGACTTCCCCGCCGCGTTCCGACGCTGCGGCGCCCTGCGGCGTTTCCTCGACGCGGGCGGCCGCTGGCTGCTGGTGCGCAACGTCGACAACCTGGGCGCCAGGCTCGAGCCCGCGATCCTCGGCCACCACATCAAGAGCAAGCGCGAAGCGACGGTCGAACTCGCCCCGAAGTGGCCCGAGGACGTCGGCGGCTCGCCGTTCCAGTACCTAGGCAAGACGCAGCTCATCGAGCAGCTGCGCTTCCGGCCCGGCTTCGACCCGAACATCGTCGACGTCTTCAACACGAACACCTTCTGGTTCACGGCGTCGTGCCTCGACCGCGACTTCGACCTCGGCTGGTACTACGTGGAGAAGGAGGTCGACGGGCGCCCTGCGGTCCAGGTCGAGCACCTGATCGGCGAACTGACGTCGCACCTCACGACCAACTTCCTGCAGGTCCGCCGGAGCGGCTGCGGCACGCGCTTCCTCCCCGTGAAGGCCCCCGACGACCTCGTCGCCGCGCGGGAGGAGATCGCGGAGATGTACGACGGCGGCCCCGGGCCGGCCTAGCCGCGCAGGTGCGCGCCGCCGCCTGCCGATAACGACGGCCGGCGAGCATGGCGAACGTCACGAAGTCGCAGACGATGCGGGCGCAGTACGCGGCATGGCCGTACCCGCAGGTGCCCCTGCTCGCGACACTGCCGAGTTCGCACCCGTTCGAACTGCACGTCGCGTGGGCCTGGGACCGCTGCGGCAGCGGCCCGGCGCCCGAGAGGCCGCGCATCTGGATCGCCGGCTGCGGCACGTTCCAGCCGTACGCATTCGCCGTCGCGAACCCGCGCGCGGAGATCGTCGCCACCGACATCAGCGAACCGAGCCTGCGCACCGCGGCCCGACGCTGCGCCTTGCACAGGCAGCGGCACGTGCGCTTCGCACCGGTCGACCTCGCCGACGAGTCCACGTGGCCCGACGGCTCGTTCGACTTCATCGAGTGCTACGGCGTGCTGATGAACCTCGCCGATCCGCAGCGCGCGCTGCGGGCGCTGCGCGAACGTCTCACGCCGCGCGGCGTGCTGCGGCTGATGCTGTACCCGCAGTGGTCGCGCTCGCGCGTGTTCCAACTGCAGCGCATCGCGCGGCTGCTGGGACTCGGCGCACGCAACCACCGCCATCCCGCCGCGTTCCGGGCATTCGTGCGCGCGATGCCGAAGGCGCACCCGCTGCGCCACGCCTTCGTCACCTACGCCGACAGCCGCAACGACGCCGGCGTGGTCGACGGCTTCCTGCACGCAGGCGACCGCGGCTTCACGGCGTTCCAGTTCGGCGACCTGCTCGCGAACGCGTGTCTCGTCCCGGGCCACTGGTTCCACCGACCGTGGGCGCAACCGGACACGATGGCGCAGCGGCTCGGCCTCGGCGAGCGCACGCAGACGTTCGTGCTGAACCAGCTCGACCTGTGGCACGAACTGCGCGGCAACTTCGTCGTGTGCGCGCGCCGCGACGATGCGCCGCCGCGCGAGACGCAGGAACCGGCGCCGCACCCGGCGTTCGGTCTCGGCGAGCACGGAACGCGCCACCGACTGCACCTCGAACGGCTGCGCTGGTTCGGCGGTCGCGTGCCGTCGCGCACCGGTGACGGCGACATCGCCCTCCGCGCGCACGACGCGCGCGCCCTGCGCGCGGGCGCGGCGCCCGACCACCTCCGCGCCAGCGGACTCGTGCTCGGCGGCGCCGACCGCGCACCGCGCCTCCCGTTCCACGAGCCTTGGGCCGGCGAAGCGGCGTTCCTCGCACATGCGAACGCTCTCCGCACCGGCCGTCGCGCGCCGAACCCGCTCTACGCGCACCTCTTCGCCGCGTTCGAACTGCCGCAGCGCCATCCCGAACTAGCGCTGCCCGACCTCGACGCCTGGATGGGCCGCTGGCTGCCGTGGGCCGACCCGCTCGAGGAGCGGCCGATCCGATTCGGGCTCACGCCGTACGCGACGCTGCAGCGCTTCCGGACGAACGTCGCCGAACACCTCGCCCGCGGCGACCTGCCCGTCGCACCCGGGTACGACGCGGTGCGGCTGCGCAACGACGACAGCATGCTCGCACGCGTTCGTTCGCTGCTGCGCGAGCACGCCGATCTGCCGGCCGGCGAGCGTCCCGACGCCGCGCTGCGCGAACTCGCGGTGCTGCTGTTCACGCACGACACGCTGTTCCTGCCGATCGAGTGAACGGTCAGCGCGCCGCGAGCGCCGTGCGCAGGACCGCGGGCATCGGCGCCTCGATCACGAGCGGCGCGCCGCTCTTCGGGTGGCGGAGTTCGAGTCGCGCCGCATGCAGGCAGAGCCGCGGTGCCCTCGTGCCGTAGCGATCGTCGCCGACGACGGGATGACCGATCGTCGCGAGGTGCACGCGGATCTGGTGCTTGCGGCCCGTGTCGAGTTCGACCTCGAGCAGCGCACGCCCGCGTCCGACCTCGAGGGTGCGATAGCGGGTGCACGCCGGTTTCGCGTCGGGGTGGCGCCCCGCCCGCACGAACAGGCTCCGGTCCTCGCGCAGGGGCAGGTCGACTTCGCCGGACGGCGGCGCCGGCACACCCTCGACGACGGCGACGTAGACCTTCCGCACGTCCGGCCACGCTGTCTGGACCGACTCGAGCACGTCGCGCGACTTCGCGAACAAGAGCACGCCGGACGTCTCGCGGTCGAGACGGTGCGCGGGCCACAACGCGCCGCGCGGTCCGCCGCGACCGATCTGCTCGCGCAGGGTCGCCAGCGCCGTGCGCGTCCGTTCGTCGTCGCTCGCGACGGACAGGAGACCGGCGGGTTTGTCGACCGCGATCAGGTCTTGGTCGTCGAACAGGACGGTCAGCGCCGACGCCCGGCGGCGGTCCGGCACGCCGTCGGCCTTCGCGAGAACCGCCACCTCGTCGCCGATCTCGACCGGGTGGTCGTGGCGCACGATCGGCGCGCCGTTCACCTCGACGCAGCCGAGTCGCAGACGCTCGCGCAGCGTGTTCTTGTGCCACTCGGGGAAGCGTTCCGCGAGCAGGGCGAGCACCGGCCCGGCGGACGCGGCGACGAAACGATCGGCCATCCGCCGCCTACCGTAGCAGTTCGATCGCGCGCTGCAGCACCGTGTCGGTGGTGCCGATCAGGTCCGTCGACTGCGTGGCGACGGCGACGTCGGGAACGACGCCGTTGCCCTCGAACAGGACGCCGTCGGGGCGGAACGAGGCCATCGAAGACAGCTGCAGCCGCACACCGCTCTTCGCGAGCGTGAAGCGGCGCGCGCGGCCACTGCCGCCGCTCGTGGCTTCGCCCACGAGGCGCACGTTCGGCAGGGCACCGAGCGCCGCGGCGAACACGTCCGTCGCCGAGAAGCAGCCGCGATCGATCAGCACGATCACCGGGCGCGTGTACGGGAACGCCTTCGCATTGTCGGCGCGGTCGAGCACGAGGTAGTGCCATTGCGAGAACCGGCCGGCGGGCAGCTTCCACGAGGGAGAGAACGACTTCGCGAACGCGGCGATCGCGGCTGCCTGCGGCTTGCTCCAGCCCTGCCAGTCGGCGCGCCAGAGACCGCGGTCGGCGAGTGCATCGTCCGGAGCCGGCGCACCCGCCTCGAGCAGCACGGCAGCGACGTTGCCGACCACCGGAGCGCCGTCCGCAGGCAGCAGATACGGCGCGAGCCGCCGCAGCGCATCGCGGCTTCCGCCGCCGTTGCCGCGCACGTCGATCACGAGTCCCTTCGTGTCGCGGAACGACGCCATCGCCGCATCGAGGCCGTCGAGAAATGCCGCGTCGTCGTCCATCGACGCGATGCGCAGGTAGCCGACGGCGTCCATGCGCCGGGTCTTCGTGCGCGGCCACTCGCCGTACGCGGGTCGCCGGCTCGACAGACGCAGCACGACGTCGCGTTCGCCGGCCGCCCCGCGCAACCGGAGCTTCACGTCGCCGGTCACGGGTCGGCCGAGATCCGCGCGCAGGTCGCCGAGGTCCCGCAGCCGCCCTTCGGCTCCGCGCGCCTGCATCACCGCCGATCCCTGGGTCGACCTCGCGCGCGCCGCCGCGAGCCAGACGGCGATCGGCTGGCCGTCGATCGCGACGGCGAACGGGCGTTCCGGATCGACGAAGCCGTCGCGCGACGCCGAGAACGCGACGGGACCGCCTTCGACCTCCTGCACGAGGCACGGAAGGAACACGTCGTGCGCCGGGCTCACCCCGTCGACCCGCGAGTGGCCGTCGCCGAACTCGCGGAGCGCGCCGTCGACGATCCGAACGAACGCGTCACGATCGATCGACTCGGTGACGCACTGTGCCTTCGCCCGTTCGACCACGGTGCCGGGGTCGACGCCCCGCAGGTCGCGGTACGCGAAGTTCGTGTCGAGCAGATCGCGCAGTTCCTCGAGATCCGCCACGGCATCGGAGCGGGTCACCGGCCCGCCGGGGACCGAGGCCCGCCGCCCCGGCGCCCCGCCGTTCGCGGCGAGCAGGCGCGCCCGTTTGGCGACGGTCAGCTCAACGGCCTTCTTCGTGCTCCGCGCGCCCGACGCGAGGTCCCGCACGTCGACGTCGACGGTCGGGCCGAGCGGGTGTCCCATCGCCTCGAACAGCGCCGGCATGTCTTCCGTGATCCGCTTCCACGCGGACGAACCGCACAGTCGCTCCGCTTCGGCGAGGAGAGTCTTCGTGTCGACGCCCCCCATCGCGTCGAGCGCGAACCAGGTGTCGTCGTCGATCTGCACCTCGATGCCCGCCGCAACCTGCCGCATGCCGCGGAACGGCGACAGGCGAGGCCCGTCGCGGCGGATGTCCTGGGTGGCGAGAGCGGGCGCGAGGGTGAGGACGGCGAGGAACAGTGCAAAGAGGCGTTTCATGCGACGGACTCCTGTGACTCGAGCGGCGTGACGATCCGGGGCGGCGATGCGGGCGCACTCTGCGAACGTCGCGCGTGGCGACGCGGTCGTTCGATCACGAGCCCCACCAGCACTGCGACAGGTCCGAACAGGACGATCACCGCGCGCCACCACCACTGCGTCGCGCGATCGGCGCCGAGCGCGTGCAGCCGGCGGCCGAACCGCCACGCTGCGACGCCGACGACGAGGCAGCCGAGGAACACGAGCCATGGCCGGCGCCCGTCGACCGTGAGCCGATCGAACATCCAGCCGGTGCGGTCCGGCATCGCCACGAAGTTGCCGGCGACCTGCAGCACCGTTGGCCGCAGCAGGCTCAGGAGGACCGCGTTCCCGGCTTGCAGCCACTCGGTCGCCGTGCGCGGCCGGAACTCGTGGCGGAACGTCACGGGCGAACCGTCCGCCGGGAGTTCGAGCGTGAACACGAGCGGGTCCGTCTCCACGACGGGCCCGGACCAGCGTTCGGCCCGCCGGCGATCCGCTCGTTCGAGCAGGCCGGGCACGAGCACGAGGGCGCCGCCGCGCACCGTGTAGCCACCGCTCCGGCCGCGCACGAACCCGTCGCTGCCGTTGCTGCCGGAGCTGTCCGGGAACATGGACTTCCGCGCGGCGCGGTCCTCCGCCGAGTCGCCGAAGTAGGCAGACTCGATCCGTTCGCAGCGTTCGCCGTCGGGAACGGCGACCCGGACGAAGTGGCCGACAGTCGGGTCGAACCGCCAGACTTCGCCGGTCGCGGCGTCCACCGCCACGACCGCGTCGCCGACTTCGTCGATCGTGGAGTCGGGGCCGAACGGGGCATGTTCCGGACCCCGGCCGGTCTCCCGCAACGAGCCCTCGAAGCTGCGGACGAACGCCGCACCGTTGCCCGCAAGCATGACCCAGCCGGTTTCGATGCGCGTCCGGTTCGTCGACGCACACCAGCGCGGCTCCTCGAAGAAGAAGCCCGAGCCGTACCACTGCCACTGCCGCCCCCACCACACGTCCTCGTCGCCCTGTGGTTTCCACTCTTCGCCCGTCGGGCGATGCTCGGCGTCGAAGCGGAGGCGCGAGTTGCCTTGCCCGATTGACTTGAACAACACGAACTCGCCGTTGCGGCGAGCAACCTTCGGATACTGCAACTCGAGGGCGTGGATCGCTTCGGACTGCATCTCGCGAAGAGCGGCGGCCAGCAGCAGGGCGAGGGCCCCGACGACGGGCAGGAGCACGGCGCGGCGCAGGGGTGCCGGCCATGGGCGATCCGGGTCCGCTCCGTGCCTCGACGCGCTGCGTGCGACCAGGAACATGGTGACCGCAACGAGAACGTGGCCGACGACGTAGCCCGGCAGCCCGATCTGTCCGTTCGGCCCCCTCGAGAGCGCGTGCACGCAGCCGAACGCGGCCCCGAACCACGCGCCGGCCGCGATCAGGCGCTGCCACCATGGCGCCGGCAGCACGCCGGCCGCGAAGCCGATCGCAGCGCTGGACACCGCGACGACGAGGGTCGCCACGATGGGCACGAACAGGGATGGGTCGAAACGCACCAGCCCCGGATCGCGGAGAAGCGCGATGCCGAAGGTGAAGAGCGGCGCCGCGAACAGCCAGACGCACAACACCGCGAGAACACCGAAGAGTCGCGCCGCGAACGGCCGTGAACGGGGCAGCGGTCTCTGCGCCAGGAACTCGCGCGTGCCGAGGATCTCGTCGAAACACGCCGCTACGCCGCCGAGCAGCAGGCCTCCCGCCCACGCAACGTGGAAGGGCTCCTCGAGCCGGTCGGCGCCGACGCCGAACGCCTTCTCCGCGGACATGGAGAGGGCCACCACGATCGTCGCACCGCCGGACGTCGCGAACCCGACGACCCACGGACGGTCCTTGCGCAGGAGCAGGCTCATCGTGCACCTCCCGCGGCCCGCCCGGACACGAGTTCGTCCAGCGGTTCGCGCAGCATGCCGGGGCGCTCGGGCCCCGTGAGGTCGAGGAACAGGTCCTCGAGCGACGGCGACGGCGCCTCGGCGAGTTCGCCGCGCGCCCGCAGCGACGCGAACAGTTCGGGCGTCGGATCGAGCAGCGTGAGGTCGAGGCCGCCGCGGCGCGGCGCGGCACGCAGGACGGAAGCACCGGCGGGCGCAGCTTCGCCCGCCGCCGGCGACCACGTGCACCGCACGACGCGGCGCTTCAGGTCGTCGAGCGTCGCATCCACGAGCAGCGCGCCGTCGTGCAGGATACCGACGCGGTCCGCGATGCGTTCGACGTCGCCGAGGAAGTGCGAACTGAACAACACCGTGCATCCCGTCTCCGCGAGCAGGTCGACGAGCGCGTCGAGGAACTCGCGCCGCATCACCACATCGAGCCCGAGCGCCGGGTCGTCGCAGATCAGCAGTTCGGGATCGCTCGCGACGGCGAGGATCAGGCTCAGTTGCGCGCGCTGTCCGCGCGAGAGTCGCGGGATCCGCTGTGCGCGCCGGAGGCCGCAGCGCTCGAGCGCCTTCTCCACGAACGCGGAGCGGAACGCGGGGCGCGTTTCCACCTCGAACGCCATCGCGTCCCCCACGGACATCGTCGGGTACAGGCGATGGTCCTCGCCGACGTAGCCGATGCGGGCGCGCTCGGTCGGGCCGAGGTCGCGGCTGTCGCAGCCGAACACCGTCGCCGCACCCTCGTGCGGATGCAGGAACCCGAGCAGGATCCGCAGCGCCGTCGTCTTGCCGGCGCCGTTGCGGCCGAGCAACGCGTACACGGTGCCCGGTTGCACTCGCAGCGAGAGCCCGCGCAACACCGTGTGCACGCCGAACCAGCGCTGCACCCTGTCGAACACGACCACGTCCTTGCTCATGACTGCCTCCGCGTCTTGATCTCCGTCTCGTCCAGGCACTGTTGCAGCACCTTCTCCACGTCCTCCGCGGTGAACCCGAGGTGGAACGCCTCCGTCACGGCACGACGCAGCAGGTCGTGCAGTTGCTTCTTCCGCTCCGCGGCCGCCAGATCGCTGCCGCTGCCCGTGAGGAACACGCCCGCCCCCTGGCGCCGCACCACGACGCCGTCGCGTTCGAGGGCTTCGTAGGCCCGGACGACGGTGTTCGGGTTGATCGCCAGCTCGCGCGCGAGTTCGCGCACGCTCGGCAGCTTCTCCCCGGTCTTCGCCGTCCCCCTGGCCACCGCCGACTTCACGGCGAAGACCACCTGTTCGAACAGGGGCTCGGAGGATCGGGGGTCGACGCGGATGATCACGGGTGGATCCAGTGTTTGGACTGTTCTAGTGCAATTAGAACAGTTGGGAATCGGCTCGTCAAGGGTCTGTCCGTTGAACCACGGCAGCGGCCTTCGGAGATGGCGCAGCGGGGCCGGATGACTCACCTCGCCCGCAGAGTGTCCCCGCGTTGCGACAGCTCCCGTGAAATCCTGATCCGCGCCGCCTGCAAGGCGGGGCGGATCAGAATTCGCCGGCCACGAACTCGACCGCGTTGGTCGCCGTGATGGCGACCAGGTCGCCGTTGCCATCCAGTTCGAACGGCAGCATCTGGTGCCAGAACGTGAGGCCGACGAGCGGCGGAACGTTGGGCAGGAACAGACTCGCCGCCGCGGTGCCGGCGACCGCCGTGGTGGCACCGACGATGTCCGGTGCGATGAACAGGTCGCAGCCCGGAACCCCGAGCGGCAGGAGGGACACCGGCACCGGTCCGGGCAACGCCGACAAGCCGGTCAGCGTCAGCACGAGCGCGATCGCCGGCAGCCCCGACGCCCGGAGGCGCAGCGTGCTGTCCACCCACGGTTCGGTGAGCGCGACCAGCTCGTTGTCGCCGCCCGAACTCGGGCACGCGGTACCGAACGCCGTCGCGCTCGCAGGGCAATCGGTCGCGAGTGCCGCGAAGAACGCCGACGTGCGACCGCCGACGGTTTCGAAGTACCCGCCCGCCAGCACAGCGTCGCCGCGGAGCGCCGCGAAACACGTCACCCAGTCGGACGCGCCGCCGTCGAGCACGGACCAGCTCGAGCCGTTCCATCGCGCGACGTGGGCCGCGGGTGCGCCGCCCGCCGTCGCGAAACGCCCACCGGCGAGGATGTCGCCGTCCGGCAGCGCGAGCAGCGCCAGCACTTCGTTGTCGGTGCCCGCATCGAGCGGGTGCCACGCGGCCCCGTCCCATCGCGCGATGCGGTTCGCCGGCGAACCACCCGCGAGAACGAAGTCGCCGGCCACCACGACGTCACCGTTCGGGAGCACGGCGAGGGCGTTCGCCGCGCCGCCGGCAAGGCCCGCACCGAGCGCCGACCAAGACGTTCCATTCCACCGCGCGACGTGGCCCGCCGGGGCGCCACCGGCCTGCGTGAACGAACCCGCCGCGATCAGGTCGCCGTTCGCCAACACCGCGAGCGCCCGCACGTCGCCGTTCGTCCCGGCGCCGAGGGGCGCCCACGCCGAGCCGTCCCACGACGCAACGCGGCTCGCCGGAGCGCCACCGGCCGTCGTGAACGCGCCGCCGGCGATCACGTCGCCGTTCGGCAGGACCGCAAGCGCAGTCACGAAATCGTCGACGCCGGAGCCGAGTGCCTGCCATGCGACGCCGTCCCAGCGCGCGATGCGGCTCGCGGCGGTGGCGCCAGCGAAACCGAAGCCCCCGCCCGCGACCACGTCCCCGTTCGCCAGGACCGCGAGTGCCGCGACCGGCGCGTCCATGCCCGCGTCGAGAGCTGCCCACGCAACACCGTCGAAGCGCGCGATGCCGGAGGCGGCGACCGGCCCCGCCGCGGTGAACGTGCCCGCGACGAACACGTCGTCGTTCGCGCCGCGGGCGAGCGCAAGGACCGCAGCGTCCATTCCGGTGCCGGTCGCGGACCAGCCGAGGCCGTCCCACCGGGCCACGTGGAGCGCGGGCACCGCCCCGGCTGCCACGAACGGCCCGCCGACCAGGAGGTCGCCGCCCGGCATGTCGACGGCAGCGGTGATCCAACCGTCCGTGCCGGCGCCGAGGGCCGCCCACGCGACACCGTCGTACACCCCCACGTGGTTCGCCGAGACTCCGCCGATCGTCGTGAACGAACCCGCGGCGAGCAGCTCGCCGCCGGGAAGGACGTGCAGAACGTCGACCGCGCCGTCGGCGCCGGCGACAAGGCTGCTCCACGACGACCCGTCCCACACCGCGAGGCGCGGAGACGTCACGCCGCCGGCCAGCGCAAAGGCACCACCCGCCACGAGGTCGCCGTTCGCCAGCACGGCGAGCGACGTCACCTCGTCGTCCATGCCGCCGCCGATCGCCGACCAGTCGGTGCCGTCCCAACGCGCGATGCCGTTCACCACCACGCCCCCTGCCACGGTGAACGCACCGCCCGCGACGAGGTCGCCGTTCGGCAGGACGGCGAGCGCGCGCACCGGACCGTCGGTGCCGGTCCCGAGAGGCGACCACACGCTGCCGTCCCACGACGCGATGCGACTCGCCGGCGAGCCGCCGGCGAGCGCGAAGTCCCCGCCGACGACGATGTCGCCGTTGGGGAGCTGGGCGATCGCGTCGACCTCCCAGTCGAGGCCGCTGCCGAGTGCGGTCCACGTCGTTCCGTCGAACAGCGCCACACGATCGGCCGGGACACCGTCGATCATCGTGAAGCGGCCCGCGGCGACGAGGTCACCGTGCAGGAGCGTCGTGAGGGCGTGCACGCGCGCGTTCGTGCCCGAACCCAGCGGCGACCATGTCGACGACACCGGATCGAACGTCGCGAGGTTCACCACCTGCACGTCGCCCGCCAGCGCGAACTCACCGCCCAGCACCGCGACGGCGGGCATCGGCCCGAGGCCGTCGGGATCGAACGTCGCTGCCGCGCGCACCGAGCCGTCGATGCCAGGCATGCCGAGCCCTGTCCTCCACGCGACCGTGCATTGCGCCGCGAGCGAGCCGCCGCACGCGAGCGTCGACGCGCACACGAACGCACCAGCCGCGAAGCGGCCGAGGGACGGACGCAGCGTCCGGGTCGAACGAACCACGCGGGACATCGGGCTCGATGGTAGGGCCGCGCGTTCCGTTCACCAGTGGTCGCGCGCCACCGCGTCCGCCGATGAACAGGACGTCAACGTGCGGAGAACCAGACCGGCGATTCGTCGGACGGTTCGCCGTGGTAGTTGATCGTGATCTCCTCACCAGGCGCGATGTCACGCACGGCGATGAACACGAGCATCCGCGCAGCGACGTCGCGCTGGTACCGCGCATTCGACGGCGCGGCGTGGTTGTAGAGCGAGCCGCACCCGAGCGCCATCGCGTTGCTCGCCTCGTCCCACCAGAACCAGTAGTCGTCGAGCAGCGAACCGCGCAGCGGTCGCACCAGATCGCGGGCGAACGGCACCACGGACGCTCGCTCGATCACGTCGCCGGCGCGGAAGTCGCGCGCCGCGAACACGCCCCGGCCGCGGCCCGGCGATGAGCCGATCGTGAGCCCGGGCGGCGCACTCGGTTCGATGCTGTCCATGCGCTGCGCTTACCGCCGCAACGCCATCGGCACAAGACGCGCGCGGTCGCCGGCCGATGTCCGCCGCGTGTCCACCGGCCCGGAGACTCGATCCCTGCTGCTCGTGCTCGCGCACGGCGTCGGCGACCACGAACTCGCGGCGCTCCGGGCGACCCTCGGTGCGGCAGCCCTCGCGCCGACCGCGGCCATGCGCGTGCCGGATCACCCCGTCGATGCGCTGCTGCGCTCGCTCGACGCGACCGCCAGCCTGCGCGATCTCGGAGTCGGCGTCGACCGCTCGAGCCTCGTGCTGCGGCCGCGCGGCCGCGACGACGCCACGGCCGCCGAGGTGATCGGGCGAAGGGCCACCGGCCCGGCCGCGGTGACGCTCTTCGCGAGCACCGACGTGCTCGCGCGAGCCATGCTCGGCGGCGCAACGGCGGCACGAGACGCAGCGCGCGACCTCGGCACCCTGTTCGCACGCCTCTGCGAACGGCTGCGCCGCGGCGACCCGACGGAGACGTGGTTCGTCGGTCTCGGGAGCCCCGAACCGGTGCACACGACGTTCGACGTCGAGGCCGCGTGGCGGGCGCGCATCGTGGCGCAACTCGCCGACGAAACTTCGCTGCGCGTCACGGACGGAGTCGCGTTCGTCGCGGCCACCAACCGCCGCGCGATGGAACTCGCGATCGCCCGGATGCATCGAGCACCGTTCGCGGCGTGCGGCACGCCCGTCGAGACCGGTCCGGCGCAGTTCGTGTTCCGCGCGCGGCCCGGCATCGCGTTCGGCAGGGAACGGCTCGCGGCCCGCGCGCCGCACGCCGCGGACGCGAAGGCGGTCTTCGCGGCACCGTGCGGCGACAGCGTGCGTGCCCGCGGTTTGTCGTTCGACGAACTGGTGGCGCGCTTCTGGATGCGGGCCGCGTCGCTGCGCGCAGACATCGACGCGGAGCCGGGCGTGCGGAAGCACGTCGAAACCGCGAACGACGAAGTGCGCGGCGCAAACGTCGACGCGGACGCGGTCGCCCCGCGCTGACGCCTTCGCGATCAGCGCTTCGCGCGGCGCTTGCCGACCGGTGCCCGCTTCGCCCGCGGCAGATCCGTCGACCGGTCGCTCGACACGTGGTAGCGCGAGAGGATGCGCCCCTCCGCCGCGCGCGCCGAGTCGGCGTCGAGCAGCACCTTCGCACCGCTCGACAGCTCGAGCACGACCTCGCCGCGGGCGGCGTCGATGCGGCGCACGAAGTCCGCCATGTCGACCGGTGCGTGGCCGTTCACCGCGACGACGACGTCGTTGTGGAACGCCTCGTAGCCGACGTTGACCGCGTCCGCGAGCACCTGCGCGAGGACGACGATCTCCTGCTGCTCGGGTCGCCGCAGGCCGGAGTAGTAGAGGTGCAGCAGCTCCTTCGGCGCCTTGTCCCACCAGTGCTCGCCCCAGATGCGCAGGAACTCGGCGGTGAGCCGCTGGAAGACGAGGCCGCCGAACAGGAACCACATCGGCCGACGGTCGAACTCGGTGCGCGGCACGAGCCACGCCATCCGCTGCATCGTCATCGTCACCGAAACCTGTCTGCCGCCGCGCAGGATCTTCGCGCGCAACGCGTCACCGACGTGGTGGTCGCCGATCACCGCATCGAACTGGCAACGGAACTGGCCGCGATAGCGCACCGTGCCGTTGTCGGCGATGCGGAGGCCGTCGAGCTGGCACAGCACGTCGCCCTTCTGCAGGATGCCCCACGCACTCGAGCCGAACTGCACCGCGGTGATCAGCACGCCGCTGTCGTGCTTCTTCATCCCAAGGTGCGCGCGCAGCGCCGGGTTCTCGAGCGGCTGCGTCGTGATGCCGAGGCCGGGCACGTGCGGATCCTTCTTCTTCGCGACGCCGTCGAGGAAACGGCGCAGGATCGGCGCCGGCACCATCTCGCCGATGTTCTCCGCTTCCGGCAGCGCCTGGAACGCGATGCCGACGACCTTGCCGCGCGCGAACACCGGACCGCCGCTGTTCCCTTCGTTGATCGCGGCGTCGACCGTGACCGCGAGCAGGTGCCGCTGGCTGTGTTCGTAACGCTGCACCTCGATGCGCGACACGACGCCTTCGGTGATCGAGACCTCTTCACCACCGATCGGATACCCGACCACCTGCACCGCGTCGCGCAGGCGCGGCAGGTCGCCGATGACCGCGGGCCGGATGCCGCGGGCGAACGCCGCGTCGTCGATGTGGAGCAGCGCCAGGTCCGCGTCGTGGCTCACCGCGAGCACGCGCGCGGTGACCTTCGTCGGGTCGCTCTGCTTCTGTACCTGCACGAACGTCGCGTTCGCGACGACGTGCGCCCCCGTGAGGATCTGCCGCGGACCGACGATCACGCCCGAACCCGTGCTGCCGCGAGGCGCGACGCTCTGCCACGGACTCTCGTAGTCCGGGTCCTGGTACGTGCTGTAGACGCGGACGACCTGGGGGTGGGTCATGGGTGCTGCGGCCTCGGAACGGGCCGAGCACGGTAGCGGCGAGCGCCGCCGATTCGAGCCGCGGGCCTGCCGCGGCGGTCGACCGCTACAGGAACCAGTCGCGCTGCTCGGGCGCCGGCGCAACTTCGGGCAGCGGCGCGTCGGTGGCGACCATCTCGTCGAGCCACCAGTTCGTGCTGTTGTAGAGGCACGTGACCTCGCGGCACTCGTGCGCGGCGTCGAAGCCGTCGAGGATGCGGCCCGTCGCGTGCTGCGCGGCGACCGGCACCTGCCAAAGCTCCTTGCCGCCGAGCTGCGCCTTCTCGACGCCGCGGTGCGCGGGGCAGTTGAACGTGCCGAGCGGCGTCACGACCTGCCGCAGCATCTGCATGTGGCAGACCTTCGGCTGCTTCGTGTAGTCGCGCCACGTGCCGCTCATCAGCACGCGCAGATTGGTGCTGGCCAGAACCCGGAAGCCGGGGCGCACCGAAGCGCGCGCCTCCTCGAGGTTGGTCTGGATGCGCGCGATCACGGCCTGCAACTCGGCCTCGGTCTTCGCGGGGTCCATCACTTCGGCGCCGTCCGCCTGCCGCTCGAGGAACGGCTTGAACGAGATGTAGTCGAACATCGAGTCCGACGCGCGCCTGGCGGCCATCGCCATCTCGTGGATGTTCTCGACGATCTTCACTTCGCCGCGGCTGCCGCCCTTCCACGTGATGACGAACGAGAAGCCGAGCTGCACCTTCGGGTTCGCGGCCTTGATCTTCGGCATCCAGCTGCAGATCTCGTCGAGCGACAGCGTCTTGCTCGACGGGTTGTGCATGCGGCGGAAGATCTCGTTGCTGCCCGAGTCGAGCGAGAGCCGGATCCAGTCGCCGTCGGTGAAGAACGGCGCCGCCGCGAGCAGGCGGTCACCGCGACTGCCGTTGCTGACGACCGCGACCGAGAGGCCGAGCTTCTTGCAGAACTCGACGAAGCCGGGGAAGCCGGGATAGAGGGTCGGCTCGCCGCCGCCGATCAGGATCACGCTGCGCAGACCGCGCTCGGCCATGCGCTGCACGGAGTCGCGCAGTTCCTGGTCCTCGTGGCGCACCTTGCTGTTCAGGATGTCCCAGTCGATGCAGTGGTCGCACGCGTAGTTGCACGCGGTCGTGAGGTCGAGGTTGATCGAAAGCGGCGCGATGTCCGGCATGTCGGGCATCGGCTTGCCGGCCTTCGCGGCGGCACGGCGCGCACGCTGCCACTTCACGTAGTCGAGCACCTTCGGCCACAGGCTCGGTTGCTGCAGCTTCTTCGCGAAGTCGTGGACCTGCTCGACGCTGCGCTCAGTCGGCTTCGAGGGCGCGGAGGATCGTTGTGTAGAGGCGGAGCCGGACGTCGAGGGATGCGAAGGCTTCGGTTCGTTCACGAGGTTCGGACTCCAGGGTGGAGACGAGACCATACACGAGTCGCTGCAGCGGATCAGTCACGTTCATTCCGCGGCCGTCCTCGCGGACGAACGAGATCGTGTACCCGGCCCCGATGCGCCGGTCGACACGCCGGCCGTTGACCGCGATCCACGCGGGACGCGGCGGCTGTGGACAATGCTCCAGATGCAGTTCGACGGCGACCGGTCCGCCGCGGGCGGCGACCGTGAACGACACGACGTTGCGAACGGCCGTCGCGGTGCGGTCGGTGGTACGGACGTCGTGCACCACCGCGTCGTCGAGCGGCGCGAGCGCCTGCACGACGCTCAGCACGTGCGACAACGAGTCCGCCACCATCGCCGCGCCGGCGCCGATCGGGCCGAGGCCCATCGCTATCCGTTGCACCGGCTCGCCCGTGAGTTCGGAATGGAGCTCGAAGATCGCCGGCAGCACGTACGGCCACTGGCAGTTCTCCGCGAGCAGCAGCCCACGCGCAGCGAACGCCGCGATACGTGCGCGACCTGCCGCTTCGTGCTCGACCGCGACGAGCGGCTTCTCGCACAAGCACGGCACGCCGGCCGCGAGCGCCGCGTCGAGCCCCTCGAGATGCGTGGCGACCGGCGACGCGACCACGAGCAGGTCGACGGACCTCGCGAGCGTCGCTGCATCGGCCGCGGCATCGACCGGATGCCCGAACGCAGCAGCCAGTTCGCTGGCGGTGCGGCGCGCGCCGTCGAGGTTCCGACCCGACACCGCCGCGACACGCGCGCCCGCGGCCTCGAACCACTTCGCGAAGTACGGCCCGAGCCCCTGCCGCGTGCGACCGGCGCCGACGATGCCGACGCGCAGCGGCGTGCGCGTGGTCACGCCTTCCTCCGCAGGACGTGCAACGAACGGTCGCCGGCCAGCGGCACGATGATCGCGTCGTACGCGGCGAAGAGTTCGTCGGCGGCGAGCATCTCGCGTTCGCTGACGAGGAAGGTGTGCTCGTTCGCCTTCGCCCATGCCTCGACGCCGGCCGCGCGGATCTCGCGCAGGAGTTCGGCGCCGTCGCGGCGCTGCCAGATGTCGCCCGGCGTCACCGTGCCGAGGATCAGGAAGTCGGGGCGCTGCGCCAGCACCCACGCGCCGTCGCCGACCTGGTGCCCGACGAGCAGCTTCGTGTCGCGGCGACCCTCGCGCGCGACGTGCGCATCGCACAGGCCGAGCATGTCGACGACACGAACGCGCGGACCGGCGAAGAAGCCGACGTAGCCGACGGGGTTGCACGCGACGACGAGCGGGCCGCCACGCGCTGCCGCTTCTCGCGCGAAGAACTCGCCGATCGCGCGGCGGAACGTCTCGTGCACCATGTTCTTCGCCGGCACGTTGCCGCGCGAGACCGACGCCCACGCGGGCTGCAGGGCGAGCGCGCAGACGAACAGCCCCCCCGCGGCAGCCCGCCAACCGCTGCCGACGCCGCCGACGAACAGCGGCGCCATGCCGGCCGCGAGCGCGACCGCGAACGCGGGCAGCATCGGCGCGAAGAACCGCGAGTACGGCATGTGGTCGCCGCCGCTCACGACCACGTACGCACACCAGCCGGCGCAGAGGACGGCGAGCAGGCGCGCTCGGCCGCTCGCGGCGAACGCCAGCACCAGCCCCGCCGCGAGCACCGCCATGCCGAAGTCGGCGCGCACCCACTCGAACCAGTACGAGAGCCCCGACTTCAAGACGGCGAGGTCGGCACCGACCTTCGCGTGCACGGGGTTCGGCAGCGGATCGCCGTAGTACGCGACGCGGAAACCCGTGAGCGCGGCGACGACGGCGAACGCGACGACGCCGTCCCGGATCGCGGCGCGCCTCCGTTCGGATGCGCCGAGCAGGAACGCCTTGCACACGAGGGCTCCGACGAGCACGGAGACGCTGTCCGGACGCATCGACACCGCACAACCGAGCAGCAGCGCTCCCGCTCCGTGGCGGCGCGACGCGCCGTCACCGTGCGCGCGGCATTCCTGCAGCACCCGCGCGAGGCCGAGGGTCGTGAACAGAGCGCAAGCCGTCGTCTCGAGCCCCGAGCCGGCCTGCCCAACGAGCGTCGTCGACGAGGACGCGAAGAGCACCGGTGCCCACACCGCGCGGCCGAGTCCCGCTTCGCGCGCGAGCCACCAGGTGGCGACCAACGCCCCGGCCGCCGCGACGAAGCCGATCGCACCCGCCGCCGCGAAGAGGTCGGCTCCGGCCGCACGCGCAGCGGCGAGGAGCCACACGAAGCCGAGGTTGGTGAACGTCTCGAGCCGCTCGCCGACGTTGTAGACGAGGCCGTGACCCAGGGCCTGGTTCTCGACGCTGCGGAACGAGATCACCGCGTCGTCGCACACGCTGCCGACGAAGCGCCACGCGTTGCCGGCCCCGACCGCGAAGCTCGCGACGAGCAGCAGGCCGGAGAGCGGCGAACGAGGGCGATCGGCGGGGTGCAAGGGGCGCGCAGCATAGAAGCGTCGTGCGGCACCGACTACCTTGTCGCGGCGCTGGCGGCGCCTTCCCCGTCGTCCGGCACGAAGACCGCATGCACCGCCTCGCCCTCCTTCTCCTGCTCTTCGCGATCGGCGCCGCACTCCCCGCGCAGGACGACGCACGTGTGCACACGAGCCGCGCCGCCGGCCGCGAACTGTTGAAGCTGCCGAAGGAGGACGACGCGTTCGGCTTCGTGGTTTTCGGCGACCGCACCGGCGGGCCGGTCGAGGGGATCGAAGTGCTGCGACAGGCCGTCACGGACACGAACCTTCTCGACCCCGATCTCGTACTCACGGTCGGCGATCTCGTGAACGGCTACAACACCACGCCCGACTGGCAGAAGCAGGCCGCCGAGTACAAGGGTGTGATGAAGGGGCTGCGCATGCCGTGGTTCCCGGTGCCCGGCAACCACGACGTCTACTGGCGCGGCCCCGGCAAGCCTGTCGGCGAGCACGAAGGGGACTACGAGGCGACCTTCGGCCCCCTGTGGTACGCGGTCGAACACAAGAAGTGCTGGTTCGTCGTGCTCTACTCCGACGAGGGCAACCCCACGACCGGCAAGAAGGACTTCGGCGATCCGGAGTGCCAGAGGATGGGCGACGCGCAGTTCACGTGGCTGCGCGAGACGCTGGAGAAGGCGAAGGGTGCACGGCACGTGTTCGTGTTCCTCCACCACCCGCGCTGGCTCGCGCAGTACGGCAGCGACTGGGACCGGGTGCACGCGCTGCTCGCGAAGAACGGCAACGTCAGCGCGGTGTTCGCGGGGCACATCCACCGCATGCGCTTCGACGGCGTGAAGGACGGCATCCGCTACTTCACCGTCGCGTCGGTCGGGGCTTTCCTCGAGTTCGAGGCGCCGGCGGCCGGCTTCCTGCACCAGTTCCACGTGGTCACCGTGCGGCCGGACGGCATCACCGTCGCGGCGCTGCCCGTCGGCACCGTGATGGACCCGCTGCAGATCACCGGGCAGCTGAGCGAAGACGTCGACCGTGTGCACGAGAGCATGCAGCCGCTGCTAGTCGAATGTGTCGCGGCCGGAGCGGGCGACGCGATGACCGCCGACGGCGCCGTCGACGCGCTCGTGACGCTGCGCTGCACCAACCCGGCGACGCGCGCCGTCGAGTACGAGCTGATCCCGCACGGCGATCCGAGCTGGCAGTTCGGCCCGGACCACCAGCACGTGATCGTGAAGGGCAAGGACACCGCGACGACGACGTTCGCGGTGCGACGCCGGGCCGATCCCGCGGCGCCGTTCGCACTGCCGCGGCTCGAGGTGCGGTGCGACTACCTCGCCGCCGACCGCCGCATCGGACTGCCGCGCCGTGACTTCGCGTTCGAGATGCGTCCACCGCGCGATCTCGGCAGCAAGGACGCGGCGCACGAAGGGGTCCTCGTACTCGACGGCAAGTCGGCTTGCCTGCGCGTCGAAGCCGCGACGGTCGAGCTGCCCGACGGACCGTTCACGCTCGAAGCATGGGTGCGCGCCGAAGACGTGAGCGGCAAGCACGCCGTCGTCGCGAAGACGGAGAACAGCGAATACGCGCTCTCGACGACGGACGGGGCGCCGGGCTTCTTCGTGTGGCTCGGCGACGGCTACGTGCGCGCGGAGGCGAAGGCGACGAAGCTCCGCGCCGGCACGTGGCATCACCTCGCCGGCGTCTTCGACGGCGAACACGTGCGGCTCTACGTGGACGGGGCGCTCGCCGCCGATGCGGCGGGCAAGGGCACACGCAGGACCAACCGGCTGCCGCTGTTCGTCGGCGCCGACCCGGGCAGCAAGGGCCAGCCGGGAACGTTCTTCGCCGGGTGCATCGACGAAGTGCGCCTGTCGAAGACCGCACGCTATTCGGCGGAGACGTTCACTCCCGCCGCGCGCCACGCCGCGGACGCGGTCACGGTGCTGCTGCTGCACCTCGACCAGGACTTCGGCCCATGGACCGCGGACTCGTCGGGCCTCGGAGCGCATCCGACTCGCGAAGGCACGGCGCACTGCACGGTGGAGTCGCGGCCGGGCGTCCGCTAACACGTCCGCATGACGAAGCGTCGCCGCCGACCGACCGCGCCGAAGCGCACGAAGAAGCCGCGCAAGAAGCGGCTCACTGCACGCACCGCCGACCGCCACGTGCTCTACCAGCGCGCGGTGCAGTCGCCGGAGGTCGACGCGGCGTTCTATGCGCGCTTCTTCGAGCGGACGACGGGCCGGCCGCTGCGCGTGATGCGCGAGGACTTCTGCGGCACGGCAGTGCTGTCGTGCCACCACGTGCTGCGGCACCGGGAGAACCGAGCGATCGGCGTCGACCTCCATTGGCCGACGCTCGCCTGGGGCCGCGTCCACAACGTGAAGAAGCTGCTCGACGACGAGCAACGGAGGCGCCTCGTGCTCCTGCAGGAGAACGTGCTCGACGTGCGCTCGCCGAAGGCCGACGCGATCCTCGCACTGAACTTCAGCTACTCCGTGTTCAAGACGCGCCGCGAACTCGCGGCCTACGTCCGGAACGCCCACCGCTCGCTCGAGCCGGGCGGCGTGCTGTTCATGGACGCATGGGGCGGACCCGACGTGCTGAAGCACGTCGTCGACCGCGCGCGCCACGGCGACTTCACGTACCTCTGGGAGCAGCGGCGTTACGACCCGATCAGCCACGAGATCACGTGCGCGATCCACTTCGAGTTCAGGGACGGCACGAAGTTGCGCGACGCGTTCGTCTACGAATGGCGTCTGTGGACGCTCGCGGAGCTGCGCGAGCTGTACGAAGACGCCGGCTTCCGCGACGTGCATGTCCTGTGGGAAGGCACCGACTCCAAGACCGGACGCGGCAACGGCGTCTTCCGGCGGAAGGAACGCGGCGACATGGACGAAGCGTGGATCGCGATCGTCGTCGGCACGAAGGCGTAGTGCGTCCGATGCCACCGGCGCGTGCGCACGCTTGCGAAGGAACGCCCCGGTCCGCACCATGCTCGCCCCTGCTGCACTGACCTCGGAACTGCCATGAACGAACTCGTGATCCTCGGCGCCGGCAAGATCGGCCGGATGGTGTGCCACCTGATGACGAAGTCCGGCGACTACGCCGTTCGCGTCGGGGACGTGGCGCAGGGAGCCGTCGACCATCTCGCGAAGAAGTACCCGCAGGTGAAGGGCCAGGTCGTCGACTTCGGCAGCGCGCAGAGCCTCGACGCGATCCTGAAGGGCGCCTGGGCCGTGGTCAGCTGCGCACCGTTCCACTGCAACCCGCTCATCGCGCAGCGGGCGAAGCAGCACGGCGTGCACTACTTCGACCTGACCGAGGACGTCGAGGTGACGCACCAGGTCGTCGAGCTCGCGAAGGACAGCAAGACGCTCTTCGCGCCGCAGTGCGGCCTGGCGCCCGGCTTCATCACGATCGTCGCGAACCACCTGATGCGTTCGATGACCGACGTCAGCGACCTGCGCCTGCGCGTCGGTGCGCTGCCGCGCTATCCGAGCAATCGCCTCAAGTACAACCTGACGTGGAGCACGGAGGGACTCATCAACGAGTACTGCCAGCCGTGCGAAGCGGTCGAACACGGCCAGCTCACCACGCTGCCGCCCCTCGAGCAGCTCGAGCGCCTGACGATCGACGGCGTCGACTACGAGGCGTTCAACACGTCGGGCGGCCTCGGCACCCTCGCGATCACGCTCAAGGACCGCGTCAAGAACGTCAACTACAAGACGATCCGCTACCCCGGCCACTGCGACCTGATGAAGTTCCTGCTGCACGACCTGCAGATGCAGGAACAGCAGGGCCTGCTGAAGGAGATCTTCGAGAGGAGCCTGCCCGCGACGGCGCAGGACCAGATCGTGATCTTCGTCAGCGCGACGGGGAAGTACCAGGGCCGCCTCACCGAGCGCACCTACGCGAAGACGATCTACCACCAGCTCATCGACGGCGAGAACTGGAGCGGCATCCAGATCACGACGGCCGCCGGCGTCACGGGCATCGTCGACATGCTGCGCGCCGGCAAGCTGCCGACCACGAGCGGACTGCTGAAGATGGAGAACGTCGACTACGACGCCTTCCTGCAGAACCGCTTCGGCAAGTACTACGGCTGAGCTCGCGGTCGCGCCGCCGTCACTGCGCCGCGATCAGAACGCTCCTGCGGTGAGTTGCAGTGCGTTGGTCGCGGTGACGGCGGTCCACGCCCCGAGCGCGTCGACTTCGATCGGCACCATCTGGTGGAAGAACGACAGGCCGACGAGCGGCGGCACGTTCGGCAGGAACAGCGAAGACTGCGCGGAGCCGGTCGTCGTCACGAGCAAGCCGAGGATGTCGGGCGCGACGAGCACGTCGCAGCCGGCCCCGGCCTGCGGGAATAGGATCGCCAACGGCGCCACGCCTTGCGGCACCGCGACGAAACTCGTCAACGTGAGAACGATCGCGGTCGCCGGCAGTCCGGTTCCGGACGCGCGGAACGTCCCGTCGACCCACGGCAGGGTCACCGCGGCGAGCGTGTTGCTGCCGCCGCTGCTCGGGCATCCGCTGCCGCTCACGGCGACCGTGGCCGGACACGTGGTCGTGAGCCGCGCGATGTACGGCGTCGGCATGCCGCCCATGTTCGTGAAGCTGCCGCCGACGGCGAGGTCGCCGTTCGTCATCGGTGCGGCGGCTCGCACCGGTGACGAGAACCCGGCGCCGATCCCCGACCACGCCGAACCGTCCCATCGCGCAATGCCCCACGCGTTGACGTACCCGAAGGACGGGCTGAACGACCCGCACGCGACGACGTCGCCGTCGGGGAGCTGGTGCAGCCCGTACACGATCCCGTCCATCCCCGGCCCCATCGCCGACCACGACGTGCCGTTCCATCGCGCGATGCCGCGGGCCGCGCCGCCGCCGGCGGTCGTGAACTCGCCGCCGGCGACGATGTCGCCGTTCGCGAGAGCGAGCACGGAATGCACCGACGCATTCACACCCGTTCCGAGCGGCGACCACGACGCTCCGTTCCAACGAGCGACACGATTCGCGGGCACGCCGCCAGCGGTCGTGAACTCACCGCCGACGACGATGTCGCCGTTCGGCAGGAACGAGAGCGACCGGATGGTGCCGTTCGTGCCCGAACCGTACGGCATCCATGCGGCTCCGTCCCAACGGGCGATGTTGTTCATGGGGACCCCGCTCGCGGTCGCGAAGGAACCGACGGCGATCACTTCGTCGAGCGGCATCGTTGCCAGCGCGAGCACCGCGCCGTCCAGCCCTCCGCCGATGTCGGACCATGCGGTGCCGTCCCAGCGGGCGACGCCGTTCGGAACGGTGCTGCCGTCGAGCAGGTAGGTACCACCGGCGATCACGTCGCCGGTCGACAACACCGTGACCGCGTTGACGGGTGTCACGACGCCGTTGCCGAGCGGACTCCATGCCGCGCCGTCCCACTTCGCGATCCATCGCGCCTCGACCGTGCCTGCGGTCTGGAAGTCACCGCCTGCGATCAATCCGCCGCCGGGCAGCGGCGCCAGCGCCTTCACCTGCCCGGAGAAGCCCGCGCTGAACAGCGGGCTCGTCGGCTCGCCCGACCAATTGGCGCCATCCCACGATGCCCACGTCCGCGCCGCGACTCCGCCGACGCCGGTGAACGTTCCGCCGATCGCGATCTCGCCGGTCGGCCACGTGGAGATCGTGAGCACTTCGCCGTTCGCGCCGGATCCGATCGGGTGCCACGAAGCGCCGTCCCACCGTGCGATGCGCCGCAGCGACGTCGCGCCGATCGACGTGAACGACCCGCCGGCGGCCAGGTCGCCATTGGGCAACACGGTGAGCGCGCGGACTCCGCCGTTCGCCGGCCCGCCCATCGACTGCCACGACGCGCCGTCCCAGCGAGCGATGCACCCGAGGCTCGTCGCGCCCGACTGCGCGAAGTAGCCGCCGGCGACGATGTCGCCGTTGGGCAGCGCGGCGAGGGCGCGAACCTCGTTGTCGAAGCCAGCGCCCATCGCGCTCCACGACACGCCGTTCCAACGCGCGACGCGGTTCGCCGGCGATCCGCCCGCCATCGTGAACGTGCCGCCGGCGATGACGTCGCCGTTCGGCAAGACGGTGAGCGCGAGGACGGTGCCGTTCAGCCCGGCGCCGAGCGACGACCAGTTCGTGCCGTTCCAACGCGCGACGTTGCCGACCACGACGCCGCTCGCCCGGTCGAAGAATCCGCCCGCGATCAGGTCGCCGTTGGGTGCGACCGCGAGCGCCTTGACGCCGACGTCCGGGGTCGGCTGGAAGGACGAGTAGATGCCGATTCCGAGCGGCAGCCACGACGTGCCGTTGTTGCGCGCGATCCTCGACAGCCCGATACCGGCGAGGGAGCTGAACGTACCGCCGACGACCAGTTCGCCGCTCGGCAGCGTCGTGACGGCGTACGCATCCGGAGCGCCCCCGCCCGCGGGTCCCGTCCACTGGCCGGTCGCGGAATCACGAGCCAGGAGCATCGCGAAGGCGGGAGAACCGATCTGCCCTGCCACCACCCACTGCGGAGCCTTCGGCCCTGCACCGTCGGGATCCCACATCGTGCTCGATCGGAACGCACCTCCCGTGGTCGGCCCGTACCCTGCCTGCCACGAGTTGGTGCACTGCGCGGTGGTCGCAGCCGCGAACACGAGCGACAGCGCGGCCGACGAAGAGAGACGCCGGAGGGACCGATGCATGCGGGAGAGGTGGATGTCGCGAAGGGGGCCGTCGAGGGGCAGGAGTCTACCGGCTGGCGCGAGACTGCGTTGGCCGGAGCGGAGCGCGCGGTCGCGCCGCCGTCACTGCGCCGCGACCGGCTCCTTCGGCGGGCGGAAGTGGATCGCCAAGGCCAGCGCCGCGCCGAGCGCCAGCCACATCGGCAGTTCGAACAGGTGGTGCCAGTCGGGCGGTGTCGCCTCCGTCGCGGCCGACGCGGTGTAGTGCGTGAAGACGTGCGGGCCGAACGTGTTCGCGAGCAGCGGACCGACGCCGAGGATCATCAAGTTGAACAGGCCCTGCGCACTGCTGCGGATGTCCTTCGGCAGGAACGTGTCGACGAAGATGTAGACGGTCGCGAAGAAGAAGGCGTAGCAGATGCCGTGCACGACGTTGATCCCGACGATCAGCCACGGGTGCTGCGGGAAGTGCGCGAACACGAAGAAGCGCAGCACGTGGCCGAGCACGCCGACCACCATCGTCCACTTCCAACCGAGCTTCCTCAGCACGGTGCCGAGCCCGACCATCGTGAAGATCTCGGCGAGCTGGCTGATGCTCATCACGGGCATCACCCAGTTGCTCGGGATGCCGACCTGCGCGCTCTCGAGGAAGCGGCCGGTCCACATGAAGAAGCTCTGGTGCACGAGGGCGTCGACGAGCGCGACCACCCACAGCACCAGCACGAACGGGTGCTTCAGCAGCCGCAACGCCTTCGCCCACGCGAGGCTCTCGCCGGCGCGCGGCGGCGTGTGCGGCAGCGTCAGCGCGAACGCGGACAGCAACAGCGAAGCACCACCGGACACCACGAACGTCCACGTCGTCGCGGCCTTCGCGGCATCGCCCGCCAGCGGGTGCTTCAACGCTTCGCCGAACCACGCGAACAGTCCCTCGGGATTCGCGGCGGTCACGGCCGGCCAGTCGACGAACACGAACGTGAACGGCCAGGCGACGAGGATCCAGCCGATCGTGCCCCCCATCCGCACGAGACCGAACTCGCGCTGGCTGTCCTTCAGGTGCGCGAACGCGATCGCGTTCGTGATCGAGATGGTCGGCACGTAGCAGAGGCAGTGCACGTACATCAGCAGGCAGAAGGGCCAGAACTCGTGCACGAACCCGAGTGCCAGCATCGACGCGCCGCCGATCAGGTGACTCGTCGCGAGGAACTTCTCGGCGGCGAAGGTGCGATCCGCGAACTGGTTGCCGAAGAACATGCCGACGATCGCGGCGATCGGGAACGCGTTCAGGATCGCCGACTGCTGCCAGTCGTCGAAGCCGAGACTCGGCAGGTAGCCGAAGATCAGCGGCAACCACGCCCCCCAGATCGCGAACTGGAGGACCATCATGAAGAACAGCTTCCAGCGTTGGTTCATGCGACGAGCGGGGCGAAGGTGGCGCGGAGCGTAGAGCGACGCCGCGCGGCAAAGAAGGACGCTGGGATCACTCGACGAGTTCGAGGGCGCGCACGCTGACGAAGCCCCAGGGTGCGGTGCTGCCGTCCGCGATCTGCAGCCGCACGGAGGCACCACGCAGCGTCTCGAGGTTCCAGCGCAGCGGCGTCTCGCGATCGTTCGTGCGTCGCCCGCGCGTGCACCGCACGCGCTCGTCGCCGCGCCACAGCTCGACTGCCTCGCTGCCGCCCCACACGAACCCGCGCAGCTCCGTCGCCGCCGCCGGCACCGTGAACTCCTGCCAGATGCGCCCCTTCACCCGGTCGCCGCCCGGCGCCACGTACGTACAGACGAACCACGAACCGTCGCCGCGCTGCGCGGTCGCGAAGCGATCGCCTTCCTGCTTCCAGCCGGCGAGCGAGCCGTTTGCGAACGCGAGGTTCTGCGGCGGACGAATCGCGCGCGCTGCCGAAGATGCCGGAGCAGCGGGCTCCTGCCACTGCGCGCCCGGCAGCACGACGCGCGAACGCAGAAGCCGCGTCGTGTACGGGTTCCACGTCGACAGAGTGTAGACGAGGTCGACCACGCCCTTGCCGGGCGACGAACACCACTCCGGCACGAGGTACGGCCCGTACTCGCCGCCCCACTCCTCCTCGCGCCCGGGCTCGGACACGCCGTCGTCGAAGCCGACGGCGCCGACGCTCTGGTGCATGCAGTGGCCGTAGCCGCGATCGCGGCTTGGATCGAATACCACTACCGGCTCGCTCCAGGGGCCGGTCGGCGCCGCGGCGATGCGCAAGTGGATGCCGCGCGGCACGGGAGCGTTCATCGTCATCCACCAGAGGTCGCTGCCCGGCACGCGCCGCACCGACAGCTCACCGAACGCCGCGCCCGCCACGATCGGCCGTGCCTTCGCTTCGTCGGCCGTGAAGTCGGGCCAGTAGCGCCATGCCCCGCGATCGGCGAGGTCCCGGCTCGCGACGCGGGCGAGGAACACGTCGCTCTTTCGGTAGTCGCCGGTGGCGAAGACCCAGCAGACGTCGCGGTCGCGCACGATGCTGACGTTGACGAAGCGCTCCGTCGCGGCTCGGTGCGCGACTTCGAGCTGCCGGAGGTCGCCGCCGCGCGCGGTCGCACAGACCGAGTGCGAGTGCCTTCCTCGCCGCGCATCCCAGCCGTCCGAGAAGAACACGTGCACGCGGTCGCCGACGACGATGCCCTCGACCGGGACGTTCATGCCGCCGAGCCGCAGCCCCTTCGGAACGAGTTCGTGGAAGCGGCCGCCCTCGCGCGTGAGCCACGTGAGCGCAGGCAGGCCGGCCGCGGGCAGCACCCGCGCCGCGAAAGCGACGCTGTCGGCGTCCTGGTCCCGCCGGTCGGGCGTCCACGAATCCCCGAAGAGGAACGCGATGCGATCTCCGAGCGGGAACGCGACACCGAGGTCCGTTCCCGCGAGCCCGACCGCGGCGAGTGCGCCGGGCGGCGTGAAGCAACCGAGGTCCGTCGTCGACACCCACGTCGGCACCGCCTGCTGTGCCAAGACGGTGCTCGCGAGCATCGAGCAGATCGGCAGCAGGCGATGGTGCACGGCGCGCATGCGAAGGAGCGGACGCGCAGCCTACCAGCTCGACCGGGAGTGGATCCGTCCTTCGCTCCCACGCACCCTCCGAGGCCGGCCGGCTGCGCACGAGGATCGCGGCAGTGCGACGGCACCCACGCGTCCTTGCCAGCGCGGCGCGCCGACTCAGGGTTTTCCCGCTGCATCGGGGAGTCAAATCGCCCGGCGAAGGAGTCGATGAGCCGGAAGACATCCCGCAACCGAGACCACGCCTTTGAGCAAACGCATTCTCGTCGTCGACGACTCGCAGAGCATCCGCCAGCACGTGCGGACCACTCTCGCGGAGGGCGGCTTCGAGATCCTCGAAGCCACCGACGGCGTCGATGCCCTGCAGACCCTGACGACGCGGACCGACATCGACGTGGTGATCTGCGACGTCAACATGCCGAGGCTCGACGGACTCGGCCTGCTCGACGAGCTGAAGGCCAAGGGCGCGATGGCGCGACTGCAGGTGCTGATGCTCACCACCGAGGGGCAGCCCGCGATGATGCAGCGGGCGAAGCAGGCCGGGGCCAAGGGCTGGATCGTCAAACCGTTCAAGCCGCCGTTGCTGCTGGCCGCGATCAAGAAGATCACCGGGCAGTGACCCACCCGAGGACCCGCGCATGGCCATCGCCGACACGCTCAACAACCTGCTGTTCACCAGCACGCTCGGTCTGTTCAAGGCCTACGGCGTGCAGCTCGCCGAGGATCCCGCCGGCGCGAAAGAGACCGCCAGCACCCTCGCTGCAGTGGTCGGCTTCACCGGTACGGCCATCAGCGGCGCCGTAGTGCTCGTCGTCGACAGCGCCCTGCTCCGCGCCTCGACGCCGACGCCCGAGACGACCGAACGCGACTGGATCGCGGAACTCTCCAACCAACTGCTCGGCCGCCTGAAGAACCGCCTGCTCGCGTACGACGTCGAAGTCGCGGCGCTCACACCGACGGTGCTCGGTTCGGTGCGCATCTTGCCGAACGGGCCGCGCAACCAGCGCCAGGGCATCACGATGGCGGCCGAGGGCAAACGCGCGACCGTGTGGATCGACTTCCAGGTGAAGGACGCGCAGCGACTCGACAGGCTCGCGCGCGGCGACGCCGAAGTGGGACGCGAAGGCGACCTCGTCCTGTTCTGACGATCGGCCGCGATGAAGCTCCGGTCGAAAGTCCTGTGGTCGGCCATCGGCGGCATCGTGGCGCTGAACGCCGTGCTCTACGTGGCGACCGACGCCGTCGTCATGTCCGGCTTCCTCGCCGAAGAACGACACGCCGCCGATCGCGCGGTGCACTCGACGCGCGAGATCGTCGAGACCATGCTCGAGGAGAGCCTCTCCCGCACGACGGACTGGGCCGAATGGGACGCGACCGCCAAGCTGGTCGACGGCGACAACCCGACCTACGCCGACGAGAACATCGAAGCCGGCGCACTGGCAGCTCTCGGTTGGGACGTGATCTACGTCGCGCGACCGCCGAACGGAGCGGATTGCCTGCTCACCGGTCTCGATGCCGACCGCACGAAGCTCGTCGACGTGGACCCCGCGATGCAGGCGCACCTGCGCAACGCCGCGACGCACTACCGGCAGGGCACGCCGGTCACCGGCTTCGTCACGACGGGCGACACCCTCTGGGTCACGGTCTCGCGCGACGTGATGACGACGGACAAGCAGCCGACGAGGGTGCCGGGCCGCTTCATGACGTGCACACGGATCGACGACGCATGGATGGCGCGCCTGCGCAAGTTCACGCGACTCCAGATCTCGTTCCACCGCGCCGACCAGCAGCCCCGCACCGACGCGGAGCGCGAGGCGCGCGCGACGCTCGAAGCGAATCCGCAGGGCGTGACGACCGTCTGCGTCTCCGAACAGCAGACGTCCTCGTTCTGCTGGATGCAGGACATCTACGGCGAGCGCTGCGTGCTGGTTCGCGTCGATCGCGAACGCCCGCTGCTCGCACAAGGGCAGAGCATCATCCGATCCTCGATGCTGGTGATCGCCGGAGCCGGCTGCCTGCTGCTCGGCCTCACGCTCTTCGGGGTGTCCCGAATGCTGCGGCGCCTCGGCAACCTGATGCGCGGCGTCGAAGGCCTGCGCGCTGGCTCCGTGGTCCCCGTGCCGGTGATCGGCGACGACGAGATCGCGACGTTGACGGCGGCGTTCAACGAGATGTCGGCGAAGATCCGCAACCGCGAACAGTCGCTGTCGGCGATCAACGAACACATGAAGCTGGTGCTCGACAGCACCGGCGACGGACTCGTCACCTGCGACCTGCAAGGCACCATCGTCGGCGGAGTGTCGAAGTGCGCCGAGGACTGGTTCGGCACCGCGACGGGCGACAAGGTCTGGGACTACCTGTTCCACGACGACGCGCGGCGGCGCGACGACTTCCGACTCGGGTGGGATCAGCTGCTCGACGACTTCCTGCCGTTCGAGCTGCTCGTCGACCAGATGCCGCGCCGGCTCCGCAAGGGCGGACACGAGCTGGCGATCGACTTCCGCAAGGTCGCGAAGGGCGAACGGACGGCGGGCTTCCTGCTGATCGTGCGCGACATCTCCTCGCAACTCGAACGCGAACGCGCGGAGCAGGAGGCGCGCGAACTGCAGGGCATCGTGCAGATCCTGCTGCGCGATCCGACCGACTTCGAACGCTTCCTCGACGAGATGCAGAAGCTGGTCACGCACGAACTGCTGACCGAGGACGAACGCACCCGCCTGCGGAGCCTGCACACCGCGAAGGGCAATGCCGCGGTGTACGGCTTCCTCGACTTCGCCGACCACTGCCACCGCGTGGAGAGTGCGATCGCCGAGGGCCAGGCCTTCGACACCGCGGCGGACAAGCTGAGTTCGAACTGGGACGAAGCCGTTCGGCGCGTGCGCCAGTTCCTGCCCGAACGGAACGACGCCGCGGTCAGGGTCTCGCCGTCCGAACTGGCGAGGTTCGTCGTGCAGCTGCGCAACGGCGCCGACCCGGCGGTCCTGGCGGAGGTCGCAGAGTCGTGGCGTCTGCCGACCGTCGCTTCCGTGTTCGCGCGCTTGGGCCGTCAGGCGCAACGCGTCGCGAAATCACTGGGCAAGAACGTGGAGGTCGAGGCCGTCGACAACGCGCTGCGCTTCGATCCGGTGGCGATGGCGCCGTTCTGGGAAGCCGTCATCCACGTGGTGCGCAACGCGATCGACCACGGGTTCGAGAACGCCGAACACCGTGTCGCCGTCGGCAAACCCGCGGTCGGCACGCTGCGTCTCTGCGCCGAGCGCGGAGACGACGGCCTCGTGGTGACGATCGCCGACGACGGCAAGGGCATCGACTGGGCCGCCGTGCGCGAGTCCGCGAAGAAGCGCGGACTGGCGCACACGACGGCAGACGACCTGACCGCCGCGGTGTTCACCGACGGCGTGTCCTCGCGCGAAACCGTGACGGAGACGTCGGGCCGCGGCGTCGGCCTCGCAGCGGTGCGGGCCGCATGCGAAGCGCTCGGCGGTCGCGTCGACGTGCAGAGCCACGCCGGACGCGGCACGACGTTCACGTTCCGGCTGCCTTCCCTGGCGTTCGCGACCAACAGCGCCTGATCGCAGCGGCCGCGCGTTGTTCGTCAGAACATGCCCGCCGTGAGCTGCAGCGCGTTCGTCGCGGTGACAGCGGTCCACGCGCCGCCGGCGCCGATCTCGATCGGCACCATCTGGTGGAAGAACGACAGCCCGACGAGCGGCGGCACGTTCGGCAGGAACAGCTCGGACTGCGCGCTGCCGGTCGTCGTGACCAGCGCGCCGAGGATGTCCGGCCCGACGAGCACGTCGCAGCCCGGTCCCGCCTGCGGGAACAGGATCGTCAGCGGCGCGATGCCCTGCGGCACCGAAGTGAAGCTCGTCAGCGTCAGCACGATCGCCGTCGGCGGCAGGCCCGTGCCGTTCGCACGGAACGTCGACTCGACCCACGGCAGCGTCGCCGCAGTCAACGTGTTGCTGCCGCCGCTGCTCGCGCAACCGAGCCCGGTCGGCACCGCGGTCGCGGGACAGGTCGTGGAGAGCGTGGCCAAGCTGGGGCTCAATCCCCCGTTGCCTGCCTTCAGGAAGTCACCGCCGAGCAGAACGTCACCCCTCGGTCCGACGACCATCGACGACGCAGGCTTGTCCTGACCTGCGCCGAGCGTCGACCACGTGCTGCCGTTCCAGCGCGCGAGGTTCGCCAGAGTGGAAGACCCGGTCGTCGCGAAGTCGCCACACGCAAGGAGGTCACCGTCGGGCATCACCGCGAGGCCGCGAACGCGCCCCGGCAAGATGGCCAAACCGAGCCCCGCACCAAACGGCGACCACGTGCTGCCGTCCCACCGCGCGATCGAGTTCGCGCTCACACCGCCGGCAGTAACGAATCGCCCTCCCACGATGAGGTCACCATTTCCGAGGGTCGCCAGAGCGTTCAGTTCGACGGAAATTCCGAGCGGACCGTTGCTCACCCAGTTCCCAGGGCAGACCAGGCGCTGCCGTCCCACCGTGTTGGGCCGCCATGTTGGTTGCCGCCTACGATCAGATCCCCGTTGGGCATGATCGCGAGCGAGTAGACCGACGCGGCGAAGCCGCTGCCCAGAGCTGTCCACGCGGTGCCGTTCCAGCGTGCGACTCCGAGAGCAGCGACCGACCCGACCTGCGAGAAGGGGCCACCGGCGAAGACGTCCCCGTTCGGCGACGCAGCGAGAGCGCGGATGAACCCGTTGAAGGCGCCGCCGACCGGCGTCGCAGACGCACCGTTCGAGCGCCACACCTGGCTGAACGTGAACGTTCCGCCGGTGCCGAGCGCGGCTCGCGCAAAGAAGATGTCCCCGTTGGCGCCGGCTGCCAGTGGGTATTCGAGGACCTCACCGCCGGCGGGTCCCGTGGCCACTGCCGTCCAGGACACACCGTCCCAACGCGCCAGGTGGTTCACGTTCACTCCGCCAATCGTCTTGAACGCCCCAGACGCGACGACGTTTCCATCGGGCAGCGTACGCAAGGAGGCGATGCCACGATCGACTCCCGATCCCATGCGGGACCACACGCCATTGCTCCAACGCGCCACCCGGCTCAGGTTCACGCCACCGGCGACTCCGAACTGGCCACCCGCGACGACATCACCGTTCGACAGCACCGCCACGGCGAGCACGTTGCCATCGATGCCGCTGCCGAACGGCGACCAGGTGGTTCCATCCCACCGCGCAATGCGGTTCGCGTTCGCTGGTCCGGCAGTGAGGAAGGATCCAGCCGCCACGAGATCGCCGTTCGGCAGGACACCGAGGGCCAGCACAGGGCCGTTCATGCCGCCACCGAGTGCCCCCCACGAGACACCATCCCACCGCGCGATCCAGAAGGCAGGGAACAAGAACGATCCACCGATCACGACATCGCCATTGGGAGTAACGACCAGGGCCGACACGGGGCCATTCAGGACGGACGCCGAAAACGCGCTCCACGACGTGCCGTCCCAGCGAGCGAGGTTCTTCGCCGAAGGGATGCCGAGGACCGTGAAGGAACCGCCCGCGAGCAAGTCACCGTTCGGGAGCAGGGCGAGCGCTTCGACGGAACCGCTGATGACTCCGGCACCGAGCGCGGACCACGACGAGCCATCCCAACGCTGGACCCCGCCGAAGGAGCCCCCTGCGACCACGTCCCCATTCGGCATCGACGCAACACAATGGACCGGGTTGGGAACCCCACTGCCAACCAACCCCCACGAGGTGCCATTCCAACGGGCCACGCCGCCCACCCCGCCGCCTGGCCCGGAGAAGCTGCCTCCCGCGATGAGGTCGCCGTTCGGCGTGGCGACGAGCGCGAACACGGTGCCAGAGAGCCCGCTGCCGATCGGCGACCAGGCTCCTGTGGCAGGATCCCAGGCGGCGAGCCCCGCAGCCATCGAAGAGCCTGCGGCGGTGATGCTGCCCCCGGCCACCACCAGCGGAGTCGCGGGTCCTGGGCCGTCCGGATCCCATATCGCCATCGCCTCGACATCGCCGTTGGTGCCGCACAGTCCACCCCCGGCCAGCCAGACGTTCGAGCATTGAGCACTCGCACGCGAGAGCGTGGCGGCGAGAACGAGGAAGACTGCGGCGAGCCGCGAGATCGCTCCGACGAGGCAACGATGGGTCACTTCGATTCCTTCCGGACACCCGTGGCCTGGATCAACCAACAACCGACACGTCGGCGTCGCGCACGACCGTCACGTCCCTGCCTCAGCGCAAGCGCCACACGGCAGGACCGCAGCCGGGCTCGTTCACCGATCTGGTTCCTCTAGAACATGCCCGCCGTGAGCTGCAGCGCGTTCGTCGCGGTGACAGCGGTCCACGCGCCGCCGGCGCCGATCTCGATCGGCACCATCTGGTGGAAGAACGACAGCCCGACGAGCGGCGGCACGTTCGGCAGGAACAGCTCGGACTGCGCGCTGCCGGTCGTCGTGACCAGCGCGCCGAGGATGTCCGGCCCGACGAGCACGTCGCAGCCCGGTCCCGCCTGCGGGAACAGGATCGTCAGCGGCGCGATGCCCTGCGGCACCGAAGTGAAGCTCGTCAGCGTCAGCACGATCGCCGTCGGCGGCAGGCCCGTGCCGTTCGCACGGAACGTCGACTCGACCCACGGCAGCGTCGCCGCAGTCAACGTGTTGCTGCCGCCGCTGCTCGCGCAACCGAGCCCGGTCGGCACCGCGGTCGCGGGGCAGGTCGTCGACAACTCCGCGATGCCGGCGGCGGCGCTGCTCCCGACGGAATGGAACGGGCCGCCGACCGCGAGGTTGCCACTCGGCAACATCGCGAACGAACTCGCGTAGTTGTCGAACCCTTCGCCGAGGGCGCTCCAGGCCGTGCCGTTCCAGCGAGCGATGTTGCGCGCCAGGACGCCCCCGGCGGTCCAGAACGACCCGCCGAGCAGCAGATCGCCGTCCGGAAGCTCGGTCAGGGCAACGCCGTACTGGTCGACGCCGCCGGCGAGCGCGACCCAGGTCGTCCCGTTCCACGCGGCGACGTGGTTCAAGCTGGTGGAACCGGACTTCAGGAACAACCCGGTCGCCACGAGCGTGCCGTCGCGGCGGACGAGCAGCCCGCGAACGTGTTCGTTGGTCGACCCGAGCCCGAGTCCGAAGCTCGACCACACGGCTCCGTTCCACTGCGCCACGTGATACGCCGTGCCCCCTCCCGCAGTCGTGAACTGGCCGCCGGCGACGACCGTGCCGTTCGGCAACCGGGCCAGCGCCAGCACACTGGAGTTCATGCCCGTGCCCAATGGGGACCACGACGAGCCGTCCCAGCGGGCGATGTAGGCCGCCGGCGCACCGCCCGCGTTGGCGAACCAGCCGCCCACGATCAGGTCGCCGTTGGGCAGCGGCAGCAGCGCGTAGACCGGGCCGTCGACGCCGGTGCCGAGCGGGTTCCAGGCGGCACCGTCCCAACGCGCGAGGTGGCCGGGGAGGTCGCCCGCGGCGACGATGTCGCCGTTCGGCATGGTGGTCAGAACGGAGACGGCGCCGGGGAGACCAGCTCCGATCTGCGCCCATGTGACACCGGTCCGCCGCGCGACGTTGCTCGCCGGAACCCCGCCGATGGTGCCGAACCCGCCGCCGGCGACGAGGTCGCCGTTCGACGAAGTGGTCAGCGCCACCACCGGGCCGTCGGTACCCGTGACGAGCGGCGACCAGGCCAGACCGTTCCAACGCGCGACACACGCCGCCGACACACCGCCCGCCCGCGAGAACCCGCCGCCGACGAGGACCTCGCCGTTGCCGAGAACGAGCACCGTCTTGGTCAAGTAGTTCGTACCTGCGCCGAGCGGCGACCACGCGACGCCGTTCCACCGCGCGACGCGACTGGCAGGCACTCCGCCGATCACGGTGAAGTCGCCGACCGCGACGAGATCGCCCGACGGCAGGACTGCGAGCCCGTACACACGCTGCGGACTCGGGTTCGGACCGAGGCCCGACCAGGCAGCCCCGTCCCACCTGGCGATCACCGACGTCGGGGTGCCGCCGGCCGAAGTGAAGTTGCCGCCGGCGACGACATCCCCGTTCGGCATCACCACGACCGACACCGCATAGGCGTCGAGGCCGGTGCCCAGCGGCGACCACGTGAAGCCGTTCCACCGCGCGATGCGGTTGCACGCGACGCCGCCGATACTCGTGAAGAACCCACCCACCAGCACGTCGCCGTTGGGCGCCAGTGCGAGCGCGAAGACGCTTCCGTTGGCGCCGCCGCCGAACGCCGACCACGACGTGCCGTCCCAGCGCGCGAGGTTGTTCGCCGCGACGCCGCCCGCGGTCGTGAACGTGCCGCCCGCGAGGAGATCGCCGTTCGGGAGCGTCAGGAGAGCGCTGACGTCGCCGTTGACGCCGCCGCCGGGGAACGACCATGACGTACCGTCCCATCGCGCGACGCCGCTCGTGTTCGACGTGCCGGGCAAGGCGAACCATCCGCCGGCGAGGAGATCGCCGTTCGGCAGTGCCGCGAGGGAACGGACCTCCTCGACCGAGTAGTTCCCACCGAGCCCGTCGCCGAGCGCCGACCACGCGCCGGTGACCGGATCCCACGCAGCGACGTGGGACGTGACGGTGCTGCCCGCGACGGAGAAACGACCACCGAGAGCGACTACCGGCGCCAGTGGACCGGCGCCGTCGGGATCCCACGAACACGAGGCGTTCACCGCGCCAGCGTTCGACGCATAGACGCCGGGCGCGGGGTCGCCGGGGAGCCAGACGTTGCTGCACTGGGCCATCGCCCCGGCACCGAGCGTCGCCGACACGACCCCGACGGTCGCGAGACGACACGAGACGGAACGAACGAACGAGACTCTCTTCATCCTGCGCATGGAGCCGACCTCACCTTTGCACCGGAGCGTGCGGCGCAGAGCCTACTCTGCCCCGGAGCGGCGGGGCAGCCCCGACGCGAGCACGGCCGACGAGACGGCGCACCCGATGCCGATCCACAGGGCGGGCGCGAACGAGCCGCTCGCCGCGAACGCGTCGTTCACCGCGGGCTTCAACGGCAGCTGCACCGCGCGAGCCAGCGAGTAGAAGGTCGCGGCGGCCGTGGCGCGCAGCGCTGCCGGGTAGTGCTCGCCGAACAGGGCGCCGAAGCACGACCATGTGCCGGCGCCGAGCCCCATCGCCGCGACGGCGAGAGTGAACGTCGAGAAGTCGGCGGTCACGTTCGCGAGTTGCTGCAGCACGAGCCATTGGCCGAGCGCGAACACGAGGCAGAACGCGACGAACATGCGCACGCGGCCGAAGCGCGCGGCGAGGAAGCCGAACAGCACGTCGGCCATGACGTGCACGCCGTTGACCTGGATCTGGAACCAGCCGACGTCGTGCGGGGACACGCCGTGCATGCGCATCAGGGCGCCCGGCAGTTCGGCGTAGACGCACCAGAAGCCCGCCATGTGCAGCACGAGGATCGTGAGCAGCACGGCCGACGCGCGGCGGCGGGTCGCCGCGAAGAGTTCGCGTGCCGGCAGCCGCTCCGCGTGCACGACCGCCGGATCCGGGCCCGGCATCGACCAGCGACCGGCGAGAGCGAACAGCCCGAGCAGCGACGAACCGACGAACACCGCGCGCCAGCCGACTCCAGGCAGCGGTGCGAGGAAGCACCCGACCGCCGCCGCCATCGCCATCGCGACGGGGCTGCCCGCCTGCAGGATCCCGTGCACCCGGTCGCGCTCGCGGCCGTGCCAGTGCTCCGCGACGACTGCGTGGCCGATCCCCCACTCGCCACCGACCCCCAGGCCGGTGACGACTCGCGCGAGAAGCAGCGACCAGAAGCCGTTCGCGAGGCCGGTGGCGAGCGCGCCGATCGAGAACACGACGATGCTCGCGACCATCGCGACGCGGCGGCCCGTGCGATCCGCGACGCGCCCGAACACGAACCCGCCGACCGCCGTCGCGAGCAACGACCAACCCTCGATCCACGCGACCGACCCGGTGACGTCGAGGCCGAGGTCGTGCGCGATGCCGCCCTTCGTGAAGCTGAAGAGGATCAGGTCGTAGAAGTCGAAGACCCACCCGAGCCAGCAGAACAACAGCACACGACCGCGGCCGCGGGCGAGCATCGACTTCGGGAACATCCGGCGCGCACCGTAGCCGCGGCGCGCAGGAAGCGTCACTTCTTCGCCGGCGGGAGTGCTTCGAGGCGCGGGTTCGCGACCCGGACGACGCAGTGGTTCGCGGCGAGCTTCCACGACCCGCGCATCGTCCGGCCTTTGCGCGGCATCCGAATCACCTCGACACCGTCGACCGCCAGCACGATGTCGTCGGTCACGATGACCTCAACCTGGTTGGTCGCGCCGGGCCGCAGAACGAGTTCCTTTTGGGCGAGCACCGGCTTCAACCAGCCCACACCATCCTCGTAGACCTCGACGGTGCAGATCGTGGGGCAGAGAAAAGCCGCGATCAGGCTCTTGCCGTCCCAATCCAGTTCGATGCGCAGGGATGCGTTGTCCAAGAAGACGTCCCACGTACACGCGCAGCGCACGGCATAGGGACCCTCCGGCACGACCGGGGATGGCGGCCAGAGCGCGGCGGTCTCTTCTCCCGCCGCCATCACGAACGCGCCGTCCTTGCGGACGACGTGCCCGTGCGGCGCCCATCCGTCGCGCAAGGTCTTCAGGAACGCGCGCCACTTCGCCTCCGCCTTGTCCCAGTCGCGGCCGAACCACGAGTCGGCGATACGGCCGCGGTTCGCCATGGTGTCCATGGGTTTCGGCGGCTTCGCCAGGATGCGCCGCGCCCATCCGGAGTCCTGGTCGGCCAGGAACCGGGACAGCACCGCGGCGCACTTGTCGCGAGAATCCGCCCCCGCCCGATCGCCGGCATCCTTCGGGAAAACGAGCTGGTCGCGCAAACCGGCCTGCGCCGCCGCCCACGTCCCCGTGTGCTGGTTGGTCCGCTGGTCGAAGAGCGGGTCGACGCCGGCCACACGACGGGGGTTCGTGATGCCCTCGAGCAGGCCGAACGAAACGATCTCGGCCAACCAGCGGTCGCGCGCCGCCGTCTCCCATCGCTGGACGATCAACGCGTGGGCGGCGCATCGGATCAGTTGCTGGCGCGTCGGTTCAGGCAGGCCGACGCTCGTCAGCAGTTCCTTCTCGAACGGCGGATCGAGCAAGACGTGCGCCGCGCTGCCGTCCGCGACGACGAAGGCCTCCGTGAGGTAGTTGCACTTCGCCTTCTCCTTCTCTACGGCGCGGAACGACGCAGCCTGCGCGTGGAACACGATCTTCGCCTTCTCGGTGAGCCGGGTCTGCAGCGCCTTCTCGATCGCGGGACCGGCCAGATCCGCGGCCGCGACGACGTCGTCGAGGAGCAGTGCCGCGACGTCTTCAGCGAGCCGCCCGCGAACGATCTCGACCTCGCAGTACTTGCCCGTCTTCGTGTGCTGCGCAGACGCGAAGGCCGCGAGCAGCGGCACGCCGGCCAGGGAAACCATCCGCTTCACGAACTCCTTCATCGCCGCCGAGCGTCGCGCAGCGAGGCGCATCGCACAAGCCCGGGTTCGCGTGAAGGTTTCACGGCAGGCGCCGCAGACGCAGATTGCGGAACTCGACCAGGGCCCCTTCGGCTTCGAGCGCGAGATACCCGCTCGACGGCGCGCACGCGGCACCGCCGGCAACCTCCTCGCCGTTGACCCACAGCCGCACCTCGCCGTTCACGGCACGCACGTAGTAGTGGTTCCACTCGCCCGCGGGCTTCACGAGCCGCCGTGTCGGGAAGCAGCGTTGCGACTGCGGAGTGCCGACGGTGAACGCCTCGCCGTCCGCCATCGTGTAGGTGATCTGCGGCGTGAACGGCGTCATCGTCGACGCGCCGACCGGGAACACGTCGCCGTGGCTCGTGAACCAGTCGGAGCGCTTGCCCTTGTCCCGCCTCCACTGCTCCTCGTAGCCGAGGTCGAGCACCTGCACTTCGATGCCGCTCCTCGGCAGCGTGCCCTTGGGCAAGTCGGTGAATGCGGACTCGGGGCACCACACGAACAGGCCCGAGTTGCCCGCGAACTCGTGATGCTTCCACTCGAACACCATCTCGAAGTTCGTGTAGGGCTCTTTGCTGCGCGCGCCGCCGAGCGGCTTGCCCGTGCACCGGATGACGCCGTCGTGCTCGCTCCACGTGTCGGCGTCGCCGTTCACGTTCACGAAGTCGGCGAGCGTCAACGCCTGCCAACCGTTTGCGCAGCCCGCGGCGAGTGCGAACAGCGCGACGGCGGACAGCGAGGAACGGCGGCACGAGCCCGACATGGGCGCCACGGTAGCGGCATGATGCCGCGATGACGAAGGTGCTGACCGCCGCAGAGATCACTGCTGCGCTGCGCGGACTGCAGAGCTGGACGTTCCAAGACGGTGCGCTCCGCGCGACCTACACGTTCGCCGACTTCGCCGCCGCGTTCGCGTTCATGACCAAGGTCGCCGCCGAAGCCGAACGGGCGAACCACCATCCCACTTGGCGCAACGTCTGGTCGAAGGTCGAGATCGCGCTGTCGACGCACGACGCCGGCGGCGTGACCGAGAAAGACGTCGCGCTCGCGAAGCGCATCGCGGCCGCCGCGACGTCGAACGGCTCGCACTAGTTCGTCCGTGCTTCGGCGCGACGGATCACGAACTCTTCCGAGTACGCGTCGTAGTTCCCGCCGATGCAGCGGCTCGTGACGATCTCGCCGCCGGCGCGGCGCACCACGTCGTCGAGATTCGCCCGCGGCAGGATGTGCTCCTCCATGGCGATCCCGGCTCCAGGATCCGCGAGATAGCCCGCCACGTCGAACCCCGCGTAGTCGGCGCGCGCGAGGATCGAGTGCAGGAACGCGAGACCGCCGGGCCGCAAGCGCCGCACGAGCGCGTCGACGAAGTACGCGATCACCGGCGGCGTGTTGTGCTGGAGCGAGATCACGGAGTACACGACGTCGACCTGCGGCACCTTCGCGAGGTCCGATGGCTGCTCCAACAACCACGCCGACAAGTTGCGCTCACAGCCGAGCAGCCGCGCGTTCGCCTGCAGCTCGTCGAGGTGCGCGCGACCGAGGTCGACGGCGTGCACATGGGCGACGCGCGCCGCGAAGTTGACCGCGATGCGGCCGACGCCGCACCCGAAGTCGAGGCACATGAGCTCCGAGGCGGGCCGCCCCGTGCGCTCCGTGAACTCCGCCAGCACACGATCGGCGTAGGACCGGCCCGATGCGAGGAACACGCGGCGCCGGTCCAGCGTAGGCGCGCCCTTCCACTCGTCCTCGCTGACGACGCTCCAGTACAGCTCCTCGGCGGCCGAGGCGGTGTCGCGCCAGTAGGTCGCGGTCTTCGCGAACAGTGCGGCAACCACGTCGCTCGGGACGAACACTTCGGACTGCGGCAGCCGCTGGAACCCGGTCAGGTTCGGCCGCCGCCAGGGGCGCTTGCGCATGTACTCGTACGAGTCCCCGAACTCGGTGACGATGTCCGTCACCGTTCTGCGGCCGGAGACCAGCGCGTCGACCTTGCCTGCGAGGCCCCCCGCGTCGGCGGAGCGATCGAGGACCAGTTCGTAGAGCAGGGAGATGAGGTTCGTCGCTTCGGCGCGATCCATGGACACCGGCATCGTGGGCGCTGTGCGGATGCTATCGTGCCGGCCTCATGTTCGTTCCCGCGCGCAAGCAGACGGTCCCGGTTCGCATCGGCAACGCGACCATCGGCGGCGGCCACCCGGTCGCGGTGCAGTCGATGACGAACACCGACACCGCGGACGCCGCCGCGACCGCGACCCAGGTCGAGGAGCTGTTCCTCGCGGGCAGCGAAATGGTGCGGATCACGGTCAACACGCAGGAAGCGGCGGCTGCCGTTCCCGAGATCAGGAAGCGCCTCGCCGACCGAGGGCACACGGTGCCGCTGATCGGCGACTTCCACTACAACGGCCACGTCCTGCTGCGGAAGTTCCCCGCCTGTGCGGACGCCCTCGACAAGTACCGGATCAACCCGGGCAACGTCGGCAAGGGGGCCAACCACGACAAGAACTTCGCGACGATGGTGCAGTGCGCGATCGACCACCGGCGGCCGGTGCGCATCGGCGTGAACGCGGGCTCGCTCGACCAGGAGCTGCTGAACGAGCTGATGGAGATCAACGCGAAGTCGTCGATCCCGCAGGATGCGACCGCGGTCTTCCTCGAGGCGATGGTGCAGAGCGCGCTGCGTTCGGCAGCTGCCGCCGAAGAACTCGGCCTGCCGCGGGATCGCATCGTGCTGTCGTGCAAGATCAGCAGGGTGCAGGAACTCGTCCGCGTCTACCGCGCGCTCGCGGACCGCACCGACCACGCGCTGCACCTCGGCCTCACGGAAGCGGGCATGGGCATGAAGGGCATCGTCGGCTCGACCGCGGCCCTCGCGATCCTGATGCAACAGGGCATCGGCGACACCATCCGTGTCTCCCTCACCCCGGAGCCCGGCAGTTCGCGCACGCAGGAAGTGCGCGTCTCCCAGCAGATCCTGCAGGCGATGGACATCCGGCCGTTCCTGCCGCAGGTCACCGCGTGCCCCGGATGTGGACGGACGACGTCGAGCTACTTCCAAGAGCTGAGCCAGCAGGTCGAGAAGTTCCTGCACGCGCGCATGCCCGAGTGGAAGCGGACGAAGCCGCAGGCCGCGACGCTGCAGGTCGCCGTGATGGGCTGCGTCGTGAACGGACCCGGCGAGAGCAAGGCGGCGAACCTCGGCATCTCGCTGCCCGGCACCGGCGAAGCGCCGCGCGCGCCGGTCTACGAAGACGGTGTGCAGGTGTGCACGCTCGAGGGCGCGTCGCTCGCGCGCGACTTCCTCGATCGCATCGAGGCTTACGTGGCGCGGATGAAGTAGAGCACGACGGAACACTCGGGGCGGAAGGCGAGCGTTCGGCCTTCGAACGCCTTCCCAGCGCGCTAGACTCCTCGCCGCCCATGCCCGACCAGCCGACCTCCGCGATCTCGCGACGTCACTTGCTCGCCATCGCGATCGCGTCGTTCGCCATCCTGTTCTTCCAGATCGCGGCGACGCGCGTGCTCAGCGTCATCCTGTGGTACCACTGGGCGTTCCTGTCGATCTCGCTGGCGATGCTCGGGCTCGGCGCGCCCGGCGTGTGGTTCGCGCTGCGACGGCCCTCCCCGCGCGCGCTGTCGTGGTTCCTGCTGTCCGGCGGCCTCGCAATACCGGCCGCGATCGTCGGTGTGATCCGCATCGGCAGCAGCGCCGGCGATTGGTCGGTGGTCGCCTGCATGGGCTGCCTTCTCGTGCCAATGCTGCTGCTCGGCAGCGCGGTGTGCATGCTGCTGCTCGAAGCGAAGGGCACGGCCGTCGGCCGCATGTACGGCGCGGACCTCGTCGGCGCGAGCATCGCTGCCGCTCTGGTCATGCCGGCGCTCGCCGTCGTGCCGACGCCGCATGCGATCGCGCTGATCGGGTTGCTGCCGATCGCGGCCTACTGGCTCGTGGCGACCGCGCCGTCGCCTTCGGACGACGGACTCTCCGATGGCCTCCCGGAGGGACCGCTGACCCGCGCGATCGTGGCCTTGCAGAACACCGTGACGAGCCTGCGCCGGGAGATCACCAGCTTGCTGTGCTGCCTCGGCGTGATCGCCGTCGCCGGGACGACCCTGATCGACGGGCCTCTGAAGATCGGCGCGACGAAGAGCACCGACGAGCGCACGTACACACCCGACCACATCGTGTGGACACCCACGGCGCGCCTCACGTTCGTCGAGATGGACGCGCTCGCGAAGACGCAGCTCGGGGCGTGGATGTGGGGCTGGGGCACCAAGATGCCCGAAGTGAAGATCCCGCAGGTGTTCATGGAGCAGGACTGTTCCGCGGGCACGCCGATCAGCAAGTTCGACGGCAACACCGAGGACATGAGCAGGTTCGAGTTCCTCATGTTCGACGTCACGACCGCGGGCTACCAGGTGCGCCCGCCGAAGCGGGTCGCGATCATCGGCGGCGGCGGCGGCCGCGACATCCTGACGGCGCTCCGGGCGGGCGTCGGCGCGATCGACGTCGCGGAGTTCAACCCCGGCGTCATCGAGACGATCTCGACGCGCTTCAAGGAGTTCTCCGGCGACATCTACCACGCGAAAGGTGTCACCGCGCACGCCAGCGAAGGTCGCTCGTTCCTGACGCGCTCGCGCGGCGACTACGACCTGATCCAGATCTCGCTGATCGACAGCTGGGCCGCGACGGCGGCCGGCGCGTTCACGCTGGCCGAGAACAACCTCTACACGGTCGAGGCCTACAAGCTGTACTTCCAGCGCCTCTCGGCCGACGGCCTCGTGTCGACCAGCCGCTGGCGCGGCGGCCACTCGAGGCTCGAGGCGGGGCGCCTCGTGCTCCTGAACCAGCAGGCGCTCCGCGAACTCGGCGTGGCCCGGCCCGACGACCACCTCATGGTGATCAGCGGCACCAACGTGTCGACGGTGCTGACCAGCAAGCGCCCCTTCGACGCGAAGGACATCGAGCGCGCCCGAGCGGTCTGCGACCAACGAGGGTTCGAGCTCGACTTCCCTGCTCCCCCGCGCCCAGACCGCGACCTCGACCCCGCGACCCTGTTGCGCGACGGGCCGGGAGCGACCCTCGCACGCGGCCTCCTGATCACGCCGTCCACCGACGACAAGCCGTTCTTCTTCCAGTCGCTGCCCGTCTTCGGCCGCTTCGATCCGGACTTCGCCAAGTCGATGGGCGTGAACGCCCAGGGCGTCACCGCGCTGCAGATCCTGATGATGGTGCTGTCGACGCTGACGCTCGTGCTGTTCTTCGCGCCGTTCGCCCTCGGCCGCTGGCTCCGCCGGCGCGAAGGCTTCTGGCGCGGCAGCGGCTACTTCGCGGCGATCGGGCTCTCGTTCATGTTCGTCGAGATCCCGTGGCTGCAGCGCTTCGTGCTCTACCTCGGGCACCCGAGCGTCGCCGCGGCCGTCGTGATCGGTTCGCTGCTTCTGGGCGCAGGGATCGGCGCGCTGCGTTCGGAACGCCTCGCCGGCGGGCGCGCCGCCCGTCTCTGGCCGCTGGTTCCCATCGTCCTCGCCGCAGGCAACGTGGCGATGTCGCCGCTGTTCGAAGCGACGCTCGGCCTGCCCGAAGCCGGGCGCGTCGCGATCGCCGTGGCGCTGCTGCTGCCGATCGGGTTCCTGCTCGGCCACTTCTTCCCGCTGGGCATGGCGCGCTTCGGCGACGAGAACAAGGCGTGGTACTGGGCGGTCAACGGGGCCTGCGGCGTGCTGGCGGGCGTGATCTCCCTGGCCCTCGCGATGGCGCTCGGCTTCCAGGCGGTGGCTTGGATCGGCGTCGGCGGTTACGTCCTCGCCGGGGCCCTCTTCGCGACCGGTCGGCGGGCCTGACCGCCCCCAGGGGAGAATCCCGCAGAAGGCGGCGGGATTCCGTGGTCGAAAGAACCGGCATGCAGGGCGAACCGACGACAGGGCCCCGGGAAGTGCGCACTGGATTCACCACGGGGCGGTCCATACAGTCTTCTCGCCGGAATCCCGGCAGCACCGCGCCTTCCCGCCCGCGAGCGCCCGAAACGCCGACGATGACCGCAGCCACAGCCGCCGAACCACCCCGCCCGGGGCTCGCCTGGGTGAACCTGCTGTTCCTGACCGTGGCGCACCTGATGGCGGCGTTCGCGGTCGTCTACATGGCCGCGATCCACTTCTCCTGGTGGACGCTCGGGTTCAGCCTCGTCTGGGGCGCCTGCTGCGGCTTGTCGATCACGGGGGGCTACCACCGCCTGTTCTCGCACGCCGCCTACAAAGCCCACTGGCTCCTGCGGGCGTTCTACCTGGCGTTCGGCGCCGCTTCCGTCCAGAACTCGGCGCTGTCGTGGTCGCGGGACCACCGCATCCACCACGCCCACACCGACCAGGACGACGACCCGTACGACATCCGGCGCGGCTTCCTTTGGGCACACATCGCGTGGGTCGTACACCGCGCCCCGCAACGCCCGACGACCGGCGTCGCCGACCTCGAGAGCGACCCGCTGGTGCGATTCCAGCACCACCACTACGTGCTGCTCGCGATCCTGTTCGGCGCCGTGGTGCCCGCAGCGTTCGGCAGCCTGTGGGGTGACGCGATCGGCACCATGCTGGTCGCCGGCTGGCTCCGGATCGTCCTTCAGTGGCACGCGACGTTCTCGATCAACTCGCTGACCCACATGTTCGGCAGCCGGCCATACTCGACGCGCACTTCGGCGCGCGACAGCTTCTGGGTCGCCCTGCTGACGTTCGGCGAGGGCTACCACAACTTCCACCACCGCTTCCAGGTCGACTACCGGAACGGCGTCCGTTGGTACCACTTCGACCCGACCAAGTGGTGGATCTGGACGCTCGAGAAGCTCGGACTCACGAGCGACCTGCGCCGCGTCGCGGCCGAGCGGATCCGCGAAGTGCGGCTGGCGACCACGAACGGTTCGTAGCCCCCCGGGAACCCCGGCGGCGGCAGTGGGGCCGCAGAGCGGCCAACGCGGAGTGGCGAGAGGGCGTGCAGCGGCCTACCCTGGCCGCCGGCTCCGATCGCAACGCCCATGTCTGCACCGTCGCTCCCGATGAAGGCCCAGAAGCCCGACTTCCCCCTGATCGAACGCGTCACCCAGCGCGCGTTCGCCCACATGATCGCGATGATCCATCTGGCCAACGAACGGCCGGATGCGGACAAGACCGATCCGAAGGTCGGTGGCCACCCGGCGGCCTGCGCGTCGAGCCTGGACTTCCTCGCCGCGCTGCACCTCCACGTGCGCGAGCCAGGTGACTTCGTCTGCTGCAAGCCGCACGCGTCGCCCGTCGACCACGCGCTGCACCATGCGCTCGGCCTGTTCCGTCATGGGGACGGCCGCTGGTTCGACGACGCCGAGAGCGAAGCGGTGATGACGCGGCTCCGCAGCTTCTCGCACGACAAAGCACCGGTGTTCCAGAGCTACCACGCCGAAGCGGACCCCGACAGCTGGCGCATGCTGCCCTCGGGTTCGGTCGGCATCCCGCCGGTCGCGGCGGTCTACCTCGCGCTCGCGTACCGCTACGCGCGCCAGCACGGCTGGGACGTCGACGAACCGCACTTCTGGTGCATGATGGGCGACAGCGAGTTCCGCGAGGGATCGCTGCTCGAGGTGCTGCCCGAGGTCGCGGAGCGCGAACTCGGCAACGTCACCTGGATCATCGACTACAACCGCCAGAACCTCGACGGCACCCGCATCCCGAACAATCGCGGGCTGAAGGGCACCGATGCAGACCGCATCGAAGGCACCGCCGCCGCCAACGGGTGGCAGGTGATCCAGCTCCGCCACGGCGGCTTCCGGGAGAAGGCGTTCGCCGCGAAGGGCGGCGAGCAACTGCGCAAGGTCTTCGAGGAGAAGCTCACCGACTACCACTACCAGGCCCTGCTCTGGAAGCGCGACGGCCAGGCGATGCGCGCGGCGATCCTCGCCGAGGACAAGTCGTGCAAGACGGCACTCGACACGATGTCCGACGCCGACGTCGTGCGCCTCTGGAGCGACCTCGGCGGCCACGATCACGAGGCGATCGTGCGAGCGTTGGAACAGAGCAAGAAGGACCGCCTGCGCCCGACGCTGATCATCGCGCACACCGTGAAGGGCCGCGGCCTCGTGTGCCAGGCCGCGAACGGCAACCACAGCGCTCTGCCCGAGACGTCCGAGGTGGAGTCGATCCTCGCCGCGCGCGGCCTGTCGATGGCGCGGCCGTTCGAGCGCTTCGCGCCGAACAGCGACGAGGGCCGATTCCTCACACAGCGCAGCCAGGCCTTCCGGCTCGCGATGGAGGCCCTCGAGGCGCAGCGCGACGCCAACCGCCAGCGTGTGCAGTCGCAGATCGACGCGCAGGGCGGCATGCCCGAGGCTCTCGACATCAACCTGAAGATGTCACCGATCACCCACACACAGTGGATGTGGGGCCAGCTCGCCGCGAAGCTCGTCCGCATCGGCGTCTACGACGAACTGGCCAAGGCCGGCAAGGAGGGCAAGGCCGGCAAGGCGCCGACGGCCGACGAAGCGCGGTGGAACCCGCTCGCGGACCTGATGATGACGATGGCGCCCGATGTCGGCACGTCGACCAACATCAACCCCGCGATGGACGAGAAGATCTTCGGCCCGCGGCACGACGAGAACTGGGAGCAGAAGCTCGACCTGCACGAACGCCTGCGCCCCGAACTCGCGCCCACCGACGAGGCGTGGACGCGCCACATCCGCTTCGAGATCGCCGAAGCCAACTGCATGTCCGCGGTCGGCAGCTTCGGCAAGATGGACTGGTTCGCCGGGATCCCGTTCCTCCCGATGATGACGGTCTACGACTTCTTCATCAAACGCGCCCTCGACCAGCTCTACTACGACCTCTACTGGAACAGCTCGTTCGTGCTCGTCGGCACTCCGAGCGGCATCACGCTGGCGCCCGAAGGCGCGCAGCACAGCTGGAAGAGCGACATCCAGATCCCGAATCTCATCACGTGGGAGCCGGCGTTCGCGATCGAGATGGAGTGGATCCTGTGCGACGCGATCCGCCGCCACTTCGCACGCGACAACAAGGGCCGCAGCGGCGTGCTCATCCGCGCCGTCACGCGCGCGCTGCACCAGAACCTGCTCCTCGACTGGCAGCGCCGCCAGGCGCGCTGGAAGCGTGAGCTGCCGGAGGGAGCGCTGCTCGGGATGACCGCGCAGGACGGCGGACTGCACGAGAAGGAAGTGCCGCACGCCAAGGACGCCGAGATCCTTGCGTCACTGCGCACCGACGCGCTCGCCGGCGGCTATCGCCTGATCGACTGGCGCGGCTACCGCGGCTATCAGCCCGGCGAGAACGTGGTCGAGCTCTTCGTGATGGGCGCCCTCGTCCCCGAAGCGGCAGCGGCCGCCGAGCAGTTGCTCGATCGCGGCGTCTACGCGAACGTCACGGTGGTCACCTGCCCGGACCTGTTGTGCGGCGAACTCGCGAAGAAGGACGGTTACCGCCACCTCGTGCATACGCTCGGCGTCAACGGCAACCTGCACCTGCGGCAGGGCCCGCTCGGCGCGGGCGACGCCATCGACCTCGCCGGTCGCCGCGTGCCGATCGTCTCGGTGCACGACGGCGAGATCGGCTTGCTCGACAACCTCGGCTCCGTCGTCGGCGTCCCGCAGGTCGCGAAGGCGGTCGTCAAGTTCAGCAAGTCGGGCACGCCGGCCCACATCTACCGCTACCACGGCCTGCACGCCGAGGGCATCGCCGAGGCCTGCGGCCAGGCGCTCGCGCAGACCGCACTGCAACAGGTGACCCTGCACCCCGAAGCGCTCGCGATGCTCCAGCGGCAACAGGGACAACCGGCCGGCGACTGGCGAGAACTGTGGCCCAATCCCGCATAGTCGACGCGGGATGTCATAGAGAGCGGCCTTCGACATGACCTCCTACCCGCCGTTCACTCCCCGCCGCCCGAACCCGATGCCGACGATCCTCGCCGGCGCCGCACTCGCGCTGGCGACGTTCCTGCTCCTCGATCGCAGCGGCTGGTTCACCCCGGCACCGAGCGGTGATCCGCGCCCGGTGACACCGCGCGGCGATCTCACGGAGATCGAGAAGACGACGACCGCGGTCTTCGAGAAGTACGCGCCGTCCGTCGTGCACGTCACGACGGAGGCACTCGCCCGGACGATGTTCGGCGTGCAGCGCTACCAGGAGGGCACCGGTACGGGCTTCCTGTGGGACGACGCGGGCACGGTGGTCACCAACTACCACGTCGTGCAGCGCGTGGTCGAAGCAGGCAGCCGCCTCAAGGTCGCGGTCGGCGACGCACTCTTCGACGGGGCGGTGATCGGAACGAGCAAGGAGAACGACATCGCGGTGATCCGGATCGTCGCACCGCCGCGCGGGCTCGCGCCGATCCCCATCGGCACCTCGGCGGACCTGAAGGTCGGTCAGTTCGTGCTCGCGATCGGCAACCCGTACGGCCTCGATCGCAGTCTCACCACCGGCATCATCTCGGCGCTGAACCGCAGCCTCACCACCGAGAACGCGAAGATGTCCGGCCTCATCCAGACGGACGCCGCGATCAATCCGGGCAACTCGGGCGGTCCGCTGCTCGACTCCGCCGGTCGCCTGATCGGCATGAACACGGCGATCCTGAGCCCGAGCGGCACGAACGCGGGCATCGGCTTCGCGGTACCCGTCGACACGATCAACGACATCGTGCCCGCGCTGCTCGACGGCAAGTCCGCGCAGCGCCACCTCGGCGTCTACCCGTACGAACGCGCCGTGCGCCTCCCGGCGCAGACCGGGTTCTCCGTCGGTGTGCCGATCATCGGCCTCGAATCCGGCGCCGGCGCGGACACGGCCGGCATCAAGCCCTACCGGCTCGACGACTCGGAGCGGGTGCTCGAGTGGGGCGACACGATCGCGGCGATCGACGGCAAGCCGGTGCGATCTCCGACGGATCTCTCGCGCCTCCTACGAGGCAGGAAGCGCGGGGAGACCGTGAAGGTCACGCTGGTCCGCGGCGACCCGGACATGGCGAAAGTCGTGGAAGTCCCGGTGTCCCTGAAGTGACCGCCGGCGGACTCACCCACCGAGCGCCTTCAGCTTCGCCTCGACGACCTGCCCGCTCGGATCGAACTTCGGCAGCTTGATGTGCTTCGCCAGCGCCGCGTCGATCGCGGCGGCGGGAGCAAGGCCGATCAGTTCGCTCTCCACCACCTCGACACCCTTCGCCTTCGCCAGCTCGGCAACCTTGTCGAACACGGTGCGGATCGACGTGGTCTCGTAGTCGAGCAGGTTCATCGACACCTGGCTCAGCTGCTTGTCGTCGAGGAAGAAGCCCATGCCCTGGACCTTCTTGAAGCCGCCGTCCTTCTCGCGCACAGCCTTGGCGATGTCCTTCGCGATCTGCACGTCGGTCGTGCGCAGGTTCACGTTGTACGCGATGAGGAACTTGCGCGCGCCGACCGCGACGGCACCGGCGGTCGCGTGCAGCTTGGCCGGCCCGAAGTCCGGTGCAAACTCGGGGTCGCTGCCCACGAGAGGCATCAGACCCTCGAACTCCTTGTTGCGGAAGTTGCCGAGCACGCGACGCGACTCGCGTGTCGCCGCCTCGGCGTAGAGGAACACCGGCAACCCGAGTTCTTTGCCGATACGGGCGCCGACGGCCTTCGCGGTCGCGACCGCGTCCGCCATCGTCGCGCCGGCGAGCGGCACGAACGGGCAGACGTCCATCGCCCCCATCCGCTTGTGCTCACCCTTGTGCGAGCGCAGGTCGATCTTCTCCATCGCGGCCTTCGCACCGCGCACGGCGGCTTCGGCGATCGCGCCTGCGGCGCCGGCCAGCGTGACGACCGCGCGGTTGTGGCTGGCGTCGAGTTCGCTGCCGAGGCACTTCACGCCCGGCACGGCGGTCATCGCGGCGACGATCGAGTCGACGACGTCGCGGTTCTTGCCTTCGGAGAAGTTGGGGACGAACTCGAGGAGCGGCGGCACGCGGGGTTCCTGGGAATGCGGCGCCGTGGCGTATCCGCCGGACGAACACCTTTCCAGTCCGTGCCGACGTTGCGGGGCGCGACGGGCGATGCCATCCTCCGGGCCCGTGACCGCGAGCGGCAAGAAGACCCTCGATCGAGCCCTCTCGCGAACGGGTGCGTGCTCGCGCTCCCAAGCGCGCGACGCGATCGCCGCCGGCCGCGTGCAGGTGAACGGCCGCACGGTGCGCGATCCGGACGCCTGGGTCGAGCCGGGCCGCGACCGGCTGTTCCTCGACGGCGCACCGGTTCGCGCGCAGAAGAAGGAAGTGTGGATGCTGCACAAGCCGGTCGGCGTCGTGACGACGGCTCGCGACGAGCACGGCCGCGACACTGTCTACGCGCTCCTGCCGCCGGACCTGCCGTGGCTCGCGCCGGTCGGCCGCCTCGACCGGGACACGTCGGGCCTGCTGCTGTTCACCAACGACAGCGACCTCGCGCACGCGATCACCGCACCGGAGAGCAAGCTGCCGAAGACGTACGAAGTGCGTTGCCACGGCCGCGTCGGCGACGACGCGATCGCGCACCTCGCGAGCGGCGTCGCCCTGGACGACGGACCGACGCTGCCGGCAGAGGTGGCCCGGATCGAGGGGGACGATCGCACCACGACGCTGCGCATCGAGATCACCGAGGGTCGGAACCGTCAGGTCCGGCGGATGGTGATGGCGATCGGCTCGCGTGTCGTCGCGTTGCATCGTTCGCGCATCGGCCCCCTGGCACTCGGCGGCCTCGAAGAGGGCGCGTGCCGCCGCCTCTCGATCGCCGAGCTCAGTGCGCTGCGCTCGGCCCTCGCGAAGGGTCGAGATCCGCGCCGCGGGCGAACCAGTCCGGGTCGCGCTCGCTGATGTTCGCGAGGATCGGCGTTCCGTTCTTGATCGTCATCGCGACAGGGTTGCCGCCGAACGCGTACCCGATCGCGCGCCAGCTCGGAATCTCGAGCACGCACATGTCCGCGCGCTTGCCCGCGTGCAGCGTCCCGACTTCGCCGTCGAGCTGCAGCGAGAACGCCGGGTTGATCGTCGCCGCGGTGATGACTTCCTCCGCGGACATCTTCATCTGCACGCAGGCGATCGTCTGGATCAACGTCATCGACTGTGTGTGGCACGAGCCGGGGTTGAAGTCGGTCGCCAGCGCCACGGCACAGCCCGCCTCGATCATCCGGCGCGCCGGCGCGTAGTGCGGCTTCCCGAGGAAGAAGATCGTGCCCGGGAGCAACACTCCCACCGTGTCGCTCGCCGCCATCGCGCGGATGCCTTCGTCGGAGATTCGGCCGAGGTGATCCGCCGAGTCCGCGCCGAGACGGACCGCGAGTTCGGCACCGCCCATCGGCTGGATCTCGTCCGCGTGGACACGCAGTCGCAGGCCCGCCCCGCGCGCGGCAGCCAGGATGCGTTCGCTCTGCGCGGCGTCGAACACGCCCGGCTCGGCGAACACGTCGCAGTAATCGGCGAGCTTCGCCAGCTGCGGCAGCATCTCCTCGCACAGCAGACGAACGTAGGCTTCGCGGTCGCTGCGGTACTCCGGCGGAAACTCGTGCGCGCCGAGGAACGTACGCTTCACGGTGAGCGGCACCACCGCCGCGGCGGCCGCGAGCGCTTCGAGGCTCTTCTTCTCGTCCGAGAGCGACAAGCCGTAGCCCGTCTTGCATTCCACGGTCGTCGTGCCGTGCGCGGCGAAGCCCCAGAGATTGCGCTCCGTGCGGTCGACGAGGTCCTCGAGCGACGCTTCACGGACGGCCCGCATCGAACTCAGGATGCCGCCGCCGGCCGCGGCGATCGCCATGTAGTCGGCTCCCGCGCAACGCATGTGGAACTCGTTCTCGCGCGTCCGGGCGAACACCGGATGCGTGTGGCAGTCGACGAAGCCCGGCAGCACCACGAACTCCGAGAGGTCGAGTTCCTCCGCCGCCCGGTAGTCGCGGCCGATCCGGTCCGTCGGCCCCGTCGCGACGACCTTGCCGTCGCGGACCGCGACAGCACCGTCGGCTACGACGCCGAGGGCACGCATCCAGTCACCCCGCCGCGGACCCCGCGCATCTCCATCGCACAGCGTGACGAGTTCGCGGCAGTGGACGAACAGACGATCGACCGGCTCGGCCATGCCGCGAGCATGGACACCGGCCCCGGGGATGCAAGCCGGCGGCGCGGCGAAACGTCACGCGCAACGCGCGCGCAACATGGTCTCCATGCGATCGAAGATGCGCTTCCGCGCGCGGAAGACGACCATCTTCAAGGCCTCGGGCCGGATCGCGAGCAGCGTCGCGATGTCGCAGTACCGAAGGCGTCGCACCTCGACCATCTCGAGCACGAATCGTTCGCGTTCGCTCAGGGTCGCGAATGCGATCAGGTAGCCGTGCAGCAGCGTGGCGAACGCCCGCGCAGTGACCTCCTGTTCTTCGTGGTCCTGAGCCTCCTGGCTCGGCTCGCGCACCGCCTGGTCGGCCTGCTCCTGCAGCACCTCCCCCGGTCGCAGCGCCACGTCGGCGGAACGCTTCAGGTTGCGCAACTGGCGCCGGATGGCGTTGTCGATGATCGTCGACGACCACGCGGCGAACGCACCCGGTCGCGACGCACAGAAGCGGTCCGGGTAGCGGTAGATGTTGACGAAGGTGTCCTGCAGCACCTCGTGCGGGTCGTGGCCGGCGCCGAGCGAGCGGAGGCGCGAGCGGACCCGCGCGAACAACGCCGGCGCGACCCACTGCACCAGGCAGTCGAACACGTCCCGGTCACCCGTGCACCGGAACAGGTCCATCAGGGCCGTAGCGAGCGCAGCCTCGCCGACTGCCGCCTCGCGAACGAAGCCGGGAACGGTCTCGAGGGAGCGGCCGTGGGCCCGGAGCATCTGCTCGGCACGGTCGCGAAGACGCGCGCGCGGCGAGAGGTCGGGGGGAGCAGCCAGCGCCGAGGGGTAGGCAGTCATGGCGCCGGCGGCAATGCGAAGGCCGGGCCAGGGTTGGCGAAAAATCCCTGGGCGGGGGCGGATTGCCTACCGCAAACCATTGTCTGAACGTTGGTAACGGCGTGTTGCAGGCACCGGAGGAAGACTGCGGGGAGGGGGACGGCGACCACCGTCCCGGTTCGGCCCTGCGCGGCCTTGAGCAACCGCTCGTGCGGAGCCGAACAAGGAGAGAAGCCGCACACCGTGACCGCCGATTCCGCCATCCCCTGTCTGTCGAACCCGGTCGGCAGCCTGCCCTCGGTCCTCGCCATCCGCGACCTCCAGCGGCGCCTCTGGCGCGTGCTGCGCGACATGCGGGTCGGCCAGGAAGAACTCGTCCGCATCCTGCAACTGGACCCTCTCGCCGTCGTGCGCGGCCTACGGGCCGCGTGCGCGCCGGTCTTCGGGGAGCGCGCGTCGGGGTGGAGCGTGCGACGAATCGTGGAGACGCTCGGCCCCGCGCTTTCGCGCCGGCTGCTCGACACACCCACCATCGGCGTCGCCGGAACGACCAACGTTCGCCGCCTCTGGATGCACTCGATCGCAACCGCGGTCGCGGCGCAGGATCTCGCAGCGCATTCGGGTCTCCTGGACCCCGAAGAAGCCTACCTGCTCGGACTGCTGCACGACCTGCCCGAGTGGCTGATGCTGCTCGACCAGGAGAATGGACCGTCGACGAACGCGGCAGCGGCCCGTGGCTGGGTCGATCACTGGCAACTGCCGGCCAACCTGGTCACGCTCGTCCGCACGATCGCAGGCCGCGACCACGGTGCACGGACCCCGCCAGCGAGCGACGCGGCAACGCTGATCTGCGGTGCCGAGATCCTGGCCGAACTGGCCGACTTCGGCCACCCGACCGACCAGTTCGGGGCGGATGCCGACGGTGCGGTGCTCGCCGCCGCGGAGAAGAGCGATCTCATCGCCGCCCAGCGGTTGCGGCGACAGGTCGAGGGCGCACTGCGCACGTTCGGGCTCGACCCGACGATGCCGGACGTCGACATGGACGGGGACCCCTCGTTCCACCTGAACACGGGCAAGCGCAACGGGAGCCTCGACGACGTCGTCCTCAGCGTGCTCGGCTGCGCGCGGTCGGAGACCTACCGCGGAATCGTCACCGCCATCACCGCAGCCGCTGTTCGCTTCGGCGGCTACGACCGCGCCTTCTACGTCAAGTGGGACCCGTCGAGCGGCAACCTGCTCGTGCGGAGCAAGGCCGACTCGAGCGCGCGCCGGATGGCGGTTTCGAAGCTGTTCCCGACGACCGACGAGATCGCCTGCCTGCAGACGGCGCTGCGCGAGGAACGGCCGGTGCGAATCGACGCGAAGATCGGGCAGCACCACGGATTGCTCGCCGTGTTGTCGGCCGACGAAGTGCTCGCGGTGCCTCTGAACCGCGGCTTCGCGGTGCCGGCGTTCCTCCTGCTCGACCGGTCCCTGTCGTGCCTTCCCATCCGGAACGATCGGGACACACCGATGGCTTCGACTCTCGGTTTGACCGGGTCGTTGCTGATCGACAACCTGCTCCTGCGCCGGCGCCGCCAGCGGGCCCAGAAGTTCGCTCTGACCGACTCACTGACGCGCCTCTACAACCGGCGCATGGGACTCGTGGCGCTCGAGCAGGAGATCCGCCGCGCCGGCCGCACCGACGAACCGTTGACGGTCCTCATGTGCGACCTGGACCACTTCAAGCAACTGAACGACGCCCACGGGCACTTGCAGGGCGACCTGGCCCTGCGCGCGACTGCAGACGTTCTGCGTCAGACCCTCCGCAAGAGCGACACCTGCTGCCGCTTCGGCGGCGAAGAGTTCCTCGTGGTCCTGCCGGACACCAACCCGGACGATGCGACCGTGCTGGCGACCCGCCTGTTCACCGCGGTTCAGAGCCGGGGCGTGGACATCCAGCTCCCGGTCACGATCTCGATCGGCCTGACCGCATTCCGGAAGGGGGACACGGCGGAAACCATCCTGCAGAGAGCCGACCACGCCCTGTACGCGAGCAAGGACTCCGGCCGCAACCGGTTCTCGGTCGACGTGGAGCAGCCCGACGAAGTCCGCGGACCGGCCTGAACATCCGACGGCACCGCCGCTTACCGCACCCGGAACGAACCCGTCGGTCTGCGGCGAGCGCACGAGTATGCTCCTCCCCTCTTGCCCGTGACCCCCATAGCCCTCGAGGCCTCCTTCCTCGGCGCCAGCGCCGAGGACCCTTTCCCAGCCGTCCTGCGCGAAGTCGTCCACCTGGCGCCGACGACGCTGGCCGCCGCCGCGGTCGGACTCGCCGCCTTCGGCTCCCTCGCCGCCGCGTGCCTGATCGGCTACTCGCCGTCCCGCCTCGACCAGGAACTCGAAGAGGCGCGCCGGCCGGACCGTGAACCCCTGGCCGCCGAGATCGATGCCCGCGACACGGAATACCTGACGGTCGCAACGACCTACATCGCGGCCGGCTGGGTGCTCGGCCTGTGGGCGATCCTGCGCGCAACCGATCCGGACCTGCAGCCGTACGCCACCGCCGCCTTCGTCGCCTGCATGCTGCTGTTCGCGGGATGCCTGCCGTTCGCGATCGCGCAGGTCCGCGCCGAACGGACCCTGGTGTCGGTCCTGCCCGCGGTCCGCGCCGGCTGGTTCGTCCTGCGCTGGCCGCTGGTCGTCCCCCTCCTGCTCGCGACCCGGGGGTGCCTCGCGGCCCTGCGCCTCGGCCGGAAGGGACGGCCCGACACGGCAGACGTGCAGAAGCAGGTCATCGCCGCCGTCGAGGATTCGGTGACCGAAGACTCACTCGCCCACGACGAACGAACCTGGATCGGAAACATCGTGGGCCTGAAGGATCTCCAGGTCTCGACACTGATGACGCCGCGCGCGGACATCGTCGGGGTACCCGAATCGCTGCCGCTGAAGGCGGCGGTCCAGAAGGCGCAGGAGGACGGTTTCTCCCGCTATCCGGTGTATCGCGATCGAATCGATGTCGTCGTCGGAGTGTTCTACGCGAAGGACGCCCTCCGCCTGCTGCAGGCGGACGACGCAACCCTCGAGGGCACGCAGGTCCGGACGATGATGCGCGACCCGCTGTTCGTGCCGGAGACCATGGGGGCAGCGCAGCTCCTGCGGCGCTTCCAGGCCGGCAACCAGCACATGGCGATCGTGCTCGACGAGTACGGGACCACCGCCGGGCTCGTGACCGTCGAGGATCTCATCGAGGCGATCGTCGGCGACATCGCCGACGAGTACGACAACCCGCCGATCGCCCAGCCGCGCGACGAACAGATCGAAGTGGTCGAGGCAGGACGAGTGCTGGACGTTCCGGCGCGGACGACCGTGGCCGAGCTGAACCAGATGCTCGATTCCAGGCTGCCGGAGGACGGCGACTGGGAGACCGTGGCCGGCATGGTGATCACCAAGTGCAACCACATCCCCACGGTCGGGGAGACGGTCGCGATCGAGGGAGTCGAGTTCCGCGTGCTCGCCGCCGACGAACGGCGCATCCAGCGTCTGCGCGCGACCGTTCTCGCCCCTGCGTCGGCAGAGGACGCGCAGTGACCGAGGCGGCCGAGGGCCGCGTCAGGGGCCGCGCCGACCGGCGCGCCGCGACCACGGTGCACGGGGTCGTCATCCGCCGCAGCGATTTCCGCGAGAGCAGCCGCATCGTGACCTGCCTCACGCGCGACCACGGTCGGATGACCGGCCTCGCGAAGGGTGCGCATCGGCCCGACTCTGGGTTCCTCGGCAAGATCGACTTCCTGAACGAGGTGAGGGCGACGTTCAGCGCGGACCGCGGCGGTCTGCGCCTGCTCCTGCGTGCGGAGGCGATGCACGAACGACGCGCCCTCCGAGAGCCACTCCGCTTCCTCGCAGCGAGCCACGTAGCCCAGCTGTGCGACTTCGCGATGCCCGACGCCCGACCGGCGCCGGACGTGTTCGACCTCCTGGTCGGCGGACTCGCCCTCATCGAACGATGTCCGCCGGCGGCGATCGGCCAGGTCGTACTCGGTCTCGAACTTCGCCATCTCGAAGGGCTCGGCGCACTGCCCGACCTCGACCGCTGCACCGCGTGCGATGCCCCGCTCACGGGAGGGGCCTTCCGCAACGAGCACGAGCCGGGCCTCGTGTGCCGCACGCACGCCGCGTTGCCGCGACTCGCGGTGGGCGGCGAAGTGCTGGCTCTGCTGCGCACATTGCGACGCACACCGGGCCGCCAGCTGCCGGCAATCGTCCCACCCGTGCCGGCGCGCGTCGTCGCACCCCTGCTGGCGAGCTGGTTCGCGGCGGCGACCGACCAGCGCTCCCGCCTGCGGGCTCTCCTGTTCGAGCGCTGCTGACGAGCCGCGGAAACCTCTCGCGACGAACGCTCGCTACCCCCAACATGCTCGCGATGGTCACTGGCAGGCGGTCCCTGGCGTTGCCGCTCGTGTGTGCGGCGTTGGCTGCGTGCGCGAGCCAGTCGAGCCCGTTGCCGGACGCGGAGCGCCACCTGACGAACGCCGAGGCCCTCGTGCGCAACGGTGCGATGGCGGAGGCGCAGGCAGTGCTCGAACGCATCGCGGGCGACGCCTGCCCCAAGCGCCTGCGCGACCGCCGCGACGTCGCCAGAGCGACCGCGCTCGTCGCCCTCGGCGAGCCCTGGGACGGCTTCCTCGTGCTCGAGAAGTTCCCCGACCTCCATCCTCACAGCGAGCTGCGGCCGACCGTCGTCGAGATGGTGTGGGAGATCGGCAAGACGCTCGCTGCGAGCGACGGCGGCTTCCTCTTCTTCTGGTCGGATCGGGTCGCGGCCAGGACCGTGCTCGAGCACCTCATCACACGACACCCGGACACGCCTCGTCTCGCCGACGCGCTTCGGCTGCTCGGGGACATGGCGTACGAAGACCGCGACTTCGTGGTGGCCCAGGACCGCTTCCGCCAGCTGATGAAGGAGCGACCGGACAGCGAGTGGGTGAAGTACGCGCGCTTCCGCTTCGCGATGAGCCTCTTCGAGAGCCTGCAGGGCCCGGACTACGACCTCGACAAGATGGGGCACGCCGCCCGGGAACTGCGCGACTTCCTCGCCGAGACCACCGAGAACCCGGATCTCGTGACGAAGGCCCGCGAAGCGCTGGCCCTGCTGATGGACTGGCAAGCGAAGAGGCACCTGCAGATCGCGGCGTTCTATCGCCGCGTCGGCAACCGCCAGGGGCGTCGCTACCACCTCGAGGTCGCCGCCGGCCGCGATTTCGAGAACACGTCGCTGCACACCGAGGCCTTGTCGGAGCTCGCCGAGTTCCGCGCCGAGGACACTGGCGCCGCTCCGCCCGGACGCTGATCAATGCGAACGCCCTCCGCCATCGTCCTGCTCGCGCTCGCGTCGGCGGCGTGCGGCTACACGTTCGGGACGGGACTCGATCGTGTCGGCGTGCGCAGCGTCGCCCTCGACGTCGTGGGCAACGAAACGTACCGCCAGCGACTCGAGGCGGAACTGAGCCGAGCGCTGTCGCGCGAACTGCCGGTCAGCACCGACCTGCGGCTCGCCGACCGCCGCGACGCGGACGCCGTCGTTCGCGTCGTCATCACGGACGCGCGTGAACGCACGCTCGTGACGGGCGGCAGGTCCGACCCCGTGCGGGAAGGTGCGCTCGAATCGGCGGTGACGATGAAGGTCGTGCGTCGCGACGGCTCCGTGCTGCTGGAACGCACCCTGCTCGACCGGACGGAGTTCCGCACTCCGATCGGCGAGGACCTCACGAGCGCGCGCGGCGAACTCGTCGACGACCTCGCCCGCAAGATCGCCCTCGCGCTCGAAAGCGATTTCTGATCCGCCCCGCCCGCACGGCGGCGCGGATCAGGCTCTCACGGGAGCCGTCGCAACGCGGGGAAACACTTCGACCGAGCCAGCACCGCCAGCCCCGCTGCGCCGTCTCCTGGCAAGGCCGCCCCGCCCGCTACCGCAGACGGCGTGGATCCGGCGCCGCGATCAGCCCTTCGACTTGTCGCCCTTCGGACTCTCGGCGGGCGGTGCTTCGCCGGGCTTCGCCTTCGCCTTCGGCGCCTCCTTCTTGATCGTGATCCACGTTCGCGTGATCGACGGCGGGTTCGCCATCGCCTTGCCGTCCTCCTCGGGCGCGAGCCCCTCCGCTTCGATCGCCTTCAACACGTCCAATCCTTCGACCACTTCGCCCCAGAGCGTGTGCTTGCCGTCGAGGTGCGGCGTCGGCACGAACGTGAGGAAGAACTGCGAGCCGTCCGTCTTCGGCAAGCCCGTGTTCGCGGTACTGAGCATGCCCGGCTTGTCGTGCTGGCGGTTGCCGTAGAACTCGCCGTCGATCTGGAAACCGGGACCACCGCTGCCGTTGCCGTTCGGACAGCCGCCCTGCGCCATGAAGCCCTTCAGCACGCGGTGGAACTTCAGGCCGTCGTAGAAGCCGAGGCGCGAGAGGTAGATGCCGACCGTCACGTGCATCGGCGCCGTGTCGGGGAAGAGCTTCACGACGAGCAGGCCCTTGTTCGTCTCGACGTTCCAGAAGTACTCGGTCTTCGGGTCGTACGGCACGAGCGACGGCTGCGGCAGGTGCGTGCGCCATCCCTCGTCCTTCTTGCTCACGCCATTCTTCGCGATGAACTTGTCGATCTGGGTGATCGCCGGATCCTTCGCGAGCGCAGGATCGGGCTTCTCGGACTCCTTCTTGTCGGCGCCCTTGCCCGCCTTCGGCGGATCCTGGGGCTTCTTGGCGTCGCCGCCGTGCTGTGCCGGCAGAGCGAGCGCGAACGCAAAGAGCGGGATGCAGAGCAGTCGGTTCATCGCCGCATGCTACTGCCGGCGCATCCGCGCGTCGCCTCCACACGACGCGCGCGTGCAGGGTCCATCCGCGAAGTCAGGATCCGGTGCCGGACACCCGCAGGCGCACGACGCGAACGCGCCGTGCAGAACTCTCGAGGACCTCCACCTCGACTCCGGTCGCAAGCACGAAGCGCTCCCCGGCGTTGGGCACGCGATCGCCCGCGGTCGCGACGAGCAGACCGCTGAGTGTGCGCCCTTCGCCGACCTCGGGCAGTTCGACCCGCAGCTCGTGCCAGACGTCGCGAATCGGCACGCTGCCGAGGAGGCGCCACGTCCCGGGCGCCTCCTGGACGATCGGGGGCGCGTGTTCGTCGCGCTCGTGGAAGATCTCGCCGACGAGCTCCTCCAGCAGGTCTTCGATCGTCACGAGGCCGGCCGTACCACCGTGCTCGTCGACGACGATCGCGAGGTGCAGCTTGCGGGACTGCAGCTCGCGCAGCACCCGCTCGGCGGGCATCACCTCCGGGACGAAGAAGGGCTCGCGCCGCAGGGAAGCGACGTCCGGCGCGCGACCGTCCCACAGACAGGCGAGCACGTCTTCGCGCAGCACGTAGCCCACGATGTGGTCGATCGACCCTTCCTGCACGGGGACCCGGCGATGGCCCTTCTCGAGAAGGGCGTGCCGCAGTGCGGCGTCCCCGGCGTCGTGCGGCACCGCCACGACGAAGCGGCGGGGAACCATGATGTCCTGCACACGCAGCTGGGAGAACTCGATCGCTCGCGACATCAGGCGGCCCGTCGCCGCATCGATACCACCTTGGCTCGACGCCTCCTCGACGACGTGAACGAGATCCTCGCGGCTCAGCTTGCCTTCGACGAAGTTGGTGCGATCGCGGAACAGCCGAAGCACCAGGTTGGAGCTGGCCGTGAGCAGCCACGCCAGCGGCTGCACGATCCACCCGAACAGCACCATCGGGCGCGCGACCCACAGCGCGTAACGGTCGGCGAACCGCAGCGCGAGCGACTTCGGCACCAGTTCGCCGAAGACGACCGCCAGATACGTGAGCGCCACCACCACCACGGCGAACGCGATCTCCGCCGACGCGCCGCCGCAGCCGACATCGCGCAGGACCGCTTCGAGCGGCGGCGCAAAACGCTGCGCGCCGAAGACGCTCGAGATCGCGCCGAGCAAGGTGATCCCGACCTGCACCGACGCGAGAAAGCGTTCCGGATGGCGGCGCAGTTGCAGCGCGGCCCGTGCCCGCGCACTCCCCTCTTCGGCTCTCTGCTCGAGGCGACCCCGACGAGCCGTGACGATCGCCATCTCCGCACCGGCGAGGACGCCGCCAGCGGCGACGAGCGCCACCAGGACCAGGACGTCGATCACGACCCGGTCGCTGGATGGCGAACGGAACGACGCGCTCCCTCTTCGAGCGCCGCAGCCAGCGGCTCCTTCCCCGGGTGGCCGGTCTGCAGCCACTGCAGGATGCGTGCGATGCGGTGGTAGTACTGGTGATGCTGCATCACCTCGGCGTGGCCACCCGCCGCGATGCGGGCGCGATCGGACTCACGACCCAGCCACTGCTCGATCTTCTCGATCGCCTCGGCCTCGTCGCGGTACCACACGAGGTGCTCTTCGTTGCGGAAGACGTCTTCGAGTCGCGGCACGTAGTGCGTCAGGTGGAACGCGCCGCAAGCGAGCGTGAGGAACGTGCGGTTGCTGAAGTAGTAGAGGTCTTCGTTGACCTCGTTGACCCCGAGCACGATTCGCGACGTGGCGCACACCTTCGCGTAGCCGTGGTTGTCGACGGGCGCGTGCACCCGCAGCTCCGGATGGAAATGGCTCCAGCGGTCCCAGTGGCGGCCGAACACGTCCGTCGAGAACCGCCGGCTGATATCCGCCAGGAACGCCGCACGCTGACCACGCCGCCCCGGTCCGCCGATGAACGCGACATCGCGCACGGGAGCCGCCGGCGCCGCCGGGCCGTGGTAGCGCGGCGAGAAGCCGCTCATCAGGAAGGCCATGTTGTCGAGGCCCCGCTCCCGCAGCCAAGCGAACCGCGACGGGTTGCTCATGCAGACGAGGTCGGCGAGCGCGAAGTAGTCGACGATCGAACCGTCGAGCACCTCGAGGGCCTCTTCGCACCAGACCACGACCCGCGCATCGCGCCCGAACTCGGACGCGAGAACCGGCGGCAGGTCGCGGAAGAAGACGAACACGACATCGGGCTTGAAGAGCCGAAACTCGGCGCGAGCGATCTTGGTCGACATCGAGGCGCCGAACCACCGCCGTAGCGTCGCGAGGTTGCGCCATCGCACCTCGACCCCGTGCTGACGCAATCCATCGACGAGCGCACCCGTGCAACGCGTCCGCGACATGTTCTTGCCGTAGAACAGGACGCGCCGGACGGGACCGAGACGGCTCGGGTCGCGGAACGACGGCAGCACGAACTCGGCGGACGCACCGTCGCTCGAAGGTCTCTCCGCCTTCACGTCGAATGCTCCCGATCGCTCGGACAACCGCCGCTCACGAAACCGCTGGCGCCCCGGATCCGAAGTTCGCGAGACGGCGATGTCCGTCCACGAACGCCCTCACTTCCGCCTCGATTCGATCGTCGCTGCACGCGGCGGGAACATACAACGCGCCACCACCGCCGAGCCACCACCAGTTGCGACGGTACGCAGGGAAAACCGGTTCGCGTCCTTCGAGTACGAACAACGCCCGCTGTCCGATCCACGCGCGGCGGAGTTCGCGCCCGCCTCGCCGCCAGCGACCGGAGGGGAGTTCGCCGCGTGTTCGGTGCTCGACTCCGCACCACGAGACGAGCCGCGTGAACTCGGTGCTCTCCGCGAAGCAGCGCAGGATGCGCGCGCGGACGAAGGCTCGTCGACCTTCGGCCGCGAGCGCGAACGCACGCGACGCTTCGGCCGGAGTGGAGAGAAGGCCGGCACCGATCAGCGCCGTTCGCGCAGCGTCTTCGTCGGCACCGGTGCGGTCCTGCAGCAGTCGCACCGCCGCGGTCAGACGATCGCCGGGCCCGCTGCGGCGACACCGCGCCGACTGCAGGTCGAGCACGGCGAGTTCGCCGTCCTCGCAGCGGACGAAGTTCGCGCCGTGCAGGTCGGGATGGACGATGCCGGCAGCCAGGAGGCGCGCCGCGATCGCCGCTTCCTCGCGGAGCCGCGTCGCATCCGTCGGCGGTACTTCGGGCACGACCGGCAGAGCCGCGAGCACGAGCATCGACCGGTCGGGCATGCCGAGGCGCCGCGACGTGCGCACGGCAACGACCCCGGGGCAACGGATGCCAGCCGCCGCGGTGGCACGCAGCATCGTCGCCTCGTGCGCGGCCGGCAGCGAGCGCAACAGGTAGCGCAGCCGGTCCTTCGCCCGCGGGAACGTCATTGCCTTCACGAACACCGGTCCGGACGGCACTTCGCCGCGCACGACGGTCCGGACGAGCCGGGCCTGCACGAGCGCCAGTTCCGCGGGCAGGCGGCCCGTGGCGACGAACGCGTGCCACCATCGATCGAGCACGGCGGCGTCCCCGGTCCGCGCCGCGGTCACGGTTCGCCCCCACGAACGCGCCCGAGCAGCCGTTCGTAGACGCCGACAGTCGCGCGGGCCGCTGCCACCGGGTCCATGTCGAGCCGGGCACGGCGCAGCGCCGCCCGCCCCTCCGCACGCCGCGCGGCGGCGTCGCGAAGCAGGCGGATCAGCGCCCCACCGAGGGCCGCCGGCTCTTCGTCGCACGCGATGCCCGGCACCTCGCCGGCGCGGCGCGCCGCGACCAGGGACGGCAGGATCCCGCGCTTCGTGCAGACGACCGGCAGGCCGAACGCCATCGCGTCGCAGACCGCGCGGCACGTGCCGTCGCTGCCTGGCACGAGGAACAGGAAGGCGTCGAGCGAACGAAGCGCGGCGTCGTACGCGGGGCCCTTCTGGTACCCCGGGAGCACGACGTGGGCTTCGAGGGCGAGGCGGGCGACGGGTTCGGTGACGAGTGCCCGCGTGTCCTGGTCGTTGCCGCGGCCGAGCAGCACGAACCGCGCATCCGGCACCGCGTCGACGACGACGCGCGCGGTCGCCCACAAGAGGTCGAATCGGCGGTGCGGCTGGATGCGCGCGGTGATCCCGACGACGCGGTGCCGCGCGTCGAGCCCCCACGCGGCGCGCAGGTTCGCCCCGTCGAGTTCGCGCGGCTCGGTGACGGGCTCCTGCAGGAGGACATCGCCCGGCGCCGCTCCGAACGCAGCCACCACGCCGTCGCGCGCGTCCGGCGTCGGCGCGAACACGGCGCGCGTGCGGCCGAACGCGTAGCGCTCGCGCAGTCCGCGCTGCGGCGGCGCAGGTTCGTACAGCGATCGGACGATCGGTGGCGGCGACGCGAGGCGCCGGCAGGCGAGCGCCGCGATCAGGTGGTCCGCAGGCTGGTGGCAGTGCAGCAGCGCCACGCGGTCGCGAACCACGATCCGCCGCAGCGCCGCGACGTCGCGCAGCAGCGATACCGGATGGAAGTGCTTGCGCAGCTCGAGACCGGTCACGACGGGCAATCGGCGGTTCCAGAGTTCCTCGGCGACACGGTGCTCACCGCCGGGGTGCACGAAGCCCGCCTGCGCGAACACCGCGTCGACGCCGAGTTCGCGGAGACGCGCAGCCGCTCGGATCGCCGGATCGGCCGGACCGGTCCACTTGTAGTTCGCGAACAGGTGGAGGACGCGGCCGAGGTCCGTGCTCACGTCACGCTCCGCCGCGGCAGCCGCCACAGTCGCCAGTACTTCTTCCAGTCGGTGTACGCGGCCATCGCCGCGATCACGAACCCGCGCCACCCGTCGAGGAAGCCGCGCTTCACGACGAGGCTCTTCACGAAGACGCTCGGCGGTCGCACGAGCAGGTCGAACGGGTTGGCCCGCCGGCCCTCGTCGGCGAGCGCCGCCGCCGCGATCCGCGTGAACGAGTCGATCGTTCGCAAATGGTGCGCGAAGTCGCGGTACGACAGGTGCTCGATGCCTTCGTCGAGGCGCACGGCCGCGATCCCGGGGTCGAGTTCGACGCGGTCGTGCGGGTTGCGCCCGCCCCACCGCGCACGCCGTCGGTCGAAGAGGCGCACCTTGCGATCCGGCACGAACAGGCCGTGGCGCGACACCCGCCCGAGGTAGTGGTTGTGGCGCGGCACTTCGTACGCGGCCGCGAGTTCGCCCCGTTGCAGCGCTCGCACCCTTTCCGCCAGCGCGGGCGTGCAACGCTCGTCCGCGTCGAGGCAGAACACGTGATCGAATCGCGCCTGGTCGACCGCGAACTGCTTCTGCTCGCGGTGCCCGGGAAACGGGGCGTTCGTGACGACGCGCGCGCCGAGTTCGGCGGCGATGCGCTGCGTGCCGTCGGTGCTGCCGCTGTCCACGACGACGACCTCGGCGCAGAACGACAGCGACCGCACGCAGTCGGCGATGCGGTCCGCCTCCTGGAACACGATCACGCAGCCGCTGATCGGGACCGGCGTCCGTTCAGGCGTCACTCGCCGCCTCCGAAGCACCGTCGCTGGCACGCATGCGGGCCTCGATCCGCTCGAGCGACGTCTGGATGTCGAGCAGGCGCCGCCCCCACTCCTGCAGGCGCCCGTCCTGCTCGACCGCGGAGGCCGCGGCGCGCATCACGCGGTGTCGTTCGTCCGCGGTGACGCCGAGCTTCTCGTGGAGCAGGTACTGGTTGCTGTAGCCGAGCACCTGGTTCCACCGGAGCAGTTCGATGATCTGCGCGAGCAGTTCGCACAACTGCAGCTCGGCGTCGTTGAGGCCGAGCGCATTCGCCTTCTGCTTCCTGCGGCGGTTCCTGCTCACGCGGCCTTGCGCGGCGCGTCAGGCCTTCGCGAGGTTCTGGTTGGCGAAGTCCCAGTTCACCAGGCTGTCCAGGAACGTCTTGATGTAGTCGGGACGACGGTTCTGGAAGTCGAGGTAGTACGCGTGCTCCCACACGTCCATCGTGAGCAGCGGCGTGCAGCCCGCGACGGTCAGCGGCGTCTCGGCGTTCGGCGTCTTGGTGACCTCGAGCTTGCCGCCCTTCAGGACGAGCCACGCCCAGCCGCTGCCGAACTGCGTCGCACCGGCCTGGCTGAACAGCTCGACGAACTTCTCGTAGCTGCCGAAGTCCGTCGTGATCTTCGTCGCGATGTTGCCGGTCGGCTTGCCGCCGCCCTTCGGCTTCATCGAGTGCCAGTAGAAGGTGTGGTTCCACACCTGCGCGGCATTGTTGAAGATGCCCTGCTTGTCGGCCTTGCCCGCGGTCGCCTTCACGATGTCGACGAGCGACTTGCCGGCGAGGTCGGTGCCCTCGATCAGCTTGTTGCCGTTCGTCACGTACGCCTGGTGGTGCTTGCCGTGATGGATCTGCAGCGTCTGGGCGTTGATGTGCGGGGACAGCGCGTCGTGCGCATACGGAAGGGGCGGGAGTTCGATGGCCATGGCGGTGTTCGGGTTGGCGTCGGGACGAACCGGCGCGAAGGGCACGACGATACGCGCCGCCCCTGCCGCCGCACGCGCAAACCTCGTCCAACGCCGCGCGAAGAGAAGTAGCCGCGCAGTACCGGCCCCGTCGTTAGCCTTCGCGGCATGGAGTCGCGCGACACCGTTCCCCCCGACGACCTGCCGGGCCTCCGCGAACTGCTCAAGACCGTCGCACGCCTTCGAGCCCCGGACGGCTGCCCCTGGGATCGCAAGCAGACGACGGGGACCATGGCGCCGCACCTGCTCGAAGAGGCGTTCGAAGCCGTCGACGCGCTGCGCGCGGGCAACGATGCGGCGAGCAAGGAGGAACTCGGCGACGTCCTCGTGAACGTCGCGATGATCGGCCAGATCGCGAGCGAGCGCGGCGCCTTCTCGGCGGACGACGTCGCCGCCGCCGCCGCCGCGAAACTCGTGCGGCGCCACCCCCACGTCTTCGGCGACCGGCAGGCCGCGAGCGCCGAACTCGCCTACCGCAGCTGGGAGAAGCAGAAGCTCGCCGAACGCGCGGCGTCCGCGAACGAAGCCGACCGCTCCGTGCTCGCCGGGGTCCCCAAGGCGCTGCCCGGACTGCTGCGTGCGTTCCGCATCGGCGAGAAGGCCGCGCGCGCCGGCTTCGACTGGCCCGACCGCGACGGACCGCGAGCCAAGGTCACGGAGGAACTGGCCGAACTCGACGCCGCGATCGCGAGCGGCGACCCCGCGGCCGTGCAGAACGAACTCGGCGACGTGCTGTTCAGCCTCTGCAACCTCGCGCGGCACATCGGCGCCAACCCGGAGATGGCTCTCGGCGGCACGATCGACACGTTCCAGCGGCGGTTCGGCGCGATCGAGCGCGCGTTCGGCTACCACCTGCAGGGCCGTTCGCTCGAGGAGATGGACGCGGAATGGAACCGCGCGAAGGCGGCGGAACGCGGTTCTGCCGAATGACCGACGGCGCCGTCGGTCACCCGACACGGACGGCCGACGTGCGCACGGCGAACGGAGCGGCGGGAGGGTCCGTGACCGGGGCGACGACACCGGCGCGTCGAATTGCGCGATCGGCCGTAGGCCCTGTGCCCACGCGACTTGGGGGCGCGGACGAGGGTGTTCCGAGGCGCCGCGCGCACCGCCGTTCCCCCCTCGGCACGGTCCGTGCATCAGGGCGGGCGGTGGAAAGAAACGCCTGGGCAAGGGCCCAGAGGCAGGGATTGGGCCTCGGTGTGGGGTGGTGCCTCACCGAGGCCCGCTTTTCGTACCCGCCGCACCAACGCGACGGGCGGTCGACGACCGACAACGCCGCCCACGGGAGTTGCCCCTCGCGGCGCAAAACGTCGCTCGGAGGACGCGGCTCGGCTCGACACACCGCTGGACCTCGCCACCGAAGACAAGCTCGGCGACTACCTCGCGCTCGACGAAGCGATCGAAGCGCTGCGCGCCGAGGACCCGCGCCTCGCGGAGATCGTGCGGCTCCGCTTCTTCGCCGGACTCTCCGTCGCCGAGACAGCCGCCCTGCTCGACGTCTCGGAACGCACGGTGAAGGGCGAATGGGCGTTCGCCCGCGCGTGGCTCGCCCGCCGACTCGCCAGCGACGGCGCGGCGTGAGCATGCAGCCCGCCCCGACGACGACTACCTTCGCGCCAGTTCCGCTTCCGCCGCGATGACGCCGAACGCGGTCCAGCCGTCGCTGCGTGCGATCGCCTCGAACCCGCGCATCGCCTGCGCGCGATCGCCCGCGACGAGTTCGTGGTGCGCGAGGCCGAAGGCGAGCGCCGCGCCGGCGCTGCCCTTCGGCGGCACCACGTCTTCTCGCCGCAGTCGTCCCGCGTAGACGAGGCAGAGCTGCAGGTAGCCGCGGTTGTCGACGACGTCCATGTCGGGCCGGATTATCGCGACGACGGCGGCCGCACCCGCACGATCCCCGCGCCGCATCTTCACGCACCACAACCAGTGCGTGACCGCGACGCGCGACTCGTCGTTCGCCACGACGGCGAGGCAGGCGAGCCATGCGCGTTCGGCGAGTTCGAAGTCGCCGCAGAGGAAGAGCGCGAGCCCGAGGTGGTAGTGCACGTTGTAGTGCAGCGAGCTGTGCGGCGGGCGCCCCGGCGTCGGCCGCCCGTCGGGCTCGACCTCGTCCGGAGTCGTGCGACACGCTTCGGCCGCCCGCTCGAGATCGGCCGCGGCCCGGCCCGGTTCGCGCAGGGTGATCCACCGATGCCCGCGATGGCGGAGGAGGAACGGGTCACCCGGGTGCCCGTCCAATGCATCGGTCAGCACCACGATCGCGTCGTGGTACCGCCCGAGGTATCCGAGCCGCCGCGCGACCCACACGGCCGCATCGCGATCCGTCGGATCCTTCGCGAGCGCGGCCTCCGCGGCGGCGAGATCGGCCTCGAGACCGGGCCGTGCTCGTTCGTCCACCGCCGTCGCGAACAGCGGGCGCCCGTCCAGCGAACGGCACACGGCGCCCGGCGGAAGTGTGGTGCACCCTGTAGTCAGCAGAACCACCGCGATCCCAGCACAGCGGCTCACTTCGGCCACTCCATCTCGACGGGACGCAGAGCGCCGTCGTCGCCGACCACGAGGAAGTACGCGCCGAGTTCGTCGCGCTCGCGGAGCCTCGGCAAGAGCTTCGCCGCGGCTTCGTCGCCGAGCACCAGGAACGCCGTCCCGAGCGCGTCGGCGAGCGCCGCGCTGCGCGCGAGCACCGAGACGCTCACGACCCCGTGCTCCGCGCTGCGGCCCGTGCGCGGATCGAAGACGTGGTGCCGCACCTTGCCGCCCGACGTCATCGCGTTGCGGTAGTCACCGCTGGTGCACAGGGCCCGATCGCGCAGCGGGAGTTCGCGCACCGGCATCTCCGCACCGGTCGCATCGGCCACCGGATCCACGATGCCGATGCGCCAGGGCACACCCGCCGCCTTCTCGCCGCGGCAGAGCACTTCGCCGGTGATCTGGAGATAGAAACTGCCGATGCCGCGCGCGACGAGCCGCGCCGCGATGGCGTCCGCGGCAGCACCCGCGACGATGCCGTCGAGATCGAGCGTCACGTCGGACCGCGCCTTCACGACCGCACCGTCCCGGACGGTCACGTGCCGGTAGCCGACGCGGGCGAGTGCCGCCTGCGCCGCCGCCTCGTCGTACCGATGCTGCGGGTCCTCCTTCGCGCGTCGATAGACCTCGGTGAGCGGCCCGACCGTCGGATCGAACGCACCGTCGGTGGCAGCCGCGACGTCGAGCGCCTGCTGCAGCACACGCGCGAACAACGGCGAAGTCCGGAACGGCTCGGTGCTCGCGTGACGATTCACGGCGGCGATGTCCGAGTCGTCCCGCCACCGGCTGAACGCTCGATCGAACGCGGCCAGCTCGCCCTCGACGAGACCGCGCACCTCGACGACGGGCACGTCGGCGACGTACTTCACTTCGTACGTCGACCCCATCGTGTTCCCGCCGAACGCTCGGACCGCTGACTCCGGATCGCCGGTCGAGCACGACGCGGCGAGCACGGCGAAGAACGGGAGCGCGGAGCACGGTCGCATCGCGGTGGATCCTAGCCGGCGTTGCTCCTCCAATGACCCGCATGGTCGACGCTCTCCGCCGCACACTGGAGCACCGCGCCTTCGTGCCGGTGCTGGCCGTCGTGTGCGGGATCGCCGCGTTCGCCATCGCGCAGAAGAACATCGTCGGACGCACGAGCGACTTCGCGATCTACCTCGAGGTGGCGCGCGAGTTCCGGGCCGGCGGGTTCGACCTCTTCCGCGAACGCGCCGCCACGGGCCCGTGGCTGTATCCGCATTGCGTCGTGCTGCCGTTCGCCGCCGCGCAGTTCCTGTTCGAGGACCGAACCCTCGTGTGGATCTGGTGCGCCCTGCTCGCGCTCGGCACCGCGGACATCGTGCGCTCCCTCGCGGCCCTCGGCGCGCGGATCGGCAGGCTCGGTGCGCTGCAGTGGCTCGTGTTCGCGGTCCTGTTCCAGCGCTGCATCGCGCAGAACTCCACGCATGGGCAACTCAGCCTGTTCGTCGGAGTCGCCGTGCTGCGCGGCATCATCGCGCTGCTCGACGAACGCCCGATGCGCGGCGGCGCGTGGCTCGCCTTGGCCGGCGTGCTCAAGCTGTCGCCGCTCCTCTTCGTGCCCGCGCTGCCGTTCCTGCGCCGGTTCCGCGCCGCCGCGGCCATGGCCCTCTGCGCTGGTCTCGCGGTGTTCGTGCTGCCGTGGCCGTTCTGCGGAACCGAGGAGCACCTGCGCCACCTCGACGACTTCGTGCGCGGCATCCGCGCGTCGACGGCTTCGACCGACGGTGCGAGTCCGCTGCTGCGCAACTACGCGGGCGCCAGCGTCCAGGGCGCGTTCGACTACCTGCTCCAGCCTCGTCCGTTCGACGCCGACGGCCGCACGGTGAACATCGCGAACGTGAGCGACGCCGCGCTGCGCACGATCGAACTTGCATGGTCCGCCCTGCTCGCGACCCTGCTCGGGGCGTGGTTCCTCCGTGCCCGGCGACTGCCGGAACGCGAACGTCTCGTGCAGCAGTGCGCGGCCGTGCTGATGGCGACGGCCTTCTTCACGCCGCTGGTGCGCGTCTACCACCTCGTCGCCGCGCTCGTGCCGTTCGTGCTGTTCTGCCGCGGACCACGGACTCGCGGAGACACGCTGTGGTGGATCACCGCCGCGGGATTCCTGTTCGCGATGACGGCGCGCCAGAAGAACCTGCTCGGCGAAACCCTGTGGCGCGCGTTCGACACCGGCGCGCTGCTGCACGGCTGCCTCGTCGCCATGGTCGTGTGGCTGATGCGAGGCACTGGCCGCGAGACCGCGCAGACCGAGGACCAATGAACCGGCGAACGATCACCACCACCGCAGTGCTGGCAGCTTCCCTGTGTTCCTGCAGCACGGCGCCGCCGCGCACGGGTCGGCCGACGCCAGATGCGATCCCGACCCTCTCCCCGGACGACTTCCCGGGCCTCGCGAGGATGCGGCCCGGCCTCGACGCGCGCGACGAGGGGAAGGACTGGCGCAGCCACGACGAAGTGGTGTTCGCCCTGCGACTTCGCAAGGGCGACGAAGTCCGTCGCTGGATCCTTCGACTGACGAACATCCTGCCCGAGGGAGTCGCGAAGGCGAACAGGATCACGAGCGGCGAATCACCGCGCGTGTGGGAAGACGGCAGATGGACCTGGTCGTGGACCAGCGATGGCGAACGGAAGGAGCGATCGGTGACTTCGTTCCTGTTGCCGGTCGGCGCCAGCGTGCACGACGAGAACGGACGCGGCCTGTCGGCGTCGGTCGTGAAGCTGCCCGTCGACCTGATGTCGCGCGGGCTGCTGCCCGCGATCGAGTGGGCAAAGCGCTCGCTGCGGGACGGGAAGACGGAACCCGGCGAGGACGACGAAGTCGACATGGAGCCGTTCGTCGACGCGACCATCGCGATGATGGCACTGCTCAACGTGGTTCAGGAGGACGAGTCCCTCTCGACCTGGTTCTGGCAGGTCGTCGAGAAACCGAGCATCTGGTCGGTCCTCGGCAGCCTCGGCGTGCACGCGACGCTCTCGACGCGCTTCGAAGACGCCTTGGAGCCGCGGCTCCGACCGGCGTGGCTGCCGGCGGACGAACGGGTCTTCGTCGTGCCGCTCGAGATCGACGTCAACGGCAGTGCGGCGCTCCTCGTCGATGTCGTCGCCATCGACTCGGGCAGACCGTTCTCCTTGTGCGGCGGCATGATCGCCGCCACCGCCCGTCACCCTGCACGATCGGACCTCACGTTCGAGCTCCAGCTCGTCAGTGCCCACGGGGGCGCCTCGCAACCGCGCTGATCGGGGCCGGCCACGCGGAGCCTGGCCCGCCTGCCGGGACTCCCCCGCCCGCGCGTAGCGGCCGGTTGCTCGGTTCGCCCGCAACGTTGTTCCGCAGCGCGGGCGGACAACGCACATGAGCCGCGTTCGCGATTTCGCGGCGAGCCGCGCGGACCCGCTCCCCCGCCCGCGCGTAGCGGCCGGTTGCTCGTTTCGCCCGCAACGTTGTTCCGCAGCGCGGGCGGACAACGCACATGAGCCGCGTTC
>CAZIFB010000001.1:0-220090 GCA_964538915.1 uncultured candidatus Brocadiaceae bacterium | reverse complement strand
GCGATTTCGCGGCGAGCCGCGCTTGGCGCGGCTCAGCCGCCGAAATCGTCGAACCGGATCATGTCCTTCTCGACGCCGAGGTCGCCGAGCATCTTCTGCACGGCGGTGTTCATCATCGGCGGTCCGCAGAGATAGAACTCGATCTCGTCGACGTTCGCGTGGTTCTTCAGGTAGTTGTCGAACACCACCTGGTGGATGAAACCCTTGAAGCCGGTCCAGTTGTCCTCCGGCTGCGGCTCCGACAGGGCGACGTGGTACTTGAAGTTGGGGAACTTCGCTTCGATCGCCTCGAACTCTTCCGTGTAGAACATCTCGCGCTTGCTGCGCGCGCCGTACCAGTAGCTGACCTTGCGGGTCGTCTTCTCGGTGTGGAAGAGGTGGAAGATGTGGCTGCGCAACGGCGCCATGCCCGCACCACCGCCGATGTAGATCATCTCGCGGTTGGTCTTGTTGATGTGGAACTCGCCGTACGGGCCCGAAATCGTGATCTTGTCGCCCTTCTTGAGCGAGAACACGAAGCTCGAGCAGATACCCGGCGGCAGCGTCATCTGCTTCGGCGGCGGCGTGGCGATGCGGATGTTGAGCATCACCATGTTGCCCTCGGCTGGGTGGTTCGCCATCGAGTACGCGCGGAAGATCGGAGTCGCGTTGTTCGCGACGAGATCCCACAGCTTGAACTTGTCCCAGTCGCCGCGGAAGCGCTCCTCGACGTCGAAGTCCTTGAACTTCAGGTTCTGGTAGGCGGGAACGTCGATCTGGATGTAGCCGCCCGATTCGAAGTGGATGATCTCGCCCGGCGGCAGGTCCATCACCAGTTCCTTGATGAACGTGGCGACGTTGTTGTTGCTGCGCACGGTGCACTCCCACTTGCGGATGCCGAACACGGCGTCCGGCACCTTCACCTTCATCGGGCCCCGGACCTTCACCTGGCACGACAGGCGCCAGCCTTCCTTCGCCTCGGCGCGTTTGATGTGCGTCAGCTCGCTCGGGAGGATGTCGCCGCCGCCTTCGAAGACCTGGCACTTGCACATCGCACAGGAGCCTTTGCCGCCGCACGCGGACGGCAGGAAGATCTTCGCGCTGCTGAGCGCCATGAGCAGGTTGCTGCCGACGTCGACCTCCGGTGACTTCACCGGGTCGTCGTTGATCAGCACCTTCACCTTGCCCTTCTTGACGAGCTTCTTCTCGCAGAACATCAGCACGGTCACGAGGAGCACGATGACTCCCGTGAGTGCCGCGACGCCGGTCAGGATCGTGGTGAGCATGAGCGAAGGGTCCTGATCAGATGCCGCTGAAGGTCATGAACGCCATCGCGACGAGACCGGTCGTGATGAACGTGATTCCGAGACCGCGCAGGGGCGCCGGCACGTGCGCGGTGCGCATGCGCCAGCGGATCGTCGCCATGCTGACGATCGCGAGCGCCCAGCCGGAGCCCGACCCGATGCCGTAGACCACGGACTGCGCGAACGAGTACTTGCGCTCCGCCATGAACAGCGAACCGCCGAGGATCGCGCAGTTCACGGCGATGAGCGGCAGGAAGATGCCCAGCGCCGCGTAGAGCTTCGGACTGAACTTGTCGACCGCCATCTCGACGACCTGCACGACGGCAGCGATCGACGCGATGAACGTCAGGAACTGCAGGTAGCCGAGGTCGCTGTCGGGGAAGCCGGCCCATGCGAGCGCACCCTCACCGAGCACGTAGGTCTGCAGCGCCCAGTTCATCGGCACGGTGAGGACCTGCACGAAGATCACAGCGATGCCGAGGCCGACCGCCGAGTCGACGCGCTTGCTCACCGCGAGGTAGCTGCACATCCCGAGGAAGAACGACAGCAGGATGTTCTCGACGAAGACCGACTTCAGGAACACGCTGGTCAGCGATTCGTCGTTGAGGAAGGAGAGCATCGCGGTCATGGGTCACTTCTCCACGTAGCCGGAAATCGAGCGCTGGATCCAGACGATGATGCCGAGCAGCACGAACGCGCCGGGCGCCAGCACCATCAGGCCGTTGTTGACGTAGCCGGCGTCGTAGATCGCCTGCGGCACGACCTGCATGCCGAGCAGCTTGCCCGAACCGAAGATCTCGCGGATCGAACCGACGACGGCGAGGATCCACAGATAGCCGAGGCCGTTGCCGATCCCGTCGAGCAGCGATCGCCAGGGCGGGTTGCCCATCGCGTACGCCTCGAGGCGGCCCATCACGATGCAGTTCGTGATGATGAGGCCCACGAAGACCGACAGCTGCTTGCTGAGGTCGAACATGTAGGCCTTCAGCACCTGGTCGAACACGATCACGACGCCCGACACCACGACCAGCTGCACGATGATGCGGATCTTGTTCGGGATGAAGTTGCGGATCGACGAGATCATCACGTTCGACAGTGCCGTGACGATGGTGACGCCGATGCCCATCACGAGGGCCTTGTCGAGGCGCGTCGTGACGGCAAGCGAACTGCAGATGCCGAGCACCTGCAGCGCGATCGGGTTGTTGTCCCACAGCGGGTCCTTGATGACCTTCAGCTCGTCCTTGCCGAACAGTCCGGACTTGCGGACCGCGGGAGGGGTGGTGGTTGCCGTCATTGGTTGGCTCCGTCAGGGCTGCCGCAGGCCCGTGAGGTACTTCTCGAATGCCGTGAGGTCGGCCTTCACGAACTTCGTGATGCCGTTGCTGGTGATCGTGGCGCCGGACAGGCCGTCGACCTTGTGCGCCTTCTCCATGGGAACGGCGGGGTCGACCTTGCCCTTCTTGACGCCGACGCCGACGAGCTTGTGCTGCTCGTCGAGGATCGACTTGCCCTTCCACTGCGCGCACCAAACCGGGTTCTCGCACTCGCCGCCGAGACCCGGGGTCTCGCCGTGCTTGTAGAAGGTCACGCCGCGAACGTGCGTCGCGTCGTGCTCGAGCGCCAGGTAGCCGTAGATCGTGCTCCAGAGGCCCTTGCCGGAGATCGGCAGCACGTAGGTGTCCGGCTTGCCTTCGGTGCTCTTGCCGATCGCGACCACGCGGTAGCGGAGCCGGTCCTCGGGCTTCTTCATCGCGGCGACGTCGGCCGGAGACTTGCCGGCGGCGACCTTGCCCTCTTCGAGATCGACGACGACCTCGTCGACGCGGTCCTTGTAGAGCTTCTCGAGTTCGGCGCGCTGGCGCTTGTCGTCGGGCGCGACGAGACCTGCGGCGACCATGACGTTCTTCTGGCGGTCGAACTCGGCCGCCGCGTCCTGGATCGGCTTCAGGTTGTTCGCCGTGACCGCGAGCATCGTGCTGATCACGACGCAGACGCCGACCGCGAACGACATCACGTAGCCGTTGCTGCTGGTGTTCATGACCGCTTCATCCTCCGCTTGATGTTCGCCGCCACGACGAAGTGGTCGATGCCAGGCGCGAACGCGTTCATGAGCAGGATCGCCAGCATCGTGCCTTCCGGATACGCGGGGTTGATCGTGCGCACGAGGATCGTCACGAAGCCGATCAGCGCGCCGTAGATCCACTTCCCGGTGCTCGTCTCGGGGCTCGACACCGGGTCGGTCGCCATGAAGACGATGCCGAAGAGGAAGCCCCCGCACAGCAGGTGCTCCCACGGCAGCAGCGAGATCGGCCCGGTTTCGGCGCCGCTCGCGGCCTTCATCACGAACGCACTCGCCAGGAGGCCGAGCACGCCGCCCACCATCACGCGCCAGCTGCCGACGCCGGTGAACACGAGCCAGAACGCGCCGAGCAGCACGCACAGCTTGCTCATCTCGCCCGCGCTGCCCGGGATGTTCCCGAAGAACAGGTCCTGGTGCGAGAACACGTGCGTGAGCGCCGCGCTGGCGTCCGTCGTCGCCGCCTTCACCACGGCGAGCGCGGTCGGCTGCGAGAAACCGTCGATCAGCGACCCAGGCACGCCGGTCGGCGAGTTGTTGCCCGCGACCCACACCATGTCGCCCGACATCTGGCCGGCGAACGCGAAGAACAGGAACGCACGCACCAGCATCGCCGGGTTGAACACGTTCATGCCCGTGCCGCCGAAGACCTCCTTGCCGAGGACGACGGCGAACGCGACGCCGATGGCGAGCTGCCACAGCGGGATCGACGCGGGCACGATCAGCGCGATCAGCATGCCCGAGACGAGGTAGCCCTCGCTGACCTCTTCGTTGCGGATCACCGAGAACAGCATCTCGATGCCGAGACCGACGCCGTAGCTCACGATCAGGATCGGCAGCATGCGCTGCAATCCGAAGACGACCGTGTCGACGGCGGTCGGCGCCGCGACGTTCGGTGCGAAGAGCGACTGCAGCCAGCCGGGCACGTAGTTCGCCGCCTCGAGCTTGCCCGCGCCGATCATCGCGGCGATCGCGTGGAAGTGCTGGGCGCCGGTGTTCCAGATCGCCCACAGGAGACACGGCAGCATCGCGATGATGACCGTGTTCATCACGCGCTTCAGGTCGACGTAGTCGCGTACCTGGACGCGCTGCGGACCGGTGCGGTGATCGGGGGCGAAGAGGAACGTCTCGAAGGCATCGAACAGCGGCCACACCTTGTGGAACTTGCTGTCCTTGCCGTGGTAGAGCTGCTTCTGCTTCTCGACCAGGTTGCGCAGGAACTGCACGGCCTAGCCCTCCTTCTCGTACATGTCGAGGCCTTGGCGGATCACTTCGCCGACGTCGTTCTTGCAGGGATCGACGAACGTGCACAGCGCGACGTCCTCCTCGGTGACCTCGAGCAGGCCGAGCTTGACCGCCTCCTCGACGTCGTTCGCCTTGATGGCGCGCACGAGGTAGGTCGGATGGATGTCGAGGGGCACGACCCGCGACCACGCGCCGATGTCGACGATCGGGCGGTGCCCGCCGTTCAGACGCGCGTCGACGGTGTACTCCTTCTTCGGCAGCAGCCAGCTGAACACGCTGCGGTGGAAGCTGAGCTTGCCGAACTGCGGCAGGGCCCAGCCGAACAGATCGCGCTGGCCCGTGCCCTCGGGGATGAACGTCACGGTCTTCGTGTGGTACGCGACGAAACCGTCCGCCGGGATGGCGTTGCCGTGCAGCACGGTGCCGTTCACGACGCGCACGTCGCCGGTGATCGCCGCGTTGCCGTTCAGTGCCTTCACCTCGGCGGTCTGGCGGAGACGGAAGTACTTGCGCGCCGGCGCGGAACTGCCGGACGCCGCGACGACCGTCTTCGCCGGGTACTTGCCCGACACGGCCCACTCACCGAGCCGCGCGACGTCCTGCGCGCAGAGTGCCCACGCCGTCTCGCCGGTCTTCAGCGGCTGGATGCGGCTGATGTGCGTGCCGACGAGGCCCGACGGGTGCGGGCCCGCGAAGTCGTGGACCTCGACGCCCTTCAGGTCGCGCAGTTCGGACTGGTGCGCGGCGGCGGCACGCAGCGTCAGGTAGACCTTGCCCGGCGTCAGCTTCTTCAGCAGGTCGACGCCGGCCTGCATCAGAGCCTTCTTGCCCTCGACGGCGAACGCCGGGTCGGCGGCCAGGGGCGCGCTGTCCATGCCGTTCACGTAGATCGCCACCGGAACGTGGTTGCCGCGCGGCATCCGGCCGAGCGGGCGCTGGCGGAAGAGCGGCCACAGGCCCGCGCGCTTGATCGCGACGATCAGGGCGTCGCGGTCGCCCGCCGGCTTCGGCATTTCGGCGAACTCTTCGCGCCCACCCTTCGCCGCGTCATTGTCGATGACGACCCGCAGCAGGAAGCGCCGGTCGCCGAAGTCGAGACGAGCCACAGTGCCCGTCACCGGCGAGCACCAGACGACGTCGCGGTCGAGCTTGTCGAGGAAGACCGGCTGGCCGGTCTTCACGCGGTCACCGTCCTTCACGAGGGCCTTCGGCTTGATGCCGGGGAACTCGGCCGTCTCGAGGCACACACGCGCCGGCTCCGGCGCGTCGGCCAGGATCGCTTCGGGACGACCCGCGAGCCGCAGGTCGAAGCCTTTCTTGATCGTGTGGAGGATCATCCGGGGAGGGGCGAGGGGAGATCGCGGGGCGAAGAGGAAGGACGGAAAGAACGGGTCGGCGGATCAGCGCGTACACGCGCTGCCGCCCGACGTCGCGGCGGGGTCGGCCTTGCGCCCGCACCGCTGGCAACTGCCGTCACCGTTCATGCCGCCGCACGAACCCGAGAGGCGGCGCCCGCCGAGAGCGAGGAACACGATGGCCAGCACGGGAACCGTGAAGACCAGGATGGGCAGGAGGACTGTCGACACCGCGGGGGTTCCGAAAATGGATCGGAAGAGGGTAGCGAAACCCGCGGCAGATTCGAGCCTGAGCGCCTCGACCGCGCGACAGAAGTGTCAGCCCGACACCATCCGCGACAGGATGAGCTCGCTCAAACCCCGCAGCGTGTTGCAGTTTCGCAGCGAGATGTCCTCGTCGCCGATCCGCACGCGGAAGCGCCGCTCGACGAACTCCACCACCTCGACGACGCCGGCGGAATCGACGATGCCCGACGTGACGAGGGGAGTGTCCGGCTCGAGCCCGTGCTCGTTGCCGTCGCGGAACCACGTGGCCACGAAGGCCCGGATCTCGGCCAGCACGGAGGCGCGGTCGAAGGGGTCGGGCATCGGCGGCCCGGCATCATGCCGGCACCAGCGGTCGAGGCAACGTCCCTTCCCCTCGCAACGCACGCGGAAGCGCGGCATCGTGCGCGCCATGCGGGTCCGACCGACGAACCTGATCGTGCTGCTGGCGGTGCCCGCGATGGGCGCGGCGGTCGCACCGTTCGTCGCGAGCTGGCACTGGTCGCTCGACCTGCTGGCGTGTTTTCCCATGCAGGCGTTCTTGGCGCTCGCGGCAGCTGCGCTCGCTCTCTGCGCCGCCCGGCGCTGGCGTCCCGCGCTCGCCTGCGGGGCGGCATGCGGCCTCGCGGCCGTCGCGGTGTGGCGGCCGCTGCCCGGCACCGACGGCGCCACGCTCCCGCCGTCCGGCGCCCCGTCGTTCGCCCTCGCGAGCCTGAACGTGCTGCGCGGCAACCACACGAACGCGGACGGCGCCCTCGCCGCCGTGCGCAGCGAGCGTCCAGACGTGGTGTTCTGCTCGGAGGTCACGCCCGAGTGGCTCGAGCGCCTCTTGGCCGGACTGCCCGACTTCCCCCATCGCTGCACGAAGCCCGATCCCGGCTACTACGGCGCCGCCCTGTTCTCACGCTGGCCGCTGCGATCAGCGGAAGCGGTGCCGCTCGGCTCGGCGCGCACGCCGGCGATCCGTGCGATCGTCGACGCGCCGGGCGGCGCGGTCGGACTCCTGTGCGTGCACACTCCGCGGCCCGGCAACGCCGAGCGCGCGGTGAATCTCGCGCGCGCACTCGCGGACATTCCGGCTGCCCTGGCGCCGCTTCCGGCGGCCCGCGTCGTGCTCGGCGACTTCAACGCGACGCCGTGGAACGCGGACTTCCGGGCCATGCTCCCGCGCGCGGGGCTCACCGGCGGCAGCGCGAACGGACTCGTGCCATCGTGGCCCGCGCACGCACCGTGGCCGCTGCGCGTGCCAATCGACCACGTGCTGTGCAGTCCGTCACTGCGCGTCGCCGACGCGCGCACCGGGCCTTCGTTCGGCAGCGACCACCTGCCCCTGTTCGCGACGATTCTGCGCTCCGCCGGCGATCCGCAGCGCCGCTAGTAAGCGGTCGGCACACTCTGCCGCGTCGCGTCGTTCGCGGGGAAGAAGCACTCGATGCGCAGCTCCTGCAGCGCGATGTCGCGCGGCGTGCCGAGCGTCGTCACGGTCGAGAAGAAGTCGAGCGCCAGATCGCCCTTGCGGAAGCGCAGCGGCACGATCGGCGCGGAGGGCTGGGACGCGGATCCTGGCGCCGGCAGGCGGGGCGCGCCGCCGGCGATCTCGTCGAGCAGCACCTGCGTCTCGGCGTCGACGACGCCGCCGACCGCTTCGCGGCGGACCCGATCGACCAGCGCCTCGGCGACCTCGGACCAGTTGGTGATCCACGGCTTCAGGCCGTCGTCGGCGAACACGAGGCGGACGACGTTGACCGGACCCTTGGTCGCGCGATCACCGAGCAGCTTCGCGAAGAAGCGCGCGGCGGCACCGTTGCCCTTCACCAGGTTCCAACGACGGTCCATCACGACCGCCGGGTACGGCTCCTGGTGCGCGAGGATCAGCTCGATCGCGGCGTTCGCGGCGCGCAGGTCCGGCCCGTCGAGCGGCGTCTCGCGGTGCACGGGTGCGAAGCCCGCCGCGAGCAGCAGGTCGTTGCCTTCGCGCAGCGGCACTTGCAGCACGCGCGAGAGGTGCAGCACCATCTCGCGGCTCGGTCGCGAACGCCCGCTCTCGACGAAACTCAGGTGACGGCTCGAGACCCCGGCGTGCAGCGACAAGCTGAGCTGGCTGTGCCCGCGCCTCTGGCGCCAGCCTCGCAGCAGGTCGCCGAACGGGGTGGCTTCGTGATTCGGCATGGCCACCGTTTTCACCGAACCGGACGGGCTCGGCCATGACCTCGGAGGGAATTGGCGCGGCGTCGCGCGGCGCGAGGATGCGGCCCGCGATCGCCGGAGCGTTTTCCGGCGAGAACCCTTCCGAACCGGACGACCCATGAAACCCGACTTCCCGATCCACACCGTCGACACCGCCCCGGACGCCAGCAGGTCCGCCCTGCAGAAGCTGCAGGCGAGCGTGGGCATGATCCCCAACCTCGCGGGCGCGATGGCCGAGTCCCCGGCGCTGATCCACGCGTTCGTGAACCTGCGCCACCAGCTCGAGACCGGCGGCTCGTTCACCGCCGCCGAACGCGAACTGCTGTCGCTCGTGAACGCCGCCGAGAACGACTGCCGCTACTGCACCGCGATCCACGCGACGTTCGGCGCGAGAGCCGGCCTGTCACCGAGCACGATCGATCGCCTTCGCAGCGGCGGCGCGCCCGACGGCGAGAAGATGGCGGCGCTCTCGACGTTCGCGCGGCGCGTGCTGCGTTCGCGCGGCGACGTCGCGGGCGACGACCTGGCGGCCTTCCTCGCCGCCGGCTTCACCAAGGGGCAGGCGCTCGAAGTGATCGCGCGGCTGGCCCTCTCCGTGATGGCGAACTACGCGGGACACCTCACGCAGGTGCCCCCGGACGAAGCCATCCGACCGATGTACCGATCGGCGTGATCCCGGCCCCGCCGCGTTCGCCGCGCCCCTGCCAGGTGCGGCGGCGCGGCGATCCTGTCGAGTGGCGGGAGTGCATGGGAATCGAACCCACCGGGACCCTCGCGAGGAGAGACCCCACAGGTTTTGAAGACCAGGCCGAACACCAGCTCGGATGCACTCCCCTGGGCGCGGGGAGTGTGTTGGGCGGGCGCCGCAACCGCAAGGGGGCGGCGGACGCGATCAGTCGAGCACGGCCGTCACGGCGACCGCGGGGAACCGTTGCGAAGCGCCTTCGAGGCGACCGAACGCGGTGACGCGGAACACGGAACGCGTCGCCGTGTGCGCGAGCAGCGCGTCGCGGAACGCCGGGAACGACGTGAACGACTCGAGCGCACCGTCGACCACGATGCCGTAGAAGCCGAGCTGGCCCGATGGCACGAGGCGCGGCTTCGGCGAGGCCGACAGCGTGATCGAGCCGAAGCCGTCGGAGACCGTGTGCGTCGTCGCCGTGCCTATGTCGAGTTCGATGTTCCCGTTGTTGAGTCCGACCACGGACATCGCGGCCGGCGACCATTCGCAGAACAGCACCTGCGCGGTGACGTCGCGGTTCACGATCGACACGGCGGTGGCGTCCGCACCGCTCGACCCGACGCCGGCGATCCAGCCGAGCGCGCGCACCTTGCTGCCCGCGGTGACTCCGGACGCCGACAGACCGCCGAGGTCGAGCACGAAGGCGTCCCGATCGGCCTGCACGACGCCGCCGACCGTGAAGTCGAACTCCGACGCCGACACCCGGTCGAACCGCACGAGGTCGAGCGACAGCGTGCCGCCGCTCGGCGCACCGTTCGCGAGCCCGAAGATGCCCGTCGGGAGCAGTCGCACGACACTCGTGGCCGCCGTCGCGTCGAGTGTCGTCGACGACAGGTCGCCGAACACCCACACGAGCTGACCGACGCCGATCGCGTCGGTGTCGAGGAGATTGCCGGCCGCGCGGCGCAGGACCTTCGAGTCGGCGAAGGTCGTCTGCACCGAGTGCAGCGTGTTGAAGCGCCTCGTACCGGTGGCGACGTCGAAGGAACCCCCGAGCACCGAGATCGTCGCATCGGCGCCGACGCCGCCGCTGCGCGCGACGACGTGGCCGAGCACCCAGTCCTGGCCGTTGCCGGGCACGCCCGCGCCGATCTCGACGGCCACGGCCGTGAGCACACGGTCGCGTTCGCGCAAAACGCCCTGGACGAAGAGGTGCTGGCCGAGGTGGCCAGGCATCGCGCCGAGCCCCACGGCACCGATCTCGACGACCCCGTCGATCTGGAACACCGTCGAGCTCGTCGTCGCGACCGTGAACGACCCGATCACCGAGCCGTCGGGGGCGCGGCGATCGACCACGAACGTGCTGCCGCCGAGGTCGACGCTGTTCAGCGTGCCGTTCGATGCGACGGGCTTCGGGTTCGACGGATCGACATCGACGGTCCACACCGGCGTGAACGTGACTTCGTTCGCGCTCGCGTCGACGACGATGCTGCGGTCGAGATCGAGATCGAGCACGAAGAGGTTGTGGCGGCCGCCGTGCACCAGGGGCCGCGACCCGTTCGGGAACTCGACGACGACCGGCACCACACCCGTGATGACGTTGCCGGCGCGGTCCTTCACGACCGCGGGAGTCGTGTGGTCGGCGAGCACGACGCGCGCATCGGTGAAGTCGAGGTCGAGCGTGATCCGGCGGTACGCACCGCTTTCGAGCGCGCGACCGGCCACGAGTTCGCCGAGCGATTCGAGCTGCAGGAAGTCGACCCGAGTGCGGCGCGGCAGCACGTCGATCGTGTTCCCGTTCACCTTCGTGAAGACGACGTCCTTCACGTCGACTTCGAAGACGGCGAGTTCGTCGGTGGCGCCGTCCGTCAGCACGAGGCTGAGGTCGGCCGGACCATCGGTGCCAGCGCCGGAACCGCTGCCGCACCCGGCGGCGATGAGAAGGAGGAAGGAAACGAACGCGGTGCGGATCATGGGCAGCCTCCCGATCGCGGACGGCGATCGACGGACGGCACGGATTCGACGCGGCCTCCGCCGCGGGGACAACCCCGTCGCTCCCCGGTCCCTGGCCGGGACCGCGACGAATTGCCGTTCCGGCAGCGCGCCGCCCTTCCGCACGCGCGGGCCGCTCGCTACCGTCTTCGCCCCATGCAAGTCGCCGCCAACGAACTCCGCCCAGGAATGCTCGTCCGCCACGAGAACCGGATGTGCACCGTGGTGTGGTGGAACATCCTGCGCAACGACCGCCGCGCCTTCATCCAGATGCGGATCAAGGACCTCCAGACCGGCCGCGTGCAGGAGCTGAAGGAACACACCGACAGCAAGTGGGAGGTCCTCGACAAGGAGGACCGCGACCTCACCCACAGCTACCGCGACGGCATCGACGAAGTGTTCTTCACCGAGACCGGCGACGAGGTGCGCTGCGCGGTCGCCGCCGCCGAGGACGCGCTGAAGTGGCCCTCCGAGACCTACCAGGGGTTCTTCGTCGACGGCCTGCTCGTCGCGGTGTTCCCGCCGAAGCACTCGATCCTCACCATCACCGAGACCTCGCCGCCCATCCGTGGCGCCGGCAGCGGCATGAAGGAAGCGGTCGTCGAGAACGGCATGAAGCTGAAGGTGAACCTGCTGTGCGACGTCGGGGACAAGGTCCGCGTCGACACCGAGACCGGCGAGTTCAAGGAACGCATCGCGAAGTGAGAGCCGCTCCGGCGTGCACCCGACGTGCGCCGTGAACGATTCTTGGCGGAGGTCGGCCCGTTTCTGCGTCGGTTCGAGCACTGGCCGTTCCGGCCGGCACCGATCCTCGACGCCATCATGCCCTCGCCCCTCACCGCCCTCTTCGCCGCCGTCACGCTGCCCCTGATCCCCCTCGCCGCTCAGGAACTGCTGGCCGTCAACTACAACGGCCAGGTCCTGAAGATCGCCACGGCGACCGGCGCGACAAGCGTTCTCAACCCGAACGGCGTCCCGTTCGCGAACGCGATGGCGCTCGACGGTTCGACCTACTGGGCGACCGGCCGACAAGCCGGCGTCTCCCGGCTTTTCAAGATCGATCCCGTCACCGGGCACACGACGCCATCGATCTCGCTGGGACAGAACGACGTGCGCGGGCTCGCGGACGGCAACAACACGGACGAACTCTTCGGCGTCGTGAACGGCACGAACGACGTCGACCGTCTGGTCCGCATCCGGCCGTCACTGGGCCTCGTCCTGCCGATCGGCGGCACCTCGGGCCAGACCGGCATCCAGGCCCTCGTGCGCGACGGCGCGCAACTGATCGCCTGGGACGTCCAGGTCGGCCTGTGCCGCTTCGACACCACGACCGGCGCCGCGATCGACCTGTTCCCCGCCACGGGCACCGGCGGCGCACAGATCCAGTTCCTCACCGTGGACGAACAGGGCCGCCTGCTCGGTGGGCACGACCAGCTCTACGAGATCGAGCGCACGACCGGCATCGCGACCGTGGTCCCGGGCAGCAACTGCCTGAACGCGCGCGGCGCCGAACCCCGGCGCGGCACGATCGGCACGTTCGGCGTGGCCTGTGGCGACGACGCCGTGCTCACCGCGACCGGCCAGGCGCTCGTCGGCACCACGATGACGTTCACCAGCAGCGGCCACCAGCCCGGCGCGTTCGTCACCCTCTACTTCGCGTTCGAGAAGCAGACGACGGCGATCCCGGGATCCACCTGCAAGCTCGGCGTCGCGAGCGACAACCCGTTCTACGCGGCCACCGTCGGAGCATCGGGCATCTTCACCGTGAACGAACCGCTGGTGAGCCTGCTCGGCTTCGAGATGTTCGTGCAGGCTCTCGGAGCGCAACCGGGAACCGGCACGCCATACGTGACCAACGGGATCGACATCCGCATCGCGCACTGAGGTCGTTGCTCCCGAGCACGCCGCCATGGCGGAGGCACACCGCCGCGGCAAACGGCTGCGGGTCACTTGCGGTGACGCTTCGCGATCAACGCATCGACGGCGAGAGCGCCGGGCCCCTTGGCCAGCAGCCACAACACGGCGACGAGGTAGGGCACGGGGGCTGCTTCGTCGAAGCCCTTGTCCAGTCGGAAGCCGGCCGCGATGTCACCACCGTGCGCCGTCATGAGCGCCACGAGCATCGTGCAGGTGAGCAGCGCGGCAGCGACGCGCGTGCCGAGCCCCAACACCAGCAGCAGTCCGCCGACCAACTCGATCGTCCCCACCATCGGCGCCTGGAGTCTCGCCGCCGGGATGCCGAGCGATTCGAAGAACGCCACGGTGCGGTCGAGGTTGGTCAACTTGCCCCAGCCGGTCAGCGCGAACGCCTGCCCGAAGGCGACGCGCGTGACGATCTGCGCCACCGGCGTGACGAAGCGATCGAGGGACGAGAAGGTCGAGGTGATGCGATCGGGAGAGGAGTTCATGGTCGGGGTGTGCTCATCCGCGACGCGAACGCGATGGAAGAACGTGCCGCGAGCACGTTCGCTGCGCCGGTGCCGGATCCGCTGCGGACCAGCGCGCCGAGCCGAGGACGACGAGCGTTGAATGAGCGAATGGCGGTCGCGCCGCGCGGAACGGCCGGATGCTACGAGCCCGTCCATGACCGGTGGCACCAAATGACGCCCACGAGGAGTGGGTCAGGTGTAGAGTCCGCCGCGCCCCGCGCGAAACGACGATGAACACCGCACGATCCACCAATGCGGGCAAGGGCGGTCGCGCAGTGCCGGTCGAGCAGTGACCACCAGCCGTGTCGGTTCGTGGCGATGGGCCGCGCGCGGCGCCGCGATCTTGTGCGCCGCGTGCGCGGCGCCCGACGTCGCCGAGGCGGACCCTGGATCGTGGCGCTACACCCTCACCTGGGACTCCTCGCGCGCGGAACTGCGCGGCGAAGTCACCGCGCCGCCGGGCGCAACAGAGGTGGTCGCGATCGCCGAGGTGACACGACCGTTCTTCCGCGCGAACGACGACGGCTGGATGCCGACCCGCGACGGCGCGCGCGCGCTGCACTGGACGATCACGCTGGACCCGGCTGCGCGAGCGCTCGACGACGTCGATCGCCTCGCGGCACGCGGAAACGGATTCGTCGGCACACTCGACGCGCTGGTACCCGTACCGATCGAAGCCGGCGACGAGGAACCCTTCACGCTGCAGGTGGATCTTCCTGCCGGAGACGCGTTCGCGTGCGCAAGCGAAGCGGTCGGGGCGTCCCTCTGGCGCGGCACGCTCGGGGACCTGCGCCGCGGTCCAGCCTGCGCCTTCGGCACGATCGCGGTGCGCTCGGTGCAACACGAAGACGTCCGCATCACGATCGCCGACCTGGCGCCGGGAGCGAACCGTCGCGCCGCCGCCCTGGACGCCCACGTCCTGGCATGCACGAGCGCGACCACGAAGTGGTTCGGTCGTTTCCCGGTGGATCGCCTGCTGCTGCTCGCGCTGCCGACCCGCGGTCCGACGATCAGCGGCGGCTCCGCGCGCGGCGCGGGCGGCGCGCGGATCGTGCTCGACGTACCGACGCCCCTGCGCCCCCACCAGCTCGCCAACGACTGGGTCCTGATCCACGAGATGGTCCATCTCGCATTGCCGTCGCTGCCGCGCGCCCAGCACTGGCTCGAGGAGGGCAGTGCGACGTACGTCGAGCCGTTGATCCAGGCCGCCGCGGGGCGAGTCACCGTCGAGTCGGTCTGGGCGGCAACGCTCGCCGAGTTCCCGCAGGGCCTCGCCCCTCCCGAACGCGGCGGTCTCGACGACGACTCCAGCTGGGGCCGCACCTACTACGGCGGCGCGCTGTTCTGCCTGCTCGCCGACGTGCGCATCCGCCAGCGCACCGAGAACAAGCGGTCGCTGCGCGACGCCCTTCGCGCCGTGCTCGCGGCCGGTCTCGACATCACCGACTTCGCCGCGATCGACGAGGTGCTCGCGATCGGCGACGAAGGAACGGGAACTTCGGTCCTCCGGGATCTCCATGCCGCGATGAGCAAACGACCGTTCGCCGTCGACCTCGACGAACTGTGGCGCAACCTCGGCGTGCGCCTCGAAGGTTCGCGCGTCGGGTTCGACGACACGGCGCCGATGGCCGGCATCCGGCGCGCCCTCGTCCTCGGCCCGAGTGCCGAACGCACCCCGGACCGGTGACGCCTCGTGAAGGCGGTGCGACCGGAGCGCGAACCGTCAACCGCGTCCGACGCGCAGCGCGGTGAACACACCGTCCTGCGAGAAGTCGCGGAACCAGTCGCCGACCGGTTCGCCGGGCTTCGCTGCCGACAGAGCGTGACCCAGCGGCTCGCCCGCGCACAGCCGCTGCAGCACACGGAACGCCGAGCGCGACAGACGGCGGCGCCACACCCGGTCGCCCTGGCGATTCACGAGCACCCAGCTCGCCTTCGCCTTCGGCACCGCGACGGGCTTCTCGTTCTTCCACGCCTGGTAGAACTCGTCGGCCGGATACCGGAACGCGAGCAACTGGACCGACGGATTCGGCGTGAAGCGGATCCGGTCCCATCGCTCCTGCGGCACTGCCGCGATCGCGTCCGCCGCCAGCGGTGTGAACTCCGGTGCGTCGAACGCACGCGACACCGACAACTCGAGCGTGGCGAGATCGGCGAGGAACGCGCGGTGCGGCAGCGTTCGCTGCGTCCTGGTGAACGCGGGCACGTGGCCGCCGAGCACGTTGAGGTTCGGATGCCGGCTCGGGTGCTTCTCCAGGTAGCGCGCGGCGAAGCGGCGGAACGCGTCGTCGCCGAGCACCTGGTGCATCGCACCGAAGTCGCTCTGCAGCACCTCGACGAGCCGCATCAGGTAGCCGCCGTTGTAGACGTCGAGCATGCCGGCCGGCGAGAGACGCGGGTTCGGCACGAGCACGTAACCGGCCTCGACCGCGGCGGCGGGCACGAGAGCCCGCGCGGTGCGCCCCGCCAGCGCGTCGGCCGCGGTGCCGGGGTGCTGCACCACGTGACTCATCCACTGCTGCAGACGCCGGAGCGGCAACGATCGCCGGCTCATCGCCGCGCTCCGACGAGGGCGCCGCGTTCGCGCGCGCGCGCGCCATGGCGCAGCGCCTTCTTCGCCTCGCGATGCGTCGTCGCGAAGTCCGGGATGTTCGCGTCCCATTCGAGCAGCGTCGAACGACCGCCGCTGAGGCGGTTCGCGAGCGCGAAAAGCTGCCACACCTCCTTGCAGACCGGATGGTCGTGCGTGTCGAGGCGGTGCGTCGCGTGGACCGTGTGGCCGGCGAGGTGGAAGTAGACGACGTGGTCCCACGGCACCGCGCGCAGGTAGGCCTCGGCGTCGAAGCCGTGGTTCTCGGCGCACACGAACACGTTGTTCACGTCCATCAGGAGCCCGCACCCGGTCGCCGCGGTCAGCTCGCGCAGGAACTCGGGCTCGGTGAAGTCGGCGCCGGCGAACTGCAGGTAGGTGCTCGGGTTCTCGAGCACGAGCGGGCGTTCGAGCACGTCCTGCACCTGCTTCACGCGCGCGACGAGGTGGCGCAGCGCGGCCTCGGTGTACGGGAGCGGCAGCAGGTCGTGCAAGTTCTGGCCGTTCACGCCGGTCCAGCAGATGTGGTCGCTGATCCAGCGCGCGTTGCACCGCGCGGCGAGCGCCTTCAGTTCGCGCAGGTACGTGCGATCGATCGGGTCGGTCGTGCCGATGTTCATCGACACGCCGTGCATCACGACCGGGTAACGCTCGGCCACCTGATCGAGAACGTGCACCGGCCGGCCGCCGGTGTGCATGTAGTTCTCGCTCAGGATCTCGAACCAGTCGACCGCCGGCCACTTGCCGAGGATGTCCTCGTAGTGCGCAGTGCGAAGGCCGAGGCCGATGCCGAGATTCTGGTCGACGAGGTCGCGGAGCTTGGTCATCGTGCGAGACGCGCCGGTCGCGCGGCTCCGATAGTGCCGAGGGGAGTGCAGCGGTTGGATGCACCCCTCGTCGTGGCGTTTCCCCGCGCCGCGACATTTCCCGCAGGCGGAGAGCCCGCTTCCGAGATGTCGCAGCGGGGTTGGATGGATTGCCTCGCCGTGGCGTTTCCCCGCGTTGCGGCAGCTCCAGGGAGTCCCTGAGCGCGCCGCCCGCAGGGCGGGGCGGCCGCTTCCGAGATGTCGCAGCGGGGTTGGATGGATTGCCTCGCCGTGGCGTTTCCCCGCGTTGCGGCAGCTCCAGGGAGTCCCTGAGCGCGCCGCCCGCAGGGCGGGGCGGCCGCTTCCGAGATGTCGCAGCGGGGTTGGATGGATTGCCTCGCCGTGGCGTTTCCCCGCGTTGCGGCAGCTCCAGGGAGTCCCTGAGCGCGCCGCCCGCAGGGCGGGGCGATCAGTGCTTGACGGGAACGGCGCAGCCGCCCTTGCCCTTGCAGCTGTTCTTGCCCGCGCAGCCGGCGTCGCCGGACTTGCAGCCGCCCTGGCCCTTGCAGGAGTTCGCGCCCTTGCACGAGTGGTGCGCGACGGTGGCGCAGCCGCCCTTGCCCTTGCAGCTGTTCTTGCCGCCGCAGCCGGCGTCGCCGGACTTGCAGCCGCCGTTGCCCTTGCACGAGTTCATGCCCTTGCAGGCATGCTTTTCCGCGGCCGTGGCGGCGGCGTGCGCATCGGACTTGCAGGAGGTGAGCGTGGTGGCGGCCGAGCCGAGCAGCAGACCGCTCATGGCGAGAGTGACGAGCGAAGACTTGGTCTTGTTCATGGGTCGTGTGATTGGAGAGTGGTTGGAGTAGCGCCGCGGGAAAAAGTTTCACCCGCGGCAACGGGCGCGCTGATACGGACCCGGGGCATACGGGATCCGTCGGGGCGGGAAAAGGTCGAAGTGGCCGACCGGGGCGCAAGGCCGGCGACGAACGACCGGCGCTCGGCGACAGAACCCACGACGAACGAGCCGACGAGCCGGTCAGCGGTTGGAGTCGCCGACGGTCTGCCCTTTCGCCCAGGACGAGCGGTCCGCAGCGACGTCGACGACCTTGCGACCGTCGGTGAGCGTCGCGTGCGGGTGGAGCCGCTGGAGCCTCTCGGAGAGGTCGACGATCCCCGCGCCGTACCGCGCACACTTCGTACGGTCGTCGGCCTTCTTCGAGCTGCGCGCGGCCTGCCAGTAGTAGACGTACAACGAAGCGTTGATCTCCACGCCGCGCAGCATCGCGATCGCGTGCATCGACGAGCCCTCGCCGGTGTTCGGCGAGTCGGGCGCTTCGAGCACGTCCTGGTACTTCGCGAGCGCCGATTGCAGCAGCGGCCACGCTGCGTCGTCCTTGCCCTTCTTGATCTCCACGTTGGCGCGCCGCTGGCACACGGCCGCGACGCGGAAGCGCACCAAGCCGAGCAGTTCGTCGACGCCGGGCTTGCCTTGCCACTCCTTCCCCGCGAGTTCGCGTTCGATCTGCTCGATCGCCTTCTGCACGTCGGGGAGCGTCTTCGATGCGCCGTCGGCCGACACGAGACGATCGCGCATCGCCTGGAGCGGATCGTCCGCGGCGACGACGGCCGGCGCCTCCGCAGCGAGGCGTCCGCGCAGCTCCTTCAGCACGACGACGCGCTCGGCGAGGTTCGCGTTCAGCACTTCGAGCTGTTGCCGGAGTTCGGACGTAGTCCGTGCGGCGCGCTCCATGCCGACGCCGTCGAGCTGGCCGCCGGACGACTTCGCCGCAGCGAGCGCGCGGGCGACCGCATCCTGCGTCGCCGAGACCTGCTCGAGCAGCGCGTCGACCTGCTGCACGGTCTTGCCGTTCTCGGCCTTCGCCTGGTCCATGCGCTCCTGGGTCACCGGCGCCTGCGCGAACGTGGCGATCCCGAACAGGGCGGTGCAAGCGACGAACAGCGCAGCGGTGCGGAGGTGTGGCATGGTTTCCCGGATCAGTGCACGGATGGGAACGCACCGCCGCACGGGGATCAAGGTGCCCATTGCGAGGCACGCCAGCAACAGCGCGGCAGGCAGGACGGCCGCGCGCCGAACCAACCACCCGGATAGCCTCCGCGCCATGCTGAAGTCCCTGGTCGTCGCATCAGCTCTCTCGCTCGCCGCTTGCGCCACCGCCTACACGCCCTCGCCCGACCGCCCGTTCGAGGCGATCGCGCAGGAGTTCACGTCGAACCAGCAGGTCACGCTGCGCAACGCGCAGCCGAAGACCGAGCCGGAGACGAGCGGCCCGTGGAGCATCGACTACCACGCGTGGACCGACGTCGCGATCCAGATCGCCGAGCGCGAACTGACGAAGCGCGGCATGACGATCGTGCCGAACGCGAAGAAGACGATCGACCTCGCCGTGCAGTTCGCGACGACGGAGACCGGCTGGGTGAAGATCACGTCGACCGTCACCATGACCGCGACGACGGGCGGCGGCCACACCGCGACCTACACCGGCGTCAACAGCGCCGCGATGGCGGCCAACACGAAGCGGCAGATCGACGGCGCGATGATGCGCGTCGTCGTGCAGATGCTCAGCGATCCTCTGGTCGTCGAGTACCTGACGAGATGATCGCGGCGCGGTCGCCGGCGCCCCGCCCGACGAAAGCTCTCGCACACCACACCGCGCCTCGGCAGGATCCCCCCGATGTCGCTCGCCGTGATCCTGCTGCTGTGCCTCGGGGCGTTCGTGCTCGCGCACCGCATCTACGGCCGCCTGCTCGCGCGCTGGTTCCGGCTCGACCCGAACGCCACGACGCCGGCGCACACCCACCGCGACGGTGAGGACTTCGAACCGACGCCGCGCTTCTACCTCCTGTCGCAGCACTTCTCGGCGATCAGCGCCGCCGGGCCGATCGTCGGCCCGATCCTGGCGGCGCAGATGTTCGGCTGGCAACCCGCGTTCTGGTGGATCCTGCTCGGATCGATCTTCGTCGGCTCGATGCACGACTTCGGCGCGCTGATCGTCTCGATCCGCCACGGCGCGTGCTCGATCGCGCAGGTGCTGCGGCACAACCTGAACGGGCGCAGCTACACGGTCTTCACGATCTACATCTGGCTCGCGCTGATCTACGTCATCGTCGCGTTCACCGACGTCACGGCGCGCGCGTTCGTCGAAGTCGTCGACGCGACGGTGCCCGGAACCGCGAACGGGCACGTCTCGATCTCCGGCGCGGGCGTCGCGTCGAGTTCGATGCTCTACCTGGCGCTCAGCCTCGTGATGGGCCTCGTCGTTCGCTTGCTGCGACCCCCGCTGTGGCTCGTGACGATCGTGTTCGTCCCGGCTGTCGGCGCCGCGATCTGGCTCGGCCCGTCGATCCCGCTCGAATTCCGCACGGACGGCGCGATCCCGTCGCTCGGCTGGGCGTGGGCGATCCTCGCGTACTGCGGCATCGCGTCCGTGCTGCCGATGTGGCTGCTCCTGCAGCCGCGCGGCTACCTCGGCGGGTTCTTCCTCTACCTGACGCTCGGCGGCGGACTGCTCGGCCTGCTGCTGCAGAACCCCAGGATGGAGTGGCCGTCGTTCACGGGATTCACGGCGGCGAACGGCCAGCCGCTGCTGCCCTTCCTCTTCATCACGATCGCGTGCGGCGCGTGCAGCGGCTTCCACGGGCTCGTGTGCTCGGGCACGACGAGCAAGCAGATCGACCGCGAACCCGACGCGCATCTCGTCGGCTACGGCGGCATGCTGCTCGAAGGCGTCGTCGCGTTGCTCGCGCTGGCGTGCGTGATCAAGCTCGCGCCGGGCGATCCGCTCCTCGCGGCCGGGCCCGACAAGATCTTCGGCGTCGGCATCGGCACGTTCCTGCACGAACTCGGCGTGCCGCTGCAGTTCGCGGTCACGTTCGGCATGCTCGCGTTCGCGACGTTCGTCTACGACACGCTGGACGTGTGCACACGCCTCGCCCGCTACCTTTTCACCGAGTTCACCGGCTGGCGCACTCGCACCGCGGGCATCGTCGGCACGACCGTGTCCCTGCTGCTGCCGGCGTGGTTCGTCGCGCAGACCGCGACCGACGGCAAGGGCAACCTCGTGCCCGCATACAAGGTCATCTGGCCCCTCTTCGGCTCCACCAACCAGCTGCTCGCGGGACTGACGCTCGTCGGCCTGTCGCTGTGGCTCGCGCGCACTCGGCAGTCGCTGCTGCTGCGCGTCGCCGTCGGTGTGCCGATGGTCTTCATGATGGGCACGACGATCAGCGCCCTCGTGCTGCAGATCGCGGGTGCGACGGACCGCGTGCTCGCGGTCGTCGCGATCGTCCTGCTCGCACTCGCCGCGTGGATCACGCTCGAAGCGCTCGTCTCCCTGTTCCGCCGCGGCAAACCAGCCGACGCGGTGCCGCCGCCGTGCTGACCCTGCGCGCGATCGTGTTCGCCGCGACGGTCGCGTTCGCCGCGGCGCAGGACCGGCCCGTTGCTGCGCCGCGGTTCGCGAACGGCCTGCCGCGCGACGAATCGTTCTTCCCGATCGGCGTCTGGCTCCAGGCGCCGGCGAACTGCAGGCGCTACGCCGATCTCGGCATCAACCTGTACGTCGGCCTGTGGCGGGGCCCGACGAAGGAGCATCTCGACGCCCTCGCCGCGGCCGGCATGCGCGTGATCTGCGAACAGAACGACGTCGCACTCGCGTACGAGAAGCCGATCGTCGTCGGCTGGATGCACGCCGACGAGCCGGACAACGCGCAGGGCCGCCGTCTCACCGGCTACAAGCCGCCGGTCGAACCGTGGCGCGTCGTCGAGGCGTACGAACGCATGCACCGCGCGGATCCGACGCGCCCCGTGCTGCTGAACTTCGGCCAGGGTGCGGCGTGGGACGGCTGGCACGGACGCGGCGAACGCAGCGGCCACCCGGAGGACTACCCCGAGTACCTGAAGGGCTGCGACATCGCGTCGTTCGACATCTACCCGGTGAGCCACACTCACTCCGACGTGAAGGGGCGCCTCGAGTTCGTCGCCCGCGGCGTGCGCCGGCTGCGCGACGGGACCGGGGACACGAAGCCGGTCTGGGCCGTGCTGGAGACGGCGCACGTCGGCGGCGGCGATGCACGACCGAGCCCGGCGCAGATCCGCTCGTCCGCGTGGATCGCGGTGTGCAGCGGCGCGAGCGGCGTCGTGTGGTTCGCGCACGAGTTCGTGCCGGCGTTCGTCGAAGCGGGCCTGCTCGCCCATCCCGAGATCGCCGCGGCGGTGCGCGACGTGAACGCGGCGATCGCGAACGACGCGGTCGTCCTGAACAGCCCGAGGCTGCCGGATGCAGTCACGACGACGACCACGCCGGCGAACGAGGTCGCGCTGCGAGTGCACCGCCACGGCGGTGCGCTGTACGTCTACGCGGCTTCGCTCGGCGCGACGGCGATGCGGGTCTCGTTCGACGTCGTCGCGCAGCACGGAGCCCGCGCGATCACGGACGACTGCCGCGAGTTCGAGCTGCGCGAGAACACGTTCGCCGACGAGTTCGCGCCGTACACGTTCCGCCGCTACCGCATCCCCGACTAGGAAACGTGGCAACCGCGGGCCGCGCCCGCCCGGTTGGAGCCGACGCCCGCACCGGGCGCGGCTCAACGGCGACGAACGGGGTCGAGCTGCCGTTCCATCCCTGGAGGTCTGTCCCCACGGATGGACGACTACGGAACGGCCGCGTCAGCTCGCGACGGCCGCGACCGCGTGGTCGAGTTCCGCGAGCAGCGCTCCGAACGCGAGGTCGTCGAGCTGGCCGCCGTCGCGCAACCGCAGGAGCGCCGACTCCTGCGCCTCGAGCACCGCGGAGCGGACCTGCTGCGACACCGCGAGCCGGTGCACCGCGTGCTGGCGCTCCGCGTCGTCGTCCGCACGCAGCGACGCGAGCTGGTCGACCATCGATTCGCGGTAGCGATGGACCGACACGGGGCACGAGTTCTCCGAGCAGAACGCGTCGAGGCGCGCGATGCCGGCCGACAGGACCTGTTCGCGCGCGCGGCGCAGTTCGCTGTCCGTCGTGCCGTCGTCGCGGAAGCGCAGCAGCTTCACGAGCGGCTGCAGCGTGGCGCCCTGCACGAACAACGTCGCCAGGATCACCGCCAGCGTGCACGCGGTCACGTCGGCGCGACCGGGGAACGGCAGACCGTCGGGCGTCTCGGTCGGCAGTGCGAGGGCAGCGGCCAGCGACACCGCGCCGCGCACGCCGCACCAGGATGCGAGCACGACGCCGCCGAGCGGCGGGTATCCGCCTTCGATCGCGCGCAGCTTCGGGAACAGCCAGAGCGGCACGTACGCGTTCGGGAAGCACCAGACGATGCGGGTGACGATCACGGTCCCCGCGACCGCGAGGCCGGCGAGCCACAACGACCGCCCTTCGCCGGCCGCCACGTGCAGGAGGCACGGCGACTCGAGGCCGATGTAGAGGAAGCAGAGCCCGTTCAGGAGGAATGCGAGCTGATCCCACGACGCGCGCAGCGAGAGGCGGGTCAGCGGCGCGATGGTGTGGACGCGCCACGCGACGATCGCCCCCGCGACGACGACCGCGAGAACGCCAGAGCCACCGGCCCCGTCGGCGACCGCGTACGCGAGGTACGGCGACAGCAGCGAGAGGGTGAACAGCACCGACGAGTCTCGCACGAGCCGGTTCGCGAACGAGAACGCGATCCCGCACAGCGCGCCGATCACGATGCCCATGCCGGCGACCCACGCGAACTGCCACGCGACGGTGGACGCGTGCACCATGCCGTGCAGCGTCACGACGACGCCGATCTGCACGCCGACGAGGCCGGTCGCGTCGTTCACCAGGCTCTCCCCGCCGAGGATCGCGGTGACGCGACGCGGCACCCGCAGCCGCTCGATGACCGCCTGCGCAGCGACGGTGTCGGTCGGCGACACGATCGCGCCGAGCACGAAGCACACGGACCACGGCAGCGACGGCAGCATCCACTTCGCGACGAACCCGACGGTCACGATCGTCAGCGCGACGAGGCCGATCGCGAGCATCAGGATCGGCCGCAACCAGCGGCGGAAGTCGCGCCACGACGTGCGGAACGCATCGGCGTAGAGGAGCGGCGGCAGGAAGCCGACGAGGATCACCTGCGGATCGATGTCCAGATCGCGCACCGACGGTACGAACGACAGCGCCATGCCCGCGAACGCGAGCGCCAGCGGCTGCGGCAGGCGAAGGCGCGGGGCCAGCAGCGTCGCGAGCGCGAGCGCCCCGAGCAGCGCGGTCAGGGACTGGATCGAAGCGAGCACGGTGCGGGAGTGAAGCGGCTCGTCGCGCCGGCCGCCAGCGCGGAGCGGCGTCGACCGCGCGGGCCGTTCGTGGTTCAGTTGGCGCTTCGATGCGCCATCCCACGTTCCGTTTCTCCGCCCTGCTCGCTGCCGCCGTGTTCGCCGCAGCGTGCAGTTCGACGACCGTCCAGCCCGACACCCGGCTCGCCCCCGCGTCCCACGACGCCCGGATGTCCTGGTGGCGGGAGGCGCGCTTCGGGATGTTCGTGCACTGGGGCCTCTACGCGATCCCCGCGGGCAGGTGGGGCAAGGAGACCGGCTACGGCGAGTGGATCCGCGACAGCGCGCAGATCCCCGTCGACGTCTACGCGGCGCTGCAGCCGCAGTGGGACCCGGCCCGCTTCGACGCCGACGCATGGGCACGCGCCGCCGCCGCGGCGGGGATGAAGTACCTCGTCGTCACGAGCAAACACCACGACGGCTTCTGCCTGTGGGACAGCGCCGCGACCGACTGGGACGTCGGCAACACGAAGGGTCGCCGCGACGTGCTGCGCGAACTCGCGGACGCCTGCGCACGGCACGGCGTCGTGTTCTGCACCTACCACTCGATCATGGACTGGCACCACCCGGACTACCTGCCGCGGCGCCCGTGGGAAGCTGCGGCGCGAACGGCCGACGGCGCGGACTTCGACCGGTTCGAGCACTACCTGCACGCGCAGGTCACGGAGGTGGTGCAGCACTACCGACCCGGCGTGATGTGGTTCGACGGCGAATGGGAACCGACGTGGTCGCACGAACGGGGCGTGCGCCTGTTCGACCTGTGCCGTTCGCTGGCGCCGGGAATGATCGTCAACAACCGCGTCGACGTGCACCGCGGCGGCATGGGCGGCTTCTCCGACAGCGACGAGGCGCGGGGCGACTTCGCGACGCCCGAACAGGAGATCCCGGCGACCGGCCTGCCCGGCGTCGACTGGGAGTCGTGCATGACGATGAACGAGCACTGGGGCTGGAACGCCGCCGACACGCAGTGGAAGTCGGCGGCGGAACTCGTGCACAACCTCGTCGACATCGCGAGCAAGGGCGGCAACTACCTGCTGAACGTCGGCCCTCGCGCCGACGGCACGTTCCCGCCGGAGGCAATCGAGCGGCTCACCGCGATCGGCGCGTGGATGGCGACCAACGGCGAAGCGATCCACGGCACGACCGCGAGTGTCTTCGACGATCTGCCGTGGGGTCGCTGCACCGTGAAGCGGCACGGCGACACGACCACGCTGTATCTGCACGTGCTGTCGGCGGCGGCCGGCGGCTGGCTCGAACTCCCCGGCCTCGCGAACCGCATCGTCTCGGCGCGCGTGCTCGGTGATCGGTCGGCGGTCGTGACCGCGCTTCCGCACTGGGGCAATCCGCCGCGCGCCGCGGTCGGTCCGTTCCCGGGCAACGCGGCGGACGGCATGCCGAGAGTCCTCGCCGTGGAGATCGAGGGCTCCCCCGTCGTCGCGCGGAAGCCGGCGATCGTCGCCGCGTACGACCGTTTCGTGACCGCCCTCGACGTCACGATCGCCCCGAACGATGCGCGCTCCGTTCTCCACGTCACGGTCGACGGAACCGAACCGTCCGCGGACTCGCCCGGCACGACGGAGCTGCGGCTCACCGGCACGACGACGATGCGCGCGATCGCGCGGATCGGCGACACGGGCAGCGCGACCGCGGAGCGAACCTTCACGAAGGTCGATCCTCTGCCGCCCGTGAAGGCGATGCCCGGCTCCGACGGGCTCTTCGTCGAGCGCTTCGACGTCGACTGGAAGGAACGCCTCGGCGACCTGACCGGGCGCACTGCCGCATCGACCGCGACGGCGACGGGCGTCGTGCTGCCGGACGCACCCGGCGAACACGTGGCGCTGCGCTTCTCCGGGTTCGTCGACGCACCCGCAGACGAGATGTACCGCTTCGTGCTGACGAGCGACGACGGCAGCGCACTTCGCGTCGACGGCGAACTCGTCGTGGACAACGACGGCCCCCACGCCGCGCAGGAACGTGACGGCACGATCGCGCTCGGCAAGGGGCTGCACCGCATCGAAGTGGTGTGGTGGAATCGCACCGGTGGCACGCACCTCGACCTGCGCTGGGCCCGCCCCGGCGAGTCGGCGGCCCCGATCCCGGCCGCTGCGTTCCGCCACTGACGGAAGTTCGGCGCACCGCGACCGGTTCGTCGGGCAGCCGGCCACCACACGCGCTTCGCACTGGCAACCGAACGAAGTCCTCATGAAACGACGGCTCCTCTGCTCTCTCCTGCTCCCGCTCGCTGCGTGTTCGTCGACGCTCCGCCTCGAGAACTCGTGGGCCTCGTGGTCGTGGCTCGGCAGCGAACCGTCGAACGAGACGAAGACGCTGACCGCGGACTGCTCCGACACCGCGACGCGGGTCGACGGACGGTTCCGCGCCACGGGATCGGGCGGCGAACTGGTCCTCCGCGTCGTCGACCCGAACGGCTTCGAACGGCTGCGCCAGGTCGTCACGGGCGGCGGGAGCGAGGTCACCCAGCACTGGCAGGCCGTCCCCGGCACGTGGTCGTTGCACGTCGAGCCGAAGGACTTCGTCGGCAGCTACTCGGTCGAGATCACCGCGGGCAGCGAGCCGATCCGCGTGCAAGTCGACGTCGCGGGCGACTCGCCGCGATGACGCCGGCCAGCGCCCCGCCAGCGCAGGGACCGACGCCGTGGTGGTTCCCGGCGACCTACCTGCTGCACGCGGCAGAGGAGTACTGCACCGGCGAAACCTTCCCGGCGTGGATCTCACGCCTCGCGAACGTGCACTTCACGGCAACGGCGTTCCTCTGGCTGAACGGGATCGCGATGGCCGCCATGCTCGCCGCCGCCGCTGCCGCCGCCCGCGGCGTGCGCTGGCTCGCGACGACGCTCGCGACGGTGGTCACGATCAACGGCACGGCGCACCTCGCAGGCTCCTTCGCGACGTGGACGTGGTCGCCCGGTGTGGTGACCGGCACGCTCCTGTGGCTGCCGCTCGGCATCACGACGCTGGTGCGCACGCGCCGCGAACTCCCAGCGCGCACGTTCGTCGGCGCCGCGGCGCTCGGCTTCGCCGCGCATGCGATCGTGTCGGGCACCGTGCTCTGCACCGGGTGACCGGCCTCAATTCTTCGTGCGCTTCTTCGCGCGCTCGATCGCACCGAGCACGCCGGTCCCCGCCGCGGCCTCGGGGACCGAAGGTCGCGGCGGCGGCACGACCGCCGGCGCTTCGCGCGGCACGTCCCGCGGCGGCACGTGCGCAGCGGCCGGCGCGGCAGCGCCCGCAGCCACCGGCCGCACGGTGCGACGCCGCGGCAACGTGAGCGCGGGCAGCGAGACCTGGAGCCGGCGCACGAGGATCTCCGCGAGGAGCAGCACGACCGCCGCCATCGCGCACCAGGGTCCGAGGTCGATGCGACCCTTCCCGCTGCGGTCGCCCTCGAGGACCGCGTCGACGGTCGGCTGCACGACGCCGCCGGTCGACAACGCGAGGCGGCGCAGCGCCCGTTCGCCGGCGCGCAGGTCCATGTTCGGCGCGAACTCGGGTGAGTACGGCAGGCACAGCGGCGGCACGCGCACGGTCACTCCATCGACGGACAACGCCGCACGATGGATGCCCTCCGTAGCCAGCGGAACGCGCGCGAGCAGGCGACCGGCCGACACCCGCTCGAAGACGAGGTCCGCGGTCCGTCCGTCGGGAGTCGTCACCACACCGCGAACGGTGTCGAGCGCCGCGGCGCGCGCGTCGTCGACTTCGACCGAGATCAGGCCCACCGCACCGTCGCGGCGCGCATCGACGAAGAGCCCGTCGACCTGGCCGCCGCTGACCCAGCGGACGAGCGTGCCGAGGAAGTCGGCGGTGCGTTCCCACGCGCCGAAGTCGCCGGAGAGCCGGCCGTCGACCTCGCCGAGGTACGCGGCGCCGCGACCGAGCCCGCACTGCCAGTACGAGAGCAGCGGCGCGGTCTGCGCGTCGTCGGTGCGCAGCGCGAGTTCGGCGCGCGGTCGCCGCCACGCGATCGAGTAACCGCCGACCCGCGGGAACGCCGTCGGCATGTCGCCGAGCAGCGACAGCGCGGGCAGGACCGAGACGGCGGCGGGTTCTTCGACCATCGCCGAGCGCGCCACCTGGATCGTCTCCTGCGCGAACACCCGCGGCAGATCGTTCGCATCGGCGACGAACTGACACCGCCCGTTGCCGAGCTTCGCGATCTCGACCAGCAGCGCCGCGTCGGTGTCGCTGGCGGAACCGAGGCCGATGACCGACACGGTGACGCCGGCCTTCACCAGATCGGGCACGAACGAACGGTAGTCGCCGGGTTCCTCGGCGTCGGCCGCGTCGGCGAACAGCACGATGTGCCGGTTCTTCTGCGTGCTCTGCGCGAGCTGGGCCGCCGCCGTGTGCAGCGCCGGTTCGATGTAGATGCCGCCGCCCATCGACTCGATCTGGCGCACGCGCGCGGACAGACCCGCAACGTCCTCCACCGGCTGCAGCGGCACGACGACGTGCGCGTCGGAGTCGACGGCGATCACGGTCACCGAGTCGATGCGCGTCAGCATCTCGATCGCGGTCGCGGCGCCGCGGTCCGCGAGCTGCATCTTCGTGACACCCCCGGCATCCGCCTGCATCGAGCCGGAACGGTCGAGGGCGATCGCCATCGCGAGGCCGAAGCGCCGCTGCTCCTCGCGCATCTCCATGGTGACCGGCAGCACCTCTTCGATCGGCGTGCGGTGGTAGCCGCCCACGCCGAAGCTCGCGGCGCCGCCGGTCATCAGGATGCCGCCGCCCTGGTTCTTCACCCACTCGGCGATCGCCGTCGAGGCCCCCGTCACGAGATCGCCCGCCGGGACGTCCTCGAGCACGATGCAACGGACGGCGTCGAGGCCGTTCGCCGTGAGCGGCGCGCTCTTCGGCGCCACGGCAACCACCTCCATGCCGAGCCCGCGAAGCGAACGCGTCAGCCGATCTTCGCGGCCGTTCGGCGTGACACACAGGATCCGCGCCGGCGCCGTCGCGCGCACGGCGACGAGGCCGCGGTCGTTCTGCGGCACGGGATCACCCGCGCGGCGCACCTCGACGGCGAGTTCGTGCAGGCCGCCTTCGAGCAACGTTCGCCGGAACTGCAGCACGTTGCGACCCGCCGCGAGTTCGGTCTCGCCTTCGCGCAACACGCTGCCGTCGCCGAAGAGGCGCCAGTGCGCCGGGCCTGCGGCTTCCGCGAACACCGTGCACACGATCGCGAACGGTTCGGCGACCGGCACCGCCGCGGGCGCGGCGAGATCGACGACGGCGACGTCGCTGCCGGCGGCGCGCGGCGCCAGGTGCGTGTCGATGCGGATCCCCGCGCGCACCGCCGCGCGCGCCGCGCCGTCGAGGTCACCGCCGGTGTGTTCGCCGTCGCTCACGACGAGCAGCGAACCGTTGCGACCCGGAGGCACGAGGGCCAGCGCCTGGTCGATGGCAGCAGCGAGATCGGAGCCGTCCGGCGGTACCGGGCGTGAAGCGTCGGGCCAGACGAACGGCGCGCGCGGCGCCGCTTCGACTACGGCCTTGCTGCCGAACGCGACGAGCCCGATGCGGTCCCCCGGCCGCAGGCGTTCGCCGAGCGCGGCCGTGATCTCCTGCGCCCCCGCCGCGCTCCCTGCGGGCATCGAGCGCGACCGATCGACGACCACCACGATGTCGCGGCCGTCGCGTTCTCCCGGCCACGTCGGCTGCGCCAGCACCAGCACGATCGCGGCGAGCAACAGGCAACGCAGCACACCCACGAACGGCCGCGGCCAGAGCCGGCGCCGCAGCACGAGGACCGCCAGCGGCAGCACGAACAGCGCTTCGGGGACTGCGAACGTCACCGCGCACCTCCGGCCGCGGCGACGGCAGGACGCGCGCGGTCGAGGACCCACCAGTCAAGGAGCACGAACAGGAGCAGCAGCAGCGCCAGCACGCGCCGTTCGACGTCCATGTCGCGCGTCGCGGCGTCCGCCGCCGCGGCCGGCGGCGCCGCCGGCCACTCGCCGCTCGCGAGCCCGCGGAGATCGCTCTCCGCCGGGTCGAGGAACCGGACGCCGACACGGGCCAGCTCGACGCCGCCGTCGCCGACGACGCGGTGCACACCGGTGCGCGCAGGCACGAAGCCGACGGTGCGCGCGCCGCGACCGGCGATGCGTTCGCCGTCGGGCGCCTCGAGCACAACCTCACGATCGCCCTTGCCGGCGACGAGCGTGCGCAGGTAGCGGACCTCGCCGCCGACGAGCGTGTTCGGCTCCTCGACCCCAGGAACCTCCGCACGGCAGGCCTCGACGACGTTCGTCCAGAGCACCGGCCAGTCCGGCGACCGCACGAGGTTGCCGACGCTCGCGTCCAGGTCGAGCCGCACGCGACGACCGACGTCGACGGCGTCCTCCGTCGCGAGTGCCTTCTTGCCAGCCGCGACCAGGACGGCGCCGGGCAACCCGCCGCGGCCCGACGCCCACACCACGCCTTGCAGATGCACGCCGGCGAAGAGCCCGTTGCTGCGATCGACGACGAACGGCCCGCGCCACGCGTCGCGTTCACCCGGCCCGGCGTCGATCACCATTTCGAGCTGTCCCGGACGCAGCATGCCCGGGGTCGCCGTGAGCACGAGCTGCGCGTCGCGCGGATCGCCGACGAACCGCACACGCTCCGTCGCGGCGAACACCCGCGCGATCTGCAGCGCCGCGCGCGACTCGGCGGCGAGCAGGTCGCAGACCGCGACCACCCGTTCGGGCGCGGGCAGGAGCCACGCCTCGTCGTCGATCGACAGCGCGTCGCCGGCGAGGCGCAGGTGCACCGTCCCCGTGCCCGGCGGCAGGCGCAGCGTCACGTCGGCGATGCCCTCCTCGAACACCACTGCTTCGCGAGCCGGCGCGACGCCGTCGCCGAGGTCGATCGTGAGCTCGTTGCCGCCGATCGCACCCACGGCGCCCACGCGCACGAGCAGGTCCTCGCCGCCGGCACGCAGGACGCGGCGTGCGGTCAGGATCGCGCAGTTGGCGGCCGGCGTCCCGAACGCGAGCACTGTGACGTCCGGCGCAGGGACCGCCGGCGCACGATCCGTGCAGAACACGACCTCGCCGCCGCCGGCCGCGAGTTCGCGCGCCAGATCGAGCGTCGGCACGGGATCGTGCGACGGCTGCACCGGGTGCCACGCGGCGAGCGCACCGGCGGCGGCGGACGGCACGTCACCGGGACCGAGCACCGTCACCGGGCGCGGACCCGTGCGCAGGATGGTGACACGATCGCGGCTCGCGAGCGACCCCGCACGTGCGGTCACCGCAGCGACCGCCTTCTTCGCCGCGCCGGCCCCCATCGACGCGGAGTCGTCGAGAACGAACACGACGTGCCGCGCCGCAGCACCGCCGAACGAAGGCCCCGCGAGCCAGAGTGCGAGCACCGCGGCAGCGAGACACTCGAGCCACAACGACGGCGTGCGGAGGAGCCGTGTGCGCGTTCGACCCGCCGTCGTGACGAGCCGTTCCGGCGGGAACAGGAACGACGCGGCGACGCGGCGTTCGACGAGGCGACGGCGGAACAGGTGCAGCACCAGCACCGCCGGTACGGCGAGCAGCCACAGGAGCGCCCACGGCGTCGCGAACGTCATGCGGGCTCCAGCACCGAACCGGGCAGCAGGTCGCGCGAACACATGGTCGCGAGGTCCGCGGCGCTCGTGCGCACGTGCACACCGCCACCCGCCAGCACGCTGGCGCGCAGTCCGTCGCACAGGCGACCGACCCGTTCGCGGCACGCGGCGACGGTGGCGGCGTCGAGCTGCACTTCGTGACGCGCGCCGGTCTCGACGTCGACGATGGTCAGCGCGCCTTCGGCGACGGGTTCGATCTCCCACGGGTCGAGCACCTGCACACACACGACGAACGCCGCACCGGCCGTGATGCGGCGGAGGAGCGGCGTCGGATCGCCGGTCCACAGCCCGTCCGTCAGCAGCACGCGGATCCCGTTCGTCCGCAGCGGCACCGCGGGCAGGGCCGGATCCGTGGCAGCGCCGGCGAACGGCTCCACGGTCGGATCGACCGCACCCGCGCCGAGCGCCAGTACGCGGGCCACTGCGCCTTCGCGCTGCGCCCACCGCTGCAGCGCGAGCGCCAGGAGCCGCACGGCCCGCTCCTTCGCTTCGGTCGACGCCATCGACGCCGACGTGTCGAGCAGAACGTCGACGTACGGCGCGACTTCCTCCTGCGTGAGGCGGATGCGGAGCTGGTTCGTGCGCGCGTAGCCGCGCCAGTCGACCTGGCGCAGGTCGTCGCCGGGCACGTAGTCGCGGAAGTCGACGAACTCCATCGAACTGCCGACGCCGTGGCCCCTCCGGCCGCCGATGCGGCCGCGGAAGCGCGGGCCGCGCACCGCGAGGCGGTACCGCGGCGCGGTCGCCGCAACTTCGGCCGCGAGATCACGCGGCTCAGCCACGCGCACCCTTCGCCCGGGCGGCGGACGCGGCCATCACTTCACGCACGCCGCGCCACACCGACGGCAACTGCAGCACCGCGAGTCCGACGATCGCGGTGACGAGCACCGCACGTTCGTTGCCGAAGCGGTGGCGGAACACGATCTCGTCGATCGTCCAGAACGGATTCAGCACGTGTCCGAGGTGCCAGCTTCCGACGCCTCCGAAGGCGAACACGTCGAACAAGAGCGGCACCAGGATCGCCACCAGCATCGTGAGCGGGACCAGCAGCCGGGTGATGTTGTTGGCCGCCGTCACGGACGGCAGTCGGCCTCGAAGAAGGCGGGCGAAGGTGAGCCAGAACAGGGCGTACGCCGCGATCGCGAACGGCATGTGCGTGATCGAGCGCGGAACGGACAACGTGCTGCACGCACTGGCGATCGCGAGCAGGACCGCGATGTGGATCAGGAACGCGAGCATGCCGCGGTCGCGCCCCGGCAGGAACGGCGCGGCGGCGAGCGCCGCGAGAGGCGACGACGGGACGTGCGCAGCGATGCGCGGGGACAGTTCGCGCTGCTCCGTCACCATGAACAGGCCGAAGATCGTGCCGAACATCATCAGGAAGCCCACGATGCCCCACGCCGCCTCGGCGCGATGCGCCGCATCGACGAACGCCCAGAGCCAGCCGAACGCCACCGCGACGAGGGCGAACAGGAACACGCGGAACTGCGTCGACCGATTCTCGTACGCGTGCATCAGGAAGGACTGTGCCGTCAGGATCGACAGCACCGTTCCGAGCAGTGTGGCGCCGACGATCGACGACACGGCGATGCCGAACTCGGCGCTGCGCAGAAGCCAGCCGAGGTCGCGCAGGTACTCGCCGCTGCCGACGTAGATCGCGACGACGAACGTGCCGAGCCCGAGCGCCAGCGACATCGCCACGTTCGTCAACGACTGCAGTGCCGGCAGCATGCCCTGCGCCGCGGCGGAGATCGCGGCGGCCGTCGCCCCGACGCAGAACACGAGAGCGAACACCAGACTGAGCCCGATCGTCGGCAGGTCGACGCCGCGCAGCAGGTAGCTCGTGGCGAGCAGCGGCGCCAGCACCGACACGTAGAGGACGAACTGCACCATCGCCGCGAACAGCTTGCCGAGCACGATCGACGTCGGCCGCAGCCGCGACAGCAGCAGCTGCTCCACGATGCCGGCGCGCAGCTCCGTGCGCATCGAGTGGTAGGCGGCGTTGGGGACGACGAACAACAGCAGCGGTGCCAGGGTCGCGAGGCCGGCGCTGAAGGCGTCCTTGCCGCTGCGCGGGCCCGAGCCGCCGTCCTGCACCACCGCCGTCGCGATGACGACCGTGACCAGCAGTGCGCCGAGGATCGTGAGGAGGAACGCGCGGCCCTTCACGGCCTGCATCACTTCGCGCACGAGGATGGGGTTCAGCCGATCCGACGCGGCGGACCAGCGGTCGACTCCGACGGACACCGGAGCCTGTGGCGAGGGATCGCCCCCGGTTGCGGACATGGCGGTCATTGCAGGTTCCCCCTCGTGGTGCGCATGAAGATCTCTTCGAGGTTCGCCTCGATGCGGGCGAACTCGACCACGGCCAGGCCGGCGCCGACGGCGCGCGCGAGCAGTTCGCCGAGCGCCTGGTCTTCGCCCGTGAACGAGAAGCGAAGGCGTTCCCCTTCGCACACGACGTCGCCGACGCCCGGTTGCACGAGGAGGAAGCGCTGCGCCCCTTCGCCGTCGCGCAACACACGCAACTGCACGGCCTGTTCGCGCTGCACGCTCTTCTGGATCTCGGCAATCGAGCCGGCGACGACGCGCCGCCCCTTCTCGAGCACGACCACCGAGTCGCACGTCTCGCCGAGTTCCGGCAGGATGTGCGAACTGATCAGGATGCCCTTGCCGGCCGCGGCGAGTTCGCGCAGCAGCGCTCGGAACTCGATGCGGGCGTGCGGATCGAGCCCCGCCGCCGGCTCGTCGAGGATCAGCAGCAGCGGATCGTGCAGCAGCGTCTTCGCAAGGTGCAGACGCTGCCCCATGCCCTTGCTCAGGCCCGTCGCCGGCCGGTCGGCCATGCCGTCGAGCTTGCAGAAGCTCGCGACGGAGCGCACGGTCTCGAGCCGCTTCCGACCGCGCAGACCGTACGCGCGCGCGAAGAAGTCGAGGTACTCCATCACGTCGAGGTTCGGGTACGGATGGAACTGATCGGACATGTAGCCGATCCGCATCCGCACGGCGCGCGGCTCGACGAGCACGGTCATGCCATCGACGATCACGTCGCCGAGGTCGGGCACGTCGAGCGTCGCCGCGATGCGCATCGTCGTCGTCTTGCCCGCGCCGTTCGGCCCGATGAACCCCGTGACCTGTCCGCGCTCCATCGCGAACGACAGGTCGTGCACGGCGACCACCTTGCCGTAGCGGCGCGAGAGCGAACGCACTTCGAGAAGGGGTGCACTCATCGGACGAAGTCCTCCGCCGCGAGACGCCCGGCGACGAAGTGCCGCGACCGGTCGTACTCGACGCGCACGCCGTGTTCGTCGAGCCACGGCGCGTCCTTCACGATCGCGAGGTAGGTGCCGCGGGGAAGGTCGCCGTCGACGAAGCGCGCCAGCATCGCGTGCAGCGACACGACCGTCGTGTCGTCGGCGCCCGAGGGAATGCGCCAGTGTTCGCGTTCGGGCTCGACGACGTCGAACGCGCCGGCCCCGCGCACCCACGCCTCGACCAAGCTGCTCGCGAGCTGCTCTGTGGCCCGGCGCAACGTCGGAGCGGCGCCCACCCACACCGCGCCGTCGAGGTCGCACAGCACGACGTCGCCGACGGGAGCCACACCGCCGTCGGCGAGGACTTCGAGCGTGTCGCCGGCCGCACGCACGCGCAGGCGCTGGCGCAGGGTGCCCTGCTGCGAAGCGAGCAGGGGCGTGGGCTGGCGCGACGGCAGGGCACCGCCGTCGAGGAGCCCGTTCGCCGTGTCGAGCGCCCAGCGGTCGCGGCGACCCTGGCTCGACCCGTGCGTCGCGCGCGGCGAGAACACGATCGAATCGGGCGACAACGCGAACGCACTCGGGGACAGACCGCAGAAGAGGGTTCGCGCCGCGACGGCGGTCCCCTCGTGGCGCTGCTGGTCGATCCACGTCCAGCTGACGACGACGCCGCGCACACCGAGGCCGTCGCGCACGAACCCGATCCCGAGCATGGCGACCGTGGTGCCGATGCCGAGCGCCGGCACGGTCGCGAGCACGAGGAGCGGACGCTTCCAGCGGCGAACGAGGAGGAAGTTGACCGGCCCCACCAGCACGGCGAACAGGAGGATCACGGTGAGGAACAACAGCTTCGGCGCCTGTCCGACGCCGGGGATGGGCTGTTCGTTGGCGAGTGCGTCCGGCAGAGGCCAGCCCGACATCGTGCTGCGAGGCAGCGCGGCGAGCCGGTCGCGCAGGACCGTCGTGTCGCCGGTGTCGAACGGCACGTCCACGACGAAGCCGAGGCCGTGCCGCAAAGCCACCCCGCTCGTCCTCGCGACGATCTCACGCAGGGACCCGGGCGGGAGCCGCTCCGCGCCGCCGATGACGACGATGCCGCCCGCGAACGCGAAGCGACGCAGCGCCTCCTGGATCTCCGCGCCGATCGTGGCACGACCGTCGACGAGCACCGCGTCGAACGCGGTGTAGAGGCGCCAGTCGGCCGGCAACAGCTCGGTCCGCGCGGCCTGGACCGTGGGCGCCTCCGAGCTGGCGGTCGGGATCGCGCCCATGGCCAGCGCCCCCCACGGCTGCAGGTCCGAACGATCGGTCACGAGCAGCCCCAGAGGGCCGTCGATGCGCCCGAAGTTGAGGCCGGTGCGCCGCGTCACCCCATCGACCCTGGCGACTACGGCGCCGTTGCCCATCGCGGTGTTCGGACGGGGCAGGAAGAAGCGCGTGCGTTCGTTCGGCGCGAGCAACACGGTGCGTTCGGCCGACACGTCGCGGCCGGTCCACCATTGGTTGTCCATCTGCACGGACACCACGTGGGATTGCACGTCCTGGTTCTCGACGTCCACGGCGACGAAGCCGAGGCCGCTGCCGCGCGTGCCGCCGAAGGACGCGAGGCGCGTCGTGCAGATCGGGACGGAGTCCGTGCTGTGCACGATCACCTGCTCCTGCGCCGCAAGGCGCGAGCAGACGATCGGCGCGAAGAGGAGCGCGACGAGGCAGTGACGGAATCGCATCAGCGCACCGCCGCGGGCAGTCCGTTCGCGACGGCGGGCACGTGGGCGAGCAAGGCCCGCACGACGCCGGGTGCGGTCGCTCCGCCGACGACGGCCGTGTGCTGCAGGACGATGCGGTGCGCGAGCGCGGGGATCACGACGCGCTCCACGTCCGCGAAGTCGACGTTCGGCCGCCCCTGCAACAGCGCCGACGCACGAGCGGCCTCGCCGATCGCGATCGCCGCTCGCGGCGAAGCGCCGTAGCGGACCGACTGCTTCACTTCGGCCGGGCTGTCGGCGCGCTGCGGATGCGTCGCGGCGACGAGGCGCGCGGCCCAGTTGGCGACCGCCTGCGGCAGGTAGACCCGATCGACGCACGCGAACATCTCCTCGACCTCCGCCGCGGAGAGCGCGACGCCGACCTCGGGCGGCCGGCCGCGGCGGCGCGTCGTCAGGATCTCCGTCATCACGTCCGCGTCGACGCCGGGCACCTCGACCTTGAAGAGGAAGCGGTCGAGCTGCGCCTCGGGCAGCGGGTAGGTGCCTTCGAGTTCGATCGGGTTCTGCGTCGCGAGCACGAAGAACGGCGCCGGCAGCGAGTGGGTCTCGCCGAGCACCGTCACGCTGCGCTCCTGCATCGCTTCGAGCAGGGCCGACTGCGTCTTCGGCGACGCGCGGTTGATCTCGTCCGCGAGCACGACGTTTGCGAACAGCGGCCCCGGCTGGAACTCGAAGCGCCGCTCGCCGCCTCGCTCCTGCAGGATCGGGCCGCCGGTGATGTCGCCGGGCAGCAGGTCGGGCGTGAACTGCACGCGGCGGAACGACAGGCCGAGCAGGCGCCCGAGCGTCTTCACGAGCTCGGTCTTCCCGAGCCCGGGCAGACCCTCGAGCAGCAGGTGACCGCGTGCACAGAGCGCGATCACGCAGAGGTCGACCAGGTCGGTCTGCCCCAGCAACACGGCGTTGCAGCCGCGCTGCACACGCGCCAGCAGTTCGCGGCCGCGCGACACTTCGGCCGCGGTCATCATCGTCGTCATCGTCGTTCCTTTCCCGGTCCTGCTCTTTCCGCCGAGGGCGCGGCATCCCCGAAGAATCGTCGCACGACCGCGCGGTGGCGCGGTGCGAGCTGCAGTTGCCACGAAGCGCCGCCGGTGCCTTCGGCCCCGGCGCTGCCGCGTGCGTCGTTGCGCGCCGGATCGACGACGGGCTCCGCGACCCGCGCGCCGACCGGCACCCATTCGGACGGCGCCGCAACGCCGGGCGGCAGCGGCATCACGTCGGCAGCACCGCCGACCGCGTCCTCCGTCATCTGCAGCGCCGCATGGCCGGGCCCGCGCGTCGGAGCGCCTCGGCCGGGCAGATCGCCGGGCGACCCATCGCCCTCGATCGCCACAGCGGGATCGCCGGCGACACCCGCTACCGCGCCGGGGTGCGAATCGAGCACGGCCTGCAGGTCGGCGAGCTGCTCCGGGCTCAGCGCCGCGTCGAGCTGCGAGGGATCGAAGCGACCCGTCGCCTTCGCCTGTGCCATCGCCTCCGCGAGCCTCTGCATCGCGGCCGGATCGAGGCCGAGCGCGCTCGGGTCGAATCCCTTCTCGGCGCGCGCCGCTTCCAGCATCGCCCGCGCATCGGGCGGAAGCGCGTCGAGCAGCCCCGCGGCGTCGAGTGCGGCAGCCGCCGCAGCCACTTTCTGAGGTGTCAGCTCCGAACTCGTCGGCGCCCGCCCGGAGGTGGGATCCCCGTTGCGCAAGTCCGCGGCGGCGGCCTGCAACAGCGCCTCCCGTTCCACACGCTGGTCGAGCTGGTCGAGGTCGCGCCAGTCGGGCACGTCGCCGTCGGCGAGGCGCTTCTGCAACTCCTCGACGCGACGTTCGAGTTCCTGCTTCTGCTCCTCGGGAACGAGCCCGCGTTCGAGCACCGACCGGAGCTTCTCGGCGAGCCGTTCGAGTTCGGCGGCGACCGCAGTGCGGTGCAGGGGCGCGCCCGGCGGCGCCGGCGGCGGAACCGATGCGACACCGGCGAAGAGCAGCAGCGCGGCGAGCGGCCACGGCAGGATGCGTTTCCACTGCGTGCGCGGCAGCACGTCCCGCAGACCCAGCAGGCGGTCGCGCACTTCGCCGCGGAAGGCCGGATCGAGTTCGATCCCTTCGTTCGCGCACAGCAGCAGCCCGCGCATGCCGAGTCGGCGATCGAGGTGCAGCGCGGCGGTCGCCGCGGACACCCGTTCGCGCCGCGCGCACCACACGCCGTAGCCCACGGCGGGCACGGCGGCGAGGAGCCACCACGCGGTCGGTGCGACGCAACCGCCGGCGATGCGCACGGCGATCGGGACCGCCGCGGCGACGAGCGCGATCACGAGCACCGCGCGTGCAACGCCGGCGACGAAGGCACCCGCGAACGTCCGCCGCGCGAACGCGAGCACTGCGGCAGCGGGCGTGACTTCCATGCGGGGGCGCATTCGACGGGGACGGCCGTGTTTTATTTGCGGGCGCCGGAGGACGCCATGACCCGCGCTGCGGCGTCTTCGGCGAAGTCGCTCACGGCACGTGCACTTCGGGGTCGGGCCGCACCGCCTCGTCGACCGTGAGCGGTGCGAGGCCGAGGAACGGCTGCTGCCGCACGGAACAGCTCTCGAGGTCACAGACGCGGCAGTAGTTCCGCTCGCACGGGTCGGTGTGGAAGTCGACCTCGCCTTCGCCCGGGATCTCGCGGAGCAGCGACGCGGCGAGCGCCTCGGCGGTGTCGTGCGCGCGCTCGACGCTCCAGAACTCCGGCACGACGAGGTGGGCGCTCACGTGGTGGAAGCGCCCGGCGCGGATCGCGCGCAGGTGGTGCACGCGGATCACGCCGTTGCGCACCCGCGGCCCGAGGACCTGCACGATCTGGGACAGCAGCGCCGGATCCTCTTCGTCGAGCAAGCCGCCGGCGGCGCGCCGGACCAGGCGCAGGCCCGTGAAGAACAACCACAACGCCATCAGGATCGCGGCCACCGGATCGAGCCACGTGAGTCCCGTGATCCGCACCGCGACGAGACCGATCGTGACGCCGACGCTGGTCCAGAAGTCCGACAGCACGTGATGGCCGTCGGCTTCGATCGCGGCCGAGCGGTGCGTGCGCCCGTAGCGCACGAGCCAGGCCCCGAGCACTCCGTTGCCGAGGCCCGCAACGACCGTGAGCACGAGGCCGAAGTCGATGCGTTCGAGTTCGACGCCGTGCAGCAGCTTCGTCACCGCTTGCCACACGATCACGATGCCGGCGAAGACGATGAGGCCGCCTTCGAACGCCGCGGAAATGAACTCGGCCTTGCCGTGCCCGAACGGATGGTCGCGATCGGCCGGCTGGTCGGCGTAGCGCAGTACGACGAACGCGGCGAGCGCGGCGACGACGTTGACGATCGACTCGAGGGCATCGCCGAAGATGGCCTGCGAACCCGTGACCGCGTACGCCCAGAACTTCGTCGCGAGCAGCACCACGGCGACGCCGAGCGACACGAGGCCGACCCACGCGTGGGTGCGCGGGGCTTCGCGGGTCGCGGCGACGGCGTCGTTCTTCACGCGCGCATCATGCCAGGGGCGGCGCCCCGCTCAACGACCGGCGGTCAGCAGGACCGCGTTCAGCAGCATCAGGTTGAGCCCGTCGGCGAACGCGCGCACGTTGGGATCCTCCGCGAACGCGACGACGTGGCCCCGCCCGAACGGCTGGTGCACCAGGAACGCCTTCTGCGGCAGCTGCCGCTTCGTCTCGTCCCAGACGAAGCCCGCGCGGACGAGCCGGTCGGCCGGCGCGTAGATCGCGACGTTCGTGCCGCGGTCGAGCTTCACCGGCGTGAAGATGTTCGCGCTGTCGTGCACGACGTCCGCGGTGCCCGAGTAGCCGAAGCCGAGCCAGTGCTCGGGGTCGACCGTCACCTGCACGATCGCGCCGGGCACCGCCGGTGGCGACTCCTTGTCCGGGCGGATCGCCTTCGCGTAGTCGAACGGCTCGTCGGCCGCCGGCGCGTCCTTGGGCTTGTCTCCTTCGCCCGACTTCGCCGGCTTGTCGCCCTTCTCGCTCTTGTCGCTCTTGTCGCCCTTCTCGTCCTTCGGTTTCTGCCGCGGTTCGGCCTCGCTCGCCAGCAGCTTCATGTCCTCGCCGGTGAGCCAGCGGGTCGCCGAACCGAGAGTGACCAGCACGCCGCCGCGTTCGACGAAACCCTTGATCGCGGCCGCGCCCGACTTGCCGAGCACCCGTTCGTAGCCGCTGCCTTCGGGCAGGATCAGCACCGTGAACCTGTCGAGTTCGACATCGTCGACCTGGTGCGTGCGCAGCGGCGAGCACGGGATGCCGTAGCGCTGTTCCAGCAGGTAGCGCACCCAGCCGGCGGAGTTCGGGCTGACCGGGCGATCCCACGCGATCGCGACGCGCGGCACCTTCAGCGCGAGCGAGTGGCCGGTGCCGAAGTCGGGGCCGCTGTCGACCCACGAGCTGTCGATGCACGCCGGCGACACACCGTGCGACGCCGCGAGTTCGCCGAGACGCGCATGCAGGACCGCGGGCTGGTCCTGCACGCGGACCAGGAACGAACCGGCGGGCCACACGACACCTTCGTGTGTGAACGAACGATCGATGCAGCGCACCTTGACGCCGAGGCGCAGCAGGTCGGCGAGCAGCGCCGCGGCGCCGTTCTGCCCCCAAGCGACGAGGTACCCGACCTGCGGCGGTTTCTCGCGCAGCGGCGCCGCACCGGTGGACGCGCCGCCCGCGCCGAGCACGGTGCGTTCGCCCGCGACGTCGCCGGCCGCGGTCCAGGTCTCGACGCCGAACAGGAGCGGCAGGGACCACGCGGTCAGGTCGTAGAACTCCGTGCCCTGCCGCCGCGCCTCGCGCCGCTTCTGTTCGTCGAGGAACGCCGCGTCCATGTCGAAGTGCGGCTGCAGCAAGACCGTCGCCAGCGTGCTCGACGGCTGCGCCATCGGGACGACGTACGAGCCGCTCGGGAACGTCTGCTCGATCGACGCGGTGCCCGCTGCCGCCGCGAGCGGCACGCACGAACCCCGCAGCTGGCCGGTCGCACGCTGCACCTCGATGCCCTGGGCGACGAGCAGGTTCATCAGGCGCGCGAGCCGCGTGCGGTCGCCGCGATCGGGGAAGACGTAGGCGCGCACCGGCCCCTTCTCGCCGCGCGCGATGCCGGCGCGCCGGTGCTCGACGAAGGCGGCGAGTGCCTCGACGCGGCCGTTCGCGAGCGTCTCGAGCGTCGCCATCGACGCTGTGAAGTGGCGCCGCACGCCGTCGCGGTAGTGCAGGAGGCGGTCGTCGCTGCGGCGGTAGACGAGGCCGCGCGCACTCGCCATCTCGAAGGTCATCCCGATGCTGCCGTGGAACGTCGGCCAGCCCTCGCCGTAGCCGGGATAGAAGGAGTCGTACGCCTCGCGCGTGAAGTAGTCGAAGCCGTAGCGGTCGAACCAGCGCGCGTTGTTCTTGCCGTACCGCACGAGCCACTGCCGCTGCAAGGCCGTGATCTCGCCGTTCAACGGCAGCGCCGGCGGCGGGAAGTAGTACGACGAGTTGCCGCCCATCTCGTGCAGGTCGACGTAGACGAGCGGCCACCACTCGAGGAACGCGCGCACACGCGCCGCGGTCTCCGGCTGCGACATCGCGAACCAGTCGCGGTTCATGTCGAACAGCGCGTGGTTGACGCGGCCGCCCGGCCACGGCTGGCTGTGTTCGGCGCCGAGCGGCGTCGCGTCCGGCCAGCGACCGCGCGCCGCACGCGTGGAGTGCACGAACCGGTCGCGTCCGTCGGGATTCTGCAGCGGGTCGACGAGCACCACGCACTCGGCGAACACCTTGTCGACGACCGGATCGTTCGTCGCGGCGAGCAGGTGGTAGAGCACGAAGAGCGCGGCGTCGGTACCCGACGGCTCGTCGCCGTGCACGCAGTTGGCGAGCCAGCCGACCGCAGGAAGTTCGCGCTGCAACGCCGCGGCGTCGGCGTCCGACATTCCGCGCGGATCGGCGAGGCGCCGCATGCCGTCCCGGATCGCGGGCAGTCGCGCGAGGTTCACCTCGCTGCCGACGACCGCATACCACAGCGTGCGCCCTTCCCAGCTCTTCCCGTACTCGACGAGCCGGATGCGAGGCGACGCAGCGGCGAGCGCGTGCAGGTACTTCTCGACGTCGGCGTGCGCCGAGACCTCGGCACCGACGGTGTGGCCGACGACGGCGTCGAGCGCCGGGATCTTCGCGTCGTACACGACGCCCGGCGCGAACGGCTCCGTCGGCGGCGGCGCGGAGTCGGGAACCTGGGACGGAGCGACCGCGCAGAGCAGGAGGATCGAGGCGACGAGGGCGCGCATGGCGCGCGGACTCTACGTCCCTTCGGACGACCGCGCGACCGCCGTGAATCGCCGCGAATCGCCGCCGCGGCTCGCATCCGGGGCCCGGCCGCGGTAGCACGCAGGCATGAGCGAGTTCGCGTGCGAGTTCGTCGACGTGCACAAGACCTTCGGCGAAACGGCCGCGGTGCGCGGCCTCTCCCTGAGCGTGCCGCGCGGCGTCTTCTACGCGTTCCTCGGCCCGAACGGCGCCGGCAAGACGACGTCGCTGCGGATGCTCGCCGGCCTGCTGCAGCCCACACGCGGCACGACCCGGATCTGCGGGATCGACGTGCACGCCGACCCCGTGCGCGCGAAGGCCGCACTCGCCTACGTGCCCGACGAGCCGGCCGTCTACGGGAAGCTGACGCCGATCGAGTTCCTCGAGTACGTCGCGGCACTGTGGCGCGTTCCGCGGGACGTCGCGCGCGAACGGGCCCGCCAGCTGCTCGAAGAACTCGAACTCGCGGATCGCGCTGCGGAACGCATCGAGGGCTACTCGCGCGGCATGAAGCAGAAGGTCGCGCTCGCCGCGGCGATGATCCACGATCCGCAGCTGCTGATGCTCGACGAGCCGCTCACCGGACTCGACGCAGCGGCCGCTCGGCGCATCAAGGACATGCTGCTCGCCTACGTCCGCCGCGGCGGGACCGTGCTGCTGACGACGCACATCCTCGAGGTCGCCGAACGACTGGCGCAGCGGATCGGCGTGATCGCGCGCGGCCAGCTGCTCGCCGAGGGCACGCTCGACGAACTGCGCGCCGCGGCGGCGATGCCCGGCGCGACGCTCGAAGACGTGTTCCTGCGGCTCGTCGGCTCGACGGAGGGCATGGGGTCGGCATGAGCGCGGAACGGGAGCTGTTCTGGCGCATCGTGCAGAACGACCTGCGCCTGTGGTGGCGCGGCAGCGCGGCGAAGAAGGCGGCGTGGGTCACGAGCGGCGTCGGTCGCCTCGTGCTGCTCGGGCTCGCGCACCTCGTCGCGTGGTCGATGCTCGTGTCCTGGCGCTCGGCCGGCCTGGACAGCCCCGGACTGCCTTGCCTCGTGCTCCTCGCGCTGCTGGTCATGGCGGCGCTGCACCGCAGCCTCGAAGTCCTCTACAACCGCGGCGACCTGTCGCTGCTGCTCGCGAGCCCGGTCCCGCCGCGCGTCGTGCTCGCGACGCGGCTGCTCGACGTGACCACGACGACGCTCCTCGGCACGGCGGCGATCGTGATCCCGGTCGTCGACTGCGCGATCGTGCTCGTCGGGACGCAGCACGCGTGGGCGTTCGCCGCCTGGGTCGCCGCAACGATGGCAGTCGTTCCCGCCGCGATCCTCACGACGGTCGTCGCGGTCGAACGGTTCGGCGCCCGCCGCGCGCGCACGGCGATCCAGGTCGGCGGTCTCGCGTTCGGCGTGTTCGCGATGCTGGCGACCCAGCTGCCGACCTGGTTGCGCATGGGAAGACACCACGCGGCGAACGGAGCCTCGACCCGGTCCGCGCCGAACGACGCGATGGCGTGGCTCGACGTCCCGCCGCTGCGCCAGCTCGTCGCGGCCGCCAGCGGCGACTGGCCGTGGCTGCTCGCACTCGCCGGCATCGGTGCCGCCGCGTTCGTCGCGGCCCATCGCCTGCTCGCGGCTCGGTTCGTTCAGGGCGCCCAGGGAGCCGCTGCGGACGCCGGCGCCGCCGGGCCCCGCGACGCCCGCACAACGACCGACGCCTGGCGGCTCGGGTTCCGACACGCGCCGCACCGCACCCTCCTGGCAACCCAGTTCCGTCTCCTGCGGCGCGACCCGCTGCTGCTGATGCGGTGCGCGGTCCAGATCGTGTCGCTCGTGCCGATGCTGTTCACCGCGTTCCTCGTCGACACGGCGACGGGTGTCGGCGGAGTGGCGATCTTCGCCGCAGCCGTGGTCCCGATGCAGCTCGGCGTGCTGCGCAACATGGGCGACGAAGCGAACGAGTTCGAAGCGACGAGCCCGATGAGCCGCACCGAGCGCGCGCTTCTGCGCACAACCGCGCTCGCGCTTCCGTTCGCGGTCCTCGGCACCGGAACAGCGGTGTTCGTCGGCGCCAGGAAAGGCCTCGCGCCGGCAGCGATCGTCGCCGTGAGCTCCGCCCTGAACGCGTTCGCGACGGCATGGGCGGCGACGTGCACCGTGCGGATCCCGACCGCCGAGGAGCGCGCCCGGAACCGCCCGCCGCGGATCGGCTGGCAGCTCATGGTCGCCATGCTGAGCGGCGGCTTCGGCACCGGCGCGCTCGGCACCGCGATCGCGCACCAGGCCGTCGCCGCGACGGTCCTGTTCGTACTCGCGTCGGCGACCGCAGGCCTCCTGTTCGTGCTGCGGCCGCGCGCCCTCGAAACGGATCGCTGACGCGCCCGTCGCCGTCGCTACGCTCTGCGCCGATGTCGCACGGCCTGCGAACCACGGTGCCCGCCGCCGCGCACGGCACACCGCTCGTCGCGTGGCTGGCACAGCGGTTCACGTACTTCGATGCGGGGGCGTGGCGGCGCGAGATCGCGGCCGGCAGGGTGCAGCGCAACGGCGGAGCGGCGGTCGCCGACGACCGGCTCGGGAACGGCGACGTGGTCGACTATGCACCCGCGCCGCCGGCGCCCCGCCCCGAACTCGTACTGCCGATCCTCTTCGACGACGCGGACCTCGTCGCGATCGACAAGCCGGCGCATTTCGTCGCCCATCGTGACGGTGCGTTCCCCGCGAACACGTTCCTGCACGAACTCGAACGGCGCGTGCACGCAACCTCGCCGCTGCACCTCGTGCACCGGCTCGACCGCGAGACGAGCGGTGTGCTGCTGCTCGCGCGGCATCGCGACGCGGCAGCCGCGATGCAACAACAGTTCGAAGCGGGAACGGCGACGAAGGACTACGTGGCGTTCGTGCACGGCGTGGTCGCGCCGGACCGCTTCACCGTCGACGCCGCGATCGGCCCGGCGCGGGACAGCACGATCGCGGCGCGGCGCGGCGCCGTACCCGCCCGATCACCGGGCGCTCGCGCGGCCCGCACCGACTTCGAAGTGCTCGAGCGCTTCCCGGACCACACCCTCCTCCACGCCCGGCCGCGCACGGGCCGCACGCACCAGATCCGCGTGCATCTCGAGCACGCGGGCCATCCGATCGTCGGCGACGCGATGTACGGGCGCACGGACGCCGAGTACGCCGAGCACGTCCGCCGAAGGAAGGCCGGCGAACCGCCGCAGGATCGCCAGCGCCTGCATGCGCGGTCGCTGACCGTGCGTCATCCGACGAGCGGCGCGAGCCTCGTGCTGGAGGCCCCGGCGCCGCGCGGCTTCACTTCGATCCCTTCGGCAGCGGGACCAGCACGCCCTTCATCGCCTTGAGCTTCTTCAGCTGCTCGGGCGTCAGCGGCACCTTGCGCTGGATCTCGCGCAGCACTTCGACCTGACGGCGCAACGCAGCCGCAGTCCGCCCCGACTTCAGCATCCGAAGGTTGCGCTCCGTCGTGTCGGACGCGTCGCGCCAGAGTTCAGGCGCCGCCGCGGTGACGCGCTCGACGACGCCGCGGACCTGCGCCGCCGTGGCTTCGTCGAGCCCCAGGTCCTCGCCGAGCCGGTTGCTCGCGACCCGCGCGAACTCCGCGGCGTTCGCGACGGGAACGCCCTCCGCGAAGGGCCGTGTCATCAATCCGGTGTTGAAGAGGCCTGCACCGTCGTAGGCCGACGCGCCCTTCGGGTTCATCGTCTCCTGCTGCTCGGGCGCCAGCTGGGACCCGATCTCCGCGTAGAAGCGGTCCTTCATCTCGGCCTCCGCGAGCAGCTGTTCGACGGCGAACTCGTGCGTCGACGCCGCGATGGACTGGTTCTCGACGGTGAAGGACCGCACCAGCCCTTCGATCTTGCCCTGCTGCGCCGGCGTCAGCGCCTGGCCGGACGCGGCCAGCGTGTTCGCGAGCACGTTGGCCACGACGAGCGGGTGCGTGTAGGCGCCGTTCGGCCCGTAGCCCGGCAACCCCGACTTCATCAGCGCGGGGACCTGCGCCACGAGCTTCATGTTGAGCTGCGAGATCTTCACTCCGAGGTCGGGCGGCATCTCCTTGCCGTCCTTCATCGCCTCGACCAGCTCGGCGAGCATCGGTCCCATCTCCTTGGTGACCTCGCCCATCGTCTTCCAGTCGATGCCCTCGAGCGCGGCAGCGTAGGTCTCGTCGGTGAACACCATCGACGACGCGGGCGTCTCCGGCGGCGGCGGAGGCGGCGGCTGCTCGACGACCGGCTGCACGGCGTCGCGCTCCGGCGTGGTGCGCAGCGCGCCGTTCTCCTGCTCGAGTTGCGCGATGCGCCGACGAAGCCGTTCGTTCTCGGCGGCGACTTGCGCGGCCTTGTCGTCCGGCGAGCTGGCCTGCATGCGCAACGTCTCGCCCGCCGCGGCCGTCTCGTTGCGCGTGAGACCGTGCCATGTGACCACACCGGCCACCACCGCGACCGTGAGCGTGGATGCGACCGCGACCCCGTTCTTCCAGGTGAACTCCATCGATGCGACCTCCAGTTCCGTGTTTGTTCCGTTGTCGACGACGCCGAACGGTCCGATCCGCAGACGGCTCGGCTCGGCGCTCTTCAGGCGATTGCCGGGGCGAGCGACGAACGGCGCGACCGTGACGGCGCGGTGGCGCGAAGCACCGCGAGGCGCCTCGTCCCCGATCCCCGCGAACTCGGCGAACTCAACCTCGCCGCGCTGCACCTCGACGTCGAGCGAGAGCACCGCGTGCTCCGCGACGATGCGCGCACGATCGGCAGATGCGTAGTGGGTCTGCACGACCACGGCGATGCCGAGCAGGGCCGCCGCAGCCACGACGAAGGAAACGAGGCGACGACGCGACCGGAGCACGACGATGCGCGCATCGGGCGCGGGACGTTGTTCGAGCGCGTCGACCACGCGGCTCGACAGGTCCGGCGGCCGCTGTCCGTGCAATTCGTGCAAGCTCGCGTCGACGAGCCGATCGTCCCAGTCGCCCCGTTCGTTCATGCGCCCCCCGCGTGCCGCCGCATGCACTCGCGCAGTACCGCGCGCGTCCGACGCAGCAGCGACTTGACCCCGTCTTCGCCGATGCCGAGGCGGACCCCGATGTCGCGCCGCGACCGCCGCTCTTCGTAGTGCAGACGAACCGCCTCGCGAGCCCGACCCTCGAGCCCGTCCACGCAGCGCCGCAGCCGCGCGAGGGATTCCTGCCCCTGGTCATCGGCGGCGAAGCCGGTCCAGACCGCCTCGATCGTGTCGAGGTCGATCGCCGCGAACGGCGGCCGGCGGAACGACTTCACCAGCAGGTGCCGCGCCACCGTGCGCAGCCAGCCCGCCGTCGCCGCGTCGCTGCGCTCCTCGAACGGCGCCCGAAGCAGCTGCACGAACGCTTCCTGGGTCAGATCGTCGGCGAGTTCGCTCGAGGCCCCGAGGAAGCGCAGGTAGCGCCACACCTCGTCCTGGTGCCGGCGCACCAGGCGGACGACGTCGTCCTGCGGGATGGTCCTCTCGGTCTGCACGGCGGACACAATCCACGAACGGTGGCGGGGGGTGCGACGATTTCCTGGGGTCGTGCCCTGGGCCGGCACCCGATCGTGTGCCGCCGCGGAACGGGCGCTGCCACGGCGTTTGCGGCCCGAGGCGCCCGGGCGGGACTCCGGGATCGGCGGTTGACCATCTCGCGGGGTCCGGGATACTTCCCCGGCCTGCCACCCGAGGCGCGGTCGCCCCGCCGCACCTGCCCGTCCTCCATCCTCCGTCCCGAAGGTCTCATGCGAATCTCCGCGATCGCGTTCAGCGTTCTGTTTTCGTTCCCCCTCGTCTGTCAGGAGCAACAGGAAGGCCAGGGCGCGTCACCCAAGGACGCATTCGCCCTGTTCCAGACCGAAGCCGGCGGCCAATGGATCGCTCAATGGCACCCTGCCACCGGAACTCCGAGTGCGATCTACGGCACCGGCCTTCGCCTCCCCGACTGGCGTGAGAACTCGCTCGAGGAAGCGCGTCGCCACGCGCTCCGCCTGCTCGCCGATCGCGCCGACCTGCTCGGACTCGGCGACTCGACGTTCCGCGAGATCATCGGCGCCCGGATGGGGCGCACATGGTCCTTCGTCTTCGACCAGTTCTATGGCGGCGTTCCGGTGGTCGAAGGACGCGCCGACGTCCGCATCAACATGAACGGCACGGTCGCCATGTTCGGCAGCCGCGCCTTCCAGATCCCCGCCGGCTTCACGACCATCCCGACGATCTCGGACGACGCGGCGAACGCGGTCGCATGGACGGAGAGCAAGGAGATCCCGACCGGCGTGAAGCAGCCCGCGCCGATCCCAGCCCCCCGTCTCGTGATCTGGGGTGACGTCGCCGCGCGCACCCTCGCGCCCGTTTCCCTCGCGTGGGAGGTCGCGATCAGCAACGTCGACGCCAGCGGCAACGGCCCCATCGGCCGCTACTTCGTCGACGCACATTCGGGCGCCGTCCTGCACTACGAGAGCGACAAGCACGAGTGCAGCATCCCCGGTTGCTCGAAGGCAACGCACGGACGCGCGGCCGAGGCGCCGGCAATCGACCGTGCCCTCGCGGCGAAGGACAGCAGCGCCCCGCTGCCCGTCCTGACCACGGTGACGGTCAACGCCTGGACGCGCACCGGCAACGACGCCTTCAGCTCCTTGGTGAACACGCCGCTGCGCGGCCTCGTGCTCAACGTCCCGGGGCTCGGCACACGAACCACCGACGCCAACGGCCAGTTCATCATCGACATCGCGAACCCGGTCGACATCACGGTCGCGAACCTGGACGGCACCCACTACGCGGCGATCCAGGGTTCCGACGCGCCCGCGGGCGTGTTCACGGTGACTCCCGGCGTCAACACCACGATCCAGTTGCTGACGAGCGGCGCGACGGTTGCGCAGGCCGCGCACACGACGACCGCCTACTGGGTCGATCGCACGAACGAATGGGCCCGCGGGATCCTCGGCAACACGGCGCAACTGAACACGGCGAGTGCGATCACGCCGACGGTCAACATCGCCCTCACGTGCAATGCCTACTACTCGGGCAACACGATCAACTTCTACTCGGCGGGCGGAGGCTGCGCGAACACCGCGTTCTCGACGGTCATCGCACACGAGTGGGGCCACGGTCTCGACGCGCAGTACGGCGGCATCTCGAACGTCACCGGTGACGGCCTCAGCGAGGGTTGGGGTGACATCGTCGGAATGTTCCTGGTCGACAGCAACCTGCTCGGCAGCGGCTTCAACTCGGCGGGCGTCCCGCTGCGCAACGGCATCAACTCGCGCACCTATCCGCAAACGGGCCAGGCCGTGCACACGGCCGGCCAGGTCTGGATGGGATTCGCGTGGGAACTGCGCAGCCGCCTGAAGCTGGCCCTGCCGGTCCAGACCGCCATCGACGTCTCCAACGACATCGTGGTCGGCTCGATCGTCGCCGATGCGACCAACCAGGTCGACGCGGTGCGCGAGGTCTTCATCGCGGACGACGACGACGGCAACCTGCTCAACGGCACGCCGCACTACGTGCAACTCAGCGGAGCGGCGAACGCGAAGCTGCTGCCGTTCCCCGAGCAGCAGTTCGGCTCGATCGCCCACGTCCCACTCACGACGACGACGGAGCGCCTCACGCCGCGCATGGTGAACGTCAACGTCGTGCCGTTCTCCGGTTCGTTCAACCAGGTGCGACTCCACTACACCGCCAATGGCATCGGGCTCGTGCGCAACATGCAGAGCACCGGGATCGTGTTCGGCTACCGCGCTCTGCTGCCCGGGCTCGCGAGCGGCGCGGTGACCTACCACATCGAAGCGGTGCACAGCACCGGCGCGATCGTTCGCTTCCCGGCGACCGGTGAGATCTCGTACGACGTCGACGCAGCACCCGGTCAGCCGCTCGTCGTCTTCTACACCGAAGGCTTCGAGACCGGCGGCGCCGGCTGGACCAGCGCTCTCGTCTCCGGTCAGAACGACTGGCAAGTCGGCGATCCCGCCGGCAAGTCGGGCACCAGTGGCGGAACCGCATGGGCCGACCCGGCCAACGCGGCGACCGGGACGAACTGCTACGGCAACGACCTCGGCAACACGATCGGCACCACGAACTGGAACGGCTCCTACGCGGCGAACGCCCACAACTACCTCCGGTCGCCGATCATCAACTGCACAGGCCAGGTCGGTGTCCGCCTGCGCTTCAAGCGCTGGCTCACCATCGAGGCGGGCCAGTTCGACCAGGCAACGCTGCGCTGCAACGGCCAGCTGGTGTGGTCGAATCCGATCGCCTCGAACACCATGGACACGTCGTGGCAGACCGTCGAGTACCTGCTGCCCATGGCGGACAACAACCCACTCGTACAGCTCGAGTGGCGCCTGGACGCCGACGGCGGGGTCCAGTTCGGCGGATGGAACATCGACGATGTCGAGCTCGGCACGAAGACGACCGTCCCGCTCGACGCCGAGCTGCGCCTGCTGCCGGAACAAGCGGCACAAGGCGCGAGCATCACGCTGACGGTGACCACCCAGCAACCGTCCTGGCCGTGGTTCCTGTTGTTCTCCGATGCCCCGGGCCCGGTGTCGATCCCGGGATTCCCCACGTTCCAGGTCGGCGGTGCGATCAACCTGATCGGCGCCTCGACCGACGGGGCAGGTGTCTCCACGCTGGTGTTCCCGGCCTCACCTGTCTCGGTCCCGGAAGGGGCGCTGTTGTACAGCCAGGTGCTGACGCTCGACCCGACGTTCACGCAGTGGGTTGTCTCGAACCCCTTCGTCAACCTGTTTACTCAGTTCCCCTGAACCCCTGAACTGATGCTTTCCGTGGGCAGGGTGTAACCGCGGCGGCTCGGCGAGGCACTTGGCGGTCGGGGCACGGTGTTGCCCCGAGGAGATCGCCACTAGTGCCTCGATTCGTGCCGCCGCGTTGTCCCAATCGAGCCTGCCCGATGCATCGCGCTCCTCGCAGGGCGTTCTTCGTCCGGCGCGGACACTACCTGCCGAAGTGCCGTCGCGACGCGGTTCCGCGGTTCCGGTGCAAAGTCTGCCGAAGAGGATTCTCGTTCCAGACGTTCCGCGCGGACTACCGGGACCATCGCCCGCACGACAATGAAGCCGTCTTCCATTTGCTGACCAGTGGGGTCGGGCTGCGGCAGACCGGGCGATTGCGCGGAATGAACGTGGGCACCCTGCAACGCAAGTTCCGGAAGCTGAGCAGGCACCTTCGCCGCCTGAACCGGAACCTACTGCAGTCTCTCCCGGCAAACCGGACGTTCGTGATGGATGAGTTGGAGACGTTCGAGTCATCGTCGATCTGCGCCGTCACGGTACCGGTCGTGGTTGACGCAGAATCCAAGCTAGTAGTGGCCACCAGCGCGGCACCGATTCGTCGGATGGCCAACAAGGGGACCAAGCGGCGCCAACGACTCGAAAGACTCGAGAAGGAGCGGGGTCGCCGGCATGACCGCAGCCGTTCGTGCATCCGCCTGGTTGTGAGGCGCCTAGGAGACTTGCTTGGTGGCGCTGGGGCTACTCTCCGTACCGACCAAAAGCCGCTCTACAGGTCCGCAGTGCGCGCGATCCTCGGTGACCGCGTTCGGCACGAGACGACTTCGAGCCGGCTCCCGCGAACCGCGAGGAACCCTCTCTTCGCCGTCAACCTCACGGAGACGATGCTGCGCGACAACTGCAGTCGCTTGCGACGCCTGTCATGGCTCTTCTCCAAAAACCGGCGCCAGCTTCGCCAGCACCTCGACTTCTTCAGTGCCTACCGAAACTGGCATCGGCCCCGGAACAATGGTGACGCGGCCCGCGCAGCTCCCGGCGTGATTCTCCGGCTCATCGAACGAAACCTGACGGGCACCGAGATGCTGGCGTGGCGACAGGACTGGGGACGTCTATCGGTCCACCCCAGCAGCACCGATGCCACCAGACATCACGACATGATCACCGCAGCGTGACCCATCGAGACCCACGCAAAGCATCAGCGCGATTCAGAAGCTGAGTCCGAGACCGAAGAAGAGCTGCTGCTTCTGCATGTCTACGCCCCCACGATCCCCAAGCAGCTCCGTGTTCGTGGGCCCGAACATGGTCTGGTGCAGGTCGTAACCCAGTTCGGCGTGCATCCGCCCGACGTGACCGCGCAGACCGGCACCGGCACCAACGGACCAGCGCGACGTCGCATCGTGATCGTCGCCGCCCCGGAACTCCTCGGTGAACCACGCCGGGCCAACCTCGGTTGCGAAACGCCCGTAGAGCTCGAGCCATGCGCTGTCGTCTCCCGCAAGCCGGAAAACAGGCTCAAGGACCAGCCGAGGCCCGAGCGAGAGCCACTCCCGCTCGACCGCCGTGTCCTGGTGGGCCAATCGCGACCAGTCGCCGAACAGGCCGAGCCGGATCGGCATTGCGAACGCGCCGCGCCGCACCTCGTCGAAGCGCAGATGCGGGAACAGATCGATTCCGCGCAGGCTCGCGTCCGCGGGGGCAGCGTCGACGCCATCGTTGATGCGGCGCCCGGCGAACAGGTCCGAGTCGCTGCTCCAGGTGTTCAGATGAACCGCCGTGCCGCGAGCGCTGTCGACGCCGACGCCGAGGAACGCAGCCCGCGCCCGATCGTCCAGCTGGGAGCCCTTCGCGCGGAACGCGACGCTGCCATAGCCAAGACTCGTGCGCGCCACCCAGCCGGGCAGTGGTTCGCGGAAGGTGCGCATGCCGACCGGCTCGCGCTGATCGATGGGACGTTCGCGTCGGCTTGTCGCAGGAGTCGGATCCTGCCCCAGCAGCGCCGCCACGGCGTCCTTCGGATGCCGCGGCGCATGGAGTCGCTCGAGGCGCCCGGCCTGGATCTGCCGCCACTCCGGGTCCACGCCGGGCGGAAGCCCGGTCGCGCACGCGGCGAGCGTCGTCAACAGAAGGAGGCCGGTGGTCCGCATCGGATCGAGAATGCGTCGGAAGGGTACCTCACGCAGGTGCCTCGGCGCTCGATCCGACGCGGGCTTCGGCGGCTCCCGGCGCCCATCGCACGATGGCATCGGTAGACTGCCCCGATGGCCATTCGCGTCGTGGTCGTCTCGGGGTTGGCAGCGGCACACCTTTTCGCCCAGTCACCGCCGACATGCCGCCTCGAAGGCTCGGTCGTCGACCCGATGCAGCGCCCGGTAGCGGGCGCCGAAGTGCGCGCGGAGATCGGCGGCGAACTGCTCGGCCGCTCGTTCACCGATGCCGAAGGGGCGTTCGTGCTGCCGCGCCTGCCGTGGACCGTTCTGACGCTGCGCGCCACTGCCGCCGCACCCGAGATCGGCGGCGAATGGGTCGACCTGCTCGGCCTGGACCGGCACTACGTGCGCATCGTCACCGCGCCGGCGCGTCGCGTGACGGGCGTCGTACGCGACGACGCGGGGAACGCGATGCCGCACGCGTGGGTCGTCGCCGCGCCCGTCGACTGCGACCGCCTCGCGCTGGCGAGCAACATCGTGCAGTGCGACGCTTCGGGCAACTTCGTGCTGCCGCACGTCGCGTTCGGCAAGAACCTGCTTCGTGCATGGGCTCCCGACCACGACGCCTTCGAGGGCGAAGTCGACGGCAACGAGGAGGCCGTCGTCGAGTGCCGCGTCGAGCGCGACCCTTCGCAGGAACGCTTCTTCGCCCTCACGGGCGACGACAGCCGCACGGCGACGGCGGTTCTCGACCTCACCGTCCTGCACGGCGGATTCCCGCTGCCTGTTCCGCCCCCACTGCGGCGCCTACCGATCGTCGACGGCCGCTGGGCCGTGCGCGGCTGGTCCTTCGCGGACGCGATGGTGGTCCGTCCGACGATCCCCGGCCTCCCCGCGGTTCCAGCACGCCACGACTTCCCCGAAGGCGGCGGCCGACGCGAGCGGACGTTCGCCGATCCCGGCGAGGCCGGGCATCTGACCGGGCGCGTCGTCGACCAACTCGTGCCGCGCTCGACGTGGATCGTGATCGAACGCGTCGACCGCGACCCGCGGGTTCCTGTTCGTACGTTTGCGCGCACGGACGACGCCGGGGCGTTCGTCGCAGCGGCGCCGGTCGAACCCGGCGAAGATTTCCGGATTCGGGTGCTCGATCCCACACTCGCCGCGGACCGCTCGGGCGCCGAGCGCTCCGCCTGGTTCGAGGGCCGCTACGACGGTGCGACGAAGCACACGATCGGCGTCCATGCGGCGCACTGCATCCGCGTGAGAGTCGAGCGGCCCGATCGCACACCGGTCGCAGGAGCAAGGGTAAGCATCGTGGAACAGGACGGATCGCCAAGGGTCGGCGAGTGGCCCGAAGTCGCCGCGGGCACGACCGCGCAGGACGGCTCGCTCACGCTCGCGGGACTGGACCTCGAGCCCGACCTGTCCCTCACGTGCCGCGTCGACTCGCCGTCGGGCTGGCACGACGAGGCGTTCGTGACCACCGGGGGTGCGATCACCGACCTCGGCACGGTCACCGTCGAGCAAGGCACGGCCATCGTTGTCACGTGCCTCGACGGAAAGAGCGAGGCGCGCGGCGGCGCGCGGTTGTGGCTCGGCGTCGGCGCCAAACAAGCAATCCAATGGGCGGACCGCGAAGGTCGGCTGCGGCTCAGCGGCCTGCGACAACAAGGGTTCATGCTGTGTGGTCTGTCTCGACCGGGGGAAGCCCTGATCCTCTCCCCCCTCCCGCCGAGCGGCGACCTCACGGCCGACGTGCTCGCCGAACAGTGACCCGTGCCCCCGTGTGGCACTGCCGACGCCGACGGCACGGCGTCGGTCCGCCCCGGACTCGCATCACTCCGCGTAACTGGCCATCAGGTAGCGGGGCTCGAGCTGCGCCGCGGCGCACACCGCGAACCGGAGGCGGGGTGAGAACAACTGCGCCGCGGTGACACCGCGCACCACCACGATTTCGGCAGCTGCCGCCAACACGGATTGCAGTTCGGCCGAGAGGTTGGCCGGGACGACGAACACATCGCCGGTCTTCGCGCCCGCGACGACCTCCGCGGACGGCATGGCGCGCGGCTCCTCCTCGACGGCGAGGAGTCCGTCGTCCGTCCGCCGGAACGTCGCACAGTGCAACCGTTCGCGCCGCGCGTCGAGGACGGGCCGTATCCGGCGCACGCCTGGTGATTGCCCCGTAAACGTGTCGGCCAGCATCGCGAGGCTGTCGATCGCTTCCACGGCGACGCCCCCGAAACGCTGCAGGGAACGCACGAACGTGATCGCGACGCGCAGCCCGGTGTACGACCCCGGCCCCACGTCGATGCGAAACCGGCGGACATCGGCCGGTCGCAGCCCTTCCCGCGAACACAGCGCGGCCACGAGCGTCGCGAGGTCGCCGCGCTCACCGGCAGGGCTCACCGCTTCGACGATCCGTCCGCCGATCGACAGGGCGCACGAGAACGGCACGTCCCCCGTCAGGTTGCTGCCGCAAACCGCGAGCACCGGCTCCCCGGTCATCGGCCGAGCTCTGCCGCGATGACCGCGGCCAGCTCCGCGCAGGACCGCTCGCACGTCTCGACGTCCGGCGCCTCGATCATGACGCGGCACTTCGGCTCGGTGCCCGAGTAGCGCAGCACGAGCCGTCCATCCGCGCCGAGCCGGCGTTCGATCTCGGCGGCCTTGGCAGCGATCGCCGGCACGCTGGTGAGATCCGGCTTCCGGACGACGGGCACGTTGACGAGCCGCTGCGGGAAGCGCTGGAACCCGGCAAACCGCGCGGCGAACCCTTCCGGGCCCGGCAACGCGAGCAGGCGCAGCGCCGTGTAGAGGCCATCGCCGACCAACGCGTTGTCCGCGAACAGGATGTGCCCCGACTGTTCGCCACCGACCGTCGCACGCAGCTCGCGCATCGCCGCGTGCACGTGGCGGTCGCCGACCGGCGTCACGTGCAGAGCGACTCCGGCCTCGCGCAGGACCTTGTGCAGCCCGAGATTGCTCATCACGGTCGCCACCACCGTGTCGCCGACGAGCCGCTTCTCGCGGTGCAACAGGCGACCGAACAGGCCGAGCACGTCGTCGCCGTCGCGAACCGCACCCGTCTCGTCGACGAAGATCCCGCGATCCCCGTCGCCGTCGAGCGAGATGCCCAGGCACGCGCCGTGCTCGAGCACCGCGGCACGCACGTGCTCTGGATGCAGCGCGCCGACACCCTCGTTGATGTTGAAGCCATCCGGCTCGCAAGCGACCTCGACGACCTCCGCGCCGAACAAGCGCAGCACGCCGGGCGCGAGCAACGAACCACCGCCGTTCGCGGCGTCGACGCACACGCGTCGGCCCGAGAGGTCGAGGTCGGAGAACTGCTCGCCCAGCCTCTCCTCGTAGAGCTTCAGCAGGTCGGCGCGGCCCTTGACCCTGGGAGTGCGCAGTTCGGCCGGTCGGAGCGCGACGGCCAGCCCCGCGATCTCCGCCTCGTCGGCGTCCCGCAGCTTGTTGCCGTCGGCGCCGAAGATCTTGATGCCGTTGTCGTGCGAAGGGTTGTGCGACGCGCTGATCATCACGCCGGCGTCGAACGGCTGCGAACCGGCGAGGAACGCGAGCGCCGGTGTCGTGCAGAGCCCGACGTCAGTCACCGCGACCTCGGCCGCGCCGAGCCCTTGCGCCAGCGCTTCGAGGATCCACGGCGCCGACTCGCGGCCGTCGTTGCCGACGACGACCCGCTTCTGTTCGGTGCCGGAGCGTTGCAGCAGGACGCCGAGGGCCGAGCCGACGCGGCGCAGGGTCTCCGGGTCCATCGGCGAATCACCGGCTCGGCCGCGCAGGCCGTCGGTGCCGAACTTCGGCGGATCGATCGTGCTCATGTCCTCTTGCGCAGCGTCACCGAAACCGGCTCTTCGAGGAAGCACTCGGTTCGATCGACGGTCGCCTGCAACGGTCCCAGCAGCAGCAGACGCGCCTCGCGGACGAACTCCGCCCCGTACGACAGCCCCGGCTCGGGCGCCGGCACGTGCACGAGCAGCCGCAGGTTGTTCTTCGCCCAGTTCTGCCGCCGCGCGGTTTCGCCCCCTTCGCCGAGAGCCACGAGCTTCGAACGCAGGTCACCGCCGGCGAGGATGCGCACGAGTTTGGTCCGCACTTCCGGCTCGTAGATCCCGCGCTGGTCCAGCGGCAGCGCCAGATCGTCGACGACGAGCGGCAATTCGACGTCGAACGGCGTCGTGTCGGGCAGCACGGGAATGGTCACCGAGGGCGTCTCCGCGAGGCGAAGGTCGAGTTCCTTCGGTGCGGTCAGCTCGATGCGCGCGGAGACCTGCCGCGAAGAACTCGCTCCGGTGACGCGCGCGCGCAGCGGCTTCAGGCCGGGGCCGCGGATCCTCTGGATCGCACTCGCGGTCCCGAGAATGGTCGCCTCCGGGGGCGAGAACTCCGCGAGGTCGCGGCGCAACCGTTCGCCGAACTGCGAGTCCTGCGGTTCGACCAGCTCCACGTAGTCGAAGCCGAGTTTGACCTGCCACTTGTCGAGCCGCTCCACCTCGAGGCGGATGCGACTCGGCTCGAGCTCGATCGTCACACCCTGCAGGTCGCGGCGGATGTCGCTCGCGGTGAACTCGACGTCGCGTCGCGTGTTCCAGTCGAGACCGGTGAACGACGTGATCTGCAGGTCCAGGTTCTCGCTGGAGAGCGCGTCGATGCGGTAGCGCGGCCCGGACAGGAGGACCTTCACGTGGTCCTGCGGCTTGTCGCCGTCCATGAAGCGCAGACCCACCACCCGATCGGTGGGCAACAGCACCACGAGGCGGTTGCCCTTCCACGGCTCGCTCGGCGCCCCGGCGCCGGCCCAGTCGAGTGTCGCGGTCATTTCGACCGAACCCTGGATCTGCGAGTTGATGAGGAACCAGAGCCCGATGGCGAGGCCGATCGCGACCAGCTTGCGGTACGGATCGGAGACCAGCGCGGCGAAGAGGCCTCGTGTCCGTCGCTTCTCGGGCTTCATGCCGCCGCCTTCCGCCCGAGAAGTTCCTCGAGCTGTTGCTCGAGCTGCTCGAGGGTCAGGTCGAAGTTGAGCTTGCCGCCGGTCGCCGTCGAGATCTTGCCCGTCTCTTCGCTGACCACGAGCACCAGCGCGTCGGTCTCCTCGGACAGGCCGAGGGCGGCGCGGTGCCGCGTGCCCAGGCGCTTGTCGACTTCCGGATTCTGGCTCAGCGGGAAGAGGCACGACGCGGCGACGATGCGGTCGTCGCGAACGACCACGCCGCCGTCGTGGAGCGCACTCTTCGGGAAGAAGATCGACTCGATCAGGTACGAGTTGAGTTCCGCGTCGATCGTGATGCCGTTCTCGGTGAGCTCGGACAAGGACGCCTCGCGTTCGATCGCGATCAGCGCCCCGATGCGCTCCTTGCTCATGCGGGCGACGGCGCGGAGCAGGCGCGGCACGATCTTGCTGTCGCTGCGGAAGAAGCGGCCGAAGATCGGTGCGTCACCGAGGTGCACGATCGCGCGCCGGATCTCGGGGTGGAAGACGACGACGAGCCCGAGCACGAGCGACGGCGCGATCTTCTCGAAGACCCACGCCAGCCGATCGAGGTGCAGCGTGTGGATCAGGATCAGGAACGCGACGAGGGTGGTGACCAGGATCAGGGCCAGGCCGCGCACGACGCCCGAGCCGCGGGTCTCGCGGAGGAAGCGCAGACCCAGGTAGATGACCGCCGCGAACACGGCCACCTCGACGAGCATCTTCGCGATCCCGACGATGTCGTCGAGCCGACCGTCGACGAGCGCCAACGGGGTCCGGAGATTGGCTGCGGCTGGCATCGTGGCGGGAGCGGACTCTGTACGAACGAACGGAGCGAACGAATCAGGGCGTGAGAGACATCCGGTCTCGAACGCTCTGCGTGGCCGCGAAGGCGGCCACGAGGGAGCAACTGAGAGCCTGTTTCATGGATTTGTGCTCAGGCCCTCAGGCGCCGGACAGGCCGACGTCCGGCTTCTTGTCGCCCGTGACTCCCGGCAGCGGCCGGACCTCGGGCTCGGTGCGTTTCTGGGCACGCTCGGCCGCCTGCTGCTGCCGAAGCTGCGCCTGCCGGAACTCGTCGACGTCGTCACCGCGCAGCACCGCGGCGATCTCGTCGCCCGAGAGCGTCTCGTGCTTCAGCAGGGCGGTGGCGACCGCTTCGAGCCCCTGACGGTGATCGCGCAGCAGCGACGTCGCCACGCGGTACTGGTCGTCGACGATTCGCTTCACCTCTTCGTCGATGAGCTCGAGGGTCTTCTGCGACACGTTGCTGCCGATGCGGAACTCGCGACCGAGGAACGGATTCTCGTCGTCCGCGGTGTACTTGATCGGGCCGACCTTGCTGCTCATCCCGAGCTCGCACACCATCACGCGCGCGAGGTTGGTGGCCTGCTCGATGTCGTTCTGCGCCCCGGCCGAGACGTCACCGAACACGATCTCCTCGGCGACGCGGCCGCCGAAGCACATCGCGATCCGGCCGAGCAGCTTCTTGCGCCAGTGGTTGTAGTCGTCCTTCTCCGGCAGCGACAACGTCGCACCGAGAGCGCGGCCGCGCGAAACGATCGTCACCTTGTGCACCGGATCCTGGTCCGGCGTGAGGATGGACACGATCGCGTGGCCCGCCTCGTGGTAGGCCGTGACCTTCTTGTCCTCCTCTTCGATGGCGCGGCTCTTCTTCTCGCGGCCCCAGCGCACGCGGTCGCGCGCCTCCTCGAGGTCGGACAGGTCGACGGCGTCCTTGTTCTTCATCGCGGCGAGGATCGCCGCTTCGTTGATGACGGCCGCCAGTTCGGCGCCCGAGAAGCCTGCCGTCGCCTTCGCGATCACGTGCAGGTCGACGTAGCCGGCGAGCTTCACCTTGCGCGCGTGCACCTTGAGGATCGCTTCGCGCCCCTTCACGTCCGGGCGGTCGATCACGACCTGCCGGTCGAAGCGGCCCGGGCGCAGCAGCGCCGGATCGAGCACGTCCGGACGGTTCGTCGCGCCCACCAGGATGATGCCCTTGTCGGAGTCGAAGCCGTCCATCTCGACGAGGATCGCGTTGAGCGTCTGCTCGCGTTCGTCGTGACCGCCGCCCATGCCCGTGCCGCGCTTGCGACCGACGGCGTCGATCTCGTCGAGGAACACGATGCAGGGGCTGGCTTCGCGCGCCTGCTTGAACAGGTCGCGCACGCGGCTCGCGCCGACGCCGACGAACATCTCGACGAAGTCGCTGCCGGAGATGCTGAAGAACGGCACTTCGGCTTCGCCCGCGATCGCCTTCGCGAGCAACGTCTTGCCGGTGCCGGGTGAGCCGACGAGCAGCACGCCGCGCGGGATCGAGCCGCCGAGCCGCGCGAACTTCGCCGGGTTCTTCAGGAACTCGATGATCTCGCGCACTTCGGCCTTCGCTTCCTCCATGCCCGCGACGTCGTCGAAAGTCACGTTCGTGCGGTTCTCCTTCGTGTAGAGCGAGGCGCGGCTGCGGCCGAAGCTGAGCACGCCGCCGGTGCCGCCCGGCGAGCGCATCTGGCGGAGGATGAAGAACCACACCGCGACGAGCACCAGGAGCCACGGACCGACGGTGCCGACGATGTAGAGCAGCGCCGTGTTCGGTTCGGTGATCCGGAACTCGCTGCCCAGCGACAGCGACTGTGTGCGCACCGGCACGTTCGCCTTCGTCAACGTGTTGGCGACGTCCAGCAGGGTCGCGCCGGCGCCCGAGGTCGGGGCGTCGAGGCGCACGTAGTGCATCTTCGAGTCGCGGAGGAGCAGTGCCGTGAGGTAGTTGCTCGCCTTGCGCGGATCGCGCTGCTCGAGCACCGACGTGCGCTGGCTCACCGGAGTCTTCGGCTCGGTCTCCTGCACGAGGAAGGCCCGCAGCACGCGGATGCGGCCGTTCTCGACGTCGCGCCGGAACGTCGTCGTCGCGTCAGGGCCGGCGTAGAGCGCCTGGTCGACGCGCTGCGAGACGAGCGTGCGGTACTCCTCGATCTCGTTCGGCTGCCGCAGGAAGTCGCGGACCACGACTTCCATCTGGCGCGTCGTGCCGTCGGGGTACTTGATCTCGGCGGTCGCGGTCTCTGGCGAGAGCACGAGCTTCTCGACGTAGCCGTTCAACAGGTAGCTGTAGAGCGCATCGACCGAGTTCTGCCCCTCGCGCCCCGAACTCGAAACCACCACGAACAGTGCCAGCAGGAGGCCGAGGATCAGGATCACCCCACCCATGCCGCGCGGCTTGCGGCCGCGGCCATCGCTCTCGCCGGGTTCCTTCGGTTCTTTGCTCGTCATCAGGTGTCTCTTGCGGGCTTCGCCGACCTTGCCCCCGTCCATCGGCGTCGCGCCATGGCCGGCAGTAGCCGAGATCGGCCAAACTCGGCTTGCCAACGCGCCTTCGGCTCGCCGCCGGGGCGCGTCGCGGGCGACGAGGATAGATCCGATCCGCGGTGGATGCCAGGAGCCCGCTAGAACGAGCCGGCCGTCAACTGCAGCGCGTTCGTCGCGGTCATCGCGACCCAGCCGCCGAAAGCGTCGAGTTCGATCACGACGACCTGATGGAAGAACACGAGGCCGGCGATCGGCGGAGTGTCCGGCAGGAAAAGGCCGGTCTGCGCGGTTCCGCTGCCAGCGACGACCGCTTGCAGGATGTCCGGCGCCACGTAGAGGTCGCAGCCTGGCTGCGCGATCGGGAACACCGACTGCAGCGGGAACCCGGGTGCGACCGCGGAGAGGCCCGTGACCGCGACGCCGAGCGCGCTCGCCGGCAGCCCGGTCGCCACGGCACGAAACACCCCGTCCGCCCACGGCAGCCCGACTGCGGCCAACACGTTGCCGCCGCCCGAACTCGGGCATCCGGTGCCGGCCGGCGCGGCGCTCGCGGGACACGTCGTGCCGAGCAAGGCGATCCGGTTGCCAGCGAGCCCGCCCGCGGACGTGAAGTCCCCGCCCACTGCGAGGCGCCCGTCGTCGAGGAACGACAGGGCACTGACGTTCGCGTTGGTGCCGGTGCCGAAGGCCGACCACGCGAGTCCGTTCCAGCGGGCGATGTTCGCAGCCGGTGTGCCGCCCGCGCTCGAGAACAGACCGCCGACGACCAGGTCGCCGTCCGGCAAGACCGCAACGGCGTCGACGATCGGGAGGAAGATGCCCACGATGCCGCTGCCGAGAGCCTGCCATGCGGCCCCGTCCCAGCGCGCGATGCCGCTCGCCGGAACGCCGCCGACCTGCAGGAAGGACCCAGCCACGATCACATCGCCGTTCGGGAGTTCCAGGATCTCGCGGATCGACGTCGCGGAGCCCGTGCCGAAACCGCCCCAGTTCGAACCGGACCCGCGCACGAGGCCGTTCAACATGGCCACCACGAAGGTGCCGTCCGCGAGCGCGGCGACCGCCGGCGGTGCGTAGGGACTCTGTCCGGCGCTCGACAGTGTCCACGACGCGCCGTCCCACACGGCGACGTTGAGCGACGGCGATGCGGACACCGGCGAAAACGCTCCCACCGCGACGAGATCCCCGTTCGGCGCCACCGCGAGGTCGGCAGGCGGGGTCAGGAAGCCGGCGCCCAGCGACGACCACGACGTGCCGTTCCACCGGGCTATGCCGCTCACGGAAACACCCCCGGCCGCCGTGAAGTTGCCCGCCGCGACGAGTTCACCGTTTTGCAGCGCCGCGAGCGACGACACGGTGCCGTTCGTGCCGCTCCCCAGCGCCGACCACAGGCCGGTCCCTGGATTCCACGCGGCGATGTGATTCGCCGCGATGCCAGCGGCGGTCGTAAACGAGCCTCCGACCACCAGCACGGGCGAGGCAGGTCCCGCACCGTCCGGGTCCCACTGGATGGACGTCTCGACCGCGCCATTGAGCCCGCCGATCGATTGCCAGACATCGGTGCATTGCGCAGTCGCCACATTGACGACGAGGAATGCGACGATCGGGAACAACGATGCGGGGACGATCGGCATCGGCTTCTCCTCTCTCACGGTTTCACGGGACCGGTCGGGCGACGGCCCGGAGGGTATCCGAAACGGCGACGATCAGCGTGCCTTCGGTTCCAGCGTCTGCCGATGCGCGGTCAGCGCATCCTTCACGTGCGGGCTCATGCCATCGCCGCCCGTGTCGAGGGCCGCGAAGATCGCCGTGCGCATCCTCGGCTCCCAGAACCGCCGCAGGTGCCCGGCGATGCCCTCGAGGGCGACCGTCCGCTCCGGCTCCGCGGCGAAGAACGCGGCGATCTCGTTCGCCATCTTGACGAGCTTCTTGCCGTCCATCAGCGGGCCTCGCCCTTCAACGCGCCCTTCGGCAGCAGGGACTCCTGGCGGTCGGCGAAGTCGTCGAACTCGCGCTGCCACTCCGACTTCTTGGCGTGCGCCACGACCTGCACCGCGGTGACCTTGTATTCGGGGCAGTTGGTCGCCCAGTCCGAGTTCTCCGTCGTCACGACGTTGGCGCCCGACTCGGGGTGATGGAACGTCGTGTAGACGACACCCGGCTGCATGCGCTCGCTGAGCACCGCGCGCAGCGTCGTGTCGCCCTTCCGGCTCACGACGGACACCGCGTCGCCGTCCTGGATGCCGCGCTGCTCGGCGTCGTGCGGATGGATCTCGAGCACGTCCGCCGCGTGCCACGCTGTGTTCTGCGTGCGCCGCGTCTGCGCGCCGACGTTGTACTGCGACAGGATGCGCCCGGTCGTGAGGATGAGCGGGAAGCGCTGCGAGGTCCGCTCCGGCGTCGCGACGTAGTCCGTGATGACGAACTTGCCCTTGCCGCGCACGAACTCCTGCTCGTGCATCACCGGCGTGCCCTCGGGCGCCTTGTCGTTGCACGGCCACTGGATGCTGCCGAGGCGGTCGAGTTTCTCGTAGCTGACGCCCGTGAACGTCGGCGTCAGACGAGCGATCTCGTCCATGATCTGCGACGGATGGTCGTAGTGCATCGGGTAGCCGAGGGCCTTGGCGAGCGCCATCGTGGCCTCCCAGTCGCCGAGGCCCGCGAGCGGCGGCATGACCTTGCGCACGCGGTTGATGCGCCGCTCGGCGTTGGTGAACGTGCCGTCCTTCTCGAGGAACGAGCTGCCGGGCAGGAACACGTGCGCGTACTTCGCGGTTTCGTTCACGAAGATGTCCTGCACGATCAGGCACTCGAGCGATTCGAGGGCCTTCTGCACGTGCTTCGTGTCCGGATCGCTCTGCGCGATGTCCTCGCCCTGCACGTAGAGCGCCTTGAACGATCCGTCGATCGCGGCGTCGAACATGTTCGGGATGCGCAGTCCCGGTTCGTCCTGGATCGGCACACCCCACGCCGTGCCGAACAGTGCGCGCACTGCGGGGTCCGACACGTGACGGTACCCGGGCAGTTCGTGCGGGAACGAACCCATGTCGCACGAACCCTGCACGTTGTTCTGGCCGCGCAGCGGGTTCACGCCGACGCCTGGCCGGCCGATGTTGCCGGTGACCATCGCGAGGTTCGCGATGCCCATCACGGTCGTGCTGCCCTGGCTGTGCTCGGTGACGCCGAGGCCGTAGTAGATCGCGCCGTTCTTCGCCGTCGCGTAGAGACGCGCGGCGCCGCGGACCGCCGCCGCGGGCACGCCGGTCACCTTCTCGAGCGCCTCGGGCGAGTTCTTCGGCAGTGCGATGAACGCCTTCCACTTCTCGAAGTCGCCGAGATCGCACCGCTCGCGGACGTAGCCATCCTTCGCCAGCCCTTCGGTCACGATCACGTGCGCGAGCGCGTTCAGGACCGCGACGTTGGTGCCGGGCTGCAGCTGCAGGTGGAAGTCCGCCTCGACGTGCGGCGTACGCACGAGGTCGATGCGCCGCGGATCGATCACGATCAGTCCGGCGCCGGGCCGGCTCGTGTCGCCGCGAAGGCGCCGCTTCATGCGCGACGCGAACACCGGGTGCGCGTCGGTCGGGTTGGCGCCGATCACGATCACGCAGTCCGTGTCGTCGACGGAATCGAAGTCCTGCGTGCCCGCCGATTCGCCGAGCGTCGTCTTCAGGCCGTAGCCGGTCGGCGAGTGGCAGACGCGCGCGCAGGTGTCGACGTTGTTGTTGCCGAAGGCGGCGCGCACCAGTTTCTGCACGAGGTAGGTCTCTTCGTTCGTGCAGCGCGAACTCGTGATGCCGCCGGCGCTGGCCTTGCCGTACTTGCCCTGGATGCGCCGGATCTCGCCCGCCGCGTACGCGATCGCCTCGTCCCACGTGACCTCGCGCCACGGGTCGGTGATCTTGCTGCGGATCATCGGCTTCTTCACGCGATCCGGGTGCGTGGCGTAGCCCCACGCGAAGCGCCCCTTCACGCAGCTGTGGCCGTGGTTCGCCTTGCCGTCCTTGTGCGGCACCATGCGAACGACGTCGTTGCCCTTCATCTCGGCACGGAACGAGCAGCCGACGCCGCAGTACGCGCACGTCGTGTCGACGACACGGTCGGGCTGCCCCTGCTCGGCGATCGACTTCTCCATCAGCGTCGCCGTCGGACAGGCCTGAACGCAGGCACCGCACGACACACACTCGCTCTCGAGGAAGTTCGTCGGCCCCGACGCGATCTTGCTGTCGAAGCCGCGACCCTGCACGGTCAGCGCGAACGTGCCCTGCACCTCCTCGCACGCACGCACGCAGCGCGAGCAGACGATGCACTTGGTGGCGTCGAACGTGAAGTACGGATTCGAAGTGTCCTTCGCCTGCGTGAGGTGGTTCTCGCCGTCGTAGCCGTAGCGAACTTCGCGGAGACCGACGACGCCCGCCATGTCCTGCAGTTCGCAGTTGCCGTTCGCAGGGCAGGTGAGGCAGTCGAGCGGGTGGTCGCTGATGTAGAGCTCCATCACGCCGCGACGAAGGTCCGCGAGCTTCCTGCTCTGCGTCTTCACCTTCATTCCGGGCTCGCACGGAGTCGTGCACGACGCCGGGTAACCCCTGCGCCCTTCGATCTCGACGAGGCACAGCCGGCAGCTGCCGAACGCCTCGAGGCTGTCCGTTGCGCAGAGCTTCGGCACCTTGCGCCCCGCTTCGACCGCGGCGCGCATCACCGACGTGCCGGCCGGAACGCTGACGGTCACACCGTCGATCTGCAGCGAGACGGTCGCGGGCGCCGTGCGCGCCGGCGTGCCGTGGTCGATCACCTTGTTCGAGTACATCGTCTGGCGGGGTCCGGATTCGCGGTTCGCGAAGGCGCGCATCGTAGCGCGACCGCTGCACCCGGCCCAGCCAGCGGGTCCGACGACCGCGGGGCGGCGGGACTCAGTACGCGACCACGCGCAAACCGTCGGACGCGAGCAGTCCGGAGGACGTCACGTCCACCCCCTGCACGTAGAAGGTGAGGGGCCGGACCGCCGGCGGCAGCGGGATGTGCAGGTCGAGGATCAGGATGTCCGGCGCCGGAAGGAGAATGCACGGCAGCTGGAGGGCGTTCGGCAGGAGCAGCCCGAGGGGCGCGAGACCGACCACCGCGACGGCGACTTCGTTCGGCCCCTGGTCCGTCGCCAAGTCCACGCCCTGATCCACGAACGACGGAGCCGCGCGAAAGAACGTCGGAGCGGTGACACATCCGGTGACGAGGCGATCGACGAGCAGGTCGTTGGCCGGTTCGAGCGCGACGGACACCACGGTGACCTGTTCGCCCGGAACGGCGAGCGAGCTTTCGAAGCGGATGCGCACACGCGTCGGCTGCACGGCCGACAACGTGACGGTGCGCTCGAGCCCGAAGCCGGGAAGATCCGTCACGTCGAAGATCCCGTCGTCGTCCGTGTCCACTTCGATCGCAGGCAACGTCGTGCCCGCAGTGGCAATGTCGGTGAAGCGACGGATCACGATCCGCGCCGGCGCCGCGATCGGCGAATCGAACGCGACGACGTACTCGTTCTGCCCGGCATGCGCTTGCGCCAGTGCCCCCGGCGCACCGTAGACCCGCACCGCCTGTACGATCTGCACCTCGGGCGAGCCGTCCGTGGCCGTCGCGGCCCACGCGCACATGGCACTGGCGTTCGGAGTGAAGGCTTCCAGCCACCCCGACGGCGGGAGTGTCTGTGCGGACACCGACTGCGTGTCGACGAACGCGCCGTCGACCGCCGTCGCGGTGATCAGACTCGCCGCGATCACCGATACGGTCGGCCCCTGTGCGAAGGCAGGGAGCGCGAGGGAGAACAGGACGAACGGTAGGGTCGGGTGTTTCATGGGTCGTTCGCCGCGAAGACAACGCCGGCGAGAATCCGTTCCCGAAGCGGGCATTCGTCCCGCGCGCGGCAGCGGCACGAGCAGGATCGCACGGGACGAACGCGGCAGGACACCCGCGCGCGCGGCTTCGCTCAGCCCCGCGCGAAGTCCTCGGGCCAGTGCTGCAGCGCGCTCATCACGGGCATCGGCGTCAGCCCGCCCATCGCGCACAGCGATCCGTGCGTCAGCGTCTCGCAGAGGTCCTTCAGCAGCGCGGCGTTCGCGTCCCGCCTCTCCCCCGCCGCGATTCGGTCGATCACCTCGACGCCGCGCGTGCTGCCGATTCGACACGGCGTGCACTTGCCGCACGACTCGATCGCGCAGAACTCCATCGCGTATCGCGCTTGCTTCCGCATGTCGACGGTGTCGTCGAACACCACGATGCCGCCGTGGCCGACGAGGCCGCCGGCTGCGGCGAACGCTTCGTAGTCGAGCGGTGTGTCGAACTTGCTCGGCGGCAGGTACGCACCGAGCGGACCGCCGACCTGCACGGCGCGGATGGGCCGGCCCGAAGCGGTGCCGCCGCCGAAGTCGTACAGCAGTTCCCTCAGTGTGATGCCGAACGGCACCTCGACGAGGCCGCCGCGCTTCACGTTGCCCGCGAGCTGGAACGGCAGCGTGCCCTTGCTGCGGCCGACGCCGTGCGCCGCGTAGGCCGCACCGCCGTGGGCGAGGATCCACGGCACGGACGCGAGCGTCATCACGTTGTTGATGACCGTGGGCTTGCCCCACAGGCCGGCGATCGCGGGCAGCGGCGGCTTGGGGCGCACCATGCCGCGCTTGCCCTCGAGGCTCTCGAGCATCGCGGTCTCTTCGCCGCAGATGTAGGCGCCGGCGCCGATGCGCAGGTGGACGTGGAACGCCTTCCCGCTGCCGAGCACGTCGGCGCCGATCCAACCAGCGGCGCGCGCGCGTTCGATCGCCGTCGCGAACACGACCTGCGCGTCGGGGTACTCCGAACGCAGGTAGACGTAGCCCTCGGTGGCGCCCGTCGCGAGGCCGGCGATGGTCATGCCCTCGAGCAGCAGGAACGGATCGCCCTCCATCACCATGCGGTCGCTGAACGTGCCCGAGTCGCCTTCGTCGGCGTTGCACGCGACGTACTTCTGCGGAGCCGCCGTCTGCAGCACCGTGCGCCACTTGATGCCCGCGGGGAAACCGGCGCCGCCGCGACCGCGGAGACCCGACTGCACGACCTCCTCGACGATCGCCGCCGGCGCCATCGCGAGCGCCTTCCGCAATCCGGCGAGTCCGCCGTTCGCTTCGTAGTCGGCGAGGCTCAGCGGGTCGGTGAGACCGACCCGCGCGTAGGCGAGGCGCGTCTGCTTCTTCGACCACGGCAGGTCGGCGACGATCCCCTGGCGCAGCGGGTGGTCACCGCCTTGCAGGAAGCCCTTCTCGAACAGCGACGGAACCTCGGCGACTCCGACCGGGCCGTAACCGACGCGCCCCTTCGGAGTCACGACCTCGACGAACGGTTCGAGCCAGAGCATGCCGCGCGATCCGTTGCGCACGATCGCGACCTGCTGCCCGCTCTTCCGCGCGTGCTGCACGATCGCCTCGACGACCTCGTTCGCCCCCATCGACAACGCCGCACTGTCGCGCGGCACGTACACGGTGACGGTCACGCGCGACCTCCGCTCTTGCGGCACTCGCCGATCCACGCGTCGAGGCGCGTCTCGGTCACTCGGCCGACGAGCTTGCCGTCGAGGAGCGCCGAGGGGGACAGCGCGCAGTTGCCGAGGCAATAGACCGCCTCGAGCGTCACACTGCCGTCCTCGGCCGTCTCACCCATCCCGAGCCGGTGGTGTTCGCGCAGCCTCTTCTCCAGGCGTTCGCAGCCCATCGCCTGACACGCTTCGGCGCGGCACAGCTTCAGCACGTGGCGTCCGGGCGGGGCGGTGCGGAAGTCGTGGTAGAACGTGATGACGCCGTGCACTTCGGCGCGCGAAAGGTTCAACGCATCGGCGATGCGGTCGATCGCCGCGGGCGGCACGAAGCCGAGTTCGTGCTGGATCGCGTGCAGGATCGGCAGCAGAGCGCCGGGCAGGTCGCGGAGACGCGCGATCGCGGCGTCGATCGCGGCGAGCTGCGTGGCGTTCGGTGCGGCGGGCAGACTGCTGGAGTTGCCTGGGCCCTCGGTGCGACTTGGCTGCATTCGGTGTCGGGACCGTACGATGGGGCGACCGTTGTAGCAGAAGTGGCGCCGACACAAGAGTCTCTGCGCCGCCCGGCGACGGCGCCGGGCGGCGCACCACCGACTACTTCGGCGGCGCCTCGCCGTCCGATGCGAAGGGCCGCCCGCTCGGCGGAATCGCCCGCAGCGACCCATAACCCGGCGGACTGGGGTGACTGTGCACGGCCAGCTCCCGCGCCGCTGGCTGGCTGCTGCCCGGCGTTGCCGTCCGAGGGCGACCGACTGTGGCGAGCGTGCGCAGGAGGTGCACCGCGTCTTGCACCGTCGTTCCGTTCGCGCCGCCGTCGTCTACCCAACGCACGAGGTCGTTGCAGCAGAGCAGCCCGATCAGTCGGTTCTGGTCGTCGAGCACTGGCAGCCGCCGCACGCCGCGCGCTCGCATGACGAGCTCGGCCTCGCGAACCGACTCCGAGGGCCGCATGCTGGCGACGTCCTTGGCCATCGCGTCGCGCACGCGCAGATCCGCGAGGCTCTTGCCGGTTGTGAGCGCGGCCATGCAGATGTCGCGATCGGTGATCATCCCAAGGACCCGCCGGCGGTCGTCCACGACCGGCATGCTGCCGCAATCGCAATCCCACAATTGCTTCGCGGCCCGCGCGAGGGAGTCCCCGGTCTTGCATGTCGCGACGTTCTTGGTCATTTGCTCGTCCACTCGCATCGTCGATCCTCCAGTTCTGGTGATTCCGGTCCGGCAGCGATTCACGAGCAGTGAACTACTGGGCGCGGCTGAGCCGCGGCTGAAATGCGCGTGAAACCGGCCTCACGCGGTGCTCGGCGAGCCCCCGCACGCGCTGCGAACACCGCGCTCAGCCCATCACGACGCGGACCGCGTGGCTCTCGCCATCGTCCACCAGGGGCACCGTGGCGGGTGACACCGGCAACGCAACGCCATCGAGGTGGAGACCCACGACGCCACGCTGCTTGCGCAGCGGGTTCTCGACGACCACGCGGTATCGGGCCGTGCGATGGCGGAGCATGATCGTGAACCGCGGCCACGCAGCGGGCACACACGGATCCAAGTGCAGCAGTTCGGCGCGCACGCGGAAACCGAGCATCCACTCGAGAGCTGCCCGGTACAGCCAGGCGGACGAGCCGGTGTACCACGTCCAGCCGCCGCGGCCCTCGTGCGGGGGCACGCCGTAGACGTCGGCGCAGACGACGTACGGTTCGACGCGGTAGCGATGCACGGCGGCACGCGTTCGCGTGCGGGCGATCGGATTGAGCATCGCGAAGAGTTCGGAGGCGAGGTCACCGGACCCGAGCATGGCGAGCGCGATGACGCACCATGTCGCCGCGTGGGTGTATTGCCCCCCGTTCTCGCGGACGCCCGGCGGATAGCCCTTCACGTACCCGGGGTCCGACCGGCCGCGGTCGAAGGGCGGCGCGAACAACAGCACGAGGCCGGCCGCCCGTGCGACCAGATGATCGACCACGGACGCCATGGCCTGCTTCGCTCGCACCGGGTCGCCAGCGCCCGAGAACACGGCCCACGACTGCGCAATCGAGTCGATGCGACACTCGACGTTGCTGCCAGCACCCAACGGCGTGCCGTCGTCGAAGCAACCGCGCTGGTACCATTCGCCATCCCACCCGTGCTGTTCGATCGCGAGGAGCAGGCGCGCCGCGTGTTCCCGCCACGCCGAGGCGCGCGCCGACTCGCCACGCGCCTCGGCCCACGGCGCACAGGTCATGAGGTTTCCGTGCAGGAACCAGGCGAGCCAGACGCTCTCGCCCCTGCCGTCCACGCCGACCCGGTTCATCCCGTCGTTCCAGTCGCCGGCCCCGATCAACGGCAACCCGTGTGCGCCGACGGAGAGGCTGCGATCCAAGGCACGCGCGCAGTGTTCGTACAACGTCCCCGACTCGTCGCTCACCGCAGGCTGGAAGCACGACTCGTGTTCGCCGGCGAGAAGAGGGTCTCCGTCGAGGAACGGCACCACGGCGCCGAGCACTGCGACGTCGCCGGTCGCGTCGACGTAGTGGGCGGCCGCGTGCGCCAGCCAGAGACAGTCGTCGCTGATCCGCGTGCGCACGCCGCGACCCGAGTGAGGCAGCCACCAGTGCTGGACGTCGCCCGCCGTGAACTGCCGCGCCGCCGCGCGCAGCAGATGCTCGCGCGTCATCGCCGGACGGGACAGCACGAGCGCCATGCCGTCCTGCAACTGGTCGCGGAAGCCGTAGGCACCGCCGGCCTGGTAGAACGCGGCGCGCGCCCAAAGCCGGCACACCACCGTCTGGTAGAGCAACCAGCGATTCAGCAGCAGGTCCATCGAGCGGTCCGGGGTCTCGACCTGCACCACGTCAAGCAGGGCGTCCCAGTGATCGGTCACCGACCGCAACACCCGATCGAGATCGGCTCCGCGGTACGCCGCGACGAGCGCGATCGCGTCTTCCCGGGTCGCCGCCTCGCCGAGCAGGAACACCACCTCGGTCTCGCCGTCCGATTCGAGCGAGATCTCCCCCTGCAGTACGCCGCACGGGTCGAGGCCCGCACCGGAGCGCTTCGCCAACGGACTGCCGGTCAGCAAGGCCCTCGGCGCGTCGAGTCGCCCGTTGCGCCCGAGGAACTCCGTGCGGTCGCAGGTCCATGCGGTCAGGCGGCCACCGAGGTCGGCGAACGCCACGCGCGAACCCGACTCCTGCCGCCATGGATTGCGCGCGAACACGATCCCGGTGGCAGGATCGTGCGTCGTCACCACGTGCGCCGCCGTCGCGGCGCGCGACGGCCCGAGCACCCATTCCACGTACGCCGTGACCGACAGCCGGCGGAAGCGCGCCGAGCGATTGCGCAACCGCAACCTCGAGATCTTGACCGAGTCCGCCAAGGGAACGAACTGCAGCAGATCGAGCTCGATGTCGTGGGCCTGGTGGAAGAAGCGGCTGTAGCCCTGCCCGTGCCGGGCGACGTACGAACCGGCGGTACGGATCGGGGACGCGGTCGGGCACCAAACGGCATCACTGTCGAGGTCGCGGACATACAGCACTTCGCCGGGTTCGTCGCTCGTGGGATCGTTCGACCACGGCGTGAGCTGGTTCTCCCGACTGTTGCCGGCCCACACGTAGCCGGAGCCCTCGACCGAGACCTGGAAGCCGAAGTCGGGATTGGCAATCACGTTGATCCACGGTGCCGGCGTGTACTGCCCCTCACCGAGGATCGTCGTGTACTCCCGCCCACGGTCGGTGAAGCCGCCCAGGCCGTTCCAGAACTCGGCATCGGGCGCTGCCGCCGATCGATGCCCGTTCCGGCTGCGGACGACGCCTGGCGTCGGCGGTGCCGAAAGCCGCGGCATCGACCAGTCGCGCGGTCGCCGCACCTGCTCGGAGAGGCTGCCGCTTCGCCCTGACAACACGACGCGGGCCACGGACTGCAAGGCCGTGCGCGTGGCCACCGAGAGCACATCCGCGCGGAGGACGAACACGCGACCACGGGCCTCGTCGGCAGCGAACTGTGGCCGCTGCTGGCTCGCGCGCACGAGGGTCTCCAGCGCCTCCTGAAGGTCGTGCGTGTACGAATTCGTTCGTTCGTTGACGACGACGAGATCGACGGCGAGGCGCTTGAGGCGCCAGTACTGATGCGCGCGCAGCAGCTGCCGCACGATCTCCAGGTCCTCCGTCTCGCTGATGCGCACGATCACGATCGGCAGGTCGCCGGAGATCCCGTGCGCCCACACACTCTGCGGTCCCTGTTCGTTGCGCTGCAGCACCTCGGACGGCGGGCGCAGGGTCGGATCGGAGTAGATCACCCGATTGGCGAGCCGCTGGAACAGGTGGGCCTCGTCGTGATCGATGCCACCGTGGTGGAGTTGCACCTGCGCCTGCGTCCACGCGAGCGTGGACGCGCGTTCGAACGCCGTCGGATCGCGGTGCTTGTCGGCCAAGTCGAGCACGGCCGCGCGGGATGCCGCCACCATCGTCCAGAACGCGACGCGGGCGGTCTCCCCTGGCAGGATCCGCACGCGTTGCCTCATGCTGAACACGGCATCGAGCACCGTACCAACGGTGCCCGACAAGGATCTGCCGTCCACGATCGCGATCGGCGCGCAGGCCGTGTTCCCTCTGCCGAGGAACCGCGCGCGGTCGGTTTCCCACTGCACGTCGCCGAGCACCAGACCCTCGACCACGGTGAGGTGCGCCGCCCACACCCCCACATCGGCGGGCGCACGAACCCGCCGCGTCGCAACGAGCGCGCCGAGGCTCGCGATGTACTCGGTCTGCACGAACAGCTTGGCGAAGGCAGGGTGGGCCGCGTCCGCGGCAGGCGTGGCCAGCACGATCTCGGCGTACGACGTCACGTCGATCTCGCGCGCGTGGCTGCCGAAGTTGGTGATCGACACGCGCCGCACCTCCGCGTCGTTCTCCGGCGAGACCACCGCTTCGAGTGTGGTCTGCAGGGAGCCGTCGCGCCGCACGATCTCGGCGCGTCCTTCCGAGAACGCCACTTCGTAGGTGTCGGGTTCCCTGCCGGTCGGCTGGTAGCCAGCGGACCAGACGTCAGCGGTGCGCGTGTCGCGCAGGAAGACGTGGTTGCCCCACGGATCGCGGGTCACGTCCTCTCGCCAGCGCGTGACGGCGAGATCGTGCCAGCGACTGTAGCCCGCACCCGCTGCCGTGAGCATCACGGCGTAGCGCCCGTTCGAGAGCAGGTGGGTGCGCGGCACGGGATCGTGAGGCGTGTGGAACCGGCGCACGGTTGGAGCAGCGATCTCGTTCGTCCCGCGCGGCTCCTCCGCCACGTCGTCCGCGTACCGTTCTGCCATCGCGACCCCGCGCGGGATGCGTTCCTGTAGCAGCAGTTCGGCCGCCTGGACCATCGGCTCGGCGTGGAAGCGGGCGCGCATTCGGCCGCGGTGCAGCACGTTGCCGATCGCGACCAACGTCATCCCCTGATGATGCGACATGAAGGCGCGCACGATCGCCACGTCCGCGCCGGGCGGCCGCCGAACCGCCGTGTAGTCGAGCGCCTCGTAGAAGCCGTATCGACCGGCTGCACCGGCCTCGGTGAGGCGGGCGAAGTTGGCGATCGCGGCGCGCGGATCCACCATCGCTGCCAGTGCCGTCGCATAGGGAGCGACCACCGTGTCCGCGCCGAGGCCGCGTTTCTGGCCGAGCCCCGGCACACCGAAGCTCGAGTACTGGTACGTGAGTTCGACGTTGCGCGCGTTGTAGGCCGACTCGGATACACCCCACGGAACATCGCGATCCAGCCCGTGCCAGATCTGCTGCCTCACGACGAAGCGGCATGTCTGGTCGAGCAGGCTGCCCGCGGGTTCGCGCACGACCAGGCCCGGCATCAGGTACTCGAACAGCGAACCGGACCACGAAAGCAACACTGCGCCCCCCTCCACCGCGCAGAACCCGCGGCCCAGACGGAACCAGTGCTTGACGGGCACGTCGCCCTTGGCGATCGCGACGAAGCTGGCGAGCCGGGCCTCCGACGCGAGCAAGTCGTAGCAACTCGGATCGAGCCGATCCTCGACGACTTGGAAGCCGATCGACAGCAGCAGACGCCGCTTGTCGAGGAGGAAGCCGAACTCGGTCGCCTGGACGCACTCGGCGATGCGCTCGGCCAGGGACGTGAGTCGCCGTTCGAGAGCGCGCGCAGCGCTCCCGGAGCGTTCGAGCGCCAGTACGAGTGCGTCGACGTCGACGATGCCCTCGGCAGTAGCACGTCGCTCGGCGAGGATTCGCAGAGCCGCCTCGCAGCGGTCGGGCATCGCGCGCAGCGTTGGGATCGACGCGAGCGAAGCCGCGAATCCCGCGTCCCCGTCGCCGACCGCGACGCCGATCGACTGGGCCCCGAGTCGCGCCCACGGCAGCAGTTCGTCGAAGTCGCGAGCGTGACTCTGAACGGCCGCCCGCAGCGCGGACGCCCAAGCGAGGACGTCGGCGCTGCCGCGATCTCCGCGTTCGTCGGCGAGGGTCGCCGCGATGTCGACCACGGTCTCGGCGTGCGCGGCCAGGTCCGCCAACTGCGCAGCGGCACCGTGGGGGCTCGTCGGTGTGAGTACACGAACGGCCTCGAACGCCTCGAGCGCAGCGGTGAGTCCGGCCCGCGAGACGAGCTGTGTACGTCGATCGTCCGCCAGGGTGTGCAAGCAAGCGCGGGTGAGTTCCAGCGTGTCACCGATGCCGGCCAGGCGCGCGGGGTTCGCGACGGACTCGTCCTGCATCTCACGACACGCCTTGCCGAGAGCGATCAAGTGCCCGGCGAAGTTGCCGCTGTCGACGGTCGAAACGTACTTCGGCTCAAGCGGCCGCAGGGTGCGCGTGTCGTACCAGTTGTAGAGATGGCCCCGGTGGTGCTCGAGACGCTGCACGGTGTCCAGCGTCGCTTCGAGGCGCGCTACGGTCTCGAGCACGCCGATCCAGCCGAAGTCGCGGGCGGAAGCCACGGACAACAGGTACAGGCCGATGTTCGTCGGTGAGGTGCGGTGCGCCACGACCGGCAACGGCACTTCCTGGAAATTGTCGGGCGGAAGCATGTTGTCGCCGGCGCCCACGAACTCCTCGAAGAACGACCACGTGCGGCGCGCGATGGTGCGCAGGGTCCTCACGTTCTTCGCCTCGATCGGCGACGTCGCTACGCCAAGGGCGCATCGACTGGCCCATCGCGCGACCAGGGGCGCCGTGAGCCACAACGCGAAGAGCGGCAGTGCGACCGGCCGAGCGCTGCCCCCGACCGCGAACACGATGATGCCGACCAATGCCACGAGGACGAGGCTGCCGGCCATCCGCCGGCAGAAGCCCCGGACGGAGAGGGGCAGACGGAACTGCGCCTGCGCGGCGGTCAGCCATTCGAGCATGTGGCGGCGCCCCACGCACAGTCGGAACACGGTCCGCACCGTGGCGTCGCCCATCAGCAGCGCCTGATGCGCGAGCAGCGCGACGGCGAGGAAGATCTGCAGCGTCGCTAACGCGGCGTCTGCACGCACGGCGCGAACATGGCTCCTGATGGAGACGCCGGACCGCCGCGACACCACGCTGGCGAACACCGACAAGAGCGAGGGTACGGCGATCGTCGTGAGAACGAACGCCGCGGTGATGGCGGCAGCCAGAGAGTCGAACGTGCCGGCCACCGCGAGGAGCAGGAAACCAGCTGGCGCCACCAGGGTGCGGCGCAGGTTATCGAGCAGCTTCCACCGCCCGAGCACGGGGATCGCCGACCGCGCGCGGTCGGTCCCGCCCCGACCACGGCCGAGCACCCACGGCAGCAGCTGCCAGTCACCACGAGCCCAGCGGTGCTGGCGCGCTGCCGCCACGTCGTAGCGCGTGGGGAAGTCCTCGACGAGTTCGACGTCGGTGACGAGGCCGGCCCGCGCGAAGATGCCTTCCAGAAGATCGTGACTGAGAACCGTGTTGTCCGGGACACGACCCGCCTGCGCGGCTTCGAAGGCGTCGATCTCGTAGATGCCCTTGCCCGAGTAGGATCCTTCGCCGAGCAGGTCCTGGTACACGTCGGAGACCGCGCAGGCGTACGGGTCGAGGCCGCTCGCTCCCGAGCACGCGCGCTGGAACGGCGAGCCTCCGCCCGGGTTCGGCAGCATCGGCGTGATGCGGGGCTGCAGCACTGCATGGCCTTCGACAACGCGCCCCGACGCGATGTCGAAGCTCGGCCGATTGAGCGGGTGCGCCAACTTGCCGACCAACCGGCGCGCCGCGCCGCACGGCAGCCGGGTGTCCGCGTCCAACGTCAGCACGAAGCGCACGCCCTCGGGCACGGCCGGCGAACCTGGCGCCTGCAGGAACGTGGTATCCTTGGCGCCGCGCAACCACCGATTCAGCTCATGCAGCTTGCCGCGCTTGCGCTCCCAGCCGATCCACTTCCCTTCGCCGGCGTTCCAGACGCGGCGCCGATGCAGCAGCAGGAAGCGCGGACCGCAAGGGGCCGGCCCGTGGCGGCGATTGAGCCGGGCGATGCCGGCCTGCGCGGCAGCGAGCATTTCGTCGTCGTCAGGGGCGTGCGCGCACGCCGAGTCGCCCCAGTCGGACAACAGGGCGAAGCAGAGGTCGTCGTCCGGACTCGCGAGGTGATGCACCTCCAAGCGCTCGACCTGTTCGTCGATGGCAGCGATACTCGACAGCATGGTGGGCACGGCAACCATCGTGCGCAGGTCGGCCGGCACACCGCCACGTAGTTCGAGACCGGGCATCGCCACGGGACCGAAGTGTTTGGTCACACGCCGGTTCACCAGCGCAATGGCGAGGTCCGACGCGGGCACGATCGCCAGCAGCAGCACGAGCCAAGTGGCCGACCCACCCACGCCGACGGCCGCGAGGCCCAGCCACAGCACGGCGAGACACGAGGCCCCGAGGATGGCGACGGTTGTGAGGTACCCGAGGATTCCCGTCGCTCGCTGCGCGCGTGGCAACCAGTTGCGCATCGGAACGCGGAATCCGATCTCGATCTCGAAGGACCGCCGACCGCCGGCGACGAGGTGGTAGCCAGGATCTTGGCGACGACGGCGGGCCGCAGCGTCCCATACCGGGCCGGCGTGGTGCGGCGGTGCGTCGCGCGCCGCGGCAGCCACCGCTCGGCGAGCGACCTCGATCTCCGAGTGACGCGAACCGCGCGCGAGGTCTTCGACCGCATGCCGATAGCGGTCGCGGGTCGGAAAGTCCATCGCCTTGAACCCGCCAGACGCGTCCAGCACCCGGTCGACGAGGCTCTGGCCCTCGAAGAACTCCGCCCAGTCGATCATCGACATCAGGCGCATGCTGGTGACGACGTTGCGGACCGTGACGTTCGTCGAGCCCTGGCGGCCGTGCTCTTCGTGCACGATCGCGTCGATGGTGGTGCCCTGCAGCGCGAGGCACTCAGCGAGCCACCGCAGCGCCGGCGTCACGACGGGATCGTGGTGCCGAAGACGATGCACAAGCTGCACCGCGAACGCCGTCGGTAAGCGCGACGCCACGGTGGATTGCATCTCCGTCGTCGCGGTCCCGCCGAGGATCCTGTCCGCAAACGCGTCCGCGTCCTGTCGCGCCGTGCGCCGACTGACGATCCCCAGCGCCGCGCGTCGCAGATTCTCGACGAGCACGATCCGCAACGTGATGGCAACGGCCCACAGTTCGCCGATCGTGAGCGGCTGCACGCGCTGGTAGGCGCGCACGAAGCGTTCGAGGGCGTGCAGATCGAGCAGGCTGTCCGTGTGGGCCACGAAGGCCCACGCGAGGCCGTAGACACGCGGACAACCCTCCAGGTGCCCGGACGCCAACTTTGGGAGCTGGCGGTAGTAGCCGTCGGGCAAGCCGTCGCGAATCTCCCGGATCTGCTCCTCGACAACGTGGAAGTTGTCGACCAGCCACTCGGCAGCCGGCGTGATCGCGCGTTCCTCGCGGATGGCCGCGGCGATCGTGCCGTGGGCACACCGCAGAACCCGGTCGTTGTCGTGGAGCCGTCGCACCAACGAGCGTCCACCCCGGCCGGCGATCACGCTTTGCTCACGCGCGAGGCTCTCGCCGTGCTGCTCCAGGCGCTCGATGCTGAACAGCTCGGCGCGGATCAGCTCCTCGGGTTCGAGGGGGACGGCCGGGTGCCGGAACCGGCGACCGAAACGGTGCGGCGTCACGATCGGGCCCCGTTGCCGCGGGGCGACCACGTGCCGGGCGTTCCCGTGTCCGCGCCCGGTGCGAGCAAACCCGGAGTCCGTTCTGTCACGGCGCAACGCCCAGCACCAGCCGCCATTGGTGACAGGCCCGCCGCAAGCTGTCGAGCATCTGTTGTCGCGCGTCCCGCGCCTCGTCGAACAGGTTGTGCTCGACGTAGAAGATCCACAAGCGGCGCTGCGTACCGGCAAGTCGACGCAATCGGAACGCCTCGCGCACGGTGGTCATGCGATGCGCGGCGATGGGATGCATCACCAACTGAACGGAAGCCTCTGTCGTCCGAAGGACTCGACGAGAACTCATGGGGTCCGCCCGCTTGCCGGACCGCGCCCGAACAGAAGGCCGGCGAGGAACAACACGAGGAACACGACGAACAGGACTTGCGCGACCGACGACGCCGAGCCCGCGAGTCCGGAGAAGCCGAAGACTGCGGCGATGATGGCCAGGATCAGGAAGGCGAGTGCGGCGCGTAGCATGGGTGGTCCGTGTCCGAGAAGTCGAGTCGGGCGGCGGCTCGCGCCGCATCCTTCGCCCGCAACCTACGCCGGGCCCTGGAGACTGGCGTGAATTGCGGATGAGCCCGGCTTCACACCATTGGGGGCCTCCACAAGCACGAACTCACGAGAACACGCCTGCCCTGACGGCGACGAGCACGGCCAGCAGAATCAAGGTGATCACACACATGGCAAACAAGGCCTTGGCCAACGTGCGAAGCGAGCACCGAACACCACCTCGACGGCGCGACAGGTACACAGTCGTATGCGAGTGCTTTCGCCCGGTCGCGAAGTGGGAAGGGAGGTCCATGGGAGGGTGCCTGTTGTCACCCCGCGTCGCTCGGAGGCGGCGACGAATGGCCGGCACCCGTTGCCTAACGAAAGCCCCCTGAGAACGGATTGAAGGAGACGTGATAAGCCACTCATCCCAGCCGATATGAAGCGCCTCACACCTGGCTTTCAGGCGCCGTTCAACACCTGGCTGTACGGAGGGGCCAAATGAGCACGGAACGAACCCAGCGCCCCCACTCTGCGTCGCCGGACCACGACGCGCTTTGCCTGCGTGCCGACGAACGTCGAGAACTGCAGATGCTCCCCGACGACCGCCCCCGCCAGCTGCCCCCGTCGCGTGAAGAAGCGAGCCGGACGGGTACGTTCGGGGAACTGCGTGGTCGCTCTGCCCAGATGCTCGACCTGTACGAGCAAATCCGTCGGGTCGCCCCGACCGACGCCACGGTCCTGCTCGCCGGGGAGACAGGTACCGGCAAGGAAGTCGTCGCACGGACGATCCACGACCTCAGCGAACGCTGCGGCGGTGCCTTCGTCGCCCTGAACTGCGGCGCCGTTTCCGCAACCCTGATCGAGAGCGAGTTGTTCGGCCACGAGCAAGGCAGCTTCACCGGCGCGAGCCGGCGCCACAACGGCGTGTTCGCCCGAGCCAGCGGTGGCACCCTGTTCCTGGACGAGATCACCGAGATGCCGCTCGACCTGCAGGTCAAGCTGCTGCGGGTCCTGGAGACGGGACTGTTCCACCGCGTCGGTGGTGAGAGGGCCGTCCAGACGCAGGTGCGAATCATCGCCGCCGCGAATCGCGTCCTCGCGCACGCCGTGCGCGAAGGCAGGCTGCGCGAGGACCTGTTCTACCGCCTCGGCGTGTTCCCCATCTCCCTGCCGCCGCTGCGAAGGCGCGCCGACGACATCAGCCTGCTGGCCGACCACTTCCTCGGTCTCCTCAATCGCGAGAATGGTACCGACAAGAGGTTCGCGGCGAAGGCCATCGAACGACTGACGGCTCACGACTGGCCGGGCAACGTACGCGAGTTGAAGAACTTCGTGCACCGCGCGTTCATCCTGGCCGACGGCGACCTCGATGCCGAGGCGCTGCAGCCCTCCGATCTCGCTCGCGCCGAGATCGGGCGGATCGAGATCAAGGTCGGTTGTTCGATCGCAGCCGCCGAGCGCCACCTGATCGCCGCGACCATGGAGTGTTTCGCCGGCAGGAAGGTGGACGTGGCGAAGGCCCTCGGCATCAGCCTCAAGACGCTCTACTCTCGCCTGAACGAGTACGAAGCGAGCAGCCGCGCAGTCGGATGATCGCGATTCCGTCGCGCCTTCTGGTCCAGACGGCGATCCGGCGACGCGCAACATCAGACGCAACCGGCCTACTGCAGGCGCGGCAGTTTGACATCGGAGCGGTCGAGGATGCCGAAGGCGGAGAGCAGCCAGATGACCACGGCGACGACGACCACGACGTTCAGGATGCCTTTGATCTTGCCGTCCATCGGAACGTGGGCGTTCACCAGCCAAAGCAGGAGGCCAACGACGATGAGTGTGACGACGATGGAGATCAGGGACATGCGGTGCTTTTGGTGACGGAAAATGGTCGGCACAACCGCGCAGCAACACGCGGGCCGTTGAAGTCGGGAGACGGGCACGAAGGTTGCCTCGGCGACGGCGCAGGCCCGAAACACACCCGCTCGAGACATACCCATGAAGCACATCTCCATCGTCGCAGCCCTGTCTCTCCTCTCGTTCGCCTCCGTCACTGCAAGTTGCAGAACGGAGTCCTCTGCTTCCGGCCGCGCCGGCACGAGGCTCTCGCTGTCCAAGCCCGTCGATCAGAGTATGGCTCAGGGCGAATCGAACAGGGTTGCAGTCACGATCGGTCGGACCGGTTTCGCGGATCCGGTGAACGTCACTTTCTCCAATCTGCCGCACGGAGTGCGTGTGGATGGCGACGTGATTCCGGAGGGTGACTCGAAGAAGACGTTCGTCCTGGTCGCTTCCCCCGATGCCGGCCTGGTGAGCAGGCACATCGTGACTGTCCAAGCGAGTGGAGCCGGCATCACGACGTCCCAGACCTTCGAGCTGACGGTCAGCGCCAGGGGCTGATGGCAACGGGACCACACGAAGGTCGCGCCGTGCCCCCGCGCGACCCGAGCGGCGAGGCCACCCACGCTCCCTGCACGCGTTCGGCGGCGCGACCTGCACCCGCCTACCACCCGCGACACGCCCGCGGTGGCGAAAGCGCCGACCATGACCCCGCCTCTATGCCCGCGGTGCCCGTGCCGATCACCGACACGAAGCGTCCATCACGGCCGGGCGAGCCAGGAGCGACGGCCGAGGACGGCAAGACCGATGAAGGCAACACCGGCGTCTCCGGCGAGACGGGCGGATCGGACAGCGATCCGGTCCCTGCGTAGGGTTCCGCCGGCGGCGCGGAGTTCCCGTCAAGCGACGGCAACCCGCTCGCGCGCCAAGGCGAGCAACACGTCACTGACCTTCGTCGCAACGACGTCGGCGTGATCCTCGAGCGAGCGATACCGCCACGCCGACGTATCGACGTTCGCACCCCAAACCATCACGATGATCTTGGCTGCAGGCCGCAGTTCCCTGAGGCGCCGGCACATGGCGCGCACGGGGCGGAACGTCGGATCGGGAAGCGTGACGATGCAGACGGTCTCGGTGTCGCCAATCTGCGACAACCGCTCGCCGCTGGTCATGTCGACCGGAAGAGCACGGCTCGCGTGGCCCGATCGCCCCAACAAACGAACGAGCACGGCCGCCGCGACATCGTTGGCGACACCTTTCACAGGCAGGCACAACACGCCGACCGGTACGTCGTTCCCGGCGCCAACGTGGCAGTCGAGAACAGCCTGGTCGTTCGCCGTGGCACGCGCCTCCACCGCAACGCGCCGCCCCTCCATCTCGTCGAGCGAGTCCCGGATGTTCTCGCACGCAACCGCATACCCTTCTTCGGTCAGTTTCCCGGCCTGCCGGTCGCGCTCCGCCGCGACCAAGCCGGGTACGAGGAGTTCCTCGTACGCGTCCCCCAGCGCGCCCTTGGCGGCCACTTCCTCCAGGATCCGCAGCGCTTCGTCGAGGTCGTTGGCAATGGCGCGCTGATAGTACCGATCCCCGGGCGACAGCACTTCGTCGACTCCGAACAGCACGTGCAGAAACCCGAGCTGGCGAACGCTCTTGCCCAGAACCACGACCACCACGGTGAGCGGCATCGCCAGCAGCAGACCGATGGGCCCCCACAGCCAGGTCCAGAACGCCGCAGCCACCAGGACCGCGAAAGACGACACCCCCGTGCTCCCGCCGTAGAGCCAGGGCTCGACGAGCAGGTTGATGATCACCTCCATCACGAGTAACACTGCCAGCGTCGCAAAGAAGAGCGACCAGCCCGGCGAAACAGCCAACGCGGTTGCGACCGGCATCGCCACACCGAGAATCGGCCCCACATAGGGAAGGAATCGCAACAAGGCATACAGGCACCCCCAGAGTGCCCAGCCAGGAATCCCGAGCAGCAGGAGAGCGATGGCCGCCGCGACTCCGGACGCACCATTGATCAACACCTGCATGCCGAGATAGCGTCCAATCCGTTGGGACGCGTCGGTGACCGCCAGCGTGGTGCCGGTGAGGTCTTCGTTGCCTATCAGACGGAGCAGGCGGTTCCGCAGGTCCTCGCGGTGGAGCAGCATGAACACCGCGAACAGCATGATCATGCTTCCAGTACCGACAGGTCCGATCACCCAGCCGAGGGCTGCCGGCATCTGACGCAGCAGGCTCGGACCGACGTCGTCGGGCGATGCCGGCGGACTCCGCAAAGATGACACTCCACCCGCAACGGGGGCCGCCTTCGCGGGTGCCGCGTCCGTCGGGGAACTCCCGGGCTCCTCGTGCACGAGCGCTTCGCCAGCAGCCTGGACCGCGGCCACCCGCCGAACGAGGGCGCCGACCTTCTCCTTGATGGCAATGCTGTGGCTTGGCAATTCGTCGAGCACGCCGCGGAGTTGCTGCCACGCCATCCAGCCGGAGGCGCCGAGCAGGATCATCAACACGCCGGCGACCAGACCCACCGCCCAGGGACGACCGACCCCCCGCTTCTCGAGCAACGCGACCGGCCGTCCGAGCACGTAACTGACCAACAGGGCGAGGCCGAGCGGCATCAAGATGTCGCGGCCGACGTAGAGTACGGCGACGACAAGGATGACCACCAGGAAGGTGCTGGTCCGTCCCGCCAGCGACCTGCCCTGCACGGGCCCGGCCTGCGCGACGGAGGTCACGGGCCTCGCGTCGTGACGAATGCGTTGCTGCCATCCATCACGGGAGGGCCCAATTCGTCAAACGCGACTCGCACGGAACTGATGACAGCCATCCCCGCACCAACGACGGTGATCACCGCTCCACCGGCGACGCACCAGGTCGTCTTGTCGCTGAACCTGCCAGTGAGGCCCTCCCTGATCGACCCGCCGATCGAGTCCGTCGCGCGCAGGCCGAAGTAGAGGAGGATCGATCCGACGACCAGAAATCCGACACCGATGATGCGGCTTGGTTTCACGTGTAAGTCGGGCACCTGGGTCAACTCGCACGAGTCGGCGTCAGCTCCTGCAGCAGGGTCGCCAGATCGGCTGCGTGTTCCTCTTCGGTCGCCAGGATGTCCTCGAGCATCCGCCGCGTCGTGGGGTCATCCGGTCCGAGATAGCGGATCATCGCACCGTAGCTGTCGATGGCGATCCGTTCGGCGATCAGGTCTTCCTGGAGCATGTCCGCGAGACCTTCGCCCTCCACGTATTCGGCGTGACTGCGACTTTTCAGACCGTCCGGCGAGAAGTCGGGTGCACCGCCGAGTTGCACGATCCGAGCGGCGATGCGATCCGCGTGACCCTGCTCCTCGTCCGCGTGCTCGAGGAACTCCGCGGCGACGCCTTTGCCGTCGATCCCCTGCGCCATGAAGTGGTGCCGCTTGTAGCGCAGCACGCAGACGAGTTCGGTCGCGAGAGCCGTGTTGAGGATGGCGATCACCGTGGCACGATCCGCGGCGTAACCGGGCGTGACCGCCCCCGCCTCGATGTGGACGCGGGCCCGCTCACGCAGTGTCGTGACGTCGGCGTGAAAGTGCTTCTTGCGCGAGGCAGGCGACGCCGCCGGTGGCAGGTCGGAGGTCGGGGTATCCGTCCGCACGCCGACTGACGAAGCGACGCCGTTCGCGGCCAACGTGCCCGGAACGGCTCCGCCAACGGCTCGCTCCCGCCACGCGGCGAGACCGCCCTCGTAGGCCGCAACATCGGTATGGCCGGCGCCGGCCAGTCGGTAGGCGGCCTGACTCGCCGCGTCGCAGGTCCGGTCACCGCAATAGACGACGATGCGCCTGTCCCTGCCGCCAGCGACCCGCGCGACCGTCGCAAGGAAATCGGGCGAGGCGAAGGGAACGTTTTGCGCCCCTTCGATGTGGTCTTCGTCGAAATCCGCCCTCGGTCCGACATCGAGGAGGAGGAGATCGGAGCCGCTCAAGCGAAGGGCCGTGAGATCGATCGTCGAGAGGTTGGTCATGGCGACAGACGTGCAACATGCCGGCCGCCGCTTGGCGATTACGTCCAGGGCGCGAACAGCGCGCTCGCGCCCACGATCGCGGTTCGTTTCCACAAATGGGCGCGACAACTGCCGTGGCCACCGCACGGTTCGTCGCGCCGCGCCGCGACAAGACGAGGGCACGCGAGTTGCTCCCGATGAGGCACGCGGGAACGAAGCAAGTCCCGGTCGAAGCGTCCGCGTGCCGCGGACACACCGTGTCACGCACACCAGGAACATCATGAACGAAAATGTCCAACCGCAAGACAGGCTCCGAGACGCGTTGACCGCAACGCGTGGCAACATCGCCGACGTGGGACACCTCGCCAAAGAGGCAGTCCAAGACAAGTTCCACGAGATGAAAGACAAGGCTTCCGAGAAGCTCGTTGAAGGCAAGGAGAAGCTGCAGGAGTACGAGGAGAACATCGCCCGCCATGTGCGCGAGGCGCCGATGAAGTCCGTCCTGATCGCCGCAGGCGTGGGCCTGGCGCTCGGTTGGCTGTGGCGTCGCTCCTGAAGAGCGCTTCATGCAGCGCGTGGCACGACGCGCACTCGCAAGACACCGAGGCTCGCCTCATGGTCGTCAGAATCAGGACTCAGCGTTCCGACAAGGCTTCCGCTGGCCGCGCGGAACGCCCTTTCCGTGGGCGCCCGCACAACTCACTGGCGGGCATCGGACGTGCGTGGCGAAGCCTCTCCCGCCGCCTCCCCGAGTTGCGCGACGACCTCGCGTGGTATGCAACCGCACAAGGTGATCGGGCGCGATTGCTCGTGTCGCGCCTCGCGACGCGCGCGATGTTCGGCGTCTTCTTGCTGATCGCGGCGGCGGCACTGTTCGCGATCTCGGCCGCCTTCGTGATTGGCGGCGCGGCCGGAGGCGTCACGGCTGCGCTGGGCGGCAACTCGTGGCTGGCGAACCTGATCACGGGCTCGGTGGCGCTGATCGCGCTCTTCGGCGGCATCGCGCTCGTCGTCGGCGCGAAACGCAGGAAACGCTTCGCCCGACTGGAGCGCCGCTACCGCCGCCACCAGACACCGCAGGCACCCGCATCCGCGAATGGAGGAGACCGTGTCGCGTGAATCCGACTATCTCGATCTGCAGGCCAAGAACGCGAAGGCAGGCCTCCGACGGACAGCCCGTGCCCTGAGCGACGAGCTGCTCGAGCCGCTGCGAATCCGTCCCTTCATTCGCAGCCGACCGTGGTGGAGCCTCGGCGGCGCTGCCGTGGCGGGGTTCGTGTCGGGAGCCCGATCGGGTCGCCCCGGAGCGAAACCAGCCGTCGCGCCAGGCGTTGGCGTGCTCTCGGGGCTCTTCGCAGGCGTCGACCAACGCGTGCGCCGGGTGCTGCGCAGCATCTTCGGTGCAGTGCTCGTCGCCAACATGCGGGGCGAGCCACCGGTTGCCGGACCGGGCGCCGGAGAGTCGTCGTCGCCGACGTGAACGAGCGGGCCCGGCGCGCCAACGCTACTTCTCACGCGTCTCCTGCGGAGCGGCGGTTCGATCCCAGGCGGGCGGAGCGACGCCGAAATACGCGTAGCTGCGCTTGCGCACCGAGGCGGTCGGACGCTCCGCCGCATCCGCGCACGAGGGCGCCGCGACCAAAGTCGCGACGCTCGCAGGAAGGCTCAACTGCAAGCCATCGCTCGCCGCGGTGACGCGAACGAGGGACCACGGCAGCGGCACGTACCTGGCCGAGACGTCCTCGCCCCGCGGCACGGAGACCGGAACGACCACCACCGCGAGTCGCTGCAGCGCCGGTGCGAACCAAACGGTCGGCACTCTGTGCTCGGCGGACACCAGGCGTTCGCTTCCGACGGGCGGCGGCGTGACGCCAATGGAACCGGCGTCGAACCGTGCGGTGACGAGTTGCGACGCGAGCAGCACCGCGGTCGCAGCGGGCGCCTTTTCGGCCGTCGCGCCGGGCAGCCCCCTGGTCGCGGCTTCGAGTTCGACGATCTGCAGATTCGCTTGAGCCAGGACCCACTGCGAACGCGCCTCGTCCCACCGCACCGCCGCGGCGGGCAGCACACGCACGACGCTGGCGCTCCGCGGATCGACCACGGGCGGCTCGACGAGCAGAGCCACGAGGTGACCCTCCCGGTGGAAGCGGGCGTCCCGCACGATCGCCCAGAGGCGGACACCTGCGGTCCCTTCGCCCGTCGCGCCGGGTCGGCGCGGCTCCGGTTCCTGGCCGGTGCGCGCCGGCGCGCGGCGATCCGTGCCGAGTTGCATGGCCTCGACCGCGAACACGCCCGCCGTCGCCAGCGCGTCGAGCGGCTGCACCAACGGCTCCGTGACCGCCGTCGGCGACTGCCCTGTCCCGGAGCCGTGGCCGAGGGCCACGACGGCCAACGCCCCGAGGAGCCATGGCACCTGCCCCGTGCTCGGCGCGGTGGAGGCCCGCGATCTACGTCGACTGTCGCTGTCCATTGGATTGGCTCGTCGGTTGTTCAGAAGGGGAAGCCGAGGCTGAGGCCGTAGAGGAACTGCCCCTCGTCGAAGGGGAACCGCTTCGCAGGTACTCGTGCATGACGGCAACGAGAACGCCAGTGCGATGGTCCCGAAGAGATGACTTGCTTGCATGAGGGCCGAGGCGCAATACGCATGCCGCACTGCCGGAATCGGCAAGACGGGCAATCGTTCGGCACCCTCAGAAACCACGCGGAATATGGCCCAGTAACACGAGGATCAGCACGACCAGCAGGATCAGGCCCAGTCCGCTGCTCGGACCGTATCCCCAATCCTTGGAATGCGACCACCTGGGGAGTCCGCCCAGAACCAGGATCACCAACAAGATCAAGAGAATGAGGCCCATGGTTTCCTTTCGTGATTGCGGAGCCTTCGCGTCGCGTCGGCGTGGCTCACGCTCCGTTGTGCAAGGCGGCGCCTCTCGTGGTCGATCCGAGAAGCAGACAGCGTCGGGTGACACTGCCTGTTCGCCCCTTCATTACGGTGACCGCATGAGCCCGGGCTGAAACGCAGATGAAAAGGGAATCGCCTGGTCGCCGACCGACTCTCACGAGACATCAGGCGCCCGATGATCGCACGGGTTTGCGCGGCGGAGCCGAGCCGTTCCGCCCGCCATCAGGGGGCATGTCCGGAAACCAGCGCGGAAGCTGGACGGCGAACTCGCAACCGCCCTCTGGCACGTTGCGAAGCGAGATCGTGCCGCGGTGGTGCTCCGCGACTCGTTTCGCGATCGCGAGGCTCAGGCCAGTGCCCGACGCGTGCCGAGGCGGCGCCGGCACCTGGAAGAACCCTCGGAAGATCGACTCGATCTGGTCTTCGTCGATGGTGGCGCCGTGGTCGCGCACGGACAGGACGACGGCGTCCCCTTCGATCCTCACGTGCAGGTCGACGCGGGTCCCGGGCGGTGCGGCGAGGACGCCGTTGCGGACCAGGTTCTCGATCATCGCCTCGAGCAGGGCGGCATCGCCCATGACCTCCACCGGCGTGTTGTTGTTCGTCTCGGCAAGCATCGGCACGACGCCAACACCACGCGAGTCGGCCAGCGGCTGGCATCGGCGGACGGCCTCGAGCACCAAGTCGTGCATGTGCACCGGGACGTGGTTGCTGGTGTCTTCCTGCGCGAACGGTCGCGCCAGCCGCAGAAAGCTCTCGACGAGATCCGACAAGTGCCGCAGGTTCTCGACGATGCCCTTGGAATAGCGATGGACCGTGACGGGCTCCGCGCTGCCGGCCAGGAGCATGTCCGCATGGATCAGCAGGCTCGCGAGCGGAGCCTTGATCTCCTGGGCCAGGTTGCCGACGAAGCGCTCCTGGGACTCCGAGAACAGACTGATGCGACCCATCGCGGCATCGAGAGAGGCCTGCAACGGAACGATGCCGGCGATCGCCGTCACTTTCTCGATCTCCGCCCTGCGCAACAACCGCCAACCCAGCGCGATCGAGACGACCAGGGCGGCGGCGAGGATCCACGCGACGAGCAGGGCACTCGGATCGCCGACCCCGAACGGCATGGCCACGGCCAGTCGGGCGCTCGCGGCGGCGAGTCCGACATCGTGAATTGCCGCACCGGGCCACATCGCGTGCATCACGCGCCGGCCCCCTCTCCCGCGGAAGAACGGCCACGGGCACCAGCGGCGACGGTCGACGCCACCGTCGCAGCAGGCCGCGGGCGCGAAGACGCGGCGTCGGCGCGATCCGTCGACTGCTGCGAAGCGTGCAACGCCGACACCACCCTCTGGGCGAAACCCGGAGGCAGGGTCGGGCGTGGTGCCGCGCCTAGGCGGCGGAGGCTGTTCGCGATCTGCCGCCAGTTCAAGGTCGCCTCCGCGATCGCGGCGCCGAAGGAACCGCCCGATGGCAAAGCCACTGGGGGCTACGCGAACCGGGCAACAGGGCATGGTCCTCGGCCGGCGTATGGACATCGAAGTGGTTCGGCATTGGGTTGTCTCGGTGCGTCTCGAACGAGCGCAAGGCACGGGCTACTCCACCCCGGTGAACGCAGCCTGAAATGCGAATGAGCAGGCCGTCGTGCTGCACCGCCCGTTCACGGCGAGTTCTCCGGGAGCACTGCCGCGGTGAACGACGCGGCCGTGGAGACCTGCGGCTGCCCTCCTCCTTCGCGAGGAGGTCCAGCAGCAGGCTCTTCTGCGTGCTGTCGGCGATGGCGCTGACGAGCACCGTGCCGGCCGAGACCTGGTTCTCCAACTCCGCTCGGACGTGGCTTCCTCGTCGATCCCCCGATCATCGGGCCCAACACGGCACCACCCGCCGCCGCGGCGAGACCGTCGACCACGGTGCTGGCCAAAGAAGCCGAAGACGCTGCCGACCGCCACGCCGGCGACGATGCCTCCGATCGCACCGAAGGTCGTCCCCAGGATCACCGCGCGTTTCCCGTCGACTGTCGTCGCCTCGATGAACTCGTGACGACTGAGTGTGCCGGCGTGGACGCCCCGCACCCGCTCCTCGGGGAACCCCGCGAGAACGAGATTGTGCGCCGCCCGGTCAGCCAATCGCTGGTTGGGAAGCAGGCCGGTGACGGTCGTGTGCATGGGATCGGGGGTCGGGTAACGAGGCACGGCGATGCAATGCCCTTTCTCGCGACCACCGTTAGCGCAACCCACTGAGGCTGACCTGAAGGGCATGTGAGACGAGCTTCACTCCGAGCCTTCGGCCACGATGCGCGACGCTGCGGCGACCAGGCGGAGGCCCATCTCCTCGGGCAGGCCGCCCGAAACCGACCATGTGAGACCGATCTCACGTCGGATTCACGACGAACTCAGAGGCGACCTCTACAGGGCTGGCATGGCGCTTCATGGCGCCGCCCGAACTCCGCCGTCGGCATCGACGGCAACGCGCCGGCGTTCCCGGCCAGATCGACCAGCGTTCGCAGAACGGTGGTCACCGGGTGCGGTCCCGATCGCATCCCACCAAGGCAACAGAACGTGAAACACCTCATCCTCACTCCTCTCCTGGCCAGCGTCGCTGCCAGTCTCGTTTCGGCGCAGCAGCCGCAGCGCAAGGACGACACCGCGCCGATCGCGCTCGCCGCGGGCACTCGCGGAGCCGCCCGCTGCAAGGCCTCCCAGCTCATCGGGTGCGCCGTCACCAATTCGAAGAACGAGAACCTCGGCGAGATCCAGGACATCGTGCTCGACGGCGGCAACCAGCGGATCGCCTACGCCGTGGTCGCGTTCGGCGGCTTCCTCGGCATGGGCGAGAAGTACTTCGCGATGCCGTGGCGCCTCGTCGAAGTGAGCCAACGCAGTTCGGACGACACCCCGCGAGCGACGCTCGGTCTCGACCGGGAGACCCTGAAGGCGGCACCCGGCTTCGACAAGGCCATGTGGCCCGACTTGGCCGATGCGGCCTGGACGGCCCAGGTGGACGACTACTATCGCTCGCGCGGCGAGAAGACGCCATCCGAGGCGGTCGGTGAACCAGAGGGCAGCGGCGTCGACGGCGGCCGAGGCGTCGATCGGGCGCCCGGCAACAAGGCCTTCGTCCACCGTCGGCTCAGCAACCTGATCGGCATGGATGTCGTCGACACCGGGCGCAAGAAGCTGGCCGACGTCGAGGACCTGGTCGTCGACACCAAGTTCGCGACGGTCGACGGCGCGCTGTTGAGCTTCGGCGGCACACTGGGCATGGGCGAGAAGTTCGTACTCGTGGCTTCGGACGCACTGACGCTCGATCACGAGCGGAACGTGTTCGTATTTCCGTGCAGCGCGACGCACCTCGACGCCATGGCCCTTCCGAACGGCAAGTGGCCGGCACTGAACAACGAGCAATGGGTGCTGCGCTGCCGCGAAGCGTGCGCGAAAGCGCGGAGTGAAACCAACGGCACCAATGGTGACGTGATCGTCGTCGACGCCTCGCGCGAGAAGGCGGCGCCTTTCGCCGACACCTACGACGGCAAGCGAGTCGAGACGATCAAGGGCACGATCACGACGATCGGTTCGGTCCGGATCGGTGATCGCCAGGAGGAACGCATGCGCCTGCGCATCCGAACCAGCGAGGGCCGCGAGGTCATCGTGTTCGCGGCGCCGGCGACCTTCGCCGACCAGCAGGCCCTCGGGATGCGTTCGGGCAAGACGATCGAAGTGACGGGATCGCCCACGAAGTACGGGACCCAGACCGTCCTGGTCGCCGGATCACTCGCCGTGGACGACAAGAGCCTCGTACTCCGCGACGACCAGGGTCTCCCTGTGTGGACGAAGAAGTGACTGCACGCCCCCGCCCGCGGCCGGGCAGGGGTTGCGGCGTTTCGTGATGGCCACCGCACCCGGGGCTGGCCGGGGGACGCGCGAAGAACCATGGAACCGAGCACGAGCCGGCTCCCTGAAGGAACCGGAGCGGTGCCGTGGCGCCGGACCGCAGGCGAAAGGGTCCTGTCCGTCGCGGAGTGCCGGCCATACGATCCGGGGCCCCCGTCGGAGACTGTATGCGGATCCTGCTCATCGAGGACAACGTCAAGCTGGCACAGTCGATCAAGGCCAGCCTGGAACAGCAGGGCTATTCCGTGGACGTGGCCAACAACGGGGACGAGGGCGACGAGATGGCGGTCGTCGACCGCCACGACGCCATCATCCTCGACGTGATGCTGCCCGGTAGCGACGGTGTGCAATTGTGCCGCAACCTGCGGCGGCAGAAGGTCATCGTGCCGATCCTCATGCTGACCGTGCTGAGTTCGACCGCGGACAAGGTCGCCGGCCTGGATGCGGGCGCAGACGACTACCTGACCAAGCCGTTCCAGGTCGACGAACTGCTGGCCCGCCTGCGCAGCCTTCTGCGCCGTTCGCAGGCGACCGAGGGCGCGATTCTCAAGTCGGGGGGCCTCGAGATGAACCTGCTCGAGCACCGCGTCTCGCTCGACGGCAAGGCCGTCAAGCTCTCGGCCAAGGAGTTCGCCCTGCTCGAATACATGATGCGCAACCCGAGGAAGCTGCTGACGCGAACGATGATCAGCGAGAGTGTGTGGGACATGAACTACGAGTCGAGCAGCAACGTGATCGACGTCTACGTGTCGAGCCTGCGCCGCAAGATCGATCGCGGTGCGGCGAAACCGCGCATCGAGACCGTGATCGGCAGCGGCTATCGCTTCGTCGACCACACCGAACCCGGCCACGTCCCGGGGAGGGTCGTCCCCGCCTCGTGAGCCTCGCCCCCCGATGTCACCTTGGGCGGATCGCGCTCGGTTCGGGGGCCATCGCCGCGAGCGCGGCGGCGGGAGCCTGGCTCGCGGCAGGAGGACGACCGCCCGATGCATCGCCATGGTTGGTCGGCGGCCTGCTGGTGGCTCTGGCTGCCGCCGGCTGTCGCGTCCTCCTCCGCGCCGCCGGCGCCCCCGCCTCTCTGCGGGCCCTGGTCGCCAGGCAGGACGCGCAGCTCCGGGAGATCTCGCACTCGCAAGGGCGCTTCGTCGGCAACATCGCGCACGAGATCAAGACGCCGCTGACGCTCGTCCTGACCCAGCTGGACCTGATGCTGCACGCGACGCACGACCCGACTGCGGTGCGTGTCCATGCGAAGAGCATCGCCGAGGATGTCCGGCATCTCTCCGACCTCGTCGAGAGTTTCCTGCGCCTTGCTCGCCCGTTCGCGCAGACGGACAAGAGTCATCACAGCCCCGTCGATGTCCACGACTTCGTCATGGAGTCGGTGCGGCGATCGCAGGCGCTGGCGCACGTGAGCGGAGTGGGAATCGTGATAACGTTCGCCGACCATGTGGAAGGCGCCCCGTCACCGGAGGTACTCGGCGACGCCGTGCTGCTCGAAGCGATGGTCGAGAACCTCCTCCGCAACGCCGTGCGCTTCTCGCCGCGCACCGCGAAGGTCGAGGTGTCCGTCGACACACGCGGAGACGCGGTCCAGATCCACGTGCGCGATCACGGCACGGGCATCGCCGCGGAGCATCTCGAGTCGGTGTTCGACTGGTTCTTCCACCCACCGGGCCTCACCCTGCCGTCCGCCGGCACGGGTTTCGGGCTCGCCATCGCCCGGCATGTCGCCGAGCACCACGGCGGCACGATCGGGCTTCGCAACGCAGTGGATCAGGGCTGCGAATTCGAGATAACCCTGCCCCGCCACCAGGTGCCGGATACCGCGGAGATCGGTCCGATCGTTGCCTGATCGTCCCGGACGGATTCGTGGAACAGGTCGCGAAGGGAGACGCCGCCAGCACTCGTGGAGACGCCGGCCACGCCGGCGCGCAACGACCGCAGCACGGGGATGCAGTCGACCCGCCGACAGTGCATGCTGCGCACATGGCCCCCCGTGGTCTGCGCCAGAGCCGTCGCGAAGCGATCGCACGCCGCGACGCCGAACGCAACGCGCAGGGCCGCAACGCACCGCGGCTGCGGCGCTGGCGCCGCTTCCGCCGGCGCGTCGGGTCTGCCCTGCTCGAGCTGAGCGCGCCAACGCTGCTGAGGCTGCTGGCCCTCACCTGGAGCGTGCGGCGCGACGGCCAGCCCGGCCTCGAACTGCTCGCGAGCGAACGCCCCTGGATCGTCTCGATGTGGCACGGCCGCATGCTGTGCCTCATGCCGCTGCGCCTGCACAAGGGCCGCGGCATCCACGTGCTCGTGTCGCCGAGCGACGACGGCAGTCTCGCCGCGCGCGCGCTGCGGTCGTTCCGCTTCCGCGCCATCCGCGGATCGCTGAGCCGCGGCGGTGCAACTGCGTTGCGTACGATGCGCGACCTGATGGCGGGCGGCGGTCAGCTCGTCGTCACGCCCGACGGCCCCCGCGGCCCGCGGCACACGACGAACGTCGGCGTCGCGTGGCTCGCGCGCGCGACGGGCTCGCCGATCCTCCCCGTCGGCGTCGCCGTCGATCGGGCGTGGAGGCTGCGCAGCTGGGACCGCTTCACGATCCCGCAGCCGTTCGCGCGCCTCGCCGTCGCGTACGGCGAGCCCATCGAGGTCGGTGCGGATGCCGACGATGCGCGGCTTGAGACCGTCGCGGAGCAGGTGCGCGGGCGAACTCTCGAACTCGAACGCGAAGCTTTCCGCCGCCTCGGCGTCGCCGACGATCACTCGATGTGATCGAACGAAGGGCGCTCGGGAAACGACGCGACCCGGGCGCGCGCGACGCGCGACCCGGGTCGCTGTTGCGGACCGTCGAGCGACGGCCCGCACACCCTGGGATTCGGATCAGAGATCCTGCGGGCGGAGCGTCTTGCGGCCGTTCGCTTCGCAGCGCTTCTCGGCGCCAGCGATCATGGTCCGCACGGCAGCGTCGAGCGCGCCGTAGAAATCGGACGACACGTTGGACTTCTTGACCGCGGCCTTCGTGCGCGACTTCGAGATGATCAGTTCGCCGGTCGCCTTCTTACCGTTCTTCTTGGCAGCCATCTGGTGTCTCTGTTCGAGTGGTTCGTTCGCCGGGCCGCGGCGAAGTGCCACGAACGCCCGCGAACTGGCGCGCAGTGTTGCATCGGCGTCGCTGCTGTCAACGGAAAACAAGGCGGAAACTGGCCTTCAGAGCCCGTTCTCGACGTTTCCCGAACCTCGCAATCCGACTGCTGGCGCACACGACGCGACGGTCGCGAGTGGCGAACCGACGTCGGAACGTGGCGACGCTACGTTCCCCGTCGCGCGACTCCCGGTAGAGTCTCCGCCCCGATCCGCTGCATGAGCTGGCGCCGTATCCTGCTGTTGTCCCTCGTGTTCGTCCTCGCCCTCGCGGCGACGAGCGTCGTCGTGTTCCAGCGCTCGGACGCGGCCACCCGCCTCGCGACGACCGAACTGCAGAAGGTGTTCGCGACGCCGAGTTCGATCGCGGGCACGGAGATCGACGTCGCTGCCGGTCGCCTGACGGTGCGGGGCCTCCGGATCGACGATCCGACACGGCCCGGACAGGCGCTCGCGACCGCGGGAACGATCCATCTGGACGTGTCGGCGAACCCGTTCGGCAACCTGCTCGGCATGCACTCCGTGATCCTCGAGGACGTCGAGATCGCGCTCGGCCCGCGACTGCCGACAGCGGCGCAACTGCTGCGCCCGGGCAGTGCTTCGGGTGGCACAGGGACACCGAGGCTGCCGCCGATCGACCTGCGCCGGTGCAGCCTGCGGTTCGTCGCGCGCGAAGGCAGTCCGCCGATCGAGCTGCAGGACCTCGACGCCACCCTGACGCCGATCGCGGAGACGCCGACCTGTGCCGAACTGAGCGGGACCGCTCGCCTCGTGGAACTCGGCGCCACGCTGCACGTGCGCGGGAACGTCGACCTCGGAACGGGCGCCGCGCGCCTCTTCGTGTCGATGCGCGACGTGGCACTCGGCCACTCCTTGCTGGACCGGCTCCGCGAACTCGCGGCGATCGACCTCGGCGACCTCGACGCCGCGGCGCGCATCCGGGACCTGACGTTCGTCTGCACGCTGCCGGGCTCGTCGGCGGCCGATCCGTCGCCCGCATTCGAAGTCCGCGCCGAATTGGACGGCGTGCGTGCGACCGCGAGCGCACTGCCTCCCCTCGTGAGCAGTGCAACCGTCACGCTGTACGGGAGCACACGCGAAGGCGGGACCGCGACGCTGCAGCTGCGCCAGGAAACGGAAGCCGGCGCCTTCGACGCCACCGCGCGAGTGACCCACGCATTCGACACCCTGGCACTCGAGGTCCGCGCCAAGGCGAAGGGAGTGCGGATCGACGAACACGTGCTGGCGGCGCTGCAGACGTTCGAGGTCGGGCGCAACGTCGTCGATGCCCTGCGTCCGACGAAGGGCCGCGCGGACGTCGACATCTTCCTGCGCGATCCGCAACGCCGCGGCGGCATCACCGAACTCGAGATCGACCTCCGCGACGTCGCGATGGCCTACCACGGCTTCGGCGATCCGGCGACGCGGGCGTCGTTCCCCCTGCCGGTGGAGAACGCGAAGGGCCGCGTGCGCCTGCGCGACGACGTCCTGCTGCTCGAGGCCGTCGACGCGACGATCGCCGCGAATGCGGGCGGTGGCACCGTGCGCATGACCGGGCGCATCGAACCGAACCGCCCCGCAGGGGACGACACGACGCTCGACATCCACGCCGAGGGCGTCGAGTTCACGCCGCACCTGCGCGCCGCACTCACGGCACTTCTGCGCGACGACGGCACGCTCTACGACCGCTTCACTCCGAGCGGCCGCACCGACGTCACGGTGCAGGTCCGGCCGCGCCAGGTCTTCCCCGGCATCTGGTCGGTCGAGGTGCGCCCGAAGGCCGCCGTGATGCAGTGGGCCGGCTTCCCGTACCGCCTGGACGGACTCGGCGGCTCGGTGATGGTCCGCGCAGACGGCGCCGCGTTCGACCTCTCCGGCGCGCACGGCAACGGCCGCCTCGCGATGCGAGGACGGATCCCGCTCGACCCGCTGCACGAGCAGGAAGGACTCGGCTTCGAAGCCGTCGTCGATGTCGAATCGCTGCCGATCGACGACGACCTGCGCACGGCGATCGCCGTCGTGGTGCCGGAGATCGACCGCCCCTGGCTCGACGCGCAGGCGAAGGGTCGCCTCGGCGGACGTGTGAAAGTGTGGCGCCCGCGAGCCGCCGACCCGCTGTTCCACGACGTGCGTCTCGACCTCGACGGCGTCGACCTGAGGCTGCCGGCGCGACCGTGGAGCGCTGTCGACCTGCACGGACAGATGTTCGCGCAGGGCAGCGGCAGCGACACGCGCATCGACTTCGACGCCCTGCGCGGCCGGCTCGAACACGGCACCGGGGATCCGGCGCAGCTCGCGATGCTCGGCAGCATCGTCACCGGCGGAACGGCCTCCGCGACGCGCTTCCACAGCGATCTCGCCTTCGTCGTGCGCGACCTCGAACTCGACGGCGAACTCGGCAGCACGCTCGAACGCCTCGGCGCCCTCGGCGCGGGTACGTGGAACACGCTGCGTCCGTCGGGCAAGGTCGACCTCGTGTGCCGCCACGAACGGCCCGAGAGCGGCGCCGACCGGCTGCGGCTCGTCGTGCAGCTCGTCGACGTGCGATCCGACTCGCCGATCCTGCTCCGGCCCGCGACCCACATGACGGGCGAGCTGTCGATCGCCGACGGCGAGCTGCGCTTCACCGACGTGCGCGGCGAGATGGGTGGTGCGCTCGTCTACGCGAGCGACGGTCGTGTGCGCTCGCTGCCGGCTCCCGACGGCCGCACAGAGCTCTCGTTTCGGGTGAAGGCGAACGGACTGCCCGTCGACGACGGCATGGCCAACCTGTTCTCCGGGCCGCTCCGGCAGGCAGTGCTCGATCGCAAGCTCGAGGGCCGCGCCGACGTCGATGCCCTCGGCCTCCGCTTCGCCATTCCCGCCACCGGCAGCGACCTGCCGTTCGAGACGACGATCGGCGGTCAGCTGCGCCTGTACGACGTGCACATGTCGCTCGGACAGGGAACGGAGGGCATCCGCGTCGAAGGCATCAGCGGCGTCGTGTCTCTCGCGGAGAGCACCGTCGGCGACCGCGGCGGCGGCCTGTCGGGCACGATGACCGGCGGATCGTTCCGCGTGTTCGACCAGCCGTTCGAGGCGGTGGAAGCGGCGTTCGCCGCGGATGCCACCCGCCTGCAGCTGTCGTCGCTCTCGAGCCGCTTCCACGGCGGCTCGGTGCGCAGCGCCGCGAGCGATCGCACCGCACTGCACTACCTGCTGCCCGCGCCGGCGACACCGGAGGGCCGTCTGTCCGCGGATCTGCAGTTCGAAAAGGTCGACGTCTACTCGTTCCTGGACAGGTGCGGCTGGACCAATCCGCCGTACTCTGGCACTGCGAGCGGCGCGTTCTCCCTCGATCGCCTGGACGGCAACAACGTCGTCGCCGCGGCCGGCGATGGCCGCCTCACGATCGAGCGAGGCAACCTCGGCGTGGTCCCCCTGTTCACCGCGATCTACGCGCAGCTCCCGGCGCCCGACCGCCCGCGCTTCGACCACCTCGACACGAAGTTCCGTCTCGCCGGTCGTACGGTCACGTTCGAGTCGCTGAACGTGCGCTCCAACCTGCTCGCGGTGAACGGCAGCGGCACTCTCGATCTCGACGGCTACCTGGACATCCAGATGACCCTCGACAACATCCTCGGCACCTCGGCGGACCCGCTCGTGATGCCGCTGATCGACTTCCTGACGAAGGGCATCCTGCGGTTCCACTTGTTCGGCCACCTGCGCGACCTGCACGCCGAGAAGCGCTGGGTGACCGAAAAGTCGCCGAGGCGGCGCGCGATCCTGCCGATGCCGCCCGCGAACGAACGCCACCCGCTGCCCGACTTCTAGCGACTCCACCACCGCTCCATGTCATCCCTGCACGCCGTCATCATGGCCGGAGGCTCCGGCACGCGCTTCTGGCCGGCGAGCCGCGCCACCCGACCGAAGCAGTTCCTGCCGCTCGCACACGGCAAGGTCCTGATCCAGGCGACGATCGACCGCCTCGCCGGACTCTGCGACGAAGGCAACGTCTGGATCGTCACGAACTCCGCTCAGGCACGCGCGCTCCCGAAGCTCCTGCCCGACTTTCCGCGCAACCGCGTCGTCGTCGAACCGGAAGCGCGCGACACCGCACCGTGCGTCGCGCTCGCGACCGCGACGATCGCGAAAGAGGATCCGCGCGCGACGATGATCGTGCTGCCGGCCGATCATGTCATCGAGCCGATCCCGGCGTTCCACCGCATGCTGAAGCGCGCTGCGAAGATCGCGGCGGACGACGAGACGCTCGTCACCTTCGGGGTGAAGCCGACGCACCCGGCGACCGGCTATGGCTACATCGAGTGCGGGCCGCGCCGCGACAGCGACGAACCGCGCGCATTCGCAGCGAAGCGCTTCCGCGAGAAGCCCGACCTCGGCACGGCGACGCAGTTCCTCGCGAACGGCGGCTTCCTGTGGAACAGCGGGATCTTCGTCTGGACGGTCCCCGCGATCCGGCGCGCGATGAGCCGCGGCAACGAAGCGCTCGGCGCAGCGTGCGACCGGCTCGTCGACGCGATCGCCGCGGGCAAGCGCGCCCAGGTGAAGCACATCTTCGAGCAGGCCCCGAAGACGTCGGTCGACTACGCGGTGATGGAGAAGGCCGACAAGGTCGCCGTCGTCGAAGCCGTGGTGAAGTGGGACGACGTCGGCAGCTTCCCGGCCATCGAGTCGGTCGGCACGGGCGACGATGCGAACAACTTCGCGCTGCTCTCGGGCGGCGCGTCGAAGATCGCGCTGCAGAGCCGGGGCAACGTCGTCTACGCCGAGGGCAAACGCACGGTCGCGTTGTTCGGCGTCGAGGACCTCGTGGTGGTCGCCGTCGGGGACGCCGTTCTCGTGTGCCCGAAGGCGCGCGCTGGCGACTTGAAGACGCTCGTCGAACACGTGCGCGCAGCCGGACGCACCGACCTCTTGTGAGCGACACCAGGATCCGGCGCGTGCTCGCGGTCGACTTCGGCGACGCCCGCACCGGACTCGCGGCAACCGACTGGACCGGCACGATCCCGGTGCCACTCGGCCGCATCGACTCGCGCAACGACGCGGAGGTCGTGAAGGCGATCGCGGCGCTCGTTGCCGAGCGCGAAACCCAGGTGGTCGTGGTCGGCATGCCGCTCTCCGCGGACGGCACGACGGGTCCGCGCGCAGAACGGACCGCCGCGTTCCGCGAGCGCTTGCAGGCCGCGCTGCAGGTGCCCGTGCACACGGTCGACGAGAGCAGTTCGACCGACGAGGCGCACGAACGGCTGAAGGCCGGCGGACTGAAGGCGAGCCGGCGAAAGCAGCTCGCGGACAGCGTGGCCGCGCTCGTCATCCTGGAGCGCTACCTGGCCCGACCGCGGTGAACGGCCGGGCCGCGCGACCGCGGCCCGCGCGGCTCCGAAGGGTCCCGGATCCGCTGCAGACGAAAAGAAGTGCCTGGTCCCCGTAAGCCGGGTTCTGGTGCCGCCCCGAAGGACGGTGACGGCCATTTCTCCAGGGCCGTCCTCGCGGACGGCCTCGAACGACCTACCCGAGGACCTGGGCGCGGGCAGCGCGATCCTCCTACTCGGTCTTCCTCCAGGTGGGGTTTGCCGTGCCGGACCGGTCGCCCGGTCCGCGGTGAGCTCTTACCTCACCGTTTCACCCTTGCCGTCGCCCCGAAGGGCCGTCCGGCGGTCTGTTCTCTGTGGCACGATCCCTGTCCTCGCGGACGGTGGGCGTTGCCCACCACCTTGCCCTTGGGAGCCCGGACTTTCCTCCCGCGGCAGAGCCGCCGGCGGCCGTCCGGAGACCAGGCGCGAGGACGGTAGTGGCACACTCGCGGGAAGCAAGGACCCGCGCGAAGAAGGCGGATCGGCCGAACGTTCGTCCGGTCTACGCACGCCGGCCCGACGCGGACAGCTTGTGGTCGCCCCGGGTCGCGCTACGCTCCGGGCCTCTCTCGGCGTCGCACCCACAGTGGGTCGACCAACACCTAGGTCCCGCAACTCTGCCTTCGCCGTGCGCCTGCTCGTCCTCTCCGCGTGCGCATCCCTGTTGTCGGCGGCCCTCTCCGCCCAGACAACGGTGCCCCTGCGCATGCTCGTCCCCGCGACGCCGATCTCGGCTGCGGCGTCGAAGAAGGTCGATCCGCCGCCGGCCGAAACACCGAACCCCGTGCCCGAGCCGGGCACGTTGCTGCTCGTCGGCACCGGGCTCGTCGGCCTCGCGCTGACCGTGCGCATGCGCCGCCAGCGAAGTCGCTGAACCCCGCGGAACGAAGGTCAGCCGTACCGTGGCACGTGCCGACGGATCCGCGCGGCCTTCGCAGCAACCTCACCGAGCAGCGCGCGGTTCTCCGCGAGCGGTTCGTCCAGGTAGGAACGCAGGAAGCGCAGCGCGGTGCGGCGCCCGACCGGCACGGGTACGGATGCCCAGAGACTCGCGAGGTCCTTGACCACCCAGCGCCGCCAGCGCCAACGCGGACGCATCACACGTTCGCAGTCGAGGAAGACCGGGGCCTCCGCGACGACACGAGGATCGGCGGCGAAGAGGTGGTTCCAGTACAGGTCGCGATACACGAGGCCCTGGTCGTGTAGACGGCGAACGGCACGCGCAACGTCGCGGCACGCGTACGCAACCAGCTCCCGGAGCCATCCGGCGCGATGCGCCTCGAGCGCCCACGCATCGAGCGGACGGCCGGCGACGCCCGCCGTCACCAGGAGGCTGCGGCGGCGGTTGCCGATCCACACGATCGGTTCGGCCGTACGGATGCCGAGCAGCGGCAGCAGATGGAGCCAGTGCCACTCTTCCGACGCCGCGCTGCCACCGCGCACTCGCCACTTGCCGAACACGTGGCCGCCGCCGTGCTCCACTGCGACCGTGCGGCGCGTCGGAACACAGCGAACGGTGTGTCCGACGCTGCCGTCCCACATGCCCTGCACCGCCGCCGCGAGTTCCGTGTCGAGCAGCGCGCGCCAGCGACCGGCTGGAGCGTCTGGCTTGTTGCTGGCATGCATGGGCGGCGGTTACGTTCCCCGCCCCTTTCGGTCCGCGCAAGTCGCGTCCCCGGCATGAACCAACACGTTTCCAGCGAAGAGAACCCCTTCGAAGCGATGCAGGCCAGGTTCGACCTGGCCGCGGCTCGCCTCGGCCTCGAACCGAACATCGTCGCCGTGCTCCGCAGTTGCGAGCGCGAGATCACCATCAGCATCCCGGTGGTCATGGACGACGGCTCGATGAAGGTCTTCGAGGGGTATCGTGTGCAGCACTGCACGTCGCGCGGGCCGGCGAAGGGCGGCATCCGCTACGCGAGCAACGTGAACCGCGACGAAGTGCGCGCTCTGGCCGCATGGATGACGTGGAAGTGCGCGGTGGTGAACGTGCCGTTCGGCGGCGGCAAGGGCGGCGTCATCTGCGACCCGTTCAAGATGTCGAAGGGTGAACTCGAGCGGGTCACGCGCCGCTACGTCGCGGGGATCATGGACATCCTCGGTCCAGACCGTGACGTGCCGGCCCCCGACATGGGCACCGATGGCCAGGTCATGGCGTGGCTGATGGACACCTACTCGATGCACCAGCGCAGCTACCTGCCCGCGATCGTCACGGGCAAGCCCATCAGCCTCGGCGGGTCGCTCGGCCGCATCGAAGCGACGGGCCGCGGCGTGATGCTGGTGACGCGCGAAGCGTGCAAGCACCTCGGCATGGACCCGAAGGAGTGCACGGCAGCGGTCCAGGGAGCCGGCAACGTCGGCCTGATCTCCGCTCTCCAGCTCGCATCGCTCGGCGTCAAGGTCGTCGCGATCAGCGACGTGCACGGCGGCCTCTACAACACCAAGGGGCTCGACCTCGAGGGCATCCGCACGCACCTGCAGAAGCACCGCCGGCTCGACGGTTTCGACGGCGGCACCCGCATCAGCAACGCCGAGATCCTCGAACTGCCGGTCGACATCCTGGTGCCCGCAGCGACCGAGAACGTCATCACCAGCAAGAACGCGGCGAACATCAAGGCCAGGGTCATCACCGAGGGCGCCAACGGCCCGTGCACGGCCGAAGCCGACAAGGTGCTCGACGAGAAGGGCACGTTCGTGATCCCCGACATCCTCGCGAACGCGGGCGGTGTCACCGTCAGCTACTTCGAGTGGGTCCAGGACCGGATGGCGTTCTTCTGGACGCAGAAGGAGGTCGAAGACCGGATGGAGCACATCATGGTCGAGTCCTTCGCCGCCGTCGTCGACATGGCGCGCCGCTTCCAGGTCAGCAACCGCATCGCCGCCTACATGCTGGGCGTGAACCGCGTCGCCGAGACCACGCGGATGCGCGGGATCTACGCGTAGCTCGGGTCACATCGTCTCGAGCCTGGTCCGCGCCAGTGTGCGGTGCGGCTCGGGGATCGGCGCCACGAGATCGGCGATCGATGCTTCGTAGAGCCCGAACACCGTCGACAGCGTGTTGCCGGGAACCGGGTCGTGCGACAGCACTTCGTCGCGACTGACGCGCTCCACCAGGCGAAGAGCCGCGGGCACCGCAGCTGCCGCCGCTTCGGCCTCCGGACTGGTGACGACGGTGCGCAGGGCGAGACGGACCCGGTCGCCGATCTCCTTCTCGGCGATCTCCCGGAGATTGCCGACGGCGATCTCGCGCAGATTGGAACGCGACTCGACGACGCGACGAAGGTGCCCGGGATGCGCGGGAGGCGTCGAGACCCAGGCCGGCTCGACGGCGATCACGACCCAAGTACCCGAACCGGGCGGCACCTCCACGAGGAAGGCGGGCGACGGGCCGCGGCACGCGACCGGGGCGAAAACGAGCAGCAGCGAGAGCAAACGGAACGGGGAGCGCGTCGGCTTCATGGGCGCGAGGCGAACCGCGGCCCGACGATCCGGTTCCGAAGTCACTGGCTCCCTCCGCCCTGGCGCCCCCGCTTGATCTCCCCGCGGCGCCGCTTCTCGTCGACCCGGCGGCGCTGGCTGCCGCGCGTCGGTTTCGTTGCGATCCGTTTGCGACGCCGCACGAGCGCCGCGGCGATCAGCCCGGCCATTCGCTGCATCGCGGCTTCGTAGTTCTGGAACTGGCTCCGGTGCTCGCTCGCGGTCACGAACAGCATCCCGTCCGCGTCGATGCGGCTCGCCATCGCCTCGCGGATGCGCGCGACGTCGAACGGCCCCAGCACGGCTTCGGCGGCCGTGAGATCGAGGCGCAGGTCGACCTTCGTCTCGGTCTTGTTGACGTGCTGTCCGCCGGCTCCTCCGCTTCGCGAGAACGAGAGGTGGAAACAGTCCTTCGGGATCATGCGCCCATCGCGCAGCCAGAGATCAGAGCGTGACACGTTGCACCCAGGTGTGTGCGGGTTCGCGGCGGTGATGGACTTCGTGCGCGAGCCACGCCGCTCCACGCGCCGCCGCCCGCCCGTCGAGGAAGCGTGGCGCCGCGGTGCCGAACGAGGCGAGCCGTTCGACGACCTGCGGCGCCAGCACTCCGTCCTGCGCGAGCACGCCGCCGCCGAGCGCCACAGGCAGCCCGTGCCAGTCGAGTCCGGCGCGGCGGACTGCGGCGTTGGCGAGCATCGACAGACCGTCGACACCCGCCTCGATCACTTCGTTCGCGACCGCATCCCCGGCGGCGGCCGTGGTGAGCACGATGGGCAGCCGGGCCGCGATCTGCCCGCTGTCGAGGCGCTGCAGCACGGCGCCGAGTCGCTGCGGTGACGACGCGCCGAACGCCGCGGTGAGGGCCTCGGCGAGCGCCGTGGGCGACCCGAGCCCGTCGACCGCGAGCAGCACCGCGGCGGCGGCGCGCCGCACGAGGTCGAATCCGCTGCCCTGGTCGCCGAGCAGATAGCCGCGCCCACCGGTCCGATGCAGGTCGCCGTGGCGATCCCGCGCCACCGCGAACGAACCCGTACCGGACCACAAGAGCAGGGACGGGCCGTCGGCCAGCCCCGATGCGGCGGCGGCGAGCACGTCCGCGACGATCGCGACCGGGAAGGTGATGCCGCGAGTGCGCAGACCGTCCGCGATCGAACGCGCCATCGAGGGCTCGCCGACGCCGGCCATCGCACAGACGGCGGCGGTCGGCGCGGCGTGCGCGGCGACGTTCGCGAGGACTTCGTGGAGCGCCTCGACCGCCGCCTCGACTCCGTGCACCGCCGGCTGCACGCCGCGGGCATCCGCGCCGGGGCGGCTGGCCCAAGGCCACCACTCACAACGGCAGTGCGTACCGCCGACGTCGACTCCGAGGAACAGCACGGTGCGGGACGGTATCTCCACGCCGCGCACGAGTCTCGCGGCACACGCTCCCGAGTCCAGGACGGCAATCGCCGCTACTGCAGGATGACCGTCTCTCCGCCGGAGAAGGTGAAGGCGTCCCCGTTGGCGCCGCCCAGAGGCGCGATGCTCAGGGCGATCGACTGCGCGTGGAAGCCGAACCCCGCCATGCCCTGCGGCAACACCAGAGGAATCGGGCCGGACCCGGTCGAGAGCACGATGTCGGGCGACACGTGCAGCATGCAACCGACTCCGAAGTCCGGCAGAGGAACCGCGACCTGCTGGAAGCCGATCACGACGGCGCGGAGCGGCACCACGACGCCGCATGCCTCGAACAGGTTCACCTGGATGTCGAGCGTGCAGTTCGACACGTCGAGCGAGAACGAGGTCGTGGTCGGCATGCCGACCAGCTTGCAGAACCCCGTGCTGCCCACGTTGCACCCGCCGCCGATCGACCATGTCGTCACGGAGGTGAACAGACACTGCGCGGGCAGGGCCGCTGCAGTCGCGACGAAGATGGTGAGTGACGAGACGATGCTGCGGATTGCGTTCATGCTGCTTCGTGACCTCCGATGGTCGGGGCGCGGGAATGCGCGACGGGCTGGCACGGTATCCCGGTCCGATCCGCACGGGTCACCACTCGGGCGAGCCTCCGTGCCGTCTTTTTCCGCGCTCACGACCATCAGGCGCGACGAACAGGGTGTGCCGTGAGCAACTGCTGCACTGCCGCGAAGACGACCTTCGGCTCGATCAACGCCTGGCAGTGAGGCACCCGGTCGCAACGCGGCAGGTAGCAGCAGAGACAGTCGAGGCCGGGCGGCACGATCTTGCTGCCGCGTCCGTACAGCTCGATCTCGTGCGACGACGTCGGTCCGAACAACACCACGGCCGGGACCTTGCGAGCCGCGGCGACGTGCGTGGCGAGCGAATCGCTCGTGACGACCACGCCGCAACGATCGATCAGCGCGGCGAAGCGACCGAACGAGTTGTGGTTGCCGCCGTCGAACACGGGGCGTCCGTTCGCTCCGGCGAGCAGCTGGCGATGGCGTTCGACCTCTTCGGGGCCGCCGAGAAGCAGCACGCTGTCGCCTGCCTCCGTGACGAGGCGGACGAACGACTCCTGGTGCTCGCGCGTCCACTGCTTGTAGGCCCAGCGACCGCCCGCGCCCGTGTTGAGGCCGACGAGCCGGCCGCGCACGGAGAGCCCCTGCACGAACGATCCCGCCCACGCCGTGTCGGCCGCGGAGGGTTCGAGGATCGGCTCGCGAACGAACTTCGGGTCGAGGCCCAGAACCTCCGCGACGAGGTGCTGGTACGTCGCACGGTTCGCCTTCTTCGCGGCGTCGGAGAGCCCCATGTGCAGCCATCGAGTCGCACCGGAACCGAGCGCCACGACGTGCCCTTCGGCATCGCGAACGTAGCCGCGTCGTTGCCGACCTCGCGCCATCGCCGCGAGTGCCGCCGCATCCGGATCCGCGTCGGGGCACAGGACGACGTCGAACGTCTCGGTCGCGAGGCGTGCCGCGGTCACCGCGTCGTCGGTCGACAGGACTTCGTCGACGAGCGCGTTGCCCGCGAACAGTCCCACCGCCGAAGGCCGTGTGATCCACGTCACCTTGGCCTGCGGCCACGTCGCGTGGATCGCGGGAAGGAACGACGTCGTGCGGAGCACGTCACCCGTGGCCGCGAGTTTCACCATGAGGACCCGGTGCCGAACCGGCGCGTACTCGTCGCACGTGCCGCAGACCTTGCCCCGCTGCTTGTGCGGCGCGCAAGGGCGGTCCCACCGCACGTGACGGCAGTCGGTCTTCAGATCGGGATCGGTCACGCGGTCTGTATCGGCAGTCGCAGTCGCCGGAACGCACGGGAACGTAGCAGATCGCCGCCTCCGCCTTGCAGTGATCCGAATGGGTTCGCTGTAATCCGGCGCATGACCACCGTCGCCCAGCTGTGGCTGCCGATCCTCCTGTCGGCAGTCTTCGTCTTCGTCGTCAGTTCCCTCGTGCACATGGTCCTGCAGATCCACAAGGCGGACTACCAGAAGCTGGCGAACGAAGACGCAGTACTCGACGCGCTGCGGAAAGCCGGCATCGCGCAGGGCCAGTACATGTTCCCCTTCGCGTCGTCGATGAAGGACTTCGGCTCGCCCGAGATGAAGGCGAAGATCGAACGAGGCCCGATCGGCTCGCTCGTCGTTCGCGACAAGGGATGCACCAACATGGGCCGCGCGCTGGGCCAGTGGTTCGCGTTCTGCGTCGTGATCAGCGTGTTCGTCGCCTACCTCACGGGCCTCGCGAAGGGCCCTGGCGCCAGCGAGATCTTCCGCGTCGCGACGACGGTCGCATTCCTCGGCCACGGATTCACGAGCGTGTGCGACTCCATCTGGAAGGGCATCCGCTGGTCGACCACGGCCAAGTTCGTGTTCGACGGCGCCCTCTACTCGCTGGTCGTCGGCGCGACGTTCGCCTGGCTCTGGCCGGCGGCCGCGTGACCGAGGCCGCACCGGCCCGACCGGGACCGATCCGCGCTCTCGTCGCGTGGGTCGGCTCCGGCTTCATCCTCGGACTGATCCGAATCTTCGGCCGGCTGGTGGCGGCCGAAGACGTGCCCTGGCTCGTCGGCCCCGTCGGCGGGCCACACATCGGCGACCGACCGTACGAAGAGTGTGCGCGCCGCGAGGGCCTCGTGATGCGCCGCGACGACGAATCGGCGGGCCTGCTCGACGATTTCGAAACGCTGCGTTCACCCGCCTTCGACCCAGGCCGGGTCGACCCGCGCGTTCGCCACTTCTACGAACACACGGCGACCTACCGCATCGATCTCTGGGCGCGCACTTGGTTCCCGGCCAACGTCGCCCTGTGGCTGCTCGTGACGACGATCAGCCGCAAGGTCGATCAGCTCAACTTCCCTCTCGACGCCCTCGAAGCGGCGCGGGGCATGGACAGCGAGATCGTGACGCTGCGCGAGTCTTCCGGTCGGCTCCGCTACTCCGGCTGGTACCGGCGCTCGGTCGCCACGGGGCGCTCGATCTACACCGGCTTCTACACGACCGCGGTCGCACCGGTCGCGGGCCGACCGTGCGTGAAGGTCGTGTTCCCGATGCCGGACGGCAGTGCAACCGTCGTGCTGACGCCGTCGGTGAACGAGCGCGGCGACCTCGAGCTCAGCTCGACCGGACACGAATTCGGCGACGCCGGCTTCTACCGCCTGCAGCGACGCGACGACCGGCACCTGCGCGTCTGGCGAGTGAACACGCTGCGCGAACACTTCCGCGTGTTCGTGGACGCCGACGGCACGTTGCGCTGCGACCACCGGATCCGCTTCCTGGGCATGCCGGTGCTGCACCTGCACTACCGGATGGAACCGAAACCGGGCGGACGCGCGTGAAGCGGATCAACCGCGCGCCGCGGCGAGGCGAGTCACGACGCCCTCGACCTCCGGGCCGAGGCGATCGACCGTGAACTTCGCGAGACAGCGCTCCCGCCCGGCATCGCCGTGCGTCCGCGCGAGCGCGGGATCGCGGAGATAGCGAGCGAGCGCCGCCGCGAGCGCCGCGGAGTCGCCTTTCGACACGACCGCTCCGGTCGCGCCGTCGACGACGATCTCGGCGTTGCCGCCCGCGTCGCTGACGACCTGTGGCAGCGCTGCGAAGCCGGCCTCGAGGCACGCGTTGCACAGCCCTTCGTGGAACGACGGCATCACGAACAGATCACTCGCAGCGTGGACGTCGTGAACCGGCTTCACCGGGCCCGGCAGCAGGACACGCGCGCCGAGCCCGAGCCGCGCCGCCTGCGCGCGCAGCCGTTCGTGTTCGCTGCCGCCGCCCGCCAGGAAGAGCACCGCACGCGGGAACTCGGCCGCGATGCGCGCGAACGCGTCGATCAGCACGTGCTGCCCCTTGCGCGGACGCAGGATCCCGGCGCAGCTCACGACCTGCGCATCGGCCGCGATGCCGAGCCTGGCGCGGGCGGCGACGCGCCCGTCGCGCAGACCCGTCCACGGCGACGGATCGATGCCGTCGTAGACGAGCGTGATCCGTTCGTCGGGGACGCCGGCCGCGAGCAGCCGCTGCCGGATCGCGTCGCAGATCGCGATCGTGTGGTCGCACAACGCCGTGTAGCGGAAGCCTCCGAGCAGCCCCTTGCGGATCGGGTAGTCGATGCGACGGATCGTGAACTTCTTCGCCGGCGTGCCGCGCAACGCGAGACCGGCGAGCAGAAGCGAGCGACCACACGCGAAGTGCACGACGTCGGGCCGGACGCGCCAGTACGCAGCGCGTGTCTTCCACCAGAGGTCGGGCCGCCACCACCGACGCAGCGGCGCCTCGTGCACCGGCACCCCCAGTTCGCGAGCCGTCGCCGCGAACTTCGCGCCGGGTGCGAGCAGAACGTGGTTCTCGTGCCCCCTCTTCGTGAAGTGCTCGAGCAGCAGCTTCAGCTGCGCTTCCCCGCCGGAGTAGCCGGTCTCGGCGAGCACGTGCAGGATCCGGAGACTGCTCATCGACACGCGAAGTAGGCCGCGAAGCTCGCGGCCAGGCAAGGAAGACGAGCGAGCCGAGCGGAAGCGACCTCTTGGCCGCCGAGCATCGGCGATGCGAAGCCGCAAACCGACGGGCAGCAAGCGCCCGTCCGACGCTGCAGCGCCGCGAGATCCGCGACCGTCAGAGGATGGCGTCTTCGCCGGTGAGCTGCCGTCCGATGATCAAGCCGTGGATGTCGTGCGTGCCCTCGTACGTGATGACCGACTCGAGGTTGCACATGTGGCGCATCATCTGGTACTCGTCGGTGATGCCGTTCGCGCCGAGGATGTCGCGACCGAGGCGGCAGCACTCGAGAGCCATCCAGCAACTGTTCCGCTTGGCCATCGACACGTGGTAGTGGTGCATCGTGCCGGCCTCCTTCATCTTGCCGAGCTTCCAGCACATCAGCTGCGCCTTGGTGATCTCGGCCGCCATCCAGACGAGCTTGTTCTGCACGAGCTGGAAGCGCGCGATCGGCTTGTCGAACTGGACGCGGATCTTGCTGTAGCGACACGCTTCGTCGAACGCAGCCTGCGCGGCGCCGATCGCGCCGAACGCGATGCCGTAGCGCGCCTGCGTGAGGCAGCCGAGCGGTCCCTTCAGACCCTCGACGTTCGGCAGCATCTGCGATTTGTGCACGCGAACGTCTTCGAGGACGAGCTCGCTCGTGTCGGAAGCACGCAGCGAGAACTTGTTCTTGATCTGCTTGCCCTGGAAGCCCTTCGTGCCCTTGTCGACCAAGAAGCCCTTGATCGTCCCCTCGCACTTCGCCCAGACGATCGCGACATCGGCGGTCGAGCCGTTCGTGATCCAGTACTTGCTGCCGTTGATGACGTAGTGGTCACCGTCCTTCACGGCCTTCGTCAGCATGCCGCCCGGGTTGCTGCCGAAGTCGGCTTCCGTGAGGCCGAAGCAGCCGATCAGCTTCCCTTGCGCCATCTTGGGCAGGTAGCGCTGCTTCTGCTCCTCGTTGCCGTAGGCCCAGATCGGATACATGCACAGCGAGCCCTGCACCGAGACGAACGACCGGAGTCCGGAGTCGCCGCGCTCGAGTTCCTGGCAGATCAAGCCGCTCGCGACCGGACTCAGGCCCGCGCAGCCGTAGCCGGTCAGACTGGCGCCGTACACGCCCATCTCGCCGAGTTCGGGGATGAGGTGCGTGGGGAACGTCCCCGCTCGGTTGTGCTCTTCGATGACCGGCATGAAGCGGTCCGACACCCAGGAGCGGAGGGTGTCGCGGATCATGCGTTCTTCGTCGGAGTAGAGTTCGTCGACGTTGAAGAAGTCGAGAGCCTTGTAGAGATCGCTCATGGTGCGTTCGATGCCGCGGGCGCCGCAGGATAGACAGCGGCCTTCGGCAAGGAAAGCGACCGCACCCGCATCCACCGCGCGCCACACCCGTCGATCCGGCCTCACGAGTGAAGACTGCTCCCGCCATCCGATGCGCCTGCTGCGGCCATGCCACCGATGTGGCCGCGTGCCACCGATGCCCCGGCCACGCCAGGTCCTACGACGGCCGCCACGAGGTCCGCCCCGGTCGCGGCATCGCGTTGCTGGACTTCTGGCGCGGAGTGCGCGACGCCGCGCGCGCGCCGTTCGTGATGCTGCACGGCAGCGCCTTCGTCGGCCTCCTGCGTGTGCCCGTCACGGCGAACGCGATCGCCATGATCGCCATCGGGCTGTTCGGATGGTTCGCCCTTCTCCCCGCCTTCCGGGACTTCTTCGCGTCGAGCTGGGGCCCTTTCGACACCTGGCGCAGCGCGAACGCCGTCGCCGGACCGGCGACATGGCTCTTGACCACCTGGTTGTTCGTCGGGCCCTCACTGCTCGACGTTGCCACGGGCGCGCTGCACGAGCCGGTCCGCATCGCCGCCGAACGAACGATGCTCGGGGAGGCCCCGGCCGCCGAACCGACGACCGCTCTTCGCCTCACCGAGCGAGCGCGGGTTCTCGGGTGCGCCTTGATGGCGCTGCCGCTCGGTCTCGCCTGCTCGCTGATTCCGTGGGTCGGGCTGCCGCTGGTCGCGCTCACGGGCGCCGCGATCGCGGCCCTGGTCTGGTTCGAGCCGCCGATGGCGGCCCGCGGGATGGAGCTGCCGGAGCGGCTTCGCCTGCTGCGGGCGAACCGCTGGCGTGCTCTCGGGGTCGGCTGCGGACTCCAGATCGCAGCCGCCGTGCCGTTCGTGAACCTGCTCGCGCTCGGGGGGACGGCGACCGTGGCTGCGACCGGCGCCTACCTGCACTTCGACAAGAACCCGGCCCCCGCCGCCCGACGTTCTGGCTGATCGAGCGGCGGTGGCTCCGCGGACGTGGAACCGCCATCGGCCTCCGCTACCTTCGGGCGACGATGACACGCCAGATCCTCGTCACGAGCGCGTTGCCCTACGCCAACGGCCCGATCCACCTCGGGCATCTCGTCGAGTACATCCAGACCGACATCTTCGCCCGCTACCAGCGACTTCGCGGCCACCGCGTCGCCTACCTCTGTGCCGACGACACACACGGCACCGCGATCATGATTCGCGCCCAGAAGGAAGGGCGCACGCCCGAGCAGCTGATCGACGCGATGGCGGCCGAACACCAGCGCGACTTCGCCGCGTTCGGGATGTCGTTCGACCACTACGGCTCGACCAACAGCCCGGCCAACCTCGACGTCTGCAGCGGCATCTGGAAGAACCTGCGCGCCAGGAACCTCGTCGTCGAACGGTCGGTCGAGCGGCTGTTCGACCCGGTGCAGAAGACGTTCTTGGCGGATCGTTTCGTGGTCGGGGAGTGTCCGCGCTGCGGTACGAAGGACCAGTACGGCGACAGCTGCGAGTCGTGCGGCTCCACGTACGCGGCGACCGAGCTGAAGAACCCCCGCAGCGTGCACAGCGGGTCCACACCGGAGATGCGCCCGAGTCGGCAGCTGTTCGTGCGGCTCGAACCGCTGCAGCAGTTCTTGACCGAGTGGACGCAGAAGAGCGGCGCGTTGCAGCCAGAGGTCGCCAACTACCTCGCCGGACACTTCCTCGACAAGCCGCTGCAGGACTGGGACGTGTCGCGGCCGGCGCCGTACTTCGGTTTCGAGATCCCCGACGCGAAGGGGCAGTTCTGGTACGTGTGGTTCGACGCGCCGGTCGGTTACATCGCGAGCGCGGTCGAGTGGTGCAAGAAGACGAACCAGTCGCTCGACACCTGGTGGAAGAATCCGCACTGCGAGGTCGTGCACTTCCTCGGCAAGGACATCACCTACTTCCACACGCTGTTCTGGCCCGCGCTGCTGCACGTCGGCGGCTACTCGCTGCCGAAGCGCGTCCAGATCCACGGCTTCCTGCGCGTCAACGGCGAGAAGATGTCGAAGTCGCGCGGCACGTTCGTCACGGCGTCCCGGTACCTCGAGCACCAGCTCGACCCCGAGTGGCTGCGCTACTACTACGCGAGCAAGCTCAGCGGCAAGATCGACGACCTCGACTTCCAGGCCGACGAGTTCGTCGGCAAGGTCAACAGCGACCTGGTCGGTCGCGTCGTCAACCTCGCCAGCCGCTCGGCGCGGTTCGTCGAGGCGACCGGGTTGTCACCCGCCTACCCCGACGACGGCGGCCTGTTCGCGAAAGCAGCAGCCCTGCGCGACGACATCGCGAGGGCCTACGAGGCCTGCGAGTACCGGGAGGCCATGCGTCTCGTGATGACGCTGGCCGACGCAGCGAACACCTACGTCGACTCGAAGACACCCTGGACGATCAAGAAGGACCCGGCGCGCGCCACGGAACTGCAGGACGTCTGCACGGTGATCCTGAACCTGTACCACCAGATCCTCGTCTACCTCCAGCCGGTGCTGCCGAAGCTCGCGGCGCGCGGCGGCGCGCTGCTCGGCAGTGCGTGCGATCGGTGGGACCTCGTGACGACACCGCTCGTCAGCCGACGCGTCGAGAAGTTCGAACACCTGATGACCCGCGTCGAGATCGACAAGGTCCGTGCGATGTTCGTCCCCGAAGCCGCGGTCCCCGCGGCACCCACGAGCGCCTCCCCCATCACGGACCAGAACGACGCACTCGGCAAGGAGCCGCTCGCCGCGCAGGTGTCGATCGAGGACTTCCAGAAGGTCGACCTGCGCATCGCGAAGATCGTGGCGGCCGAGGCCGTGCCAGAGGCCAAGAAGCTGCTGCGCCTGACCCTCAGCCTCGGCAGCGGGCCGACCAAGAACGTGTTCGCCGGCATCAAGGGCGCCTACGAACCCGAGCGCCTCGTGGGCCGCCTCGTCGTCATGGTCGCCAACCTGGCGCCACGCACGATGAAGTTCGGCGTCAGTGAAGGGATGGTGGTCGCCGCGGGGACCGACGGCGAGGTCTACCTTCTGTCGCCGGATAGCGGCGCGAAGCCTGGCCAGCGGCTGCACTGATCCGCGGCGGCGGCCGATCGCCAACTTCCGCTGCCCGCACCCGGGTGCACGAGCCCGATGAAAGCCGGGCCGGAAAAAGCGACGGGGTTCGGCAATGCCGAACCCCGTCGAGATTCGCTGTTCGGGCATGGCTTTCCGCCACGCCCGGGAGGCCTCACTTCTTGGCCTTCTTCTTGGTGGCCTTCTTCTTCTTCGTGGCCTTCTTCTTGGCAGCCATTACACTCTGTCCTTGTTAGGGTTTTGGAAGGATGAGGCCGGCTTGGGCTCACGTACGTGGGCCCGCCTGTTCCGGCCACGATCTCAAGATCGGCAGGTGCAGAACCTGAATTCACCGGAACCCGCTACCGCGGCTTGAGATACCGCGCCTTCGGCCGACCGTTGCAAACTGCGAATCGGTTGGCAATCCCGGGAAACTCGGCAACTGGCGCCGCTTTTCGCGACGAGTTCGACAGCAGCCGCGACTCCACGTTTTTTTTGATTTTTGTTGGCGAGCCAGGCCGAACAAGGTCGCCAAAACGACGCGAGCTGCGACACGCGGCCGGCGTCTCGCAGCTCGTGGATCACACCCGCGATGCGTCGCTCGTCAGTCGAACAACTTGTCGAGCGTCTTCTTCGCGTCCGAACCGTACGCCTCGCCGAGACCCGGATCGTCGCCGGTGCGATTCGCGGCATCCGCGTAGATGTCGGCGAGCTTCTTCGCCGTCTCGCTCGCGTAGAGACGCACCATGCCGACGGTCGTGCGATCGTCGAACAGAATGGTCAGCAGCGTGCGATCGCCGACGAGAGACAGCTGGATGTTGTCGCGCTCACCTTGGTGGAACATCGCGGTGAATTCTTCTTCACCGAGCAATCGCGCCATCTCCTTGGTCGCCGCGAAGGAACCGGCGACCAGTGCGGAGATCGTGTCGATGTCGATTGTGTGGAGTTCTCCACGCTTGGTGACCAGGTGGCCCTCCTTGTCGATCAGGAGCGCGCACTTCGCGCCGGACAAGCGGAGGAACTCCGCGAGCAGCTTGTCGATGCGATCGACGTCGTCCTTGTAGAAGGTCAGTCGGTCGTGACGGAGTCGCTCGTTCTGCGACATTCGCTTCTGGTTCGCCATGACGGAGCCCTCCTCTCAGAGAAGTTGGTCGCCGAGGAAGAAGTAGGCAACGCCGGCAGCGGCCACGAGCAGGGCGACGGTCAACATCACGACCACGCCGACGCCGCGCTTGCCCTGCGATGCGGACGCGGGGCTCGCCGCGGCAGCCGATGGCGCGCGAGCGGGTGCTGGCTTGGCAGCCGCGGGACGCGCGGACGCAGCGGCGGCCGGCGCGGCAGCCGGCTTGCGGGCCGGAGCGGCCTTCGGAGCCGACGCGGTCGCGGTTGCAGCACCCGCTGCGGCCGCGGGGCGTGCTCCGGGGCCTCGCGCCGCCGCCGGAGCGGCGGCGGGAGCCGCCTTGCCCCCCGGCGCCGGCCGAGCGGGAGCCGCGGCCTTCTTCGGGTTGCGGCCGTCGATCTTCTCGATGCTCTCGAGCACCATCGCGGCGAGCGTCTTCAGCGTCGGGAACACGCCTTCGCCGGTGTACGCCACCGCCTCGAAGGTCGGGACACCGAACTTGTTGAGACGCTTGTCCATCTCGGCGACGGACATCGCGTTCGGCAGGTCGCGCTTGTTGTACTGGATCACGTGCGGGAGCTCGCGGACGTCCTTGCCGTACTCCGCGAGGTTCTCGATCAGGTTCGCGTACGACTCGATGCTCTCCTCGAACTTGTCGGGATCCGAGTCCGCCACGAAGATCACGCCGTCGACGCCCTGCAGCACGAGCTTGCGCGTCGAGTTGTAGTAGACCTGACCGGGCACGGTGTAGAGCTGGAACTTCGTGCGCATGCCCGCGACGTTGCCGAGATCGAGCGGCATGAAGTCGAAGAACAGCGTGCGATCACCGTCCGTCGAGATCGACGTGAGTTCGCCCTTGTTCTCCTCAGGCGCCTTCTGGTGCACGATCTCGAGGTTGGTGGTCTTGCCACTCATCCCAGGGCCGTAGTAGACGACCTTGCAGTTGACTTCTTTGAGCGCGAAGTTGATCTGGACCATGGTTCTATCGATGCCGTGCGTTGACGCCGCACGGGACTGAAGCGAGCCCCGCGTAGGACACGTCTGTCATCGGTCCGGACGCCGACTCCCCTTGAGCTGGCTTCCAGAAACCGGCGGGGAATCGGGAAACACCCCGGTGTGCGCCGAACGCCCGGTGCGTTCAGCCGATGCGCGACGCGCGGCGGATCATCTGCGCAGCTTCCTGGACGTCGCGGCGCGCCTTCGAAGGATCGGCGAACTGATCGAACAGGACGATCAGGCACGAGTCATCGAGGTTCGTCAGGATGGCTTTGCCGTTGCTCGCGTGCACCACGATCTGGGCCGCCTTCGGCTGCTTCCCTTCTTCGAGGCAGCGGTTCGCCGTCATCATGAGGTACGAGGTCAGGCCCGCCACGACGTCGGTGGAGAAGCGCGCATCCAGCGACTGGGCGGCGATGAGGCCGTCGTGCGTCACGAGCGCCGCACCCTTCACGCCCTGCAGCCTGTGCAGCTCGGCGAGAGCATCCTGGATCTTGGTCATGCTTCGTTGCCTCCGACCAGGTGCAGTGCACCGGCCACGATCTCCTGGAGCTCCGCCAGAACGCGGTCGAGATCCGCGGACGTGTCGCACTGCGCACCGGCGAGCGCTTCGCCGTAGACGCAGATGCAGATCCGGCCGAAGTCGCCCTCGAGAACCGTCTTGTTGGCGCTGCCGATGTCGAGTCGCCTCGTGAATCGGTGCGCAGCCTTCGCAACGACGCGAACGACGCGCAGGAATGGGTCGCGCCCGTCGCGAATCGCACCCTTCACCAGGGCGCGCGACCCCTGGATGAACGTCGCCTTGCGCACACCGGGGATCGTCGCCACCTGGGCGAGCCCCTCGCGCACCAGGGCGATGGAGTCTTCCTGATGCCCTCTCGGCAACGTGGTCGCGACCGGCGGATGCAGCAAGCAGCCCTGCGACTCCACGTCCGCGAGCAGAGCCGCGACGTCACGACCGCCGTCGGCAAGACCCGACACGTGTTGCAGCAGCACCGCGACCTCCGCGTCGTTCGGATCGAACTGCTGCAGTGCCGTCAGGTGTTCCTGCGCCTTGCGGACAGCGCCGATCCGGTAGAGCACCTCCCCGAGCAGCTTGCGCGCCTTCGCGTCGTTGGCGTCCATCTGGACCGCCTGTTCGAGGCAACGAACGGCCTCCGAGCCCTCGCGGGCCGCGAGGTCGCGATAGAAGTTGACGAGCCGCATCTGCCCAATCACGAGCCACGCACCGGCATCACCGGGGAATCGCACGCTCCATTCCTGGCAAATGGACTGAAGGCCGGCCGAGTCGCCCAGATCCACCAGCAGTTGCGCGAGCTCGCGAAACGCCTTCGGGCTCGGTGAACGAGTGAGCTTCGCCCGCAACTCGGCGATGCGCTGTCGCCCGGCGCCGCGATGGGCACAATCGACCAGCTGGCGCAACTCCGTGGACTTCGGGAAGAGAGCGAGACCGTCCTCGGCCACGCGCTGCGCCTTGTCGTGCATCTCGAGGTTGATGTAGACCTGACCCAGGTCGACGAACGTCGACGGCGATGGCTCCTCGCGCGCTCGGGTCTCGAGATCGCGAAGCTCCTTCCAGATCTTCATCCGTTGGATCAGGTGCATGTCGTCTCCGAGCCCTCAGCGGAACAGGATCACTTCCCCGCCGGCCGCCGGCAGTGCGACCAGGAAGTCGTCCGCGCTCGCTGTCCCCGGCGCATACCCCTGATCGGCGTACTCCCACTGCAACACGAGCTGGTCGGCCTGGACCGCCTGCAGCACGTCGTGCGCCGGCTGGGACCGCTCGCGCTTGCGGCGCAGCTGCAGCAACACACGCTGCCCCTGCACGTGCAACCCACGCTGCGGTGTTCCCTGCAGCGGCAACCTGCCGGTCACCGCGCCCGAGCTCCGATCGACGGCCACGAGATTGCCGTCCCGATCGATCGCCAACACCGACTTGGCCGACAACGCCATCTCACCGTCGCTCAGGTTCCGCCCCATCGGCACCGACCACAGCACACGGCCCTCCGTGGTGACGGCCTTGATCGAGGCATCGGCGCTGCCGAAGTACAGCACCCCACGATCGGCGAGGATGCGCGTCGTCAGCGCGTTCTCGCTCCGGAGGACGTCGCCCGGCTTGCCATCCGTCGCGTCGAAGCGCAGTGCCCGCCCGTCGACCGTGCCGATGCTGACCTGGCGGCGATCGATCGTCGGCGGCCCCGAGGGAGTCGCGTCGAGCGAAACGGACCAGACCAGTGCTCCGGACGCCTGCTCCCAGCAGCTCAGCACGTTCTCGCGATCGACGCAGGCCAAACGCCCCTCGCCGACCATCAGCTCGGTCGCAAACCCGTTGCGCACCGCGACGGACCACGGCGCGACACCGAGCGTCGTGTCGATCGGCACGCACTCGAGCGTGTTCTCGTTCGTCGTGAAGAAGATCCGGCCGTTCTGGACCACCGGCGTCGAGTCGACGGCCTTGAGACCCGCCATCTCGATCGCGCGCACCGCCGTACCGTCCGACCGGGCGACGCCGAGGCGTCCGCCGCGCAACCCGACCGCGATCCACCCCTCGCCGATTCCGACGCCGGTCTGGACGGCCGTGGGGAACGTGATCCGTCGATGCGCGATGACCTCGAGCACGGTCTCCATTCGCGCCGCCGCCTTGCCGTCGATCGCGAGGTCACGCGGCGTGAAGCCGTCGAGCACCGCGACCAGCGAGAGCCTCTCCGCGAACGGCACGAGTACGAGACTCGGCGTCCGCAGCACCTCGCTCTTCCCGTCAACGACGCGCTCCATCGGCACTCCGTTGCGCACGAGGGCAGCGCCCGACGGGCGCGTGTCCACCATCACGGGAACACGAACGCGCCTCGCGTCCTGCGTGCTGTCGAATTCCGAGTGGAGGCGCAGCGCGAGATCGCGGGCGTTCTGCCACTTCCCTTCGGCCATCAAGGTGTCGTAGGACTCCGCGAGACGCCGCGCTTCGGCAAGGTGGTCGCGCAGCTTGACCCACGTGCGCTCGACCTGATTCTCCAGCGCCCACGTGACGTCTTCGGCCGCCGCCGCCGACGCGAGCAACTCGCGCACGCGGTTCAGCGACACCATCGAGTCCTCCGGGTGACCGGCCAGGAACAGCTCGCGGTGCTTTGCCCACGCCGCCTTGTACTCCTCGCGGGAGCGCTCCAGGTCGCGCTGCCGACTGGCGCGTTCGGACTCGCGACGCGCTTCGAAACGCAGCCGAGCCGCTTCGATCTGCTGCAGCTCGCCTTCTGCCTTCGCCACCGCGGTGGTCAAGGGGTGCTTGCTCGCGAAGTCCAGATACAGCGCCGCTGCGCCGGCGAAGTCCTCGTGTGCCACGAGTTCGCGCGCATCGATCGTGGTGAACTCCTCCTCGGCGCGCTGGTTGTAGAACCAGTAGCCCACGCCCAGGACGAGCAGGAGACAGAAGGCGACCGCGAGGATTCCGAGGTTGCGGCCGCGCCGACGAACGCGCTCGTCGAACTCGTAGAGCTTGCGCACTCGCTCGGACACGTCAGCGCGACTGCGGTCAATCAGCAGGACCTTCTGCAGGTACGCCACGGCCTCGAGCGGCTTGCCCTGACGAACGAGGTCGTCGGCAATCGACTCGTAGAGCTCGGCGACGCGCTTCTGGTCGCCGGCCTTCACGTGCACGTTGACGAGCGCCTTCTTGAGATCGGGATCGTTGGGCTCGACGAGCAGCAGGCGCTCGAGGAGTCCACGCACGCGCTGGATGTCGCCGAACTCGATGAGCAGGTCGACCAGTTCCTTGCCCTCGGCAAGAGGGTCGAAGCCGGGAACGGCGACGCCCTGCACCCCGAGGGTCAGTTCGACGAGCCGCTCGCGGGCCCGGAGGTTCGTCGGGAGAACCTGCTTCGCCTCGAACAGCTTCTGCGCTGCGCCCTTCGAATCGCCGGAGCCGAGCCGATGCTCGGCGTCACACTCGAGGTGGTAGACCGCGTTCTCGTACTCTTCCGCCGCCTGGTACGCCGTCGCCGCGAGGGAATGGACCTGCGGAATGCCGACTCCCAGCGTGACCGCGCGCTCGTAGAGGCTGATGGCGTCCTGCAGACGGCCCGTGGTCATGCACTCCGCGGCGAGCGGCAGGAGCTCTTCTGCTGCGACAGGGGCGATGAGCCCGGCGTCGAGCATCTGGCTCAGGACCTTGCAGACCTGGAAGGTCGACAAGCCCGTGGTCTCCACGATGCGCGCGATGTTGCGGCGCCCGTCGAGCAGTTCGAACACCGCGACGCCATCGGCGCCGTACTCTTCCCCGTCGATCGTGGCAGCGGTCGCAACCAGGACTTCCGCGGTCGTCGGGATCCGTTCGCTGATGTACGCCCACTCGTCGATGCGACGAGCGGCTTCCATGATCACGCTGTCACAGTTGAAGAAGAAGCGTTCGTCGATCGCGCCGTCGCGCCCCTCGATCTTCGTCGCGCCTTCGTGGAACTCGAAGCGCGCGTCCCGGCAGAAGAAGAGGTCGTAGATCTCTTCCTCGAGTTCGATCCGGTACTGGTCGGCGAGTTCGTTCGGCGCGACATAGCCACCGGCGAGGAGGCTGTCGGTCAGCGGCTGTGCCATTCGCGCCGCGTGGTCACGCACTTCGTCGACGGCGGTTTCGGTGAGGCGCCCCGCACGAACGAGACCGGCAACCACCCGGTCCAGCACGCGATGGATGTTGTGGTGGGCGGTGACGCCGCGGTTGTCGAAGTAGAGGACCTTCCAGGACTTGGCAGACTGGATGCTCAGCAGGCCGACCTTCTTGTTGAGGGCGAGCATCTGGAACACCTGCGCCAGGTCTACACTCGCCAGATCCCCTCGTAGTGCCATGGTGTTCGTGCGGTCGTGTGGTTAGCCGAATCCGAACGGCCCTATCGAACCGGGCCCGAGGGCACCCTGAGGGGATGCCAGAAACCCGCACGGCACGGGGGAAACGTCCCGACCCCCGGTGTCTTGCCGTCGTCGCGCTCCGGCCGTACTCTGCCGCCCCCATGGGTTTCGTCGGCCGCCTGATCCGCTCGCTGTCCGCGCGATGGCACTCGCTGTGCGGGTGGTCGGCGTACAGGCTCGGCTGGATGACCCCGGCTCGCCGCCACTTCGAACGGGTCCTCGTGCTGCGCGACGGCGACTTCTCCGCGTACGTGCACCTCGGCCGCATCTCGTTCGCGCTCGGTGACTACGCCGGATGGCGCCGGGAGTTCGAGCACGCGCGACGGGCCGATCCCGCGCGTTTCGCACGACTCCGCCATCCGTTCGAACTGTTCGAGCCGAGGCTCGCGGGAACGGACTTCGACGAGAACGGCGATCGCGCGACGTGGCGTTCGCTGCGCCCGTTCTCGACGGGGGGGCGCGCGACGCGCAGCGACTCGACGCCGGACCTCGGTGACGCGCTGCAAGCTGCGTTCGATGCTCGCGCCGAAGCCGCTTCCCAACCGACGTGCGACGGCGAGACACGCCTCGAGCGCGCGAAGGACGACTGCGGCACCGCCGCGGAACGCCGCCGCTTCCGCGAACTCGGTCCGATCGCCGCACGCGACGTCGCACGGTGCGACCTCGACGAGTTGGCGCGCAAGCTGTCGGGCTGATCGATCGCGACGCGCGCACCTCCCCGCTGCGCGGCGGGAAATGCGCGACGGCGGCGACGGGGGCGTGGGTAGACTCCGCACCCCGCAGCCATGCAAGCAACCGCACTCGAATCGATCCACGTCGCTCTCGGCGCCCGCATGGTGCCGTTCGGCGGCTGGAACATGCCCGTCCAGTACCGCCCGATCCTCGACGAGGCGCGCACCGTTCGCACCAAGGCCGGCCTCTTCGATCTCGGCCACATGGGGCGCGTGAAGGTGCACGGCCGGCAGGCGGAGGCGTTCCTGCAGCGGCTCCAGACGAACGACGTCGCCGCCATCCCGCCCGGCCGGATCCGCTATGCGATGATCCTCGACGAGAAGGGCCTCACCCAGGACGACATCCTCGTCTACCGCAACCCGAAGAACGACGGGTTCTTCGTCGTCATCAACGCGGGCAACACGGCGCGCGACCTCGGCATCATGCGGTCGGTGGCAGCCTCGTTCGACGTCGTCGTCGAGGACTGCACGAGCACGCTCGGGATGGTCGCGATCCAGGGCCCGCTGTCGCAGCAGATCACCCAGCGCTTCTGCAAGGGCGACCTGGCATCCCTCAAGTACTACGGGTGGATGGACACGACCGTCGCCGGCGTGCCGATGACGATCTCCCGCACCGGTTACACCGGCGAAGACGGCTTCGAGATCTACATCCCGAAGGGCCACGAGAAGAAGGTGTGGGAGCTGTTCCTCGAGTCCGGGACAGGGGAAGGCCTGACCCCCATCGGCCTCGGCGCCCGCGACACGTTGCGCCACGAAGCCGGCATGCCGCTCTACGGTCACGAGATCGACGAGACGACGAATCCGATCGAAGCCGGGCTCGACTGGGCCGTGAAGATGAACCACGACTTCGTCGGCCGATCCGCCATCGAGAAGGTGGTGGCCGCCGGTGGAACCGGTCGCAAGCTCGTCGGTCTCACGAGCGACAGCAAGCGCTGCCCGCGACAGGGCTACGCACTCGTGCTCGGCGGCAAGCAGGTCGGCCACGTCTGCTCGGGCAACATCTCGCCGACGTTGGACACGAACATCGCGACCGCCTACCTTCGTACCGACCTCGCGGTGCCGGGTACGAAGCTCGAGTTCCTCGTTCGCGACAAGGGCGAGCCGTGCGTCGTGGTTCCGATGCCGTTCTACAAGCGATCTCGCTGACCCTCTCCCACCAACCGCAGCAACGCGCCGTCCGCCCCGAACGCGCGACCGAGACAACGCAATGCGTCCCAAGAACTGCCATTACCTGAAGAGCCACGAGTGGTGCATGATCGAGAATGGCGTCGCCACGATCGGCATCTCCGACTACGCGGTGTCGCACCTCAGCGACCTCGTGTTCCTCGACCTGCCCCGCAAGGGCTCGTCCGTGACGCTCGGCGAGAGCTTCGGCGAGATCGAATCGGTGAAGGCCGTGAGCAGCCTCTACTCACCGGTCAGCGGCGAGGTCGTGGACGTCAACAAGGACCTGCCCGACAACCTCGAGTGGCTCGCGAAGGAGCCGTTCGGCAAGGCGTGGATGATCAAGGTGAAGTTCACCGCCAAGTCGCCGGACATGCTCGACGTCGCCGCGTACGACGCGCACTGCAAGGCCGAGGGCTGACCGCGCCGTGCGGCGATCTGCCGCGGAATCCGGGCGCCTGCGCATCCTGATCGACGAGCCGGCCGACGGGGCCTGGAACATGGCCGTCGACGAAGCGCTCCTGCTCCTGGGTCGAGGAGCAGCGCTGCGGCTCTACGGCTGGTCCCCGCACGCCGTGTCGCTCGGCTACTTCCAGCGATTCGCCGACTTCGCCGACCTGCCCGCGGGAACACCCATCGTGCGCCGGCTGACCGGCGGCGGCGCGATCCACCACGGCGACGAGGTCACGTTCGCGCTCACCTGCGACCCGGACCTGCTGCCGCGCATCGACGCCAGCTACCGCGTCCTACACGACGCCGCGGTCCGAGCGCTGCGATCCGTCGGTGTGGCCGATGCGCAGGTCGTGGGCGGAGCGCCGGCGAGCCCGCGGCCGGAGGCCCGGTGGTGCTTCGCCGAGCCGGGCGGCGGCGACGTCGTCACGGCGAGAGGGAAGCTGCTGGGCTCCGCGCAGCGCCGGATCGCTTCTCCGAGGGCACGAATCCTGCACCACGGCTCGATCGTGCTGAGCCGGCCGTGCCTGACGCCGTTCGTCGCCGCCGTGGCGGACACACGCAGCGACGGGAACGCCGCGGCCGAGTTGCGCACAACGCTCGTCGCCGAGTTCTCCCGAGCCATCGGACTCGCCCCGGCTGACTCGCAGTTGTCGAACGAAGAACGCTCCCTGGCCACCACGCTGTCGGCCGGTCGCTACCGCGACCCGTCGTTCTTGCGACGGCAGTGATGATCCCGGTCAAGTCGGCGAGCGACGGCGACGAAAAGGTCCGGGGCTCGCCACGATGATCAGCACTTCCGCCGAACTCGAAGATCTCATCGACGGGACCGTCAACATCCCGACGATCCCCACGGTGCTGACGGAGATCACCGCGATCTTCAACTCACCCGACGGCTCCGCGAAACAAGCAGCGGCAGTCATCGAGAAGGACCCGGCGATCGCGACGCGCGTGCTGCGCCTCGTGAACAGCAGCTTCTACGGGCTGAAGAACCCCGTCTCGAACATCAACCTCGCCTGCTCGATCCTGGGCCTCAAGGTCATCAAGAACCTCGTCGTCCAGGCGACGGTGATCCAGACGTTCGGCAAGACGTCCGACATCGCGGGATTCGACGCGAAGTGGCTCTGGGACCACAGCTTCAAGACCGCGATCGCGTGTCGGATGATCGCCGAGCGCTCGCCCGTCGGCGCCGGCCTCGGCAAGGACGACGCCTACACCTGCGGTCTCATCCACGACATCGGCAAGCTGATCCTGATCGACAGCCAGGCCGACCGCTTCGGCGAAGCACTCCGGCTCGCCTCGAAGTCCAAGGTGCCGCTCGCGAAGGCGGAGGGCGAGACCTTCGGCTTCAACCACGCACACGTCGGCGGCCTGCTGGCCAACCGCTGGAAGCTCGCACCCAACGTGCAGGCCGCGGTCATGTACCACCACAGCCCGGCCACGAACGCCGAGGACTGGGCGCGCGGCTTCCTCGTGAAGGCCGCGAACACGTTCGCACACAAGGCGGCCGACGGCACCAATGGTGGCTACATCGGCGACCTGTGCGACGACGACACGTTGCTGGCCCTCGGCCTGAATCCGGCGCAGATGAAAGAAGTGCTCGAGGCCACGCGCGCGGCACGCATGGAGAACTGACCGCGCCGGCGTAGCCTTCGCCGCATGCGCATCGACGACCTGCTCGCCCGCAGCGGGCTCTCCGGCGAGCTCCGCCTGCTCGTGCTGACGCTCGTGGCGGCGTGGCGCGGCGACCAGACGACGCTCGCCGAGGTGGCGCGGCGGGGCAAGCTCCGTGGACAACGGCGCGAGGACTTCGAAGAGACTCTGCTGCAGGCGGTCCTGTTCGCAGGGTTCCCGCGTGTCGTGTCGGCGTTCGAGACCCTCGCGGAGGCCTGGCCGACCGACACGGCTCCTCGCGGCGGCGCCTTGCCGGTCGCCGAACAGGCTGCCGCCGGCCAGGACCTCTTCGCGGCGATCTACGGTCGAAACGAAAAGGCCGTGCACGCGATGCTGCGCTCCTTCCACGGCGAGTTCCACGACTTCGTCCTCGAGGCCGCGTACGGCCGCATCCTGACGCGCCCCGGGTTGTCGGGCCGTGTGCGCGAGATGCTGGCAACGGGCGTGCTCGCAGCGCAGGACCAGCGCCGCCAGTTCGCGGGCCACGGACGCGGCGCGATGCACCTCGGAGCGACGCGCGACGAATTGCGCGAAGTCCTGGTGACCGTCTTCGACGACGAGCGTGTCGTCGAGAGCTGGATGGGGCGCCTGCGCTGAGCCAGAGGCGGCTGCGCTGGGCCACCGGGCACCACGAAGAAAGAAAAGAAGACTCTCCACCTCGCCCCCGGAGGTCCGAGCGACGTGCCCGTTCCTCCTCGGTGGAGAGTCTCGTGGTGCCCGCCTCGGAGGATCACACCTCCGTTGCGAACGGGGGCTCCTACCCTGGCAGGCTCCCGAGGTTTCGCGTGTCGTCGAAAAAAAGTCTCGACGCATCACGCGCACGGGCCACATGACCGCGAGACGCGCCGCGGACGTAGGATCGCGCCCGCCATGAGGAACGCGAACGAAGGAGAGAGGGCACGGCGCGCACCAACCACACCATCTCTCCACCGCCGACGCGACCATCGCAACCCGGCCCGTTCGCAGCGCACCGCTTCAAGGAGGATGGCATGAGTCTCGTCGCACTCGCATGCCTCGTGGCCTTCGGTCTCCAGGAGCCCGCCGCGCCCGTGCCACCCGACGTCGCGCCATCGGCGACCGCACTGTGCGAACGGTTCCACGCGCTCGATGCCGCAGCGCGAACGAACGTGCTCCGCAGCCTCGATCGCACCGTGCAGCGCATGGACGACGCGGCGACCCAGCGGATCGTCGCACCCGCTCGCGGCCGTTCCGCGTGGCCGCCCACCGACCCGGCGCGATGGTTCGCGCCCGCGGACTACGCCCCTCTGATGACACCCAGGACCGTCGTCGACGCGAACGCAGCAGCGCATCGCGAAGCGACCCGGGCGATCCCGCGCGCACTGGTCGTCGCGGACCTCGACGCCGGGGTCGAGTACGACTGGGGCACCGGCAGGATCGTGCAGTCGGCGCGCGAACCGGACGACGAGCGCGCGTTCGCCAACCTGGTCCGCGGCTATCCACCCGGCGCGGACGAAGCGATCGCCGGGGTGCTGGCCGTGCTCGACACGACGCCGGCGCAACGGCCGCTCGCGGCGTACTTCGACCACCTCTACGCCGACAGGGCCGGGCACGTCTTCGCCGGGGTGACCCTGTTCGATGCCTGGTCCTCCGGGAGCCAGATCGAGATGCCGGACACCGACGTGATCGCGTTCGCCCGGGAAGTGCGCCGTGATCGGAGCTACCGATCCCCGATCCCCGCCGACAAGCGACGCGAACGGCTGTACGAGGGCATCCGGAGCGCGTTCGCCGAGCACCGCGAGTACCGGTCCCTGCGCATCGCGCTCGCGGCCACGTTCGTCGCCGCCGACCCTGCGATCGATGCGACCTGGCGCAACCTGATACCGCGTTGCCATTGGATCTGGGCGCAGTGCGGGGACGACCCCGACGCCGTCGCGAAGTACCTGGCGAAGGCGGGCGACCGGGAGCACCTGCTCCTGGAGGTCGATGCCGCCATGACGAAGGACTCGCGAGCGGCCGAGCGCCGAAGGCTCGATCTGATCGATCTCGCCGAACACCTGCGACGACTCGCGGACCGCGAGACGGCCCGCGCAGGTGGCTGAACCGGGCCGAAGCGCGCTGCCCGGTGACGCCGAGGTATCCTCCTCGTCGCACGATGATGGACGACCCGAAGCCCGGCTCGGCGCCTCACCGCGATCCCACGGAGTGGGGTCGCCTGGTGGAGAGCCTGGACGTGGCGAGCGTGTTCGTCGTCATCAATTCCTGGCTCGGGCCGAAACTGCGCGGGCCCCTGTCGGCCGAGGACATCTGGCAGGACACCCTGTGGTGCTCGTGGCGCGACCGCGAACAGCACGAATGGCGCGGGCTGTCCGCCTGGCGCGTGTGGCTCTTGTCGATCGCACAGAATCGTGTGCGCGACGCCGGCCGCCTGCTCGGCAGAACGAAACGCGGAGGCGCTCACCACACCGCACCGTTCTCGACGCTGGCCGAGCGGGAGTCCGTCTCCCAGATGTTGCCGCCCGGCTCGACGACCCCGAGCCGCGTAGCCGGCTTCCGCGAACGGGCCCGGGCGATGGAAGCCGCACTCGAGAGTCTCGACCCCGACCTGCGCGTCGTCGTGCAGATGCGGTTGTTCGAAGAAGTGCCGATCCGCGAGGTCGCGGAACACCTCAAGCTCCCGTTGTCGACGGCGAAAGACCGGCTCCTGCGAGGCGTGACGAGCTACCGGCACCGCCTGCGCCAGCTCCTCGGGGACGAAGGCCGCGAAGAGGCGACACCGTGACCGAGACTTCGGGAGTCCACGGCGACGACACCAAGGACGGCGAACTGCTCGCCGACCTCTTCGACACGTTGCTGCAGGAGATCCTCGACGGGCGGACACCCGACCTCGCCGCGATCCATCCGGATCGGCCCGATCTCCGCGAACGCATCCGGAAGACGTGGGCGCTCGCGTGTTCGGTGGCCGGCCGGCGCGAACCGAGTCGTCCGGTGCTCGGCGGCTACGAGATCGAGCGCGAACTCGGACACGGCGGGATGGGCACCGTCTACCTCGCGCGCCATGAGGCGTTGAACCGCGAAGTCGCGATCAAGGTCCTGCCGCACTCGCTCGCGATGTCGCCACGCGCGAAGCAGCGGTTCCTCGAAGAAGCGCGCGCCCTGGCGAAGCTGCGTCACGACCACGTCGTGCACATCCACCGGATCATCGACCACGAGGAGATGCTCGCGTTCGAGATGGAGTACGTGGACGGCGGCAGCCTACGGTCGCTCGTCGTCGAACTCGCCCAGAAGGCGAAGCCGCAGTCGATCCAGAGCCTCGCCGAAGTGCTCCAGGTGCCCCCCGAGGCGCTCGGCACCCGCAACTCGATCGAGTGGTTCGTTCGTCTCGGCATCCGCGTGGCGCGCGCACTCGGCGAAGTGCATCGTCACGGCCTGATCCACCGCGACGTCAAGCCGTCGAACATCCTGCTGCGCAAGAACGGCCAACCGGTGCTCGCCGACTTCGGGCTCGCCCGCGCCGGGGACCTGCATGCTACGCAGGCGGCGTTCGCGGGGACCCCCGTGTACGCCGCCCCGGAGCGGCTGCGTTCCGGCGACGCGGATCTCGACGCGCGGGCCGACGTGTACAGCCTCGGGGTCACCCTGTACGAGGCGTTGACGCTCGGCCCGTCGTTCGGTGGCAGCACGACGAACGAAGTCCTGCGACGCATCGAAGAAGGCAACCTGCCGTCGCTGCGCAAGCGCGCACCGAACGTGTCCCGCGACCTCGAAACCGTGATCGCCAAGGCGATGGAGCCCGATCGCCGGCACCGCTACGCCACGGCCGACGAGTTCGCGGACGACCTCGAACGACTGCTCTCCCTCCAGCCGATCCACGCGAAGCCCGCCGGCGCGCTGCGGCGCGCCGCGAAGTTCCTTCGACGGCACAACCGTGTGGCGCTCGCCGCGGTGACCGGCGCCGTGCTGGTCGCGGCAGTCACGTGGCCGGTCGTCGCCCACGCACGCTCGGCCGAGCTGTCCCGCGAACGCGCCGCCGTCGCGGTGCTCGACGCTCGATCGAACCTGCTGCGCCCCGAGAACCTCACGTCCTCCTGGGCAACCGTGCGCGACCGGAACCGGGACCGCATCCGACACACGCCGGCCACGAAGGCGGCCAAGCTCGAGGTGCTCGACGCAGCTCTGGCCGACTACGACTCGGCGCTCGGACAGGACCCGAACGAGGCGCTGTCTCTCGAACGAGCCGTCGTCGCCCTGGTGCGCACCTTCGTCGAGGCGGAGGACCGGGTCGACGCGCACTCGCTGGCGCCGGCCCTGGCGAACCTGCCCCCACTGACCACGCTCGTCGCGAAGCAGTCTGCGGCGCGGGAGGAGATCGGGAGCGCTCTCGATCGTGCGATCGCGACGGCGAGCACGGCCGATCGCTACGCGGCAGGCCTGTTCGCATTCCTCCTCAACGATCCGGGCGCCTCCCGTCGTTGCTGGCGCGGAATCGGCGAACTGGGTGCCGCGCAGACGTTCCTCGACGCGTGCGCCGCGCTGCAGATGGCGGACGACGGGGAGCCCGAGCGCGCCTACCCTAGACTGTTCCACGCGGCTCGCGCGATGCCCAAAGCGACAGCGCTGGTGTTCGCGATCGCGGACGCTGCGGTTGCCAGCGGCGACGTCGATCTGGCCGAACAGTGGTTCCGCGCGCTGCCGGCGCCCGGCCCCGGCGAAAAGGCGCAGACACGGCGCCAGCGACTGCAAGCGGACCTGCTGGTCGCGAAGCGCGACCTCGACGGGGCGCGCCGAATGTACAGGGAACTGATGAAGGCGGATCCGAGCAACCCGGAGCCGCTGCAGAGGCTCGCGGCGCTCGCGATCACGGAAGGCGACCAGGCGACCGCGCTCCGCCTCTACCACGAACTCGAGCGGCGCTGGCCCGACCTCGTCCAGCCGCGGTACCAGCTCGCCCGCCTGGCCCTGCAGAAGCACGATCTTCGCGGCTACCTGCAGCAGGCACGGCGAGTCCTCGCCGAAGACCTCCACCGCTACTCCTCGAACGCCGCGATGCAGCTCGCCGACATCCTGCGGCTCGGCGGGCTGCAGACGACGTACGCCGAAGCGACCGCATCGTTCGAGGTCGCCTCGCGTCCCTGGCGCGACGACGCGCTGCCGCTGAGCGCATGGCTGAGCCCGCGACGGATCCAGAGCCTGGAGCACGGGCTCCGATTCTGGGCAACCTACGACCGCGCAACCGAGACGACGAGTCGCGACGAGAAGCGCCCCGTAGCCATCGCCCTCCAAGGCGCCCTCCAAACGCTTCGGCAGCTGCCCGGCCTGAGTCTCCGGATACCCCTCGGACTCGGCCCCGTCGCGATCGTGGTGCTGCCGACGCTGGTCGAGAGCGCCACGACGTTCCTGAGCCCGTTGCTGCTGCCGTTCCAGACGGTCCTCGGGACGCGCCTGCACTTCTTCGAGAACAGGATCGTCGTCACGAAGAGCCTCACCGACTGGAAACAGTCGTACGGGATGCACGTGCTGCGCGTCGCCGACACGAACGGTGACACGTTGCCCGAGCTGTGCATCGCCGCTCCACCGACCGGTGTGAACCAGGGCGGCGGCTACGTGGAGCTGCGCAACCTCTCCGACGGCTCCCTGTCGACGACCTTCGAAGCGCCCGACGAGGACACGGCGTGGGGCCGAGCGATCGCCAACCTCGGCGATGTCGACGGGGACCTTTGCGACGACATCGCCATCGGCGCCCCGATCAACAGCACGTGGGCCACCGCACCCGCCACCGTGACACTGAAGTCGGGACGGACCGGCGCGAACATCTGGACCATCGAGGGAAGCTCGATCAGCTACGGATGCGCGCTCGCCTCGATCGGCGACGTGGACGGAGACGGAATCCGCGACGTGCTCGTCGGCGAGCCGCCAACCCAGCTCAGTGGCGAGGTCCTCGGCGTCGTCCACGTCTGCTCGGGCAGGACGGGCCGACAGATCCACGAACTCGTTTCTCCGCGCGACGACGTCTGGTTCGGCGCATCCGTCGCCGGCGCCGGTGACGCGAACGGGGACGGCATCGAGGACGTGCTCGTCGGCGGCAACTTCGGCAACGCGCCGGGGGTCATCGCGGTCTACGACGGCAAGACGGGCGACCTGCTGAGCACGCTCGCGGAGGAAGATCGCGACACCACGTTCGCGTTCTGCGTCACGGCTCTGCACGACGTGGACGGCGACGGGCTCGCGGACATCGCGGTCGGCGCACCGGCGCTGTCGAGTGGCGGCCGCCTGCCCGGGAAGGTGTACGTGTTCAGCAGCCGCACGGGGAAGGTCGTGCACGAACTTCGGGGCGACCGACCGGGCGACGGTTTCGGCTTCGGGCTGTGCTGGTTGCCCACGTGGCGTCGGTCCGACGAGAGCTGCATCGCGGTCGCCGCGCGCCAGGGCGGTCCGGTCGGCGGCGGCTACGTGCGCGTGTCCGCGGCCCGCGACGGCGAGCCCCTGCAGACGTTCGCGAGCGCCGGCTCCACCGCGTTCGGCTTCTCGATGGTCGACCTCGGCGATCTCGACGGCGATGGCCTTCGTGATCTCGGCATCTCCGACATCCGGCCGGGAGGCGTCGTGCTCCTGAGCATGTCGTTCGCGGACATCGTGCCGAAGGGGCCGAAGTAGCACCCGTTGCCGGCGCGAACCCGCGTCGCCACGATGCCCGGATGACGCCGCCAACGCGCCCCGGCATCCCCGCAATCGCCTTGCTCCTCCTGGCAGCGTGCAGTCCGGGAACCAGCAGCAATCCGGTCGACGCAGCGGGACCACTGCCGGTGCTGGTGTGCCGCTCACGCATCGACAGCTCGTTCCAGTTCGCGGAGATCGCGCGCCGCAGCGAACAGAACCTCGGAACGAGCCGGGTCGCCGATCGCACCGGCACGGAACGCAACGTCCGCGTGCACCCGGACGGCAAGACCGTCGTCTTCGCCCGAGAGCGCACTGCCGGCGACAGCGACAGTCGCGAACTCTTCGTGTCGTCCATCGACGGCTCGACGAGTGAACGCCGCCTCACGTCGAACGACGATTTCGACGACGAGCCGAGCTGGTCTCCCGACGCCTCGCGCATCGTGTTCGCCTCCGAACGCTCGACGCCGCGCAGCCTGTGGACGATGGACGTCGCCTCCGGCGCCGCGACGCAGTTCCTGGCCCCGCCGTCGGGTTCGCGGGACAGCGAGCCCGACTGGTCGCGCGCGACCGGACGCATCGTGTGGAGCCGCCGCGACCAGAACGGGCGGCATTCGCTGTGGATCGCGCAGGACAACGGTTCGGGCGTCGTACCCCTGACCGACGGCGGTCCCGCATCGGGCGCCGACACCGGCGACAGCGCGCCGGCCTTCTCGCCCGACGGTGCGAGGGTCGCCTTCGTCCGCCGCGCGGGCGCGACCACGGCGGTGCTCTGCACGGTCGACGTCGCGACGTTCGCGGTCACCACGGTGGTCCTGCCAGACGGCGACGTGGCGTCCCCGCGCTGGTCGCCCGTGGGCGACACGATCTGGTTCGGCATTCGCGAGGAAGCTCGCGGACGCGCAACGATGCGGCTCGCGACGATCCCGGCGGCCGGCGGAACGCCGGTGCTGCAGTGGCCGGACGAACGATGGCAGCTCGAGGGCCTGGACCTCACCACCGACGTGCCGCCGGCATCGGGCGGCAACGCCGCGGTCGACCTGGACGTCACCCGCGCGACGCTGGAGATCGCCGCAGGCGGCGGCGCTTTCGGCGTGCGCGACCAGCTCGTCGACGCCGACGGCGACGCGTTCCGCGTGACGACCGCCACGTCGAGCAGTCGCCAGATCGCGGGCATCAACTGCAGGTTCGACGTGCCGGTCACCGCGGCGAACGACGTGCTCGAGTTGCGCATCCGCACCGTCGCGCGCGCAACGCGCGGCGGCGCCGACTGCTTCCTGCGGACATCGATCTACAACCCTGTCGACGAGCGCTTCGACACCGCGGTCGAGCTGCCGATCGGCGACACCACGTCGCGCACGCTCGAGTTCCGGACTTCGAGCCTGCGGCACATCACGCGCGAACGGCAGCTGCGCATCACCGTGATCGCGGACCTCGCGCCGGGCGCATCGGCCGAATTGCTCGTCGACCAGGTCGCGGTCGAGCTCGTGTCGCGCGCTCCGTGACCGAGATCAGCGCCACCAGCGGCCGATGTCGAGCAGGAGCCCGATGCTCCCGCCGATCAGTGCCCCGCGACCGCGGTGGTGCGAGTGGCGCCCGATCAGTGCCCCGACGCCGGCGCCGACGAACGTGTTGACCGGGAAATACGGCCCGCGCCAGCGGTGGCCGTCGCGGCGGTAGTAGTCGACGTACGCGGAGTAGTCGTAGTTCGACGCCACTTCACCGACGGTCGAGTTCGTCGACTCGGGCGCGACCGTCGGAACCTCCACGTAGTGCACCACCGTGCGGTAGGTCGGCGCCGTGAACTGTGTGAAGGGCGGCGACGGCTCGATCGAGGCGACGGACGGCGACGTGTCCGACGAGGCCCGGGGCGATTGCTCGCGGGCGAGATCCGCCTTCGGAACGTCGACTCCCAGCGGCGGCACCTGCGGCGCCCGCACCAGCGGGGCGGGTGCGGCACACGCGGCGAGCAGCGCACACAGGATCGACGTCTTCACGAAGGTGTTCATGGTTGTTCCCCTCTCTCTCCCTCCCTTCCTCAGCGGTTCCAGCTCAGGCGCAGCTGCCAGTCCCGCGCTTCGGCGCTCTTCGAAATCGCCGTGTGGGTGATCGTCTCACCGGGTGCCAGCAGCTTGACCTGTTTGTTCGTGTCGTCGCCGATCGGCTGCTTCTGCGCGTTCAGGAAGCTCATCTGAGCGAGCACCTGGATGGCCTCGTCATCGACGTTTCGAAGTGTCACGACGACCCGCAGCTGGTCGGTGCCCGGGACGCGCTCGACGAGCGGATTCCGACCGACGTGCAGCACGTCGTAGAGCTCGCTGTCGGTCACGGTGACGTTGCTCTCCATCTCGGCGTCGTCGTCGATCGTGCGCGCCGCGTAGGGCGGCGACGAGCACGCGGCAACGACGAAGAGTGCAGCGAAGGAAGCACGGACGATGGGGTGGCGAAGGTTCATGGGTTCAGCTCTTGGCGGGGCGGACTTCGGTGACTCCGGGTTCGATGCGGGACGGTTCGTCGACGCCTTCGAGGCGCAGGACGCAGGTGCTGTCGTTGCCGTCGGCGAGCACCGCGGTGCCGAGCGGCTGCCAGTCGGGCGACGACAGGGACCCGTTGTTGCCGACGTGGAAGCGGCGGTAGGTCGCGGCGATGCGCTTGCTCATCTGGACCTCGATCCGCCACTCGCCGCCTTCCTCCCACTTGCGCAGGACGACGGGCGGCTTCAGCGTGAAGAAGACCTTCTCGGCGACGATGGCCTTCGCCTTGTCGACCAGCGCGTTGACATAGGCATCGAGCGCTTCGACGGGCTGCGAACCACCCTGGTCCGCCGGAACGGTCACGACCTCGTCGAGCAGTTCGGTGTTCTCGACCAGGTTCTCGACGCGGAGGGAGACCTGCACGGAGCCGCCGACGAGGTACTCGGGGCGCGGTCCCGAAGTCGGGCGCGCCTTGTTGGGCTTCTCGATCAGCGACTGCACGACGACCGGCTGCCACGTGATCGAGACGCGGTGCGACGCGACGACCTGCTGGCCCGCCTTCTCGCGCTCGCGCACCGCGCTGCCTTCGCCGACCTTCACGCCGGAGCCCTTCGCGACGATCTTGACGAGCTTGCTGCGACGCAGGTACTCGCCGATCTTCGGCCCGGAGAACTCGCCGTTCTTCGTGGTGACCGCACCGGGCGCACCTTCGTCGGAGCGCTCGAGCTGCCAGCGGCGCAGGTCCGTGTCGACGAGGTCGATGACCAGCACCGCGTCGGCGTTGTCGGGCGACGCGATCTCGGCCTTGACCGTCACCTCCCAGTGCCCGTCGTTCGCCTTCTCCTTCTTCACCACGTCGTACGCGAGCACGAAACCCGCGATCTGCTGCTGCACCCATTCGCGCTCGGCGTCGGCCTCACCGTCGAACCAGCCGTCCTTGTCGCCGTCCTTGTGGTCGGAGACCACGGACAGGCGGCTGCGGAGCGCCGGGCCGCGCGCGACCGAGACGCCCTTCGCCTTCGCGACGGCGTCCTCGAGGGCATTCGCAAGCGCGGTGCGGTAGTTCGTCGCGCGACCGAAGCCCTCGGTCCGGTTCGCACCGGACTCCTGCTTCGTGGCCTTCGGCGCGGGCGCGGTCCCGGGCTCCTGACCCGGCAGGGCGACGAGAAGTGCTGCGGCGATGGCGGACGCGATCAGGAACTGCTTCATGGGTGGAGCCGGAAAGGGGAAGTCGGGGAAGAGCGCGCGACCGCCGGTGCTGGTTGCGACGCGGTCTCGAGCCGGGTCACGACGAGCCTGGCGCCGGTGTCACCGGCGCTACGCGCGGCAACGAACGGAACAGGTGCCAGCTCTCGCCTTTCTCCGGAACGAGCGCCTGCGCACGCTGACGGAGCGACGGAATCGCGCGGCCGTTGGCATCGAGGAAATCGACGTCGATGACGTGCTCGCCGGGCGGCACGTTGATCGTGAGCGCCTGCACGGTCGACGGCAGCGTCGGCCAGTGCCGGATGTCCGCCGACGACGAGGTCAGTAGCCCCGCGAGGAGCAGCGCGCCGCCGGCGATCGCCTGCGTGCGGGCGCTGTCGCCGCGATCCTTCGCCGCTTGCGACAGCAGCACGACGCCCGCCGCGGTGCTCGCTGTCTTGAAGATCGCCTTGCCCTTGCGGATGCCCTCCATCGCCGTGCCGCCGAGCGTGCGCGCCTGGTAGTCGACGTCGACGAGGATGGCCGATACCCCGGACGCGCCGAGGTCCTTGCCGTCGAGCGACACCCGCGCTCTCACTGCCGGATGCGGCCGCGGCCGGAAGCGCGCGAGCTCGTCCTGGATGCCGTCCGCGTACTTCTCGGGCCCCATGCCGCACTCGAACAGCAGTACGAGATTGCCGGCCGCGGGATCCGCGAGCACGCGGTTCTGCGCGTCGCCGCGGGCGCCGTGCTCGATCGCGAACGCGTTCGCGGTGGCCGCTTCCTTGTAGAAGTCGACGTCGTCAGGCGACCCCATGAGCTTGCTCATGCGCCCCGCTAGCCAGAACAGCAGCGCGTTGTCCGCCTGGAACTTCTCGTCCTCGACTTCGGCGTCCATCAGGATGCCGCGTTTGCACGCCGCGCGCGCGTTGTCGGGCTCGCCCTTCAGGAGAAAGCAATAGCACAGGTAGAAGGCGTTCATCGCCTTCTCGTAGGGATCGCCCTTGTACGTCTTGCTGCTCTCGCTGCCGATCAGCGCCGACGTCACCTCCCCGCCGCTCGCCGCCCAATTGCCCATGATCTGCCCGGCGGACTCGAACGCGCGCCGCGCGTCGTCGGTGTTGCCGAGCAGCAGGTCGCACTGGGCCTGCACGTTGAGGACGAGCGCCTGGTTCTCTTCGTCGCCCTCGGCGACCTGCTGGGCTGCGAAGGCCCGCACGGCCGCGACGTCGCCCGCGACGAAGGTTGCGAGCGGAATCGCAGGCTGGCCGACCGCACACGCGGCGGCCAGGAGACCGGCGAACGGAATGCAGCGGCGGCGCATCGAGGCCGACGCGCTCAGCGGTTGATGACCGACTTCTCTGACTCGGTCTTCATCTCGTAGTCGTTCGTCCAGGCGAGTTCCTGGGTGACGAGATCCGTCAGCTCGAACGTCACGAGCACGTAGCTCGACTTCAGCTTGCCCGCCTGGCGGTCGCGGCTCTTCATCGTGCCCTTCAGCACGTAGTCGCTACCGGCGATCTTGCGGTCGTTCGTTCCGGAGACCTGCCCGCGCTCCTTCATGCGACGCTCGGCGTCCGTGAGGTCGTTCGCACTCGGCGAACGATCGAGGATCCGGACCTGGCGACCCATCGCCTTCGCAAGCTCGGTGCGCAGCTTCGTCAGGATGATCTCCTTGTCGATGACGTCCGACGAGTCGTTCTTGATCTCGTAGATGTAGAACGACACCCGCTCACCTTCCTTGCCGGGCGCCAGCACGCCGGACGCCTTGATGTCGGCCGCCATCTGCTGCGCCATGGTCCGGATGTCCTGGCTCTGGAGACCGGTGCCGGTGACCGTGTCCGGCGCATCGGGGTTGACCCGGGCATCGCGGGTTCCCGAGCAGGCGGCGAAGAGGGCGAGGAAGGTCGGCAGAACGAAACGGATCGACATGATTGGCTTCTCGTGACGGTGTTCGCGGGCCACCGCCGAACGGCGCCCGGAAAAAGGCGCGCCTAGCGTAGAGTCGCGAGCGACGTTCCGCCACACACGCGCCTCGGCACCGACCTTTTCGTTGGCGCGGACTCCGGCCCCACCTAGGCTACCGCGCCGCATCGGATCGTCGCGCTCCGTGAGCTTTCCCACACTTCTCGTCATTCCCGCGCACAACGAGGCGGGCCGCATCGGTGACGTCGTTCGCCAGGTCCGGCGCACCGACCCCGGCCTCGACGTGCTCGTGATCGACGACGGCAGCCGCGACGAGACGGGAGACGAGGCGCGCCGCCACGGCGCGACGGTCGTGCGCCACCCGTACAACCTCGGCTACGGGACAGCGCTGCACACCGGCTACTGCTACGCGGTGCGGCGCGGCTACCAGCGCGTGCTGCAGATGGACGCCGACGGACAGCACGACGCGGCGATGCTCGAGCGGCTCGTCGCCGCGCTCGACGGCGGCGCGGACGTCGCGCTCGGCTCGCGCTACCTGGACGGCGCCCCTCCCCCCGCCAGCATGGCGAGGCGCGTCGGCACCCGTTTCTTCGCGTGGATCGCGACGAAGTGGCTGCGCACCCGCATCACCGACCCGACCAGCGGCTTCCAGGGACTCTCCTCACGCGCCCTTGCCACCGTCGCAACCGACGCTTTCCCCGAGGACTTCCCGGACACCGACGTGCTCGTCGAACACCATCGCCGCGGCCTCGTCGTCGTCGAGGTTCCGGTGCGCATGCACGCGAGGAAGGGCGGCGTCTCGATGCACCGCGGGATGCGGATCGCCTGGTACGGATACAAGATGCTGCTCACGCTCCTGCTCCTGCCCGTGCGACGCGCCACGCCGCTGCGCGACCGCGACACCGTCGCGAGGTGGTCGTGATGCTGGCCCTGATGCAGCACTTCGGCGCCGAGCTCGAACCGCTGCCGGGCCGGCAGCGCGTCGTCGCGTTCGTGCTCGCCGCGGGTCTCGTCGTCCTCATCTTCGAACTCGTGCGGCGCCGCAAGCTGCGCGAGGAGTACTCGTGGGTCTGGATCGGGACATCGGTCGCACTCGCGTTCCTCGCGCTCTACCAGGACCTCCTGCTCACGCTGAGCCGGTGGATCGGATCCGCGAGCGTCGTCAGCACGCTGTTCTTCGGCGCGTTCCTGTTCGTGCTCGCGCTGCTGCTCCAGTTCTCGGTGCGACTCAGCCGCCTCACGCTGCGGCACCGCACACTCGGCCAGCGCGTCGCGCTGCTCGAGGAAGAACTGCAAGGCCTGCGCGACCGCACCGAGGGCAAGACGCCGCGCGATCGGCCCGCGGACCGCGACAAGGGCGAAGTCGCCTGACCGCCGTGACCGCGCGTCCCGACGAACCGGCGCCGGCCCTCGCGAAGATCGTTGCCGCGGAGTTCCGGACGCGGCTGCTCGGCGAGTATCTGCCGCGAATCACGAAATGCGTCGAGATGCTCGGCGACGACGGCGTGTGGCGGAAGCCGGCGCCGAACTGCAACTCGGCCGGCAACCTGTTGCTGCATCTCGCGGGCAACACGACACAGTGGATCCTCGCGACCTTCGGCGACGTCGACGACCGACGCGACCGGCCCGCCGAGTTCGCCGCGGACGGCGGAGCTCCGGCGCGCGTGATGCTCGACCGCCTCGCGGCCGTGTGGACCCGCGCGTGCGATCTGGTCGATCGCGTGCCGATCGCCGAACTGCTGCGTGTGCGCCGCGTGCAGCGCTACGACGTCACGGGTCTCGCCGCGGTCCTGCACGTGCTCGAGCACTCGTCGGGCCACGCCGGGCAGATCTATGCGTGGACGAAGCAGGTCACCGGCAAGGACCTGCGCTTCTACGATCTGTGATCCACGCCGCCCGCGGGCGGCGCGGATCAACATCTCCTGGAGCCGTCGCAACGCGGGGACATGCTCCGCGCGCGCAATGCAACCAGCCCCGCTGCGACGTCTCGGGTCGACCCGCCACGCCGCCCGCGGGCAGTCAGGTCGCGACGTCCTCGAACACCGCCGCCGGTGCCGCCGCCGCACCCCGCGTCCAGCGCACCACCGCCGCCCGGAGCACGTCGAGACGCACCGGCTTCGACAGGAAGTCGTTCATGCCCGCTGCGAGACACGCGTCCCGATCCGCCGGAAGCACATTCGCGGTGAGGGCGAGGATCGGCAGGTTCGCGGGAACGCCGGGCAAGTCGCGGATGCAGCGCGAGGCTTCGTAGCCGTCCATCTCCGGCATCTGGCAATCCATCAGCACGACGTCGAACGGCCGCTGCTCGACGAGCTGCACCGCCTCGCGGCCGTCCACCGCGAACACGACCTCGCAACCGATTCGCCGCAGCATGCCCGCGAGCACGCGGCGGTTGATCTCGTTGTCCTCCGCGACCAGGACCCGGATCCCGGCAGCGACGGAGGCGGTCGCCGGCGACACCACGGCCTCGTCGACCTTGCGGGCGAGAACGGGCCGCCCGCTCTGCCGGAGGCTCGCCATGTCGCAGACCACCTGGAGCAGGCGCCCCGCCGCGAGCGGCTTGTTGAGCCAGCGGAAGACGTCGACCGACGCCATCTCGGCGAGACCCGGGCGTGTGCCGAGCGAACTTGCCAGGGCGATCGGGAGGCCAGGGATCCGCGATTCGTTGCGGATCGCCTCGGCCAGCTGCATCCCGTCGATGCCCGGCATCGCCATGTCGACGATCGCCATCGTGAACGGATGGCCCCGCGTCGCCGCGTTGCGCAGGGTCTCGATCGCGCCGATGGCGTTGCTCGCCACGTCGATGCCGATCTTCGTCGGCGCGAGCTGCATCAGCATCAGCTGTCGGTTCGTCTCGTTGTCGTCGACGATGAGCAGTGCGCACGAACTCAGGTCGACGTCCTCCGCGCGCGGCCGTGCGTTCGCGACTTCGCCCTTCGGCAGCCGGAGATCGAACGAGAACGTCGACCCGACGCCCTCCTCGCTGTCCACGACGATGCACCCGCCCATCAGCTCGACGAGCCGTCGGCAGATCGCGAGGCCGAGGCCGGTTCCGCCGAAGCGGCGGGTCGTCGATGCATCGGCCTGGGTGAACGGCGTGAAGAGCCTCGCCATCGCCTCGGGGCCCATGCCGATGCCGGTGTCGCGCACCGAGAAGCGCACGACCTGCGATGCGTCGTCTTCGTCGCCGAGATCGGCCGAGAGCACGACCTCGCCGTCGAGCGTGAACTTCACTGCGTTGCTGACGAGGTTGAGCAGCACCTGACGGACCCGCGCCGCGTCGCCGCGATGACAGCGCATCAGGCGGGGATCGACGAACGTCAGGAGTTCGACGCCCTTCTGATCGGCGGCCGCATGCAACAAGCCGGCGCAGTCGTCCACGACCTGCCACACGTCGAAGTCCGCCGTCTCGAGATCCAGCTTGCCCGCTTCGATCTTCGAATAGTCGAGGATGTCGTTCAGCACCGCGAGCAAGGCCTCGGCGGACGAATGGATCGTCGTCGCCATCTGCTCCTGATCGGAGTCGAGCTTGGTGCGGACGAGCAGCTCCGCCATCCCGAGGATGCCGTTCATCGGCGTGCGGATCTCGTGGCTCATGTTCGCGAGGAACTGCGCCTTCGAAGTCGCCTCGGTGAGTGCGCCCCGCCGCGCCTCCTCGAGCACGTCGACGTCCGTCGTCATCGTCCGCCGGAACGCAGCCGCGACGATCGCAACCGACGCGACGACGACCAGCAGCAGCGGCAGCAGCACGAGCGGCGACCAGCCGTTCGCCTCGGCCGCCACGACGGCCCCTGCCAGCAGCGCCGCACCCGTCGTGCCCACAACGAGGAGGCGCCGGCTCTCCGCGCGCAGACCTGCCGCGATCCGGCTGGCGGGCAGATGGTCCTGGTGTCGCGATTCCGCGGCTGTCACCGGTGGATGATCGACCGACGGCAGACCTGCGCGTGAACCCCTTTGCCGTCGGCCGACGGTGTTCGCTCGGCGACGCGAACGCTGCGGTGCCATCGGCGCCGCAGACTTCTTCACGAACGATGGTACGGATGTCCCTGCAGGATCGACGCTGCGCGCCACAACTGCTCGACCAGCAGGACACGCACGAGGCCGTGCGGCAGCGTGAGAGCGGACAGCGAAATGGACCGCTCGGCGGCGGCACGGAATGCCGGATCGAGACCGTCCGCCCCGCCTACCACGAACGCCACGTCGCGCCCTTCCTGCATCCATCGCTCGAGCCGGCGCGCGAGTTCGACGGTCGTCCACGCATCGCCGCGTTCGTCGAGTGCGATGGTGCGGCAGCCCTTCGGCAGTGCCGCACGCAGGCGCTCCCCCTCGGCCGCCTGGACGCGCTCCTTCGTCGCGCCGCTGGTGCGCGCTTCGGGCTTAACCTCGACCAGCTGGAACCCCCACTCGCGCGGGAGGCGCCGTTCGTACTCGGCGCAACCGTCGGTCACCCAGGACGGCTGCCGATGGGAAACGGTGAGGAGGCGGACCTTCATCGGGTTGGCGAACCGCGTGGAGCCTACCGCCGTGCGTTCGCCGAGCACTAGGGCGCGCGGCGGAGGGCGAGGATCGCGGCGTTGCCCGTGTCCGCGTCGTTGGCGGCGACGGCGGTCTTGGTCCCCGTCGCTCCCGCCGAGGTCTGCACGACGCAGTGCATCGACATCGAGATGCCCACGGCGCCGATCGCCTGGCTCGCAACGTCCGCGACCTCGGTCATGCCGGCGGGCGACGTCCACGTCGCTGCCGACGAGAACGCGTGCACCGTGACGAGCATGGTGCGAGCGGTCGCGGTGGTGATGCTCGGCGCGGCATGCGACAGGCTGCTCGCCGTGGTCTGGCCCGACTCCGCGTCCACCACCGCCGACGTGTCGACGAAGCGGAAGGCGGCGATGCCGCCGACGGTTCCGGTCGAACTGGAGGTGGTCCACGTGTAGCTCGACGGCTCGCTGGCGCCGGCCACACGGGTGAAGACGAGAAGCGAGTTGCCGGCGCCGCCGGAGTTGTCGAGGCGGCGCACGAGCGTCCATCCCGACGGCGGCGTCACCGTCGCGGTCTGCGGGCGAATGGCGATGCCCGCGACGAGGACATCGTTCTCGGCAGCGCCCGCCGGGGCGGAGATCACGAGACTCGTGCCGGACGCGACACCGGCCGATGCCGCACTGCGGAACGCGATGTCGTCGAAGACGGTCAGCGTCGTCGAACCCGCGATGCTGCTGCCCGGATCCGTCGCCGTGATGGTCGTCGTTCCCGTGCTCGCACTCGTCGCGAGGCCCTGGCTGCCGCCCGCGTTGCTGATCGTCGCCACCGCGCCCGACGACGAACTCCACGTCACCGACGCCGTCAGGTCCTGCGTCGAACTGTCCGTGTACGTGCCCGTCGCCGTGAACTGCCGCGTCGTTCCGAGCGCGATCGACGGCAGCACCGGCGTCACCGCGATCGACACCAGCGTCGCAGCCGTCACCGTCAAAGTCGTCGACCCCGCGATGCTGCTGCCGGGATCCGTCGCCGTGATCGTCGTCGTTCCCGTGCCGGCGCTCGTCGCGAAGCCCTGGCTGCCGCCCGCATTGCTGATCGTCGCCACCGCGCCCGACGACGAACTCCACGTCACCGCGGTCGTCAGATCCTGCGTCGAGCTGTCCGTGTACATGCCCGTCGCCGCGAACTGCCGCGTCGTGCCGAGCGCGATCGACGGCAAGGCCGGCGTCACCGCGATCGACACCAGCGTCGCAGCCGTCACCGTCAGCGTCGTCGACCCCGCGATGCTGCTGCCCGGATCCGTCGCCGTGATCGTCGTCGAGCCCGGGCTGGCACTCGTCGCGAGGCCGTGACTGCCGCCCGCGTTGCTGATCGTCGCCACCGCGCCCGACGACGAGCTCCACGTCACCGCCGTCGTCAGGTCCTGGGTCGAACTGTCCGTGTACGTTCCCGTCGCCGTGAACTGCCGCGTCGTGCCGAGCGCGATCGACGGCAAGGCCGGCGTCACCGCGATGGACACCAGCGTCGCGGCCGTGACCGTCAGCGTCGTCGAGCCAGCGATGCTGCTGCCCGGATCCGTCGCCGTGATCGTCGTCGTTCCCGTGCTCGCACTCGTTGCGAGTCCCTGGCTGCCGCCGGAGTTGCCGATCGTCGCCACCGCGCCCGACGACGAACTCCACGTCACCGCCGTGGTGAGATCCTGCGTCGTGTTGTCGGTGTAGGTGCCCGTCGCGGCGAACTGCCGCGTCGTGCCGAGCGCGATCGACGGCAGGGCCGGCGTCACCGCGATCGACACCAGGGTCGCCGCGGTCACGGTCAGCGTCGCCGTGCCCGCAGCACTCGTGCCGGGATCCGTCGCCGTGATCGTCGTCGTCCCCGTTCCGGCGCTCGTCGCGAGGCCCTGGCTGCCGCCCGCGTTGCTGATCGTCGCCACCGCTCCCGACGACGAACTCCACGTCACCGCGGTCGTCAGGTCCTGCGTCGAGCTGTCCGTGTACGTGCCGGTCGCCGTGAACTGCCGCGTCGTACCCAGCGCAATCGACGGCAGGGCCGGCGTCACTGCGATCGACACCAACGTCGCAGCCGTCACCGTCAAAGTCGTCGACCCCGCGATGCTGCTGCCGGGATCCGTCGCCGTGATCGTCGTCGTTCCCGTGCCGACGCTCGTCGCGAGTCCCTCGCTGCCGCCCGTGTTGCCGATCGTCGCCACCGCTCCCGACGACGAACTCCACGTCACCGCCGTGGTGAGATCCTGGGTCGTGTTGTCCGTGTACGTTCCCGTCGCGGTGAACTGCCGCGTCGTACCGAGTGCGATCGACGGCAGGGCCGGCGTCACCGCGATCGACACCAGAGCGGCCGCCGTCACCGTCAGGGTCGCCGACCCCGCGACGCTGCTGCCCGGATCCGTGGCCGTGATCGTGGTCGAGCCCAAGCCCACGCTCGTCGCGAGACCCTGGCTGCCGCCCGTATTGCTGATCGTCGCCACCACGCCCGACGCCGAGCTCCACGTCACTCCGGTCGTCAGATCCTGCGTCGAGCTGTCCGTGTACGTGCCGGTCGCCGTGAACTGGCGGGTCGCGCCCAGCGCGACCGACGGCGCGGCAGGTGTCACCGCAATGGACACCAGCGTCGCCGCGGTCACCGTCAACGTCGTCGATCCCGCGACGCCGCTGCCCGGTTCCGTCGCCGTGATCGTCGTCACCCCGGTCCCGGAGCTCGTCGCGAGACCCCGGCTGCCGCCCGCGTTGCCGATCGTGGCCACCGCACCCGACGACGAACTCCACGTCACCGACGCCGTCAGGTCCTGCGTCGTGTTGTCGCCGTAGGTTCCCGTCGCCGTGAACTGCCGCGTCGTCCCGAGCGCGATCGACGCCGACACCGGCGTCACCGCGATCGAGACGAGGCGCGCTGGTGTCACGGTGACCGTCGCGGATGCAAGGATTCCCCTCACCGGGTCCGTGGCGCGGACGACCGCGCGACCGACGCTCACCCCGACGACACGCCCGCGACGAACCGGATCGTCGACGACCCGCAGCACGCCGGGCGCCGCACTCGCCCACTCCACGTCTTCCGTCGCGTCCCGCGAGGCGCCGTCGGTGTCGACGTGAACCGCGAACATCTCGAGTTCGTCGCCGCATGCCACGGTCGGGAATGCCGGACGCAGCGACAGGGTCCCTGCGTCGGCGTGGCGTCTGCCCTGGTGGCACGCACCGGCCAGGATGCCGAGCAGCGGCACCATGGCCAGGTAGAGCCACCTGAGGTTCATCGCATGCGTTTGTCGTCCGTCATCCGCACGCCCTTGAGCGCAGCGCGCACAAGCTCGTAGGGTTCATCCCATCGGGACCACGCGGTACGGGTTTTTCCCGACGACCGAGCGCCGGCGCCATGCGGAAGTGCGTCAGCGAGGCGGCGGACCGGCGTCGATCCACGCGCCGACGAGGTCGACGCCATCGGCATCGACGACCGACGACGCGAGCGGCGGCATGCCGAACGCGTCGCGCCGCGCGATGCGCGACCACAGCTCGCTCGCCGCGTGCACGCCGACGGTCACGCGAACCCCGCTGCCCGCGGGCACGCCGTTGACGACCGAGACGCCGAGCACGTTCATCGAAGCGCTCGCGACGGAGAAGCGCAGATCCAGGTCAACCGGCGTCGGACCGCCGGGCCGGTGGCAATGCGAGCAGTTGACGTCGAGATACGCGCGCGCCCGATCGTCGAGCGGAGCGTCGACGTCGCGTGGATCCGTGCGGGCTGCGTGACTCGCGGGCGCACCGATGTCCGCCGTGAAGAGCCCGATGTGGCTCCATGTGCGCAGCTGGTTCGCGGTGCGGAGCGGATACGCGAACGCACGCTGCAGCTGCGCCGCCGTGACGCCGAGCACGTGGCCCGCCGCCGCGGTGTGGCACGAAGCGCACTCGGCGCGAGCGGGCACGTGCCACGTCTGCTGCCGCGCTCCTGCCGGCTCCACGATCGTCACGTCGAAGTCCTCGCCGCCCGCGGCGACGAGCACGGCGTCGTCGCCGCCGCCGTTCCAGCGGTACGAGTAACCCTGCCATCCCGATTCGTGCCGCAGCAGCACCCGCGTCTCGAGCCGACGTACGACTCCCGGCGACGTGGTGATCTCGAAGTGTTTCACCAGCGCAGTACCCACCGGGAAACCGAATGCGCCTTCGGCGGCGAACTGCATCCGCGAGGCCCCGGGCAGCGCGATCCAGCGACGGCGCGAAGCTCCGTCCGCCCAGGTTTCCGCGTTCACGCCGTACTCGAGGACCCCGCCCGTCGCCTGCAGTGTCGAGACGTCGGCGAACAAGCCGGTCTCGGACAGCAGAGCGGGCATCTGCGTGACGGGCGCCTGCGGCGCCGGCGCGAACCGGCGGATGCGGCCGTCGAAGCAGCAGAGGTGCAGTTCGCCGGAGGCGTCCTCGCCGAACGCCGCCGGGTTGGCCGTCTGCGCGATCACGGTGTTCTGCACCGCCTGCACGCCGTCGTGGACGAGGGCCTGCACGACGCCGCTGACGAAGTCCGCGTACACGTACGCACCGACGAGCGCCGGCACCGCGGCGCCGCGGTACACGTAGCCGCCGGTGATGCTCGCGCCGACGTCGCGACCGTAGGAATGGACCGGCGCGACGAAGTCGGTCGCGGGCAGGCCCGACGGATTCACGTTGGAACCGAACCCTTCGTAGACACGCCAGCCGAAGTTCGCACCGCGCTGCACGATGTCGATCTCCTCCTCAGCGCCCTGCCCCACGTCACCGAGCCACAGCGTGCCGTTCGCCCGGTCGAAGCTCATGCGCCACGGATTGCGGAGCCCGTACGCCCAGATCTCCCCGCGAGCACCCGCCGTCCCGACGAACGGGTTGTCGGCGGGGATCGTTCCGTCCGGCTCGAAGCGCAGCACCTTGCCGAGAACGTTCTGCAGCGACTGCGCGTTGTCGAACGGATCGTTCGCGTTGCCGCCGTCGCCGCTCGACACGTACAGCTTGCCGTCCGGGCCGAACGCGAGGCAGCCGCCGTTGTGGTTCGAGAACGGCTGCGGGATCTCGAGCAGCACGACCTCGCTCGCCGGATCCGCGGCGTCGGGATCGCCGGCCGACATGTGGAACCGCGACAGCACGGACCGGCGCGGCGAACCACGCGTGTAGTAGACGTAGAAGAAGCCGTTCGTCGCGAAGTCCGGATGGCAGACGAAGCCGAGCAGGCCTTCTTCGCCGCCGAACTGCACGACCGGTCGGATGTCGAGGAACACCTTCGTCGCGACGACGGCAGGATCGTTCGTGAAGACGTGGATGCGCCCCGGTTGCTCGACCACGAACACGCGGCCGCTCCCGTCCGGCGCCGCGGCGAACACGACGGGCCGGTCGAACACGAGCGCCGGGAACGCGACCTGCAACTGCACGGGTGACGGCTGCGGCAGACCGGTCGGCAGCGGCAGGGGCGGCACGATGACGCGCGCGGCCATGCCCACGTCGTCGGGAGACGGCGAACCGCCGCGGCCCGAACACCCGGCGAGGAACGCCAGCGCAATCGCAGCGATCGATCCGGCAGGACGACGTGGGGTCTCCATGACGCGCCGCAGAGAGTATCGACCTGCGCCCCCGGCCGCCGGGCGCACCGGCTCCCCTCCCTCGTCCTCGGCGCGCGCGGCGACGCATTGGCACGGACCGTTCGCGCGAACGCCCCGTTCCGCGACCACCGCTCCAGTCGTCCGCGCGACGGAACGAGGGCTCGTACGGCGCGTATCCTCGCCGCCATGCCGACCCGTCGCCGCAAGCCCGCGCGTTCGCGCCTGCTGTTCGACCTGCTGCCGCTCGCGGTCGTGACGCTGCCGCTGCTGCACACAGCCCTGCGGCCACCCCAGTCCTGAATCGAGGACGAACTGTTCGGCACCCGTGCGGTGTACGACGTGCAACGCCTCGCCTACGCCGCGGCCGACTTCGCCACCGAACGCGGTCGCTGGCCCACGGCAGCCGAGCTCCTCGCCTCGGATCCGACTCTGCCGCGTCGCGACCGCTGGGGCCACGAGTTCCGTTTCAACGCATCGGACGGCCGCTTCGTCGCGATGACCGCCGGTATCGACGGCGAGTTCGGCACCTGCGACGACGTGCGGTCCGATCCGCTGCGACCCGAGTCGGCGATGCCGAAGGGCCCGGCGATCGCAGGACACTGATTCCCGCGCCGCGCCGGGTTGCATGCGCGGCGGTCGCGGACACACTTCTCCGCGCCCTCTCCCAGGTCTCCTCCTCATCCCAGTGCCCGCAACCCTCCTCACGCGCGCGCTCCCCGCGCTGCTGCTGATTCTCTCCCTTCCCGCCCAGGACGACGCCAGGTCGCTCGCCGCGTTCGCGAAGGCCTTCGCTGCCACGGCGAAGGGCAAGGCGCCGCCGCCTGCAGCCGAACGGCAGGCGGCGATCGACGGCACGAAGGGCCTCGATTCACCGAAGGCGACCGAGGTCTTCGTGGCCGGCTGGCTCGACCTGGACGGCGACATCACGACGAACGACGCCCAGCGCACGATCCTGAACGAGGAGATCGCGAAGGTGATCAAGGGCCAGGAGTCGGCCCCGACGCGCACGCTGCCGAAGGACGCCCTGGATCGCCTCAAGGAGGTGCAGAAGGAGAGCGCCGAACTCGGCGATCGCATCGCCGACCTGCGCAAGCTCCAGAGCGCCGTCGGCGATCGCATCGCGCAGGTCGCGCGGCGCGACAGCCTGCTGTGGCTCCTCCAGCGCGTGTGCTCGCAGAAGCGACCCGCGCCGCTGAAGCTGGCCGCGGCGCGCGCTCTCGGCGCCGGCGCCGCCGACGTGATGGACGAACTCGTCGCGACTCTCTCGCGCGCGAAGGATCCCACCGACCAGATCGTGCTGCTGGACGCATTCGCCGGCGCCGGCAAGGCGGCCCACGCGTTCGCGACGCCCGTGCTCGCCCTCCTGCAGAGCCCGGAGGACGCCGTCGCCGAACGTGCAGCTCTCGCCCTCGCGAAGATCGCGACGCCCGAGGCGATCGCGCCGATGATCACGCTGCTCGAACGAGCGACCGGCCAGATGAAGATGCGCGTCGGCTCGGCGCTCGAAGTGCTCACCGGCCAGCAGTTCGGCACGAACGTCGGCAGCTGGCAGGCGTGGTGGAAGGCCGAAGGCGCCGGGTTCGTCGCGGGCGGCAAACCGCTCGGCGGCGGCACACCGAGCCACCGCAAGGAGACGGACAAGTTCTACTACTTCGGCATCCCGCAGGGCGACAGCTCGTCGATCCTCTACGTGATCGACTGCTCGGGCTCGATGAAGGAGAAGGTGAAGGTCGAGACCGGCGCTGCGAAGACCGAAGGCAATGCGGAGACGTCGCGTCTCGAAGCGTGCAAGGCCGAGCTGTCGAAGGCCCTCGGCCTGCTGCGGCCGGACCAGAAGTTCGCGATCCTCTGGTACAACGACCAGCCGCACTGGTGGGAGAAGAAGATCCAGCCTGCCGCGAAGGACGTCGTCGCGCGCGCCCAGGCCTTCGTGAAGGGACTCTCGCCGTCGTCGAGCACCAACATCCACGACTCGATGCAGCAGGGCTTCAGCCTCGTCGGCCGCGGCGCGAAGGACAAGTACTACGGCCTCGAGCTGGACACGATCTTCCTGCTCACGGACGGCTCGCCGACGAAACCCGACGGCCAGCTCGACTCGACCGACAAGATCCTGATCGCCGTACGCGAGTGGAACGCCCTGAAGCGCGTGACGATCCACTGCATCGCGATCGGCAAGGACCTGAACGCCGAGTTCCTTCGCCGCCTCGCGGACGAGAACGGCGGCGAGTTCAAGCAGTACTGACGACTACTTCTTCTTCGGCTTGTCGCCGGTGAGCCCCCAGCGCTCAACGAGGGCCGCCCACGTGTTCGTGCCGAAGCGAGCATCGCGGTAGTCGAGGCCGGCGCCTTCGTTGACGTTCATCAGGTCGACCGGGTCGTCGGTGACGTGGCCGAGGCCGGCGAGGTGTCCCACCTCGTGCGCGAGCGTCAGCGCCATCGACCCCGCGTAGCCGTTGATGAGCGCGCGGATCAGCTCACTGCGCTTGTCCTTCGCGTAGTCGCTGCTGAACGCATAGGTGCCGTCGAGGAACTCGAGGTCGCCGGTCGACACCGCGGGCGACAGGGCGTGCGACTGGAAGATCGTCCGCCGGATGAACGTGGAGTAGACGCGGCAGTACGTGCCGAACGCCTCGCCGCCCGCGTCGGGATGGTCGCCGCCGACGTAGGCGGGCCACAGACGCAGCCGCTTCTTGTCGCGGTCCTTCGCCGCGAGGTGCTTCACGAGGACGATCTTCAGGCTCTTGCCGACGATGCCGCTGCCGTCGTCCTTGCGACCGAACTTCGTCGACGCGATCGCGAGGATGCGGGCGAGGATCTCCTCGCGGACGAGGTGGTCGACGAGCGGGTCCGCGCCGCCGGTGGAGAGGCCGAGCTGCTTCAGGTCGTCTTCCGACGACGCGAAGCCGCCGTCCGTCGCCCAGTCGAGCAGAACGGTCTGGGCCCCGTCTTCGGGAGCGAACTGGCGCGTGCGCCACGTGCCGAACGGCTCGCCGATCTGCTTCTGCGGCGGACGTTCGGGCGTCGTGTCCGTGCCCGCCGAAGTGCCGGCTGCGCGCGCAGCCACGACGCCAGGCACGTACGGCACGAGGGTTCCGCCTTGGGCGACCCACACCGCGGCACCGGGCGAGAATCCGCCGAACGTGGCGTCGAACGCGGTGCGCCCGCGCACTTCGCTCACGACGAGTTTCGGGAGACCCGTGCCGATCGACGCCGCATCGTTGGCCTTGGCCGCCCGCGCCGCTTCGACGATCGCGAGCACGGCCTCGAAGCCCTCCGCGACGCCGAACCCCGGCACGCCGTGGTCGCGTTCATAGTCGGTGCGCGCCGCCGTCGCGGTGGTCGACGAAGCCATCGACGGCCCCTGCACGACGAACCACCGCCGGTCGATCGCCAGCAGCGATGCGTCCCACGCGCGCGGCATCAGCACGATCGGGATGCGATCGGCGCCGAGCGACTCCTTGACGAACTTCGCCACCGCGGGCGGATCCGCATCGATCAGCAGCACCTGGGGCCGCTCCTTCTCGAACTGCTTCTGCACGGCCTTCGGCGCCGCCGTCACTTCGATCTCCCAGGCGAGTTCGGTCGGCGCGGTGAGGCCGCCGCGAACGAGCCACTTCCCGAACTCCACGGACTCCTTCGTCTTGTCGCGAACGAACCCGACGCGGTCCATGCAGAAGTTCTTGTGCAGCACCCGATCGATCAGGGCCAGCGCATCGGGTGGCGGGATCACGAACGACGAGCACGCGAGCTTGCCGACACTCGCCTTGCGCACGGCGTCCGCGATCCACGGCGCCTGCGGCGCGACGACGGCGACGGTGCCGTCCGCCTTCAGCGCGTCGACCGCCGCCGCGACCGCGGCGGGTGCGGCCGGCACGGGGACCACACGCACCTCGACCTTGCTGCCGTTGACGCCGTCCTTGTTCGCGGCTTCGGCCGCGCGCTTCACGCCGCGGAGAAAGCCCTTGTCGATCGACTCCGCCGCTTCGTCGGCGAACACCGCGACGCGGAGCGGTTCCTGCGGGGCGGCGAGAGCGGCGGCGAGCACGAGGGCGAGCATTGGTTCTCCGTTCGAAGCAGCGACGCGCCCAGTGTCGCGCAAACCGGCCCATCGCGCCACGCGCCACTCGCCGTCGGGACGGATCAGTGCGGCGCACGCCGCGCCAGCTCGGCGAATCGGGCCGCGACGCGATCGACCAGCTGTTCGCGCGCCGCGTCGGTTGCGGCGAGCCGAGGCACCGCAGCCAGCAGTGCGGGCACGTCCGAACCGGCAGCCGTGAGTTCCGACCGACCCGCCTCGAGCCACCCGGCGAACGTCGCGGCGTCCAGTTCGAGGTGGAACTGGAACCCGTACGAAGCACCGAGGCGGAACGCCTGTTGTTCGTAGAGGCCGCTGGACGCCAGGAGCACGGCGCCGGGTGCCGGCGTGAACGTGTCCTCGTGCCACTGCGGGACGAGCGGCGCGCCGGATGCGCCATCGAGCGCCGGATCGCTGCCCGCGGCCGCCGTCCACTCCACGGACATGGCGCCGATCTCGGGCCCGTTCGCGCCGCGAATCACTCGCGCACCGGCAGCCCGCGCCAGGAGTTGTGCACCGAGGCAGATGCCGAGGCACGGCCGACCGCGCTCCAGCCGATGGACGAGGAGCGCGAGTTCGCGCGCGAGGAACGGATGCGCAGGCAACGCGCAGGCGCTCATCGGTCCGCCCATCACGACCACGAGGTCGGCATCTTCGTCGCCGGCGAGCACCGTTCGGAAGCGCCGCTCGATCCCGAACCCGTGCCGCGACAGCGCGGGACCGAACCGGCCCTCGCCTTCGTGGTCCTCGTGGCGAACGATCACCGCGCGCATCGGGCCGAGCGTAGGTGACGAGCTCCGCGGCGGCGAGAATGACCGGCATGACGCAGCCCACGTTCGACTTCCTCGTCCACGACGAACGACTCGCGATCGCGCGCCTCGACCCCCACGCCGCCGTGCCCCCATGGGCGCTGGGCGGATTCGTCACGGTGTCGCGCACGGCCGCCGAGTTGTCGGTGGTGTGTGCGCAACGCCACGTCCCGGCCGACGTCCGCCAGGAACGCGACCGCGTCGCCCTCGGCATCGCCGGCGTCGTCGAGATGACGACCATCGGCGTGCTCGCGTCGATCTGCCGTACGCTCGCCGACGCGCAGGTGCCGGTCTTCGTGATCTCGACCTTCGACACCGACTGGCTGATCGTGCGGGCCGACCGATTCGGCGCGGCGCACCGGGCCCTGGTCGGCGCGGGCCACCGCCTCCGTGGCCCCCTCCCGAACTGATGCCTTCCGTGGATCACGCGGCGCGTAACCAATTCTGAGCCAACGACTTCTGAACGACGAAGCCCTGAGAGCCAGCGCCGCGCCGGGCGCCGCCACAACCCCCGTTCACCGAGGTCCTTGCCGCCGCAACGCGCGGGCGGAGATCCACGCAAGGCATCAGTTTGGGGATTGGATCGGGGCGGGCGTGGCCGCTGTGGGTGGGCATCCCCAGTTCCCAGGATCCCATGACCACCTTCCCGTCTTCCGCCGCGCTCGCCGCGGCAATCCTCTTCTCCTCCGCCGCGATCGCCCAGGTCGCCTACCACGACGTCGATGGCGCCGGCCATCAGGCGCAGTGGAACGCACTCTCGGGCATCGGCTACCGCCCCATCGCCCTGTCGATCTACGGCACCACGGCGAGCCCGCAGTACGCCGCGGTCTGGGTGCTGCGCGGCGGGCCGACCGTGCAGGGCTTCCACGGTCTCACCGCCGCGGAGTACCAGACCTTCGCCAGCACGTGGTGGCCGCTCGGCTACCGGCCGAAGATCCTCTCCGCGCTCGGAACGGCCGCGAACCCGCGCTTCGCCGGCACGTGGGAACTCACGAACGCGCCGGGCTGGACGAGCCACGGTCTCGACGAGGACACGTACAAGGCCGAACGCGCGACCGCGAACGACCAGGGCCTCGACGTCACCGCGATCGACATCTACGGCACGGCATCCGATCCGCGCTACGTCGTCGCGTTCGGGCCGGTCGGCACCGGCCAGACCGAAGTGATCAGCTCGAGCGTCGCCGGGTTCCAGGAGCACTTCGACGCGCTCGCGGACGGCCACGCGCGCCCCGCGCTGATCGCGTTCAACGACTCGAACCGCTTCGTCTCGCTCTGGCGCAGTGACGACGTCGGCGACTGCATCGTGCACCACGACATGACGTCGGCGCAGTACCAGGCCAACGCCACCGCCTACTCGATGCAGGGGCTGTATCCGATCTCGGTGCAGGGCTCCGGCAGCGGTGCGTCGCGCCGTTTCGCCGCGGTGTTCGGGCCGAGCGATCTGCCCGTCACGCCCGTGCTCACGAAGACCGGCGTCGCCGTGCCGCAGTTCGCACCGTTCGACACGTGGGTACAGAACTGGATGGCGACGAACCAGACGCGTGCCGCGTCGCTCGCGATCGTCCGCGACGGCCGCCTCGTCTACGCCCGCGGCTACACGCTCGCGCGCCCCGGCTACCCGATCACGCAGCCGACGAGCCTGTTCGAGATCGCGTCGTGCACCAAGCCGATCACGAGCATCGTGATGCACCAGCACTTCGCACGGGCAGCGGCGAACATGGATTCGGGCGACTCGATGCTGTCGTACTTCCCCGGCGCGATCGTGCAGGACCCGCGGCTGTCGCAGATCACGCTGCACTCGCTGCTCACGCACCAGGGCGGCTGGGACCGCGACATCACCGACGACCCGATGGTCGGCCTCGATCCGACGATCGCCACGACGCTCGGCCTGACGTTGCCGATCGGAAAGGGCTCGGTCCGCCGCTACGTCTTCGGCTCGGTCTCGCTCGACTTCACGCCGAACACGCAGTCTCAGTACAGCAACTTCGGCTTCAGCGTGCTCGGCCAGACGCTCGAGCTGCGCAATCCGGGCTTCACCTACGAACAGATCGTGCAGCGCGACGTCTTCCAGCCGCTCGGCCTCGTGCGGCCGCGCATGAGCGGCAACACGCGGAACGAACTGCACGCCGGCGAGGTCTTCTACCACCCGTACACCCCGATGCTCTCGCGCAGCGTGCTCGACGACGCGCGCCCGTGGGTCGCCGGCCAGTACGGCGCGCTCAACAAGACGAACATGGACTCGCACGGCGGCTGGGTCATGTCCGCGCCGGACATGGCGAAGATCCTCGCCGCGTTCGACCTCGGCGCGAGCAACCCGCTGCTCTCGCCCGACAGCACCGACGCGATGTGGACCGTCGAACCGGGCTACAACACGCTGATGAACGGCTGGTTCGCGGCCGACGTGCCGAACGGCACCGGCGGTCAGGTGCGCATGTGCCACCACAACGGCCGTCTCTACGGCGCGGTGTCCTTCATCGCGCACCGGCAGGACGGGCTGTCGTTCGTCTTCCTCACCAACGGCGACCGCAACAACCTGTCCGGTGCGACGCACGGCCAGCAGCTCAGCGACATCGCGAACACGATCACCGCGTGGCCGCAGAACGACCTGTTCCCGCAATACAGCATCCCGCCGTTCATCCACGTCGCCGGCTCGGTTTCGCCGGTCGGACAGTCGTGCGCCGGCTCCCACGGCCTGCCGACGTTCACGGTCTCCGGCACACCCGACGTCGGCGAGAAGCTGGACTTCACGGTCGGCAACCTGTTCGCGAACCACATCGCGCTGACGGCGCTCGGTGTGCAGCAGTTCTTCGCCCCGCTCGCGGGCATCGGCGCGCCGAACTGCTGGCTCTACACCGACCCGATCATCCTCCTCGCGGACATCAGCGACGCGACCGGCAAGGCGGAGATGACGTGGCAGACGCCGCCCTCCCCGGACTCGATCGGCCTCGTCGTCACGTCGCAGGGCGTGGTGCTCGACCCGGGCGCGAACGCCGCGGGGCTGATCACCACACTCGGGCGCAGGATCACCCTCGGCGGATGGCAGTGATCGCCGCGACCGGTGGACGTCGTGGTCGGCCGCGAAGATCCTGTCACGCGCGGCCGACCGCGGCAATCCACGGCGCATGAACCGAGGTTCCGATCCGATCGTGTGGCCACTGGCGGACGACCTTCACTGGCTGCGCGCGTTCGTCCGGCAGCTGGTGACCACGAGCGACGTGGACGACGTACTGCAGTCGACGTGGCTCGCCGCGGTGCAGCGACGCAACCACGCCCGCCCGCTGCTGGCGACGATCGCGCGCCGCGCCGCCGCGCTGCTGCATCGTTCGCGCCGCCGCAGGGACGAGAGGGAGCGGGCCGTTGCGACGCAGAACCCGACCGCGCCGTCGACGCTGGCCCTGGTCGAACGCATGGAGGAAGTACGCCGCGTCGCCACCGCCGTGTGCGAACTCGCCGAGCCGTACCGCGGGACGCTGCTGCGGCACCACGAGAACGGTGAGTCGATCGCAGCGATCGCGATCGCGGACGGCACGAGCGAAGCCGCGGTGCGCAAGCGCCTTCAGCGAGCGCGGGAACTCGTTCTCGCGCGCCTCGCGCGGCGCGAACGTCCGGCTCGTGGCGCGTGGATGCTCCTGCCGCGAATGCCCGGAACGCAGAGGCGCGCCGCGTGGGCGGTGGCGGCATCGGCGCTGACCTTCGTCGCCGCCGGCACCGCGTTGTCCCGGGCCGCAGCCGACACACCGCCCGCGCAGACGCGGACGCCGAGCGCGCGAACTCACGGACACGACGCGCCCCCGACGGCCCCGCCCGGGACGGAACGAACGGCCGTCCTCGCCGGCGGCGACGCGGTCGCGCAGGAGCCTGCTGCAACAGAGCCGGCCAGGGCGCTTCCGCAACTCGTGGTTCACGTTCGCCACGCCGACGGCCGGCCCGCAGCGCGCGCGATCGTGCGCCTCGGCGCCGAGGACCGCTGGGCCGATGCCGAAGGAACCGCACGGCTCCCCCTCGATCGCGACCCTGCGGAACGACCCGACCGCATCAGTGCGCGACTGCTGCCGCCGAGCGGATCCGGTCCGAACGCACCGATCCTCGTCGTGGTCCGCGACGGTATGCGTTCGCTCGCGGTCGCGACCGACACCGTCGACCTCGAGCTGCGCTTCGGCGCGCCGCTGGCCACGATCCGCGGCCGCGTCGTCGACGCTGCCGAAGAGCCGGTCTCCCGCGCAACGGTCTTCCTCGCCGAAGCGGAGCCGCTCGACCCGGACCCCTCGTCGAGCTCCGTGCTGCAGCCCCTCGAGGACCTGGCCACCACGATGGAAGGCGAAGCCGTGCTCGGCGAAGGTGTGTGCAACTCGGCCCACTTCGCGCAAACGGACGCGAACGGCGAATTCGTGCTCACGGGACTCTGGCCGCACCCGTACGTGCTGCGCGCGGTCGAGTGGAAGTCGCATCGGACCGTCGTGAGTGCGCCGGTGCTCCCTGGCGCCGACGACGTCGTGATGCGGCTACCCGACGCGCGCCCTCGCCGGCTGCGCGGCCGGGCAACGCGTCCGCTCGGCGCGCCCGCCGGAGACGTGCAGGTTGCCGCGCTGATGCCGCTGCAACGGATCGGCGAGGTTCAGGAGTACACGGTCGTCGCCACCACGCGCACGGACCGCGACGGGTCGTTCGACTTCTCGCCCCCGTCGACCGCGCTGGCCATCGGTGTCCGGGAGAACGGTTGGCTGCGGACGACGATCGACGTGCCCACCACCGACGCGCCGCTCACGCTCCTCGCGGACGTGCCGCACGGCCTGTCGTTCGCGGATCACCCGCGCTGGCCGACCGCCGTCGCGATCGAGATCACCGACGCGGCGGAGCGACCCTTGCCGGCGTTCGTCGACCGGGAACCGGCGCCGCAGCGCACGCGCCACCGCTGGACCGGCGACGCAGCGTTCGTGCTGTTCACACGCGCCGACGCGGCGGTCGCGCGCCTTCTCGCAGCGGACGGCTCGACCCTGCGCCTGCTGCCCTTGGCGCCGATGGCACGCGAGACGGTCGTGGTGCGCTGACGAGCCGGTCGGATCAGGGCAGCACGTCGAGCGCGACGCCGTGGCTCGCCGACAGCCCGAGCGCGGCGCACGGATCCGCGAGCCAGAACGCCTGCAGGCCGACGGCGGTGCCCGCAGGAACGCCGACGAGCGGCGTCGGCAGGCGAGCGCGTCCCGCCGCATCGGCGAAGAACGCGCCGAGCAGCGCCGGCACGGGACCGACGAACAACGAGAGGTCGGCGATCACGACGCCCGTCGGCAGCACGTCCCCGAGGAAGACTGCACCGAGCCCGTTCGCCGGCCCGCGCGCCGCGACCAACGCGAACTCCGCCTCGCCCGTGCGCGCCGCGACGTTCGCTCCGAGCCACGAACCGGTCGTGCAGGCCGGTGACGGCACGCCGACGCACGCGAGTCCGTCCGGCAGCAGGGCATCGTCGCACGCGGCCCACACCCGCTCCACGTAGGGGAACGTCTGGTCGTTCGAGTTGCGCACGAGGAACACGCCGCTCGCGTCGTGGGCACGATCGACCCAGCCGATGAAGCCGAACGCACCCGCGGCCTCGGCGAGCAGCGTGCGGCCCTGCGCGTCGCGGCGTTCGATCCAGGCGCCGATCCCGTAGGGCGCGCCGTGCGGATGCGGGGTCTCGAGGACCGGCACGCCGACGGTCTGCGCACGCAGCATCTCGTCGACGCTCGCCGGCGACAGCACCTGCACCGCGTTGCGCGTGCCGCGATTCCGCAGCATGTCCACGAACGCGGCGAAGTCGCCGAGGTCGGCGCGCGCGCCGCCGGCGATGCGCGGGTTCGCCGTCGTGCCGAACGCGCCGTAGTCGGTCGCGGTCATCCCGAGCGGCGTCGCGATGCGCTGCTGGAAGAGCTGGTTCCACGACTGGCCGGCGGCCACTTCGCACACCGCGCCGGCGACGTGCATGGACACGCCGCCGTAGAGAAACGCCGTCCCCGGTGAATACGACAGCGGCACGTTCGCGAGTTGCATCGCCGCGGCACGCAACGTGATCGCGTCGTCGCCGACGGCCGGGTGCGCCGACGGCAGACCCGCGGTGTGCGTGAAGCACATGCGCAGCGTGATCGACGCGCGGATGCCGTTGTTCCATTCGGGCAGCCACTGGCCCACGGTGTCGTCGAGCGACAGGTCACCGCTGTCGACCAGCGACATCAGCACCGCAGCGGAGAGCGTCTTCGTCGCGGATGCGATCGGAACGACCGTCTGCAGCGTGAACGAACCGGCCGTCTCGCGATACAGCGTGAGGCCGCGCTGATCGACCTGCACACACGAACTGCCGGTCACCGGATAGGCGACCAGCAGGTCCTGCTGGATCCCGGCGACCGCCAGCAGGTCGTGGCAAGGGGCCTGCGCCGCGGCGACGGAGCAGACGAGCAGGAGCGGCGCGAGATCGCGGATCATCGTGGCCGCGGATTGTCGCGCCACGGGCGCGCCGGGGACACGCGGTCACTTCGAACGCAGCTTCACGTCGCGCAGCACGATCGTCTCCGGGAGCCAGTCGCGGCCGAAGATGTGCTCGAACGCGATCTTCGTCGGCAACAGGTGCTCACCGACCGGCGTCATCGCGACGACCGTCGCAGCGTCCCACCGCCCCGCAGCCGGAGTGTCCGGGCCGCCGATCTTCTCGTCGATCTTCACGACGACCTGACGGTCGCCGATCTTCTCCCACGTGAACTTCGTGGTGGACCCGCCATCGGTCGCGCGGAAGCCGCGGACGAGCCCGCCACCGGTGTCGACGCGATCGACGCGACAGTCCGCGACACGGAACACGCCTTCTGCATCGGGGCCCTCGATGGTGGCGCCGGCGAACAGCTCCTCGAACGGCTCGCGATCGTTGAAGTCGCGGCCGAACCACATCCCCAGACGATCGCGCAGGACGGCCGCGAGCTGCACTTCATCCTCGCGTGCGAGGTTGCCGTCGAACTCGATGTCCGACGAACGCAGGTTGCGCCCGATGCCCTCCATCACGATGCGGCCGGACAGTTTCTTCTTCCCGCGCCACACGCCGTCGTTGCCGGTCGTCAGCGCGAACTTCGCCTCGACCACGATCGGCGCGGTCGGCAACCGGTAGCCCGCGTTCCAAACGGCCTGCAGCGCCGCCGCCCCTGGCCCGCCCGGCTGCTTCACGGGAACCGTGCCGCCGCCGTCGAAGCGGATGCCGGCGAGCGAGAGTTCGGAGATCGTGGTCACGCTCGTACCGGCCATCGAGATCTGGCTCGCACTGGTCGGAACCACACGTCCGTCGACGACCGCGTACGCGAAACGCGTGTCGAGGTACGACGCGAACCGGCGCGTCCGGACGAGCCGTCCGCCGATCGATTGCCATTCCCACACCGATCGTTCGCCGCTGCCCATGCCGTCGCCGACGATCCGGCCGTCGCGCACCTGCACGTCGTCGCACTCTTCGGGTCGCACGGAACCGCCGGTACCGTGCGCGCCGCCGTTGTGCCGCTCCGTCGACCATCCGGGCCCCACCAGCGCGACGCGATCGTCGGCGACGAGTTCGAGCCGGTTCCGCGCCACGAGCCCCGCGAAGTCGGGTCGGCGCAGGTTCTCGATCGCCGCACGGATCAGGAACGACGCGTTGGCGCCCGTGCCTTCGCGCATCTCCACGTCCAGCTTCCCGCCGGCGTCCATCGAGAAACGCCCCTTGATCAGGAAGTCGTCGAACTTGCCCGGCTGCTGGAAGCGCATCCGCCGCTCCTCGAACACGAAGTCGCCGGCGACGGCGGGCTCCGGCTCCGGCCAGCGGTACCACGCGTCGTACGCGGGACGCAGGACTTCGGCGGCCGCGCCGTCCGGCATCGCGCCGACCACGCACCAGTCCACGATCTCGAAAGCCGTCGCCTTCACGGCACAGCCCGGCGCCTCGAGCATCGGATCGAGGTATGCATCGATCCCGGGCAGCGTGACGATCAGCACGTCGCGGGTCGCACGCGGATCGAGGCGCACGCCGACCAGGTCCACACGGTCCCGCGGCTGCTCGTACGTGACCAGGAGCAGGAGATCGAGCGTCGCGTCCAGCGGGTTGGTCATCGCGACCTTCGTGACCGGGAACGTGCCGGCCATCGACTCCCGCTGCACCTGCTCGGGCTTCCCGATCGTCACCGCGGGCTTGTCGATGGCGCCGCCCTCGACGAACGACGCCGCCGTCACACGCACCGTGAACTGCCCCTTCTTTCCCGGCAGCACGGTCGGCACGAAGTACGTCTGCTTGCCGCCCGCCGCCACCGGACGACCGAAGCGCGCCGCGTGCGGCAGCTGCGCCCGCGCGAAGGTCGCGACCTGCGGTGCATCGGGCTTCTTCGCCTGGACTTCGACGCGGAACTGCAGCGGTTCGGCCGCGACCGTCCCCTTGTTGCTCACCTCGACCGACAGGACCTGCAGCGGACCCTCGACCTGGCGCGCCGCGACGACGCGAGCTTCGAGCGCGGACACGTCGCCGGGCACGAACATCGGCGAAGGGGGCGTCTGCGACAGCAGCGGGGTCGCAGCGGCGAGAACGAACGCGAGGCGGAGCGTCGTCATGACGGTTCGTGTGTAGCCCGGCCGTCCACCACGGCAACGGACCGGCAACGCGGAGGGAGCCGGCCGCAGGGCCACCGTCGGGCAACGTTGCCGCCCGGGACGACTTCCGCCGCGCCCGAGCGATAGAGTCCCTTCGCGGATGGACCCGTTCTTCCACCTCGTGGAGTCGAGGCTTCGCGAAGCGGAGCGCGATGGTGCCTTGTCGAACCTGCCCGGCGCGGGACGTCCGCTCGTGCTCGACGATCTCGACGGTGTGCCGACGGAACTGCGCGCGAGCTACGTGCTGCTGAAGGGAGCCGGATTCGTGCCCCCCGAACTCGAAGCGCGCAAGGAGTGGCTCCGCCTCGAAGACCTCGTCGCGGCGTGCGTCGATCCGCGCGACCGCGACCGACTCGACGGGGAGCGCAGGACCGCGTGGCTGAAGTACCGCCTTCTGGCCGAGCAGCGCGGGGCCGGCGCCGGGGTCGTCGACTACCGCGATCGTCTGCTCGAGCACCTCGGCGGCAAGACCGGGCTGGGCACTGGTTCGATTTGACGAACTTCGCTCCGGCTCCCTAGAACGCCGCGCATGGACGCGATCGTTCTGGCGATCCAGCAGCTGTTCCCGCGCATCTACCACGCCTGCCACGTCGAGCATCGACGCGGCCGCAGCACGCCGTGGCGGCTCTCCGAGCACCACGCGGCGATCCTGGCGCACCTCGACGCCGAGCACGGCACGACCGCACGCGAGTTGTGCCGGCACCTCCGGGTCGGCGCCCCCGCGATGTCCGCATCGATCGCGCAGCTCGAAGAGCGTGGCCTGGTGCAGCGCGCGGCGCGGCGAGGCCGTTCGCCGGCGCGCGGGATCACGCTTTCCGACGCGGGGCGCGCCGCCGTGAACGCCTCGTCCGTGCTGGACGACGCTCGACTGCGAACGCTGCTCGGACGTCTCTCCCCGCCGCAACGCACCACGGTCGTGGCAGGCATGCGCCTGCTCGCCGACGCCGCCCACTCTCCCACGAAGAAGGAGCCCCGCCCGTGAAGTACGTCTGGATCACCCTCGCCGTCCTCGCTGCCATCACAGCACTCGTTGCGCTCGTCGGCGTCTTCCTTCCCGTCACCCACGCCGCGGCGCGGCGCATCACACTGCGCGCACCGGCAGCCGCGGTGTTCGCGTCGATCGCCGGGGTCGACGACTACGTGAAATGGCATCCGGGCGTGAAGAAGGTCGAGTGGCTGCCGGATGCGGACGGCTCGAAGCGCTTCCGCGAAGAAGGCCCGCACGGTCCGATGGACCTCGCGATCGAACGCAGCGAACCCGACCGCCTGTTCGTGACGCGCATCGTCACCGAGGGCTCTCCCTTCGGCGGCACGTGGACGTTCCGTCTGGACGAACGCGACGGCGCGACGACGGTCACGCTGACCGAGAACGGCGAGGTCTACAACGTGATCTTCCGCAGTCTCGCGCGCTTCGTGTTCGGACACACCGCCACGATCGAGGCCTGTTTGCGCGCCCTCGCGGCCCGGCACGGCGCGGCCGACGCGGCCATCGAGGCGGCCGAGCCCGATGCACCACCGCGTTGACGGCGCGGTTTTCCCGGGCGCGACATGGCCATCCACGACGCCGGCCACCGCTCGCGCCATGCATCGCCTCGCGCCGCTCGCCACCCTGTTCGTCTTCTCCGCCGCGGTCTCCGCCCAAGAGACCCTGCCGCCGTTCGCACCCGCGAAGGGCACGACGGCGAAGTTCGATCTCACGTCGAGTGCGAACATCGGCATGGGCCCGGTGGCCGGCCGCAGCGAGGTCACGCTGCACACGGTCGTGCAGGTGCTCGACGCCGACGAGAAGGGCACGCGTCTGTCGATCACGTGGCAGGAGGCCCACGGCGAAGTCGTACTGCCGATGCTGACGACGAAGTTCGACTCGCGGCAGCCGGTCGCGGCGCTGGTGCCGCCGGGCGGCGGCCGCGTCGCCCGGTTCCTGGCCGAGTCCGCCACGCAGGACATCCGCCGACCGTGGGAAGCGCTGGTCGGCTTCTCGTACGAAGTCGTCGTCGACCGCGCCGGCGTGGTGACGGACATGCCCGGCCTCGCGAAGTTGCTCGCGGAGCGGCGCAAGCTCGTGCACCAGGCCGGCAACGAGGACACCGTGAACTCCTTCCTCGACGAACGCACGCTGCGCTGGCACGCCGGACTCCTGGTGCCGGGGCGCGGCGGAGAATCGACGAAGGCGGGCGACACCTGGAAGTCCCCGACCACGATCGGTATCGGCCACGGCGCGCTCGCCGTCGTCGATGTCGAGGTGCAGAGCGAACTGCGCACCTTCGGGCAGGACACCGCGACGATCGAGAGCGCCGCGACCCCCCGCTGCGCGAATCCGGCGGTGACCGCCGCGAACGCGGTGTTCGAAGGCTCGCTGGTCGCGTCCCGCGCGGACGGCTTCGCCGAATCCGGCTGGCGCGCGCTCGACGTCGAACTCCGCCATCGCGGCGCGGCGAGGTTGCTCGACCAGAAGGTCGAGTGCGACTGGACCGTCCGACGCGTCCACGACTGAGGGCCGCGCGGCGTGCGGCGCGGGCGACACGGCGGCTATCCTGCCGCGCCATGCTCCGTCCCTTCGTCGTTTCGTTCCTGCTCCTCTCGCTCGTCGGGTGCGGCGGCGGCGCCGCGCGGATCGCGGACGGCAAGCCAGTGCGCTTCCGCGGTGTGGAGTTCGACGTGCCCGCGTCGTGGTCGGTGCAGTCGAGCGACGACGGCATGCGCTTCCAGCCCGAGGGTGCGAACGCGAGCGGCACGCTCGAGGAGCTGTACCTGCTGACCGGAGAGCCTTCGCTGCGAACGCTGGACGGCGATGCCGTCGAGAACGCGCTGCTGCAGGTCGTCGAACAACTGCAGCCCGGCGCGACGAAGCGCGGCGGGCCCGCCACGCGCCGCTTCGGCGACCTGGACGGTCGGACGTGGACCTGGACCGGCCGGTCCCAGTTCGACAAGGACGTCGAGATCCGCGCCTTCGCGTTCCTCGGCGACCACGCGTGCGCTGTGTTCGCCGTGGGTCTGCCGGACGCACTCGCGCGACGATCCGCCGATCTCGACGCGGTGCTCGGCTCGATGCGCAAACCGGATGGCGCAACGCCCGCGGCGACCGGCCCCGCCGGCAGCGCCGGTGGGCAGGAGCTCGTCGGTCAGTGGATCTGGCTCTCGAACTTCAGCGCGACGAACGGCGGCGGCAGCCAGAGCAACACGTGGATCACCCTGCAGGCGGACGGTCGCTACCAGTGGCACCACGACAGCGTGAGCACGAACCCGAACGGTGCTGCCTGGGGCTCGCAGGACGAATCGGGAACGTGGGCGGTGAGCGGCGACACGATCACGTTCCGGCCGGACGGCGGCGCGCCGTACACGCAGTCGCTCGAGAAGAGGAACCACCCGCAGAACGTGCGGGACCCGATGATCGTGCTCGACGGCAAGGCCTACGTGACCGCGTCGAACCGCCGACCGTGGTGACTCGTAGCAGCGGAGCCCGATGACCGACCTCGACCGCCGCGACTTCCTGCGCGCTTCGGCCCTCGCCGTGGTCACCGCGGGCTGCACGCCCGCACCGCCCCCCGCCCCCGCTTCCACGATGACCGACACCCGCACCGCGACGCCGTCCATCCCGGTCGTCTTCGTCTCCCATGGGGCGCCGACGCTGGCGCTCGACCACCGCGCCGGCGCCGACTTCGCGCGGCTGGCGACAGCCGTCGGCACACCGCGCGCGGTGCTCGTCGTTTCGGCCCACTGGCTCGACGCGCCCGCGACGATCGGTACGCGAACGACTCGAGAACTGATGTACGACTTCTCCGGCTTCCCCGCGGAGCTGTACGACCTGCGCTACGCGGCACCGGGCGCCGCCGGCCTCGCGGACGAGCTGCAACGCGCGGTGCCGAGTCTGGTGCGCGCCGACGAACGGCCGTGGGACCACGGTGTCTGGGTCCCGCTGCTGCACATGTTTCCCGGGGCCGACGTACCGGTCCTGCAGGTGTCGGTGCCGTACCGCTGGAGCCCGGAACGGCTCTTCGCGCTCGGCCGCGAACTCGCCGCTGTCCGTGAACGCGGCGTCCTGCTGCTCGGCAGCGGCGGGATGGTCCACAACCTCGGCCGGCTCGCGTGGGGAGGCGGCGCGGAGCCCGAGAGCTGGGCCACGGACTTCGAGAGCTGGGTGCGCGAACGACTCGACGCGAACGACTGGGACGGCCTGCTCGGCTACCGCGAACGGGCGCCCGGCTTCCGCCTCGCGCACCCGACCGACGACCACTTCCTGCCGCTGCTCGTGGCCGCCGGCGCCGCGAGTGCGGGCCGCTCGGCGCCGGTCGCCTACCCGATCACGGGCTTCGAGTACGGCTCGCTGAGTCGCCTGGCCGTGCGATTCGGCTGATGCCCCGACGACGTCACGTGCGCAACGAACGTACGTGCAGCAGGGCCTGACGGACCGCGTTCTCGAACGGCAGCGCGCTGCGCTCCACCTTGCCGACGAGCATGCCGCCCTGCATCACGACGTAGCAGAAGTCGGCGAGTTCGCGCGGATCGACGGACGCCCGCAGCTTCCCGGCATCGCGCAGCGCAGCGAACAGGCGGCGCAGCGGTTCGCGCGCTTCGTCGAAGATCGCGCGAGCCTCGTCTCGCAGCGGCCCTTCCTTCGCGGTGAGTTCTCCGGCGATGGTGCCGATCGGACAGCTGCGCGCACACTGCATCGACCGCTGCGCGCCGAGGAAGAACGCGAACCACTCCTCGAGGTCCTTCCACGTGCGCAGGTCGCGCTTCAGCGGAATCGCGCCCGAAGCGAGCTGGGTGCGATGGTGACGCATCGCCTCGAGAACCAGTTCGTCCTTGTCGGCGAAGAAGTGGTACAGCTGCCCCTTGCCGGCGCCGGACGCGGCGAGGATCTGGTCGAGGCCGGTTGCCGCGACACCCTGCGCGTGGAACAGGTCCAACGCGGCGTCGAGAATGCGGGTACGGGTGTCTGCTCGGGGAGCCTTGGGCATCTGCTTGCTTCGTCTGGACCGATCGGTACACTTTGACTTGACCGATCGGTCCACACTCGGAACCGACGTGTCGAGGAGCATACCGTGACCAACGCACTGACCCCCCATCTGTCCGCCTTCGCCATCAACGACTGGATGTTCGAGCGGGCGCTCACCACCATCCCCGAGAGCGCCGGCGACCGCCGTCTGGACCCGTCGACCAACCCGGCTCGGGCGATCGCGCTCCATCTGCTGGCCGCCCGCCACTCCCTGTGTGCGCTGCTCGGCTCGCCGCCGGCGCCGCTGCCCTGGAGCAAGGAACAGATGGGCGAAGGCACCCAGGCCGGCTACCAGCCCAAGGGGCCGAAACCGACCCTCGGCGAACTGCTAGGGCTGTGGCGCGGACTGGCGCCCCACTTCCACGCGACCCTCGGCGGCGCATCGGCAACCACCCTCGGCGCGGCCAGTCCGATGCCGATTCCCGGCGTCACGAACCCCACCGTCGGCGACTTCGCCAAGCTGAACGTGGTCCACGAGTGCTACCACCTCGGCCAGATCGGCATGCTGGTGAAGGCGATCACCGGCAAGCGTGTGCTGCAGCCCGACGCCCCGGCCTGATCCCTGCCGCCGGGACCGACGGCAGAGGGGATCCGAACTCCGGCGCCACGGCGGCGCGGTTTCCCGGATGACCCGGGACGAATGCTCCTGAAGGCGCTGTTCTGGCTGTTCGTGGCGATCGACGCGGTCGGCCTCGGGTTCCTGTTCGTGCTCGGACTGGCCGCGGCCGGACCGAGCAAGACGCACCCGCTCGCCGTCGTCTTCGCGCTGCTGCTGGTGCCGGGGCTGCTCCTCGCCGGCGCGATCGCGCTCCACCTCCGATCCCCGTCCGGGGGACTGCGGCTCGTGGCATTCCTCGTCGTCAGCGCGCCGACCGCGGTGCTCGCGATCGGCCGACTCGCGGCGCTCGTCACGGTCGCGGCGAATCCCGGCGGTGTGTGGGGCGAAACCCCGCTCACCCGCGCGCTGCGCGAACTGCCGCAGGACCCGACGCGCCTCGAGACCGTGCGGTCGCTGCTCGCGGACGGCGCCGATCCGAACCAGCCCGGCGAGGACCTGCCGCTGGTGCTCGCGATCCGCGCCGCGCGATCCGTCGGCAACGATGCGCTCCGGCTCCTGCTGGACCGCGGCGCCGACCCGAACCGGCGCGACGAGTTCGGTTCGCCCGCTTTCTTCTCCGCGATCGGCGTGACGGTCGAACCAGCGGTGCTCGGCCTCCTCCTGGAGCGCGGCGCCGACGCCGCGGCCACCGGTCGCGACGGACGCAGCGCCGCGTGGATGGCGACCAACGTGGATGCATGGACGACCGCGCGCATGCTGGTCGACCGTGGCGCCGGCACGGGCGGCCGCTCGCCGATGGGCCTGACACTGCTCGACACACTCGAACAGCGCGCGCGCACGCACGGCGACGGCAACGGCCTCCGCGAGCTGCTCGTCGTCGTGCGGGCGAAGAGCAAGTGACCCGATGCAGCTCCTGGCGAACATCCTGTGGCTCGTCGGCAGCCTGCCGCTGCTCGCGATGGTGCTCTCGGCAAGGCCGACACGCGGCGAGAACCTGACCGCGTTCCATCTCGTGACCGGCCCCGCCGCGCTGCCCCCTGCCATCGCCGCCGCGCTGCACCTCTGGCTCGCGCGCGACGTGCTCGGCTGCGCCGTCTGGTTCGGATGGCTCGCGGTCCCCGGCGCATGGGTCTCGCTGCTGGCGATGCCCGCCATCGCGACGGAACGCCGCCGCGCCGTCATGACGAAGGGGATCGCCGTGTCGTCGCTGGTCGGGATCGGCGCGCTCGGCAACCCGGTTCACGGCGCCCCGTGGCTCGTCTGGGTCGGCTTCGCCGCGGTCGTTGCCCTCGGCGCCGCCGCCTACGCAATCGCTGCCCAGCTGCCCTTGCGGCGCCTGGCTGCACGCTTCGCCGCGTCGCGCCGACCGCCTGGGTACCTCGATCCGTGGCAACAGGGCCAGGCCGAGTTCCAGCGGACCGAATGGCAACGCCTGCCCGCGGAGCCGTCGGTCGCTCGCCTGCTCGAATTCGTGCGGGCGTTCGCGCCGGAAGTGAAGGCCGCGAGCCTCGACCGCCTCGCCAGCCGGACACGGCTCGACGAAGAGATCTCGGCGCTGCTTCGCGAGCAGGGCGGCGACTCGAACGTGCTGCACTACGTCGTGCACCATTACCCCCGCTCGCGGCGCGGCCTCGACGTCGCGATGCACCACCGCCTCGAGCGGGAGTTCGACCACTGGACGGCGTTCCTCGCGACTGCCGAAGAGCCGCGGCACTGGACGGGCAACCTGCTGGCGATCCTCGAGGCCGGCCTCGCCATCACCAAGGACGGCGGCGACGTTCGCGCTCCGCTCGAACGTTGGCAACGGTCCCTCGCCAAGGTGCCGAGCCTGCTCGCCATCGCGAAAGAGCTCGGAAAACATCTTCGCTGAGCGGGACGCCGGGCCTTCCCGCATGGTCCGGCCAGGGCTAGGGTGATTCACCCCGTCCCTCTCCGCGCGCTCCGCCCCAGGAGTGTGCCTCACCCTCTCGTTCCAGATCATGCTCCGACCCGCACTGCTCTCCGCGGCCGCGGTGGCCTTCGCCACCGGAATCGTCGCGCAGTCCAACACCGTCGTCGGCCTCGATGGCCGTCTCGAGATCCTCGACAACATCACCTACTGGGGTCGCCGCGGCGCCGCCTACCCCGGCGGCGAAGTCGGGATGTCCATGCGCAACACGATGTGCAACCCGGGATCCGTGAGCATCCCGTGGTACGCGCAGATGGCGGAGAACCACCCGAAGTTCGGGTTCCTCATCACGCGGCTCTCGAACGACCGCATGGAGCAGATCAGCGACCGCTCCTACTGCAAGCACGCGTTCACCTCGGCGAGCACGTCCGGCGCGTGCGGTCCGTGCAACGGCATCGGCGGCAACCAGATGGGCGTGACCTGCTCGGACACGTACAGCGCCGGCAACAACGGCAGCCGCAACAACCTCGGCCCGGCCGACGAGATCAACCCGTGGCTCGGCACGTGGAACCACACCGGTTCCTACTTCGACCAGGGTGACCCCAACGTCGGTGCACCCGGCAACACCGACGGACTGCAGAGCCCGATCAACATCTCCGACGTGGTGAAGAACCGCGTCACGATCAAGGAGAGCGACCTCGCCGTTCCGGGCGCCAGCTTCTTCTACGGGATCCAGCTGATCCACGAGGGCGAGTCGCTCGCGAACCGCTGGGACAACATCAAGTCGCGCGGCATGACCGCGTCGTGGAACGGCTCGACGTGGACGGTCGCCAACTCGGCGGTCGGGGAAGCGTTCGGCTCGATCCTCCAGCACTGGCCGGGCTCGACCGTGAACATGGTCAGCAACGGCACCGACGACGGCCGCTTCTACGTCGCGTCGAAGGCGACATCGCTCGGCGGTGGCATGTTCCACTACGAGTACGCGATCCACAACGTCGACAACAGCCGCGGCGCCGCGACGCTGCGCATCCCGATCGACGCCACGGCCGTCGCGTCGAACTTCTCGTTCCGCGACATCGACACCAACCCGCTGAACAACTGGACGGCGGCGCGCGTCGGCAACGAGATCGTGTTCACCGCTCCGGGCAGCAACCCGCAGAACTGGAACACCATCTTCAACTTCGGCTTCGATGCGAACTTCGCCCCCGGCAACGCCTTCGTCAGCATCGACGAGGCGCGCGTCGGCCCGGGCGCCCTGTTCGTCACCGTCGGCGCGAAGGCGCCGAGCGGTGCGACCTACGCGCAGGCCACGCCGATCGGCACCGGTTGCGGCGGCTCGACCTGCACGACGTCGTTCTACGAACTGTTCACGACCACCGCTTTCGACCTCGCCAACACGAGCTTCACGCTCACCTACAACAGCGGCGTCTACACGCTCGGCACGGGCACCGGTTCGTGGATCGCTCCGGCCGGCACGTCCCTGCCCGCGGGTGACGAAGCCACGCACACCGTCGCGCTGCCGTTCTCGCTGCCCTACCCGGGCGGCACGACGAACACGCTCCACGTGTGCTCGAACGGCTACGTCTCCGGAGCCCCGAATCCGACGGTCTACAACCCGTCGGCCGCACTGATGCTCAGCGGCGCACCGCGCTGGGCCGGCTTGTGGCACGACTTCAACCCGACCGCGAACACGATGAAGGCCGACGTCAACTCGTCGCGCGCGGTCATCAGCTTCGCAGCCGTGCCGAACTACAACACGACCGGCACCGCGACCTTCCAGTACCAGTTCTATCCGAACGGAACGGTGCACGTGATCTACCAGGCCGTGTCGCTGGCCGGGAACCAGTACCTCGTCGGCTGGAGCCCCGGCGGCGGCGCGAGCGATCCGGGTGGCATCAACGTGTCGTCGAGCCTCGGCTCGGGCCTTCAGTTCTGCACGGGCCCGACCCCGAACATGGCCCTCGCGTCGACCGGGCGCCCGGTCCTCGGCACGACGATCGACTTCGACACGACGAACATCCCGGCCGGCTCCGTACTGGGCCTGTCGGTGCTGTCGCCGACGGAGTACTCGCCGGGCATCGACCTCGGCGTCATCGGCATGCCGACCTGCACGCTCTACGCGGGCCTCGACATCATCACCGGCTTCGCCACGCCGGGCTCATCGGCCTCGGTCGGGTGGGCGGTGCCGAACGACAACACGCTGTCGGGTGTCGCAGCCGCGGTGCAGACGATCACGCTGACGCCGGGCATCAACGCCTTCGGCGCCGCGTCGTCGAACGCGCTGCAGCTGCTCATCGGCGCCAACTGACCGACGTGGGGCACGCGTCGGGCGGACCACGAGTCCAGCCCCGCTGCGGCGCCTCGGCGCCGCAGCGGCCCCGCGGGCGGCGGGGCCCTTCTCGTCGCCCCGGGCCACGTCACCATCGCGCCGCGTGCCTCCCTCCGCGCTGACGATCCGGTTCACGCGCACTTCGCCGACGCGCCATCGCGTCGAGTTCCTGCGCGGCGACGGAACCCGCGAAGAGGTCGACCTCGAGACCCGCAGTCTGCTCCTGCACGACCTCGTGCACTTCGCGGTCGAGACCGAGGCGCGGATCCACGACGGCTTCTTCGGCCGCATCGCGCGCGGCGTTCGTGCGGCCGACCTTGCGCATCCGGAGCAGGTCCCCGGCCGCGACGACGAACTCATGACGACCGAACGGGTCGTCGGTCCGCTGCAGACCGCGTGGCGCCAGGGCGCCGATCCGGACGCATTCACCGCGAGGCTGCGCGAGTACCTCGAGTCCATCGATGCGCCGGTGCCGACGTGGCTCGATCCGGACCTCGTGCGCCGTTCGATGGCGGCGATCACACGACTCGAGGGCCAGTGGCGCGCGACGCCGTTCGGCGCCGCGATGGAACTGGCGTTCGCGCCGGCTTGACGTGCGTCCACCAGCCCGCGATCAGTCGAACGGGATCGCGACCATGTCCACCCACGGCACCGCACCAGTCGCGGCGTTCGCCTCCATCGTGACACGGATCTGCAGTTCGTTCATGCCGTCCGCGACGTCGGGGGTCGTCGACCAAGGGGTCGGCGTCGACCCGGGCGCGATCCGCCCGCGGTATTCGACGAGGATCGAAGTTCCGGGCGGAGCGAAGGACGCGACCGTCGGAGCGTCGTAGTCGAGCGCGCCGCCGAAGCTGACGGTCCACGCCGACTCGGCGACGGAGCGTGTGCGGAGGAAGTCGAGTTCGAGGTCGAACGTGTAGCTGCCACCGTTCCCGATCGCCGTCGTCGACGGCACGAGTGGCGCAGGGAAGCCGGCCCAGCCGCCGATCGCAGCGACCGTGCCGAACGGTTCAGGGCTCGAGTTCGACATCAGGTGGACCAGCGGCCGGTTGACGACCGCACCCGCGCCCGGCGCGCAACGCGTCTCGAGCAGAAGCGTGTGCACACCATCGTGCACGAACGGTTGTGAGAGCGGGTACGGCAGGTAGCCGCCGGATGTCAGCGCCGCCGGCGAGATCGTGTACGAGCCCGAAGCGAGGATCTGCTCCGTGCCGGGGATCGAGTTCGCCGCGAAGGTCGAGGACAGGCCCGAACCTGGGTCGACCGGCAGCGCCGACCACGGATCGATCGCATAGTCGGGCACGACCGTGGACATCGCAGCGCGGAGTTCGAACTGCGGCAGCGTCTGCGCAGTCACGCTGCCGAACAGCGGACGCCACCGGACCGCGACCAGCGCCTCGGGCACGCCGAGGCTGCCGAGGTCGCTCGCCCGCAGCGCATGCAGACACCGGGCGCCGTTGGTGTTGAACGGAGTCAGCATCGTGGTGAAGGGCCAGGGCATCGCCTCCGCCGGCAACGGGCGCACCGAGCGGACAGCAGGCGGCAGCGCCTGCAGGCGATGGAGCACCGTCTTGTCGAAGACGCCCGTCATGCCGAACACCGGGAAGGCCGGGCGGGCGAAATCGAAGACGACCGCGGAGTCGTCGTCGTGCACGAAGAAGCTGTCGAGATTGCTGGCCCGCATCGACGAGAGGCCGAAGTTCGGGTCCCACGACGCGAACTGCAGGTGCATCGCGACGTTCGGCGGCAGGCCGGGGAGCGTGAGGCCGAGGAAGCCGGATTGGGTGCCGCCGTTCAGGATGCCGGCGTCGAGGAGCAACAGCGACGGCGAGAACGCGAGGTCGAAGTCGGCACCGAACACGGTCGGCTGGCCCGTCGCGACGTCTGCCAGCATCACGAACACCTCGCCGGGCGGACCGACCATCTGCCAGGACAGCGTCGACTGTCCGAGGGGACGCGAGAGGGCTCGCGAGGCGATCGTGAGGAGCGGCTGCTGCGCGCAGAGAACCGGGCCGGCGGCAGCGACGAACGCAGCGCCCAGCACCGGACGGGAGAGCTTGGAACGGACCATGGCCGGCGCATGGCAAGCCGCGTTCCGGACGAGCGCAGGTCCGCGTCGCGAACCAGACGGTCGCCGCGTGTTACGCCATGACCACGATTGCCCCCGCCCGGAGACGCGCCGCGCTGGAAACACGCGCCCGGGCTGGTGAAGCTGGCGATTCCGGGCCCGAGCCGCCTCGCCGCCCGCGCCCGCCATGGTCACCACGAAACGCTACGACTACGTCCCGATCGAGCAGGTGCAGGAGCACCCGTCGATCGCGAACCACCGCGAACTCAACGAAAGCAAGGTCGCGCACTACAAGGACGACATCCTGAAGAACGGCCTGCTCGAGCCGCTCGTCGTCTGGGAGCGCAAGAACCGTGAGTACTTCCTGGTCGGCGGCTTCCACCGCCTGAACGCAATCCGTCGCATCCGCGCAGAGCGGCCGGGCTACTACGACCGCGTCGACGTTCGCGTCGTGGCGGGCGACCTCGAGGAGATCCGCGCGCTCAACCTGAAGCTCAACGCCGACCGCCTCGACGCGAAGATCAGCGACTACTTCGACACGATCCTGTTCCTCAACAACGCGAACTGGTCGACCGAGCGCATCGCGTCGTTCCTCGACAAGAGCACGAGCTGGGTGGAGGACATCCTGCGTTACGTGCCCGGCATGGACCCGCGCATCCGCGCCTACCTGCACCAGGGCAAGTTGTCGTGGGGCAAGGCCAAGCAGATCTGCCGCCGCGTTCTCGCGGCGGAGCCGGGACGGGAACGCAGCGTCGCAGAGGCTGCACTCGCCGAACTCGAGGGCGACGCGGCACCGAAGGAACCGGTTGTCGTGCTGACGCCGAAGGCTGCGCAGCGCCGCCTCGCGCGGCAGCTCGAGAAGGACCCGCAGGCCACCTACACCGTGAGCGCGCAGGACCTCTATTCGCTGCTCACGGTCTTCGCCGACAAGGGCGCCGCGGATCGGGAGCAGCATCTCGCGCGCGTGCGCAAGATCTTCCCGGCGCTGGTCGACTGACGGCACGCGTGGACGAGTTCCACTTCGGCGTCTGACGACGCCCGGTCGCCGCACTAGGATGCGACCGCGATGACGGACCGCGGCGGCGCGCGCGACAACACGGACAAGCGGCGGCTCGACGACCTGATCGCCGAGTGCATCCTCGCGCTCGAACAAGAGGGCGACGCCGCGATGGAGAAGGTGCTCGGCGCGCACCCCGACATCGCCGACCGCGCGCGCCATCGCATCAAGAGCCTGCAGGCCTCCGGCCTGCTCGGCACCGCGGATCCGGACCCGGAGCGCATCGGCCCCTACCGCATCCGCCAGCGCCTCGGCAGCGGGGGCATGGGCACCGTCTACCTCGCCGAACAGGACGGCGACCTCGAACGCCGCGTCGCGATCAAGGTCATCAAGCGCGGCATGGACTCGCGCGAAGTGCTCGCGCGCTTCGCCCTCGAGCGCCAGGCACTCGCGATGCTCGACCACCAGAACATCGCGAAGGTGCTCGATGCCGGACAGACCGAGGACGGCCGGCCGTTCCTCGTCATGGAGTACGTGTCCGGCCTGCCGATCACGCGCTACTGCGACGAACGGCGTCTGTCGGTCAACGACCGCATCGAGCTGTTCTGCCTCGTGTGCGAAGCGATCCAGCATGCGCACCACAAGGGGCTGATCCACCGCGATCTCAAACCGTCGAACATCCTCGTCGCCGACCGCGAGGGGCGCCCGTGGCCGATCGTCATCGACTTCGGCGTCGCGAAGAGCCTCGGCGGCGCCCTGTCGACGCACAGCCTCGTCACCATCCGCGGTCGCGTGCTCGGCACACCCGAGTACATGAGTCCCGAGCAGGCGGCGAACGAGATGGACGTCGACACGCGCACCGACGTCTTCAGCCTCGGCGTCGTCCTGTACGAACTGCTCACCGGCACACTGCCGATCGACTCGACGACCCTGCGCCGCGCCGACGCGAGCGAACTGTCGAAGATCCTGCTCGGCTTCGACACACCGGCGCCATCGCGCCGCGTCACGAGGATGTCGACCGTCGACGGCAGCGCCGCGACGTCGCGGGCGGCGGACCTGCCGCAACTGCAGAAGCGTCTGCGCGGCGACCTCGACTGGATCACGCTGCGCGCACTCGAACGCGATCGCAACCGCCGCTACGGCATGCCGGGCGAACTCGCAGCCGACCTGCAGCGCCACCTGCGCAACGAGCCCGTTCTCGCCGGGCCGCCCGACGCGTGGTACCGCTGGACCAAGTTCTTCGCCCGCAACCGCGTCCAGGTCGGCGCAGCAGGCGTCGTCGCCGCTGCGGTGCTCGCTGGACTCGGCATGAGCTGGGCCGGCTACCGCGCCGCGGCGGCCAGCGCTGCCCAGTCCGAAGTCGACTACCAGAACGCGGTCGCCGCGATCGAACAGCTCGTGTTCTTCGGCGACCAGAGGCTCGCGGACGAGCCGCAGATGGACGAGGTGCGCCGCAATGCGCTGGAGAGAGCGCTCTCGTTCTACGAGTCGGTGGCCCGCGGCCGCGGCGACGAGCCGCGCCTGCGCCTCCGCGTCGCGCAGGCTGCGGCGCGCACGGGCCGTATCCGTTACCTGCTCGGCGACTTCGCCGCCGCGGCACCGATCCTCGAACGCGCCCGCAACGAACTCGACGGCCTCCGCGCGCACTTCCCGGTCGCGGACCAGATCGCCAGCATCGACGCACTGCGGGGCCAGACCGTGCTCGCCTACGGGCGACCGACCGAGGCGGAAGAGCTCCTGCGGTCGGCGGTGAAGGAGTTCGCCGACGCGCCGCCTTCCGTGGATCCGGTCTTCCAGGCCCAGGCGCTGTCCACGTCGAACCAGCTCGCGCGGATCGTCCGCCAGCGCGACCCGGTCGCCGCCCGCCGCGAATACGAAGCGGCGCTGGCCCTCGCCGAACCCCTGCTCCGACCGGGCGCAGTCGTCGATCCGCCGAGGATCGCTGTCGCGATCACGATCGCGGTCGAACACGCAGCGCTGCTGGGACAGATGGGCGAACCGACGGAGGCGCGGACGCGCGCCGAGCGAATCCGGCCGCTCCTGCTCGACGAATGGCGCCGTCGCGACGAGCCGGCCAGGCGGCCGCTGGTCGACCCTGCCCAGGTGCTCGCGATGCTGCTCGTGTCGCTGAAGGAACACGGCCACGCGGAGGAGCTGCTCGACCTGGCGGCCACGCAACAGCGCTGGTTCTGCGCGAACCACCCGGCGCAGATCGAAGGCCCCCGACGTCTCGGCATCGTCCTGTCGTCGCTCGCGGACCTGCGCATGGCGGCCGGCGACGCACCCCGTGCCCGCACGGCGGTCCGCGAAGCGGTGCAAGTGCTCGAAGGCCTCGTCGCGCAGACCAACGGGGGCGACTACCGCGGCCTGCTCGCCAAGGTCGTCATCAACGAAGCGCGCATCCTCGCGCACCCGCGGCAGATCGGCGCCGATGTCGACGCCACCGCGATCGAGGCCGCGCTGCAACGAGGGATCCAGCTGCTCGACACGCAGACGGCGGAGGTGCGGGCGCAACGCGAGACGCGCGTTCCGCTGACGCTCGCGTGGGCTCTGCGCGCGGCGAACCACAAGGCCGCCGGACGCGTGGCGGAAGCGCTGGCCGCACAGGAGCGCGCAGTCGGCGAGACCGAGACCCTCGCGGCGGCCGAGCCCGCCCTGAAGGACCTCCGCCGCGTGCTCCTCGAGCGTCGGGCCGAACTGGCGGAGATACTGATTCTCGCCGCGCAGTGGCGCCGTGCTCTCGAAATGGCCGACCTCGTGGACGCGGAAGCGCCGGCGATCGAGGCGGCGAGCCCGATGACGCAGGCGTCTTCCTACACGAACCGCATGGCGCGAGTCCGACTGCGGGCTTGCGCCGGCACCGGCGACGTCGATCGTGTGCTGGAGGAGGTTCGCCGACCGCCCGAGATCGAGCACGACTGGAACCGCGCGCAGCGGCTCGGCGACGCACTCGCTTTGCTCGCGACGCAGTTGCCGGCCGCCGACCCGCGCCGTGAAGCCGCTCTCGACGAGGCCCGGGCGATGCTGCACGAAGCGCTCGGGTGGGGCGAAGGTGCTGGCCCCGACATGGTCCCGATGGTCGCCGTGATGTCGGCGCAAACCCAGGAAGTGCTCGTTGCGGTCGAACGCGCAGACGGCGATCTCGCGGCCGCCGCGACCGCGGCAGCCGCTGCCGTCGACGGCTACACGCCGTCGTTCCGGGCGCGCGCGTCCGATCGGAACCGCGACCGGCTGTTGCGGGCCGGTGGCCTGTGGTTGCAGGCCTTGCTCGACCGCGGCGACACCGACCCGCTGCTCGCCGCGATCACGCGCCTCGCCGAGACCTTCTCGGGTGAGGCGAAGGCGCTGCTCGCACTGGCTGAATGGTGCGACCGTGCCGCGGCGCTGCCCGCGGCGACCGAACGCGCAGTCGTCCTGGGCGCAGACCTGCTCCGTCGCTGTGTCGCCGCCGGCACAGTCGACCTCGCCGCCATCGAGGCGAACGATCGCGTCGCGCGCATCCGCGCGAGCGCGGCGTTCGCCGAGGTCCGCGAGAGCACGCGGCGTTGACCGGCGCGGCAGGAACACGGGGCGCGGGGGTGTGTCGCACAGGGTGGCGGTTGCAAACGCCCCCTCGACATCAATCGCCGACGCGCACGATCTGCAGCGCATCCGAACGGAACCACGCCTGTCCCGCGAACGCGTGCAGTTCGCAGACGAGTTCGACGTTTCGCTGGAAGCCGTCGATCTGGAACGAAGTGACGAGGCCCTGCCACGACGCGTCGCCCTGGAGCCGCTTGCTCGGGTTGCCGTCGGCTCGCACCAGGACGCCTCCCTGTTCGCTGCCGTCGCCGCCCTTCGGCGGCGGCTCGACCCCGGCGCAGCGCACCGTCGCCCGCAGTTCGTAGCGGCCCGGCCCGAGCAGGACGTGCTTGCGCCACAGACCGCGACGCGGTTCGGCGCCACGGTCTGCCACGGCGATGCGAAGAGACGGCGTGTCCTGCGTGGTCTTCTTGTCGACGGTGAGTCCTTCCGTCTCGGCCACCGGCAACCACGTCTTCGGCACCCACGGCCTCCCCTTCGTCAACTGCACGGGTTTCGGCTCCGGCGCCTTCACCTGATCGACGAGGCTCTCGTAGCGCGCTTCGATGCGCGCGAGCAGGTCGCGCACCGCCGCTTCGTGTTCGTCGGCGATGCCGCGATCCACCGGCCGCACCGTGCGCTGCACCTTCTCGGCGACCGCGAGCACTCGCGGTCGCAGACGCTCCGGCGCGAACAACGGCAGCAGCGTACGCAACCGTTCGCGATAGCGCTTGCGCAGCGCGGGCTGCTGCATCACGGCGCTCGCGACGATCGCCGGCGGATGGTCGAGGATCGACGCATCTTCCTCGCCGAAGAGCTGGTCCATCCCGTGCGGCAGGAACGTCGCGCGGCCGCCGGTCGGCAGCCACAGGCGGAAGTTGTTCGCGTTCAGCGTGTAGCCGTCCCAGTGCCCTAGCATCGCTTCGAGCGCAGCGAAGTCGAGGAACATCGGCATGTCGATCGCGGCCTGCAGCTTCGACGCACGATTGCGGTCGATGCCGCGGCACAGTTCGCACAGCGCGCGCAGGTCGCCGCGATCGTCGGGCCCGTCGCCGCCGTCCTTCTCCAGGTCCCGATCGACGTCCTGGCAGAAGCCGCCGTCGTAGAGATTGCCGTGCGCCGCTCCCCCGAACGTGCGCCGCAGGAACTGGCGGTCGAACGATTCGCGGAACACGTAGAGGCCGAGGGGGCGATCGTCGAGCCGCACGATCGCGTGCGCGACCCGCGGAGCAGGCTGCCGCGCCGCGGTGAACACCTCCCAGCCGAGCCACTCGCACAGGCGCGACGCGTCCTGCACGCCGTTGTTCAGGTGGAAACGCGCGAGTCCGTGGAAGCGCGACGCTTCGCCGAACTTGCCGAGATTCACGGTGAAGCCAGGCCGGTCCCCGAGCGGCCGGAAGCTGCCCGCGGCCCCCTTCAGCTTCACGCCCACCTTCGCGAACGTCGTCCCGTCGAGCTGCAGGGTCGCCGCGGCGTACTCGCGCGGCGCCTTCGTGAGCGCCTCCCGCGCCGCGTCGTCCAGCACGATCTGCACGGTCACGACGGGCTGCGACGCGAAGAACGCGCGCGCCGGATCGTCGGCGTCGGCATCCTGCGCGGGTACCGCGACACCGCACGCGACGGCGACGAGGGCGCCGAGCAGCGGGGCGAGTCGCGGACGTCGGATGGCATCGATCGGGTTCACGGTCTCGACGGGAAACACCACAGGCCGACGGGCCGCGCTGCAAGCGCAGCGCGCAAAAGTCGCCGCCTCCCCGCGCGATGAACCGCGGGCGCGCTTCGTCGTTGCCTGCGGTGTGCCCACCGCGCGCGCCGCCCTCGTGTGCCTCGCTCTGTTCGCGTGCAGTCGAGCGCCCGGGCCCGACCCGGGGTCCCTCGGCGACGAAGACGCTCGTGCAGCGCTCGAACGCCGGCTCGCGGGGACGCCCCCGGGCGCCGACGAAGTGCTGGAAGAGATCGTGCGGCTCGGTCGGCGCGAGTCGATCCCGTCCCTGCGCAGCCTGGCTGCCGACTCTCGCCGAACGGCACCCACCACCGCGCGGATCCTCGCCGCACTGGTCCGCCTCGGCGACGAACGCGCCGTCGAACCGTGCATCGACGCGACGTGGGACGACGCGAACTCTCCCGAGCGCTTCGAAGCGATCGCGGCGCTCACGAACTTCGAACCCCTGCGCACCGCGGTGGGGATCGCGCGCGACGCGATTGTCGACGACGTGGCGTTCCTCCGCGCCGCCAAGGAGTGGGCGCTCGAGCGCCGGGGCGAGCGGTCGCCGTGGAGGGCGGCGCCGGACTTCGCCTTCCGCGAACCGTTCGCGGCGGAGAAGCAGCGGGCAGTCTCCCTGTTCACCCGCAGCAGCGAACTTCGCGTGGTGCCGGTGGATGTCGCGACGCCGACGCCGGAAGCGCCGATCGCCGCCGTGGGCGCGGTCGGCCACGATCCGACCGAGGCGATCGCGGTCGTCGTGTTCGAACCGCGCGATGCTTCGACCCGCATCCATCGCTTCCGGGTCGGGGTCGGGGACACGACGTCGGAGGTCCGCTACTCGCGCGACGACCTGCCGGAAACCGTGATGCAGCGCCTGTCGGCCGGCCTGCAGGCGGTGTTCGCGGCGCGCCGGATCGCGTGGCGGCCGTCCGCCTCGACGCACTGGATGGCGACCAGCGACATCGCGCAGGTCCTTCTCGGCACGACGTCGCCCGACGCGACGCACGCGTGGGCCGGGTATCCGGGGTCCGACGACCTCGTCCGCCTGAGCGCTTGTCGAAGCCGGCGCGGCGTGGATCGACGCGATCGAGGGCGAGGCACCGACGACGGTGACAACGCTGGACGACGCCGGCCGGCGCGTGTTCGCCGGCGTGTGGCTCCGCAGCGTCGAGACGTGGGCCCGGTCCGAGGCGTTCTGGTTCCTGCGCGAACGCATGGTCGCGGCCGCGGGGCTGGTCGGCGACCGCACGCTCGTCCCCGGACTGATGCCGTTCCTCGATCTGCGCTTCGTCGACGGGGAGAACAGCCTGCGCCGCACGGCAGAAGCTGCGTGCGACTCGCTCGCGAGACTCACCGGCGTCGATCTTCGACACGACGGGAACGGTGACGCCCGGCAGCTCGGCGACGCCGCACGCGCGTATCGCGAGTTGCTTCGCGACCGGTGACCGCTCGGCGGCGATTCACGCCCGCGAGCGCCACACGGACTCGAAGAGCACGGCACCGGCCGCGCGGAACTTCGGCGGCGCGTCGTCGCGCGCGTCCGCGCGATCGAGCAGTTCGAGGTCGGGCCAGTAGCGGTGCACTTCGTCCGCAGGCACCGAGAACGGCGGCCCTTCGATGCGCGACTGGTCGTACTCGAGGGCGACGACGAGCCGGAAGGCGTTCTTCTGCAGCAGGGAGTCCGTGTGTGCGGCGTACCGAGGGCGCAGATCCGGCGGCAAAGCGACGAGGGCGGCGCGGTCGTAGACCGCGTCGAACGCCTGCCCACGGAACGCGAAGTAGTCGCCGCAGAACAGCGTGATCGGCAGCTCGCGTGCCGCGAACGCCGGCAGCTCGCCATCGCGCCGATCGAACGCGAGGCCCTGCTCGGCGAAGAAGTCGTGGATCGCGCGTTCCGCGAGTTCGACGCCGACCACGGTGTGGCCGCGTTCGGCCAGCCACCGCAGGTCGAGCGACTTGCCGCACAGCGGCACCAGCACCGCGCCGCTCGTCGGCCGCCAGTGTCGGGGCAGCGCGGGATGGACGTCGCGACGGTGGAAGTTGATGTTGCCGGTCGCCCAGCGCATGAGCCACGGGTCGTGCATGGCGGTGTCGTACGCGACACGGCCGCGCAAGCCCAGCGCGGCCGTCAGAAGCCGCCGACGAGCACCGCGAGCGCGTTCGTCGCCGTGACGTTCACGAGGTCGCCCAGCGCTCCGAACTCGAACGCGAGCACCTGCTCGTGGAACGTGAGACCCACCAGCGACGGCGACGGCACGATCGTCACCTGCGTCGCGACGGTCCCCGCGGTCACGAAGTACGCGTTCAGGATGTCCGGCGAGACGAGCAGGTCGCACCCGGCCCCGGCGGGGAACACCACCGACAGAGGCAGCGAGACCGGCGTGAAGCCGATCACGTCGAGTGCGATCGACGGCGTCGGCAATCCCGTTGCCTCCGCCGCGAACACCGCGGTGTCCCACGGCAGCGACTGCGCTGCGAGCAGGTTGCCGCTGCAGCCCGAGCCCGTCGTCGTCACCGACGCGGGGCAAACGGGAGTCGTGGCGGCGACGAACGCAGACACCGCACCGTCGGCGCGTGTGAACGCACCGCCCAGCAGTGCGACGCCGTCCGGACGCGCGGCCAGCGTGTACACGGACGCGTCGACGCCGGCGCCGATCGCGTGCCAGCTCGCACCGTCCCATCGCGCGACGTGGGCACAGGGAAGGTTGCCCGCGCTCGTGAAGTGGCCGCCGACGAGCAGGTCCCCGTCGGGCAGCTCCGCCATCGCGAGCACCCAGTGGTTGACCCCGCCGGCCAGGGGTGACCATGCGACCCCGTTCCACAAAGCGACATGACCGAAGCGACCTCCCGCGATCAGTTCGCCGTTCGGGCGCACGACGAGGGCTTCGACCCATTCGTTGAAGCCGCTGCCGAACCCCGACCATGCGACGCCGTCCCATCGTGCGATGCGCGAAGCGAAGACGCCGGCGATCGTGTCGAAGCCGCCGCCGACCACGAGGTCGCCGTTCGGCAGCACGGCGAGCGCGCGGATCGGGGCATTGCCGACGGCGAGGAGTTGCCACGTCGCGCCGTTCCACCGGCGCACCGTGGAGTCGTTGAGCCCGGCGATCACGTCACCGTTGGGCATCGTCACGAGGGCATCCACGCTGGCCGAGAGACCCGAGCCGAGCGGGTGCCAGGCGAGGCCGTCCCAGCGCGCAACCCGCGAGCACGGCACACCGCCGGCGAGCGTGAACACGCCACCCGCCACGAGATCGCCGTTCGCCAACTCCGACAAGGAGTACACGCCGCCGTTGGTCCCGCCGCCGAGTGCGTGCCACGCGGCGCCGTCCCACCGGGCGACGCACGTCGCGTCGACAGCACCGGCGTGGGTGAAGTACCCGCCCACCACGAAGCTGCCGTTCTGCATGGCACGCGCCGCGAACAGATTGCCGTTGAGTCCGTCCGCGACACCGTGCCACGCGACACCATCCCACCGCGCGATCGAATCGGGCGCCGCGACGATCTTGCCGAACTTGCCGCCGGCGAACAGGTCCCCGCCCGGCACTTCGCACAATGCGAGCGCCGTCTGGTCCGCGAAACCGGCACCCATCGCGGCCCACGCAGTGCCGTTCCATTCGCCGACGCGCTTGCTCGCGACCCCACCCATCGTCACGAACGCACCGGCTGCGACGAGTGCACCGTTGGCGCGAACGTGGAGTGCTTCGACCGCTGCGTCCGCACCCGTGCCGAGCGGCGTCCACGCCGTGCCGTTCCACCGCGCGACGCGGCTGGCAGCGGCGCCGCCGGCGTTGAGGAACGTGCCGCCAGCCACGAGATCGCCGTTCGGCATCGACGCGAGGGCGCGCACTTCGGCGTCGACGCCCGTGCCGAGCGATTGCCATGTGGTCCCGTTCCACAGGGCGACGCGATTCGCCGGGACCCCGCCCGCCGCGGTGAACGTGCCGCCGACGACCAGCGAGCCGCCGGGCAACACCGCGAGCGCCTGTCCCGTCGCGTCGAGGCCGCTCGACAGCGGACTCCACACGCTCCCGTTCCAGCGCGCAATGCGATTGGCGAGGATGCCGCCGATCGCGGTGAACGCGCCGGCCGCGACGAGGTCGCCGTTCGGCAGCACGGCCAGGGCACGCACTTCGGCGTCGGCTCCGCCGGCGAGCGAACTCCACACGGTGCCGTTCCATCGCGCGATGCGGTTGCACACCACACCGCCCGCGGTGAAGAACGAACCCGCGACCACGAGATCGCCGTTCGCCAGCACTGCCGCTGCGCGCACGGTGTTGTCGTCGAGGCCGGAGCCGAGGGCCGACCATGCGCCGGACGACGGGTCGTAGATCGCGATGCGATTCGCGGGCGTGGCGCCGACGAGCTGGAACGATCCGCCGACCACGAGCTGCGTCGGCGCGGGGCCGGCGCCATCGGGATCCCACGCCGTGAGCGCGTGCACGTGGTAGTCGGTCCCGGGAACACCGAGCCCCGGCAACCACGCCGATCCGCACTGCGCAGTGATCGGCAGGGAGAGAGCAACGACGGAGACGAGAGAACGGATGCAGTCGCGCATGGAACGGCTCCTCGCGGGGAATCCCCGTCGCCTCAGCTTCGCGCGGGCGACGATCGGGTCAACGCCCTCGCCCCGACTTCCTGCTGTCGGAGAGCCGACGGACGCGTCGGCGGATCGGCACTCATCGCGAACGAACGCGCGCGTCGACGCCCCATCGCCGCCATGATGGGCGCATGGATCCGAACGACAAGGAACCCGGCAGCATCATCGAGAGGAACCCCGACGGCACGTTCACGAAGGAGACGCTGACCCGCGCGATGAAGGCGCTGAAGAAGCGCTTCAAGGTGACGCGCCTCGACGACGAGTCGCGGCTCGGCCACGACCCGATGAGCAAGGGCTCGCACTCGGGCATCGTCGCCGTGCGGCCCCCGACGCAGTACCCGGCCGAAGTGTGGCAGGCGCTCGAGCAGAAGGGCCGCGTGCGCATCGACCGCAACGGTCTCGTCGAGATCATCGAACAGCCGAGCAACCCGTCGGGCTCCTGAGCCCGCGATCCACCCGCGCAGGGCTGCTCAAGAACGGGACGGCCCGTTGTCGAAGATCGCGACGCCGCGCCCCGCTTCGACGCGGCATCGGACGAAGGAGTCTCCCGATGAGAGTGTCCCCCGCGTTGCCCCTCTTGTTGCTCCTGCCCGCGTGCGCCATCCGCGACACGTACGATCCGGTGATCGCCGTCGACGCCACCCTTCGCCGAGCCGCGACTGCGACCACCCCCGCTCGCGTGACGGCGCCCGACGCCGTCACCGCGCAGCTGCTGCACTCCGCGTTCGCGAACTTCGAACAACAGCGACGCGTCGCGATCGCCAACCTCACGAACGTCGGCACCTGGGCGTACAAACGCCAGGTCGTTCGCGCGAGCACGCGCGACGTCGCCGACGCCGACGGCACGGTGTTCCAGGTTCCCTACGTGCAGCGCATCGAGTCCGTCTGGAGCCCAGGCGTGCTGGAAGTGACGGAGCGCCACCTCGATCTCGCCATCGACGGCGACGGGCTCTTCGCGGTCCGCCTCGCGGACGGCTCCGTCGGCTACACCCGCGGCGGCTCGTTCACACTGGATGTGAAGGGCCGCATCGCCACCGGCGACGGGCGACCGCTGCTGCCCGAGATCACGGTGCCGGTCGATGTTCTCGAGATCTCGATCGACCCCGAAGGCGCGTGCTACGGTCGGACCGCGCACTGTCCGGACACGACGACGAGCTTCGGCAGGATCACGATCCACCGCTTCGCCGACCCGGCGAGCCTCGTGTCCGCGGGGAGCAACGCATGGTGCGCGACCGAGGCCTCGGGCCGGCCGACGAGCGGCTCGCCGGGAACGAACGGCCTCGGCCTCGTGAAGCAGGGCTTCCTCGAACGCTCCAACGTGCAGCAGCACGAGGAGCTGCTGAACCTCCAGGTCCTCGAACGGCAGCACGAAGCGTTCGCAGCGGTGATGCGGCAGTTCGGCATGCTGGCGCCCTGACCCGGCAGCGCGTGGCCTGCGCGAACGCGGAAAGAGGCCGCGCGCTGGCTAACCTCGACCCGATGTCCCACGCGCCCCGGCCTCCGAGCACGCTCGACTGCCAGACCTGCGGCGCGTGCTGCTGCAACACGAACGAGAACCGGGCCGCGCGCCACCCGTGGTACGTCGAGGTCGAGCACGGCAGCCGCCTGCTCACGAGGCCCGATCTCGTGCGCAAGTACATCGCGTTCGACCGTGAGCAGTCGCCGCACATGCGCCTCCACGCCGACGGCCGCTGCGCGGCCCTGGTCGGCACCCTCGGCAGCGACGTGCACTGCGCGGTCTACTCGCAGAGGCCGCGGGGCTGCCGTCGAGTGCAGCCCGGCGATCCCGACTGCCTCCTCGCCCGCCGCGAACGCGGCATCGACGGGAGCTGAACTCGCGCGCCTGTCACGAGTCGGCGATCCAGCTGCCGATCTCCCACACGAGAACCGCGATCGTCGGCCCGATCAGTGCCTGCGCGAGCTGGCCGAACGAGGCCGCGCGCAGCTCGCCCGACTCGTCCACCCGCGGACGCCCCGGCAGTGCATCGACGACGACCGCCGCATCGCTGCCCGGATCGAACAACACGCCCTCCGCGCCGTCGTCGGTGACGAACTCCGGCCGGTGCGTGCGGGCGGTGACGCGCCGTTCGCGGCCCGACCGGTCGGCGAAGCGGAACACGAACTCCTCCACCGGCCGGCCGTTCACGACCGTCCGCGTGGGCCGCCGCTCCACCAGTTCGCCGCGAGCGAGTTCGCCGTACACGAGGAGGCGCACCTTCCGCAATCCGCGCAACACCCCGATCAGCACCAGCACGCCGCCCGCGATCGGGATCAACACCAGGAGACGCAGCCCCGCCGGCGCCATGTGCGTGCTCATGCCGGCGATGCGCGGCGGCACACCGGGAGTGCGCGCGACCTCGACCGCCACTTCGTCCCCGACGGCCGGCGGACGGTCGCGTGTGTAGCTCACACCCGACACCGCGTGCCCAGCGACGTCCGCGTCGAAACGAACGGCGAGCACGTGGACGTTGTTCACACGGAGCCCGGTCCGCTCGACGCCCGTCACCTTGCCCGTCGTCCGGTCGAGCGGCCCGGCGAACGGGTCGTCGAACAGCGGCGCCGCGATGCGCGCGAACACCAGCGTGAACACGAGCCCGGCCGCGACCACGCACCACCCGATGGCGCCGAGCACCCCGCCGAACATCAGCACGAAGCGCACGGACAGCGGCACGGCCCGCGGCGGAGGTCGAAGAGCACTCGTCACCATGCGCCGAGTTCATACCGGGAACCCGACGAGGACGATCGCGGAACCCGTGCGCCCGCGGATTCGCACGCGCTACAGCGCGTGGAACAGGTAGGCGTCGGAAGTCGCCAGGTTCCCGATCTCGTCGATGGCCACCACCTGTGCGTGGAGGTCCAGCGGACGGACGCTGGGCGGAAGGGCGAGATGGAACGCGAACGACTGTTGCGGAAGCAGCAGCGACAGCACGTCGAGCCGTGGCACCAGGACGCACGGCAGGCTCCCCGAAACCGGCAGCAGCACGGGCTCCATCGCCAGCCCGAGCACCAGCACCGCGAGCGCAGGCTGCGGTTGTGCGAAGAGCGCGAGGTCGAGCCCGCTGTCCTGGAAGACCGGGTAGCCGCCGAAGTCGAGCATCTGCGCACTGCAGCCGAGCGCCGTCTGCACGGCGGAGATGCCGTTGTCGGGCTCCAGCGTGACCACCACTTCGCCGCGCGTGTAGCCGTTCACGCCGAGCGAGCTGGAGATGCGGACCCGGATGGCCTGCCCGGCGACGCCGATCTGCGCGCCGCCGACGATGTGCGCCGATTGTGCGGCGAGATCCGCGATCTCGAAGACGCCGTCGTCGTCCAGGTCGAGCGACACCGTCGCCAGCGAAGCTCCACCGGACAGCTCGTCGGAGCGGCGCACGCGCAGCGAGGCATTCACGTCGCTCGTCGGCACGAACGTGATCCGATAGTCCATCGGACCCACGGTGCCGGTGCTGCCAAGGCCGGCGCTGACGGTCGCGGCGTGGTGGAAGGACACGCCGACGGACCCGGGCGAACCGGCAGGCAGCCAGCCAGCCTGCGCACTCGCCCCGGGCAGGGACGCGACGACGTTGCCGAACTGCGCCAACGGCCCGGCGGGAAGCGCGGTCGTCTGCTGCGCCGCGACGGTGCTCGCGCTCACGGCGATCGGCTGCAGAGCGGTCACGCTCGTCGAAACACTCTGCGCGAGCGCAGTCGTGACGAGCGACGGGAGAACGAAGAGAAGGTTGATGGAGGAACGTTTCATCGGAGGAGTCTTCGTCTTGCGACGCCGACTCGTAGCCCCACGCGGAACGCGAGTAACGCGAAACGACCGGCTCTCGCATCGACGAAGCGCGACGACGTCGCCGGAATGACATCGGCGCGTGCTCCTGCGCTCGCGCCGCGCGCGACTCCGCTCGCGAACTCGCACCGAGGCGTCAGTGACGTTCGAACACCTCGATGATCGGCAGTCCGTTCGTGTTCTGGATCGCGTGCGCGAAGGTGTCGTCGTCGAGCATCACGATCATCTCGGCGCGGCTGTCCCAGGTCTGGAGCGTGAGCGCGGGCAGATCCACTCCGTTCGCTCGCGTGTAGGTGCCCGCGGTGAACGGCACGAGCGGCCCCGCGAACGTGCCGTTGCCGAAGTAGCGGTAGGCCCGTCCGAAGTGCGTGATCGGATCCGTGTCGTCGAAGAACTCGTACGTCGTCGTGTCGCCCGGCTCGAGCCACTCCGTCGCGGTGACGAGCCGCTGCCAGATCGCGTCGAAGATCGCGTTCGCCGCCGCGACGTCGGGCTCGTAGGCGAAGTGGTCGCCGACTTCGAGCAGGTCGCCCACGGACGCCGCGATCGCGGGCGACGCCGCCGCGTCGATCGCGAACGGCTGCAAGCGGCCGCCGCCGCCGTTCGCGCCGCCGCCCCCGCCGCCCGTGCAGGCGGTGAGTGCGAGCATGCCGAGGATGGAGAGACGTTGCATGGCGGCCACGGCTCAGCCGCCGCTCCAGCTGCTGCCGCTGGAGTCGATGTAGTAGTAGAAGCCGCTGCCGTCGCCACCGACGGACACGTCGCCGCCGCCCTGGCTCGAACGGTGACTCCAAGCGCCGTTGCCGCCCGGCTGGCCCTGAGCCCCGTAGCCGGGGCCGCCGTAGCGGGCCGGCGAACCGCCGCCGCAAGCGGCGACGCACGAGAGCGCAACGGCGATCGACGCACGGGCGGCGCGGGAACGGAACGAACGGTGAGGTCGGATGGTCATGGGTGGTGTCCGGATGGGTCCACCCCCTCCAAAGCCGACGCGGCGGCGCCGCTACACGGGATCACGCGTTTTTCAGCGGCTCGCCGCGAGCTGGGCCAGCCGACCGAGCCGCGCCATCGCCCGCGCCAGCAGCACCCGGGAATGGGACTCGCTCACCCCGAGCCGGCTGCCGATCTCCGCGTGCGACAGGCCTTCGAGCCGTGCCAGCCGGATGATCTCCCGCTGCTCGTCGCCGAGCGCGGCGAGTGCGCTCTCCAGACACGCGAGATCCTCGCGCCGCATCGCGTGCGCCGACGGCGTCGACAAGCGCGCGAGATGGTCTTCCCACGTTCCGCTCGCGACGACCTCGCGCCGCACGTCGCGCCGCTCCGCGTGCAGGTGGCGGCGGCGGTTCTGCAGCTTGTGCGCCGCGGCCTGGTAGAGCCACTGGCGGAACTGCGCTTCGCCGCGGTACTCGATGCGCTCGCCTTCGAGCCGTTCGAGCACTTCGCGGCACACCGACTGGACGAGATCGTCGGGCGTCTCCTTCGCCGCGATCGCCGCACCGGCGTGGTGCGCGAGCCACGCACGCAGGCCGGGCAGGAACTCGACGAGCAGCGCTTCGACGGCGGCGCGATCGCCTTCGTGCGCTCGGGACAACCTGGTCGACAGCGGGTCCACGGTGATCGATGGAAGGAGGTCAGCGCCGCGCCGCGAAGCGGTCGCGTTCGGCGGTCGCAGCGGCCGCGTCGTGCAGGTGCTCGAGAACGGCGACGAAGCCCTGGTGGACAACCCGGTCGTCGGGCATGCGTTGCACGGCCTCCGCGTACGCCGCACGCGCGTCCTCCCAACGTCGGGCGAGGTGCAGCGACTGCGCGCGCACGCGCCACGCGAGACCGAGGTTCGGCTCGACCGCGACGTAGCGTTCGCTGCAGCGAACGGCGTCGTCGATGCGTCCCTCCCCGAGGTGCAACAGGGCCAGACCGCCCCAGGCACTCCCCAGGCGATCGTCGATCCGCAGCGCCGCTTCGTAGGCCGCGGCCGCTTCGTCGGCGCGCGACTGGTAGAGCAGGCTCTCGCCGAGCCACATCTGCACGATCGCCGTCGCCGGCGCGAGATCGCGTGCCCGCTGCAGCAGCCCGACGCTGCGCGGACCGTCCGCCACCATCAGCGCGCGGCCGGCGCTCGCCAGCGCCATCGCCGAGTCCGCCCACAGGGTCTCGATCGCCCGCGCCGTGCGAACGGCCACCTCGTTGTCGCCGCAGAGAGCCGCGGTCTCCGCGGCGTACACGTGGAAGATCGGCGTGCGCACTTCCGCGTGGTCGAGCAGGATCGCCTGCTCGATCGCACGCAGCGCCGCCGCCGCGTGCGTGGCATCACCGCCTCGCGCCCGCCACAGCTCGAGCACGCCCTGCACGAACCAGTCCAGCGCCGCCGCGGGCGGCTCGGCGGGCAGGCGCGCCGCGCGTTGCCGCGCGGCTTCCGCATCGGCCTTCAGGTTCGCGGCCTCGACGCCGAACCAGCCGAGCATCGGGTGCCGTTCGACGAGCGCCGGGTGCCGTTCGAGCAGGCGCTCGATGTCCGCGGCGTCGTCTGCCGACAGCGCACAGAGGAGCCGTCCCAGCACGGCGAGTTCGTGCTCCGGGTCCTGCGCCAGCAGCGCGTCGAAGCGCGACACCGCGTCGCCGCGCGCGCCGCTGCGATACGCGAAGAACGCGTCCGTCGCCGCCTTCGCCGCCGCGACGCGATCGACGTAGCTGCGGCCGACCCGACCGCTCTCGCGTTCGCGCCACCACATCGTTGCCAGCAGGAGCGCGACGGGCAGCAGCACGACCAGCGCCGCCACGAGCGAGGACCGCCCGGGATGTCGGCGGATCGCGCGCGACAGACGCTCCAGCGCGCCGACGCGCCGCGCCGCGATCGGCCGCCCTTCGCGAACTGCGACGACATCGGCGACGAGGTCGCGCACCGCGGCGTAGCGGCGTTCGGGTTCGAGGGCGGTCGCACGGGCAACGACCGTCTCGAGATCGCGCCACGTCGCGTCGTGACGGAACGGCAGCGGCGGCCGCCGGCCCGCGAGGATCGCGTCCTGGAGGTCGCCCGACGAATCGCTCGCGAACGCGCGTTGCAGCGTCAGCGACTCCTGGAGAAGGAGACCGAGGCCGTACACGTCGGTGCGGCCATCGACACCGCGCCGGCCCTGCACCTGCTCGGGCGACATGTACGCGAGCGAGCCGATCGGCGAACCGCTGCGCGTCAGCGACGAATCGTCGTCCGTGCGCGCGAGACCGAAGTCGACCAGTCGCACACGGCCGTCGACGCCGATCATGACGTTCGACGGCTTGACGTCGCGGTGCAGCACGCCGCGGTCGTGCGCATGCTGCAGGGCCGCGCCGACCTCGGCGACGATGCGGCACACGACCTCGGGCCACGCACCCGCGAGCGGCCACGGCGTCGCGCACGCCTGCTGCGCCCGTGCCGCGACCGCGGCGGCGAGGTCGTCGCCGCGCAGCTCGGTCGGCGAAGGCCCCGCGAGTCCGGTCAGCGCCGCCGCGAGCGAACACCCTTCGACCAGTTCCATCGCGAAGTACGGCACGCCCTCCGCTTCGCCCCACGCGTACAACGGCACGATGGCCGGATGCTGCAGCCGCGCGATCGCTTCGGCTTCGCGGCGGAAGCGTTCGCGGTTCGCGTCGAACCACGCGAGTTCGGGCCGGATCAGCTTCAGTGCCACGCGCCGCCCGAGCGGCTCCTGCTCGGCCACGAACAACTGCCCCATGCCGCCGCCGCCGAGGCGCGCGATCAGACGGAACTCGCCGAACCGCTCTTGCACCGGCGGCGCGTCGGGCGCGAGGTCCGCAGCGCGCAGCAGCGCCACGGCCTGCCGCAGGGCCGGCGCGTGCTGAGGGTTGGTGCGGCACAGGTCGTCGAGGGCGGCCTCGCCTTCGTGTTCCCAGCGCAGGAGGCACTCCTCCAGCAGCGCCTCGACCGGGTCGGGCCGTGTGGGCGCAGTCTGCTCGACGTCTCTCTCGGTCATGCGCTCGTCGCGGAGCAGCGCAGCATAGCCGCCGCAGCGGACGACACCGTCGTACCCGTCATCCGCGACGCGGTGCTCACCGAGTGAAGTAGAAGGCGGCGCTCATGCGCTCCATCTTCCAGCGTTCGCGCTGGCCGATGAGCGCCTGGATGCCCGGCAGTTCGCCATCCTCGAACGGCTGCACCCGCCACGAGAACGTCGCGCGGCCGTCGGCGTCGAGCAATCCCTGGAACACGAGGAGGTCGGGCGTCAGCGCCGGCCCCAGGTCGATGTCGGCCACGCCGCCGTAGGGATGGCCGCCGGCGACCGGACGCGGCCTGCCGCGGAACACGCCGAACGGCGCACCCGGCGGACCACCGACCTCGAGCAACACCGGGGTCTCCGGATCGAATCGCGCGCGGAACGGCCCCTTGCCGCTCCCGGCGCCGTCCACGCGCAGCGTGGCGAGGGCGGTGTTGTCCTGGCTGAGGTCGTCTCCGCGGGAGCGGACGAGCGGGCCGACGAGGGCCCAGGTCGAAACGACGCCGAGCGCCAACAGGCCCCGAACGGCCCCGCGCCAGCGACCGGCGCCGGTCGCGGCCGCGCGCGCGAGGGGCTCGGCCAGGAAGACCAGCAGCGCCGGCGACATCGTGACCATGAGGTCGACATCGAGCGGCCAGCCGAGGTCGAAGCCGCAGGTCGCGAGGTACGCGAGGTACGCGCATGCCCCGGCGGCGAGCACGAGTTCGTCCGGCGACCGGTTCGCGCAACGCCACGCGGGAACGACGAGGCCGAGCGCCCACACGAAGGCGGTCGGCACCGCGAACAGGAGAGCACTCGCGACGAGGGTCGTGTGAGATCGCGAAAGGAGAGCTCCGTCGCCGAACCAGCTTCCGTCCGCGGCGCGAAACGGAACGAGCAATGCGCCGTCCGGACCACCGTGCACGTCACCAGGCACCAGCGTGCATCCGGAGATGTGCAGCAGAAGCCGGCCCAGCGCGACACACACGACGACCGCCGCCGCGCTCGCCAGGATGTCCATCACGAGCCCCACGCGCAGCCGGGCCCGCCCCGCGAGCACGGCACCGGCAGCGACGACCGCAAAGCCGGCGAACTGCAGATGCATGAGCGCGGCAGACGTCAGCGCCGCCATTCCCAGCAGGAGCGAGACGCGCCCACCCGATCCGCCGACCTGCGGCGGGACGAGCAGGCTGCTCCGCAGCCGATCGATGCCGACGATCATCAGCGGCACACCGGCTTGTGTGTGTTCGACGTGGCCGTGGAAGAACACGCCACACACACCCGCACCGATCCACACGAGACCGGCGATGCGCGCCGCGTCGGCCGGCGAAACGCCTTCGACCCGCGCGAGCCGCCGCGTCGTCGTCGACAGCCACAGGACGGTCGCGAGCCAGCCACACACGGGCGCGATCCATTCCAGTGCGGACATGCCGAACGCCATGGCCGCGAGGTGGCACAGGAGCCCCGACCCCGGCGACGACGCGGTCACGACTCCGTCCGCAGCCGCGCGACGCAGCCAGTAGGCGTCACCCATCGTCAACACGCGGCACGACCCCCATGCGGCGAACAGGCAGGTCGCGGCGACCGCGTGCCAGCGCCACGAGGGAATCCGCCGCACGTAGACGACGGCAACGGTGACGAAGGCCGCGACGGCGAGAACCAAGCGCACCGGCGGCGCCCCTGCCCAGTGCAGCCAGAGGCAGTCGGCCGGAAACAGGAACAGCGGAACGCTCAGCAGCAGCACGAGCACCGCGATCGCACTTCGCAGCGCGCTCGAGTACCGGATTCGCGTGCCGGCCGAGGCATCCGTCGCTGGCTCTGGAGTCACTTCACGTCCTGGCGCGATTGGGCCTGGCTCCCGACGTGTCGGGCACCCGGGTCCCGGGCTCGCGACGATCGCGAGCCCCGTGGCACTCGTCAAGACGTCGCGATCACGCTCCGGCGCCCCGTCCGCGACCCGCGCCAGAGGGCACCTGCGAACCGATCACTCCATGAACTCGTGCACCCAGCTGCGCCATGGGCCGAAGTCGGCCCACAAGAGGCGCTCGTCGAGGAAACCGGCGGTGATCGTGAAGCGCCAGAAGCTCCATGCGAGGACCCGGTGCGTGCCCTCCGGCCGGTCGAAACGCCCGTCGGAGTCGGGCTCGCCGAACGCCTCCACGAGTTCCGCAGGCGTGGTGGTCGCCGGTGCGGAGAGCAGCCGCTCGCGGGCCGCCGCGGCCCGACCCCGGCCTTCGTCGCCGAGGGTGTGCATGTATGCCCAGTACGGCAGGTACAGCACCAGCGGGATCACGAGCAGGGTGCCCTCGATCGCCGTCGCACCGCGCCCGGCCCGCGGCTCGGATCGTGCTGCGTCGACCGGCCCCAGGGCGCTCCAGGCGAGTTCGACGCGCTCGGCTGTCGCTTCCTCGACGCGCGCGGAGAGTTCGTCCGGGCGCCACGGAACGACGATCGAAGAACCCTCGCGCCGATTGTACGGCTGCCATGGGCTGTCCTCGCCAGGCGGCAAGAGCGTGACGGCCGCGAGGCGACCGTCGATCGACACACTCAGATAGAACGGATGCGGCGACAGGCTCTCGTGCAGGACGACGCAGACGTCCTGGCTGCGTCCGTCCTCGCCGACCACGAAGCAGCGGAACAACGGGATCGCGGGCTCGTCGCTCTCGAGCAGTTCGGCGATGCGGTACTGCTCCATGCCGTACTCGAGTCGCTCGAGGTTCCGCGGATCGAAGCCGACGTTGCACGCCGAGAGGGCGAAGGCAGCGGCGGCGAACAGGGCGAGGTGGGCGCGATGCATGACTTCGCGCCCAAGGCTAAGCACACGGACCCGCGCGAACCGACGAACTCCTGCTGCACGCATCGTGAAGCAGTGCGAAACGATGCGCGATCGGCCGATCAGCGGAAGAGCGACAGGCGCTCCGCGCGCAGGAACGCGACGACGCCGGCGACATCCTTTGCGAAGCTCGGGTCGAGGAAGAAGCGAGTTCGCCACACTTCGGCGGGGAGCGCGCCGAGGTCGTCCTCGACGAGGCTGCGGCGCATTGCGCGGAAAGCGTCGGCGCGCGCGGGCCACGTCCGCCACTCCACGACGTCCGCGATCGCCGTGAGACCGACCAGCACGAGCGAACCCGCCATCACGAATCGCCGCCCCCTGCGCGACCCGATGCTCGCGACCACGGCCCATGCGTGGCACCCGAGCAGCAGGGGCAGCACCATCGGGACATGCCGTGGCGCAGCGAAGGTCCCGCCGTCGGCGGAGCGGTGGCGCGCGAAGGACACGACGAACGCCACCAGCAGCCCCGTCGCACTCCACAGCCCGTACTTCGCCATCGCGGCTGCGCCCTCGCGCCCGCGGACGAGCCGGGCCGCCATGAAGAGGATCGCGACGATCACCGCGCCGCCTGCGACTGCGCCGACCACTGCACCCGCCGGGCCCGGCCAGCCGACCGGCACTCCAGCGAGCATCGCCACACCCAGTGCCATGCGCCCCGCATCGACTCCCGCTGCGGCCGGCGCTGTCGTGGGTGCCGCTGCCTGCCACCACAGGAAGACGCCGCCGAACGCCCACAGCAGCACCGTCTCGGCGCGCCGCGACGCGAAGCGGAAGCGCCACGTCGCGACGGCAGCGAACACGACCCACGACAGGAGGCCGCTCGCGAGGCTCAGCGTGGCCGCCAGAGTCACTGAACAGAGCACCACGAACCGCAGGAACGAGCCTCGGCAGCGCCAGCGTTCGAACGCGAGAACCGCGCCCAACGTCGCGAGCAGGGAGAAGCCGTTGGTGAACGTCATCGCGAGGTTCACCGTCTCCCACCCGGCCAGCGACGTGGGCAGGCAGATGCACGGCAGCAGCAGCCATGCGTGCTGCGCGCGCCCGCCTTCGTCGTGTGCGAGATCACGGCGCACGGTCGCCGCCACGAGCCAGGCGACCCCGAGGCTCGTGAGGATCGACATCCAGCGAACGATGCGCAGATCGAGGCCGGCAACGTGGTACGCGAACAGGAACGCCAGTCGCGAGGGGACGATGAAGTGTTCGTTGTGGCGGAGCAGAAGGTACTCGACCAGTGACGTCTCTCCGGCGACGTGCCGCTGCAGCACCTGCAAGAGAGCCCAGTCGTCCACCAGCGGCACGTCGAAGACGACGCGCATGCCGCCGATCAACGGCAGGAGAAGGGCCGCGATCGCCAGCACGAACGCGGCGAACCGTGCCGACGAGCCCTGCCGAACTTCGATCGAAGCCATCCGCGGCAGAGCCTACCGAAGCGGTCGCCAACGGCTCACACGCCCGCCCTCTTCTTCCTGCGCGCCGATGCCACGACCTGGATCAGCGGCCCGCGTCCTGCGCGAGTTCCATCGCGAGCCTCTTCGCGGCGGCGTGGTTCGGGTCGAGGCGGAGCACCTCCTCGACCATCGCCTTCGCCGCGGCCTTGTCGCCCGATTGCAGCGACGCCGCAGCGAGGTTCATCCGGAGGCCCGTGTCGCTCGGCAGCTTCGGCAACAGGCTCCGCCACACCCCGATCGCGTCGGCGGTCTTGCCCGCGAACAACAGCACCGCGCCGAGACTCTTCCACGGATCCGTCGGCGTCGGGTCCTGCGTCACCGCGAGGCGCAGCACGAACTCCGCTTCTTCGAGGCGCCCGAGCCGGCAGAGCGCCATGCCGCGTGTGTTCAGGAAATCCGGCTTCGGCACCTTGCGGTACGCACGATCGGTGAGCTGCTCCGCCTCGACGAGGCGCGGGTCGGCGCCGCCGGCGCGACCTCGAGCCGCGTCCGCCTCGAACTGGTCGACCAGGACCGCGGCGAGCATCCCCTGCGCCGTCGCGTAGTCGGGGAGCTCCGCCAGCAGCTTGCGCAGTTCGCGCTCGGCGTCGGCGAACCGCCCTCGGGCGCGCACGGCGGTCGCGTAGTTGAGCACGACCACGTCGCGGCGCGCCGGATACGCAATCGCACGCTCGAGCAACGCGAGAGCCTCTTCGCCGCGCCCCTCGTCGTTTAGCGCACGTGCGTATCCCGACAGGATCGAAGGAACGAGCAGACTGTCGCTCTTCAACGCGTTCTTGGTGTACGCATCGTGCCAGAAGCGCGAGGCGTCGGTGAACGCCGGTGCGTGGGCGCGCGTCGCGACGACGGCCGCGACGATCGCTGCACCGCCGAGCACGATCCACGGAGTCGTGCGACGGCCTGCGCCGCTCGCGGCCGCCACACCGACGGCGATCGGCGCGATCAACGCGAGCATCGGCAGGTACATCCGCCGGTCGGCGACGATCTCGGTCACGATCGGCATGACGCTCGACGTCGGCGCGAGCAGCAGGAAGAAGAGTGCGCCGAGCCAGCCGAACCAGGGGCGGCGGCGCCATTGCCACGCGGCGACCCCTAGCAGCGCGAGCACAGCGAGTCCCGACGACGCAGCGGTCGCGGCGTCGCGCACGATCGGCCACTCGTAGACGGTGCGCAGCCCCGTCGGACAGAACACCATCGCCACGTAGTGCACGATCACGCCCGCTTGCGTGAACAGCCACTCGATCGGCGACACCTTCACCAGCGAGTCGAAGCCGACGGTCGGGTTCGACGGCCCCGCGATCACGCAGGCGATGAGCACGAGCCAGGTGCTCGCGATCGCGAAGTGGAAGCGCCGACGATCCTTCATCGCACGCCACGTCGGGACGAGGAACGCACGCTCGAAGAGGACGACGAGGATCGGCCCGACGACGAGGTCTTCCTTGCTCGCCATCCCGAGCGCGAGCGCAACCACCGCAACGACGTGCCAGCGCCGCGGCGCCGGCGATCCGTGCCCGCGCAGCACCGCCCACAGGCACACCAGGAAGCCGAGGCTCATCGTGAGCGTCGACCGCTGCGTCACGTACGCGACCGCGTCGGCGCCGAGGGGATGACAGGCCCACAGCGTCGCGACGAACGTCCCGAGCCACGCCGCGCGGTCCGGTGTGAAGCGGCCGCGCAGGTTCGGCGCGAGCAGGCAGCCGCGGATCACGGCTCCCACGAGCAGCGCGTTGATCGCATGGATCACGAGGCTGGTCGTGCGGAACCCGGCCCCGCTCATCCCCCACAGCGCGTGGTCGATCACGATCGTGAAGCACGCGAACGGCCGGTTCGCGAGCGACGTGTGATCGGGACCGAACGCCATGCCCCACCAGTCGCCGGCAACCACCAGCGGGTTGGAGTAGACCGAGCCGTGGTCGTCGTAGACGAAGCCGCCCTGCAGCGCGCCGCCGTAGGCGATCGCCGCGGCTGCGATCGGGAGGAGGAGCAGAAGCGTGCGGGCGCTCAGCACGAACCGCTCCTCCGGCGCGCGGGACGCGACGCACTCCGGCCTGCATCACCGGCGACGCTCGTTGGCGACTGGTACACGATTCCGGAGAAGCGATCGGAGAAGCGGCCCGGAACGTCCGAACCGGGCGCGGACGATCCCGCACCCGCGGCGGCGCGTCAACCCGCGCGTGGCGCCGCTCGGCCGATCAGCGGATCAGCGGATCAGCGGATCAGCCGCGGGCCAGGTACCGATTGGGCACGTTCCTGGCGGGCGGGACCGGGCGACCGGCAGCGCGCAGCAGTTCTTCGATCGTCGCGCGGATCTGCAACTCGTCGCGGTGCACCTGCGGCAGGAGCCCGAGCTGCGCATACGAGATCGGCGTGAGGTCGAAGAACGTCGTCTCCCATTCGAAGCCGCGGCCCCAGACGAGCCCGGCGATGCGAACCTCCGCGCGTGCACCGGCGGCCAGCAGCAGCCGCCGACACGCCGCGCCGCGGTCCGCGTTCGCGTTCACCGTGTGGAAGAGCGGCGTGTGTTCGCCGAACCCGTCGCCGTCGACCGCGGCGCGCGCATCGGGGTCGGCGCCGGCGCGCAGCAGTTCGTCCATGGCGGCGGCGCATTGGAACTCGGCGGCCACGTGCAGCAGCGTCGCGCCGTGCAACGGCGTGAACGCGCTCGCGAGCGACGTACGGTGATGCAGCAGCGCAGGTTCCTGCCGCAGCGCCGCCGCCAACGCCCTCGCATCGTCGAGGAGCACCGGTGCCAGCGCAGGGTCGTCGAGCGAGGCGCCGCCGTCGAGCAGCGCACTCAGGCACGCGGGGAACCGCGGCGAGCGCGTGTACATCTCCAGCAGCCACGTCGCTGCACTCTTGCCCCGGATCGGCTGGCGCGGGTCGAGCCCGCCCGCGAGCACTGCCGCGATCGCGGCCGGGTCGTGAAGCTCGAAGGCCTCGATCAGTCGATCGCTCGCGTCGTTCATGGCAAGACGATAGGAGGCGCGCGCGTCTGCCACACGCGGGCCGATGCTCGGCGCGGGACTCGGCAACACGACAGGATGCGCGTCGTCGCCGGCACGGTGCCGCGCCGGCGGAGCCGAGCGGCTCGCGGCACGGGCGCCTCGTGCCCGGAACCGGTGCGGGGTGGAGCGCCGAGCGAAGGGCGCTCACGCCTTCCGGCAGTGGACCACCAACTGATTGAAATCGAGGTACTGCGACTGAACGGGGTGCCGCCGGCAACCGACCCACTCGAATCCGGCCGCAGCGACCGCCGTGCGCAGTTCGGCCTCGCTCCAGAAACGCATCTCGAACGTATCGTCGCCGGGCGGATCCCCGGGTGCCCCCGCCACCGCCTCGGGCATCTGGAACACCATCGAGCCGCCCTTCTCGAGGACGCGAAACGCGTCCACGAGATAGCCGAGAGTCACGTGCCGCGGCGTGTGCTGCAGCACGACGTGCGAGAACACCAGCCCGACGCTGCCGTCGGGCAGCGGCAGCCTGTAGCCATCCCCCTCGCGAAACTGGACGTTCCCGAGGTGAGCGAGGCGCGCCGCGGCCTTCTTCACCATCTCGCCGCTGACGTCGATGCCGACGAGGCTCCGAACGCGCGGAGCCACGAACTCGTCCATGCGGCCGATACCGCACCCGATGTCGACGACAGCCTGTTCGGGGTGCAGCAGCGCCTCGAATCCCGAGAAGAACGCCTTCACGTCGCGATCTCCCGACGCGCGGAACGCGTCGCCGGCATCGGGCGCCGCCGTAGCGATGAAGTACTCGGCGTTCTCGGCGGCGCGGCGATTCCAGTCCGCCTTCATGTCCAGCCTGGTGCCCGCGAGCGGGAACCTGCCGATCGCGTGCTCCGCGACGACCTCACCACGGCGCAGGTGTCGCTGCACGATCTGCTCGAGCACGGGCGGGTCGCAATCGCGATACCACACGCCCTCCGGATAGACGACAGCGATCGGACCGCCCGCGCAGACCGACAGACAGTGCGTGCGGGTGCACAACTGACCGCCGGCGCCGGCCATGCCCAGTTCGTGCAAACGCGCCGACAAGAACCGCCACGCAGCGTCGGCACGTTGTCTGTCGCAACACTGGGGGTTGCCGACCTCGCCACACAACAGCACGTGGCGCTGGGCCACCGAGAGCCCGTTCTTCGCCAGGGCCGCCACCTGCGCTGCGCGTTCCGCTTCGTTGCTCATGATTCGCGCCGAACGCTACTCGCGCATGCACACGCGGCCAACCCGGGGCACGGCGACGAAACGCCGGCCGCAGAACGACCGCCGACCGGCCGCGTCGTTCATGAGACACGTGGGGCGCGATGCCGACCAGGGCCTGCGTCGGTTCGACAACACGGGCGGAGTGCAACGGCCGCTCCTCGTGCACGGGGCGCCGTTGGCGAGCCGGACTCTCACGGCCCCTTCGGGCGCGATGCGGCGAGTCGTGCGAGCCGCTCCTCCGCTTCGCGCACGGTCCGCCGGTCGAAGCCGCGCGCAGCGCGCGCGATCGCGAGCCCACGCTCGACGTGCTGCAGGGCGGTCTCGCGCCTGCCGACCTCCTCGTAGAGAGCCGCCAGCGCGAACCGCAAGCGGCCTTCCGTCTCGGGGGCGTCGGCGTAGTCGGACAGGCGCGCGGCGACTGCGTCGAGCGCGGCGTCCAGGCGACCGCCTTCCGTACGAAGAACGACTTCCTGCAGGAGGGACACGACCTCCACCGCCTGGCTGTGTGCGCGCCACCCGACGCTCGCCTCGTTCAAGGCACTCCGCCAGCCGGACCAGAGACCCGCGACGCCGACGAGCAGGCCGATCAGGAGACCGCTGGCACCGACCACGGCCCACCGATGACGAGCGGCGAAGCGGCGTGCGCGGTAGGTCGCACCGCCCGGATGCGCGCGCAACGGCAGCCCGTCGCGCGCCGCCAACACGTCGTCGGCCAGCTCGGCCGCCGACGCGTAGCGGTCGGCAGGATCGGCGCGCCTCGCCATCGCGGCCACCGAGGCGAGATCCGCCGCGAGCATCGTCGGTGTGTTCGCGTCGACCAGTCGCACGAGCAGGGTCCCGAGGGCGTGGACGTCGCTCGCGGTGCTGGCGGGCTCGCCGCGGAGCTGTTCGGGGCTCGCCCAGTCGGGCGTGAGCGGGGCCGGCACGTCGTCCGCAGGTTCGGCATCGCCGTCCGCAGCGAGAATGCGCGCGACCCCGAAGTCCAGGAGCTTCGGCGCACCTTCTCCCGCCACGAGGATGTTCGAAGGCTTCAGATCGCAGTGGACCACGAGGTGCCGGTGCGCATGGTGCACGGCGCCGCACACCTCGACGAACAGATCGATGCGGGCCCGGGTGTCCAGGCCGCGCCGAACGCACCATCGATCGATCGGCTCGCCCTCGACCAGTTCCATCGCCAGCCATGGACGACCGTCCGGCAGTACGCCGACGTCGGCCAAGGCGACGATGTGCGGGTGGCGCAGGAGCGCGAGGGTCCGGCGTTCGCGCCGGAAGCGTGCCACCATCGACCCGGTGTCGAGGCCGCGCCGCATCACCTTCAACGCAACGTGCAGTTCGACGTCGTCGGCCGTGCGCACCGCGCGATAGACGTCCGCCATGCCACCGGACGCGAGGAAGCCCTGTACGCGGTACGGACCGACCTGCGCACCCACGAGATCCGGCGCGCCGTCGTCGAGCACCGGCGAAGACGTGTCCGCCGCAGCGAGCAGTTCGGCCACTTCCGCGGCCAGGGACGGATCGTCGCCCGCCGCGGCGGCCAGGAAGGCCGCGCGATCCTCCGGCGCGCGCGCGGCCGCATCGTGGAAGAGGCGCTCCATGCGCGACAGCCGTTCCGCGTCGGGCGCCGGCCTCACCCGTGACTCCCGATCTCGCGCGCGAGCCAGCTCCGTGCGAAGGACCAGCGCCGCTTCACGGTCCGAGGCGACATGCCGAGCAGCGCCGCGATCTCGTCGACGCCGTGTCGCCCGAAGACCCGCAACTCGACGAGCTTCGCCAACTCGGCGTCCGCCTCGGCCAGCCTACGGAGCGCATCGTCCACGACGAGCAGTTCGCGGCTGCATCGGTCCGCCGCCGGAGTCGAGTCGTCGAGATCCATGCGCCGACCGACGTCGCGCCGCGCGGCGCACCGACGACGGGCGCTGTCCACCAGGACCCGCCGCATCGTCGCCACGGCGAGCGCCACGAACCGTGTGTGCGAGAGGCCGCGCGCATCGGGCCGCCCGGCGACCCGCATCCACGCCTCGTGCACCAGCGCGGTGGGCTGCAGCGTGTGATCGGGCCGTTCGCGGCGCATCAGTCGCCGCGCCACTGCGCGCAGCTCGGTTTGCACGAACGTCGGCCATGCGCGGGTCGTCATCGAGTTGGCCTCGTTTCGGCCGCGATTGCGCCTTCGTTCATGGACGGACGATTGTCGAGCAGACCGAACCGCCGCGAAAGAGCCTCCGGCCCGGGGGCGCGCGCGCGACCGGTCGGGCCCGGGGTCCGTACCCACGGAGTCCCGATGACGACGACGAGTTCCGACCCCGCGAGCACCATCGCGCGGCGCGAGTTCCTGAAGGCCTCGATGGCAGCAGCGGGCTGCACCGGATTGTGCGTGCCGCCCGACGCCCGGCACCGCGGTCGCGCAGGCGAAGCGCTCACCTACGCCGAGTTCCTCGAGCTGGCTGTGCCGCTGGCGAAGACGCTCGTCGCGCACGAGTCGCGACCCGGTGAAGACCACTACCTGCTGTCGATCGCGGCACTCGCGGTCCGGCTCGCAAGCGTGGACGAGCCCGAGTTGCGGCGAGTCGGCAAGGAAGGCGAACCGGCGTACTGGATCGGCGCGAACGACACACCGGAGGACTGCCCGTTCACGGTGCTGCACTGGAAGCTCGCTCCGAACGGCGTCGTCCGGCCGCACCCCCACACGTACGGCAGCGTCGTCACGCTCGGCCTCGAGGGCGAAGTCCGCGTCGCCAACCACGAGACCGTCGACGCCCCCGACTACGAGGGCGACGGTCGTTTCCTGCTGCGGCGGACGAACGACCAGATCCTGCGCCCCCACGACGTGAACGTCGTCGCGCTCCGGCACGGCTTCATCCACGGCTTCGTCGCCGGCCCCGACGGAGCACGCGGTCTCGACATCACGACGCGCGTCCGCGCCAAGCAGCCGAACCTCTCCGTCGACATCGACGGGCAGCCCGTGGACGCGGCACGCGCCCTGTTCCACGGCCGATGGATCCGCTAGTCGCGCGGCAGGGAGCGCCCGACGCGGACACCGATCTCGGGGGTCGTCTGGTTGCCGAGCACGTGACGCATCGAGCCGATGCGACAGTCGCGCGGCGGCAGCATGTAGGAGCCGCCGCGTGCGAACCACGCCGAGCCGCCGCCCTCCGTCGCGGCCGTCACGAGCTCCGCGACGTTGCCCAGCGTGTCGTGCAGGCCGAAGGCGTTCGGGAGGAAGCTGCCGACGGGCGCGTGGGACAGGAAGCCGTCGCGCACTTCGGTGTTCACCGCGACGTTCGCATCGCGCAGCTTCGCGAGCGTGGCGTCGGCGACGTTCGCGCGGCCCTGAAGCGCCTGCGGCGTGTCACCCGTCCCCCAGATCGATCCGGAGCCCGCCCGAGCGGCGATCTCCCATTCGTTGATGTCGGGCAGACGCAGCTCGAATCGCGACAGGAACGCCGCGATCTCCGGCGCGAGCACGGACTCCTCGGGGTGCCGGGGCGTGTAGTCCGGACCGTCGAGACTCGACTTGCCCGCGGCACCCAGCGCGTGGACCGAGCCGCCGAGCGTTCGCACCTGACCCTGCGTCAGCTCGTACTTCGCGACGAAGAACGGCAGAGTCGGCGCACTCTGCACGTCCGTCTCGATGCCCTTGCGGAACGGATCGTGGTGCGCGGCTTCCGGATCCCGGTCCTGGCTGCCGACCGTCCGCTCGCCGCCGGGGATCAGGACCAGCACGATCGCCGTCGAGTCGTCGATCACGAGCCGCCCGTCGCTGCCGCGCACCGGCACGGCGCCCGATTGCAGATGCGCGAACTCCTCGAGCCCGGACGCCGGATCGGCGCCGAGCGGCACGAGTCCGAGCACCGGCCGCAGTCGCAGGAACGCGTAGTCGCGCGACGCCGCGACGCGCGCGGCCGCCGCCGCCCAGGCGTCGTGCGGCCCGTCCACGGATCGCTGCTGCACGCTCGCTGCGAACTCGGCACGCGCCTGCATGCTGCGGAAGACGCCGTGTTCCATCGCATCGAGCGCGGCGAGGTGCTGGCGAAGGCGATCGAGCAGGAAGCGCGCGCCGCGCTGCTCGTCGGTGGCCGCCGTCGTGGACGCGACGGTGCGCGCCTCCAGCTCGGCAACGGTGACAGCGTGCGACGCCCGGCGGTCGAGCAGGGCGCGGGCGCGTTCGAGCCAGCGGCGATGTTCGGCCAGGCGGTCGGGATGCGAAGGCCACATCGCGTGTTCCTCGGTGAGCAGAGTCTCCAGTTCGAGCACGTCGGCGAGGCGGCGGTAGTCGGCGAGGTGGCCCTGCGCACGGGCCTCGTTGGCAGCGGCTTCGCGCCAGAGCGACGTGCTGACGGCGATGCCCGCGAAGAGCGACGCGGCGACGACCGCACCCGCAGCGACGCCGACACGATGACGGCGCACGAACTTGCGCAGCGCGTAGCGTGTGGACGGCGGGCCGGCGAGGACCGGTTCGTGAGCGAGATGGCGCCGCAGGTCGGTCGCGAACTCGGCGACCGACGCGTAGCGCTCCGCTGGCTCCTTCTGCAGCGCCTTCGCGAGGATCCAGTCCAGGTCGCCGCGCAGGTCGCGTGCGTACGGCATCCCGGCCGCGGCCGCACGTTCGCTCGCGAGGGCCGGCTCGTTCTCGAGCACGATCCGGCGGAGTTGCGCGAGATCGGTCGAACTGCCCCGCGCCGGAGCGAGCGGCAACGTCGTCGTGAGCAGTTCGTACAGGATGACACCGAGCGCCCAGACGTCGGTACGGGTGTCGATCTCGGCCACGGCGCCGCGCAGCTGCTCGGGGCTCATGTACGCCGGCGTCCCGAGCACCGCGCCCGCGTGGGTCGCGACGGTGTTGGCGACCTCCCCCTCGACGACCTTCGCGAGCCCGAAGTCGATGACCTTCGCCTGCCACGTGCCGTCGACGTCCGCGACGAGGATGTTCTGCGGCTTCAGGTCGCGGTGGATCACGCCGCGCTGGTGCGCGTGTTGGACACCATCGCAGGCGGCGAGGAACAGTTCGATGCGGGCGACGAGACCCGCGGCGCGCTTCGCGACGAACCAGTGCAGCGGCTCGCCGGGCACGTACTCCATCGCGAACCAAGGCCGCCCGTGTTCTTCGACGCCGGCGTCGAAGATGCTCGCGATCGCGGGATGGTTCATGCGCGCGAGCGTCTCCCGCTCGACGAGGAAACGCGTCACGGTCGCCGACGACGACGCGGGTGCGTGCAACAGCTTCAGCGCGACCTGGCGGCGCAGCGGCTCGTGCTGCTCGGCGAGGAACACCGCGCCGAAGGAACCCTCGCCGACCGGCCGAACGATGCGGTACGGACCGATCGCGGTCGGGGCGTGACCGATCCAGTCCGATCCGTCGGAGTCCGACAGCGCGCGTGCGCCCCGTTCGAAGTCGTCGCGCAGGCGCTGCAGGTCGGCGCGCATCCCTTCGTTCGCGACGCACAGCGCCTCGAAGCGGGCGACCACCGCCGCGCGCGGACCGAGGAGGATCTCGCACGCAGCGTCCTCGACCGCCTGCGGCAGGCCTCGGTTCGGCGACGGGCTCGGTTCGGGGTCGGTCATGGCGAGGGCGCAGCCGCGATGCAGGGGGAGCGTAGCGATCAGTCGGGATCGAGAGTCCTGCCGAGCGCACTCAGCGCGCGCACGAGCAGCTGGCGAACTGCGACCTCCGACTTGCCGAGGCGCGCCGCGATCGCGGCGTGGGGCAGACCGGCGATGCGCGCGAGAGCCACGACTTCGCGCTGCGATTCGGTCAGCGTGGCGAACGCACGCTCGAGCCGCTGCGTCTCTTCTCGGGCGATCGCGACGCGGCTCGGCGTCGTCAGGTCGCGCAGCGCCTCGACGAAGAAGCCGGACCCATCGACCGGTCCGGCCTCGCGCCCGACCGCACGCTTGTCGCGACCGTGGAAGCGCGCCTTCTCGCGGATCTTGTTGACCGCCGCCTGGAACAGCCAGCCGCGGAACTCCGGCTCGCCCCGCCACTCGAACCGCTCCTCCTCGAGCAGCTCGCGCACCGTCGACTGCACGATGTCGACGGTGTCCTCACGGCCGCGCAAATCGGCGCCGAGACGCAGGTGCACGAACCGCTGGAGCCGCGGCAGGTACGCCCGCAGCACGTCGGCCAGGGCGGCCGGGTCGCCGCGCGACGCGGACAAGATCGACGATTCGCTGGGTTCTGCGGGGTCGTGCAAGGCCACGGTCGCTCCCGCCGCACCATCGGTGCGTCCGCAGGTCGTGTCAAGGAAGGCGGTCGTGGCCATCGCCCCGTGGAGGACCGCGGCCCCCGCTTCCGTGACGGGCGATCCGGAGGAAATGCGTGCCGGCCGGCGCGTCACGGCTCGCCCGCGGCGGCACTGCCCCGGGGACCATGAACAGCACCATCCCTCCGATTCCCGTTCCCGCCTCGGCGGACCTCGACGCCGTGAAGACCCGCCAGCAGGCGGCGTGGTCGTGCGGCGACTACTCCGTGATCGGCACGACGCTGCAGATCGTCGGCGAACAGCTCGCCGAGTCGCTCGACCTGCGCGCCGGCCAGCGCGTGCTCGACGTCGCGGCCGGCAACGGCAACGCCTCTCTCGCTGCGGCGCGGCGGCACTGCGAAGTCGTGTCGACCGACTACGTGCAGTCGCTGCTCGACCGCGCGCGCGAACGCGCCGCAGCAGAGCGGTTGTCGATCGGCTTCCGCGTCGCGGACGCCGAGGCACTGCCGTTCGCGACCGCGTCGTTCGACGCGGTGGTGTCCACTTTCGGCGTGATGTTCACGCCCGACCAGGAGCGTGCCGCGGCGGAGATGATCCGCGTCTGCCGACCGCGCGGCCGCATCGGGATGGCCAACTGGACGCCGGAGGGATTCGTCGGCCGCATGTTCGCGACGATCGCGAAGTTCCTGCCGCCGGCGGCGGGCGTGCGCTCGCCGATGGAGTGGGGCACACGGAAGCGCCTCGGCGAGCTGTTCGCGAATCACGCAATCGTGATCGACGCCCAGCAGCGCCACTTCGCGTTCCGCTACCGGTCCGCGGAGCACCTGCTCGAGGTGTTCAAGCTCGTCTACGGGCCGATGGTGAAGGCGTTCGCGGTGCTCGACGGAGCGAAGCAGGCGGCCCTCACCGCGGACCTGCTCGCGCTGATCCGCCAGTGCGACACCGGCGGCGGCCGCGGGCTCGTCGTGCCGAGCGAGTACCTCGACGCCGTCGTCACGCGAGGTTGAGCGTCACGCGCGGTGCGCCGCGTCACTCCACCACGCACCATGAAGCATGCAATCGTCGTCTGCGCGCTGTTCGCGATCGCGAGCCCCGCGCAGGTCACCCCCGGATCCACCCCCGAACTCGCACCGAATGCGAACACCGCCAGGCCGCTCGACCGCGTCGCCCACGACGAGCCCGGCGACGGCCGCCTGTGGGCGTGCGGAACGGACTGGAAGGCATCGTTCGGCAAGGACGGGTTCACGTTCGTTCCGCGCCTGCCCGAGGCGCCGCGCAACATGCCGCTGCACTTCCGCGTCGCGCGGGTCGCGGTCGGCGGTCGTGCGCTGGCGATCGACGGCGGCGCCGCGCCGCGGCGCGACGGCGACCGCGTGACGTTCGCGCGCGGCGCGCTGCGCGAGGTCTACGACCTGTCGCTGGCGCACGTCGAACAGTCGTTCGTGATCGACGCCGCCCAGTCCGGCGACGTCGTCGTCGATCTCGACGTCGCGACCGAACTCCGCGAGGACCCGCGGCGCCCGGGGCTGCAGTTCGCGAGCGAATTCGGCGAAGTGTACTACGGCGACGCGTTCGTCGTCCGCGACGGAGCGAAGACCGCGATCACGAGCGAATGGAACGGCACGACGCTCCGCCTGCGCGTCCCCGAGTCCCTGCGCGGCGACGGGCCCGTGGTGATCGATCCGATCCTGTCGACGCAGACCGTCGGTTCGACCGGCACGTACGTGCGCGTCGATGCGGCGTACGACGTCACGAACGACCGCTACATGGTCGTGTTCGAGTCCGTGTGGACGATCACCGACCACGACATCTGGACGATGATGTTCGACGGCGCCGGCAACGCGATCTCGGGGTCGTCGCTCGCGGTCGACTTCACGACGACCAACTGGGTGTATCCGCGCACCGCGAACCTGAACGACGCCGATCGCTTCCTGGTCGCCGCCACGGTCGACGATCCGACGGTCGGCCGGCAGATGATCTGGTCCCGCACCCGCGACGCCAACGGCGCGACGGTCATGGGTCAGCCGCAACGGCTCAGCGATCCGCTCCTGTTCGGCGACAACCAGGCGGCGGAGGTCGGCGCCGATCCGGCGACGGGTCCCGGCAACCACGACTGGCTCGTCGTGTGGACGAACCGCACGAGTCCCACTTCGCGCATCCACGGCCGTCTCGTTCTCGGCAGCGGGCTGCCGCGCTCGTCGAACGTGCTCCCGATCCAGGCGAGCAACGACACGGTCGACAGCGTGCAGGTGTCGCGGTCGAACGGGAACGGCTACGTCCCGCATCCGATGTGGTGCGTCGTCTACTCGCGCCAGGTCGGCATCGAGAAGCACGTCGTCGGCCGCACGGTCGACCCCTTCGGCAACGTCGGCAACGAGGTGCCCTTCGACACGAGCAGCAACACGAACAGCGATCCGAAGGTGTCCTCGCCGATCGCCGACGGCCCGAAGACGCGCTTCCTCCTCGTCTACCTGCGCGGCACGAACACCGTGCGCGGACTGATCGCCGCGTTCCAGCCGGCCTGGTCGGGATCGAACTACTACGACCTCACGGCCGTGGCGGGTCTCCGCGCTGGAGCGCTCGACACCGACAGCGACGGCGCCCGCTTTGTCGTCACGTCCCCGGCGCCGTTCGCGGGTCAGGTCGACGTGTCGATGCTCGGCTGGGAGAGCGGATCGCTGACGCCGTTGGGCTTCGCGCAGACGCTGCCTTCGAGCTTCGCCGGCTCGGCGGACGCACAGGTCGCGGCGCACCGTTCGAGCGGAGGTGCGGTCGGGCTCCATTCCATCGGCTACCTGCAGGGAACGGGCTCGAACCGCAGCGCGGCGCTGCTGCGGTACGGCGGCTACACCGCCGGCTCGACGAGCGACGTGCTGGCGACGGCGTGTGCCGGTTCGAGCCTGGCGCTCACGCTGACCGGGAAGCCGTACCTAGGCAACACGATCGAGTTCGCGCTGTCCGGCTACGGAAGCGCGTTCCCGCTGATCTGCTTCGGCGGCCCGAACTCCAGCGCGGTGCCGATCTGCACCGGCTGCTCGCTCGGCCTGCGCGCCGACCTGCCGATCCATCCGTTCGCCGGTCCGACGGTTGCGTTCTTCGTGCCGCCCGCGGCGTCGCTCGTCGGCGAGACGTTCGCGATGCAGGGCATCGCGATCGGCACGCATCCGTGCCTCGGCGGCATCGAACTCGGCGACACGATCCGCTGGACGATCCGGTAGCGGACGCGCGACTCGCGACGATTCGAGGGCTCCCTCGTCACGCGCCGACGCCGAGGTCACTCGACACGTCGCGGTCGCGAAACAGACCACGCGCCCCCAAGGAGACGAACGATGTACGACATGCAGAACCTGGCGCTCCTCGAGCGCCTTTCCCAGAACAGCCCGAAGACCTTCGCCGCGTACCAGGCGCTCGACAGCGCCGCGTTCGCGGCGGGCGCCATCCCGCTCAAGTACAAGGAGCTGATCGCGGTGGCCGTCGCCGTCGCGACGCAGTGCCCCTACTGCCTGCGCATCCACGGCGAGAAAGCGCGCGAAGCAGACGCCACGGAGAAGGAGATGAGCGAGGCCGTGATGATCGCGGTCGCGCTCCGCGCCGGCGGCGCGGTGACGCACGCGACGCACGCGCTGGCGTGAGTCAGCCGCCGATGGTGACCGCGAGGCCGGGGGAGAACGCCACTCCCGCGGCGGCGCCGCCGTCGAGCACGAGGCCCTGCAGGAACCACTGCGCTCCGGCGAGGTCGACGACGTCGGGAATGGCCACGGCCTGCGAGTAGCCGAGCGCCGGCAGGCCGACGACGTCGATCAGATCCGCGCTCGCCAGGAACGTGCCCTGCCACGGCGACGGCAGCGCGACCTGCTGCGAGCCGAGGATCAGGAGGCCGAGGGTGGGAGCGCCCGCGGTGTTGCCGAGATCGAGCGTCGCTACGGTCCCGATCGCGGGTGGCGACATCGACAGAGTCGGCACAACACCGCCCGTGCCGGGGAGTCCGGTGCCGTACTGCGCCGACGTCGCCGCTGGCACGCGGTCGCGGACAAAGACGTCGGCCAGGCCGTTCGTGTCGCCCGAGACGAGGTTGCTCGCATTGCTGCTCAGCAGCACGAACCGGCCGCTCTCCGACACCGTGAACGCCGCGGAACCACTGTCCGGAACGACGCCGAGCAGGCCGGTGCTGACGCGTTCGACCGTGCCGGACAGCAGATCCGCGACGAACGCATCGGACAAGCCGTTCGTGTCCGACGGATCGAACGCCTCGTACGACGAGAAGGTGACGAACCTGCCGTGCGTCGAAACGCCGCCCACGAACGCGCCTTCGTTCGACGACGCCCCTGGCGACCGCGAAACGAGCGTGCACGCCCCCGTGGCGACCGTGATCGCGTAGACGTCGGACACGTTGTCCGCGTCGGCCGGGACGTACCTGTACGGGGTCTCGAACACCACGACGGAACCGTCACCGGAGATCCGCGGGTTCGACGCAGAAGCCGCGATCGATGGCGAGATCATGTTGACCGCCGTCACCGTTCCCGCGAACCGATCGCGGACGGCGAGTACGCCCCCACCCGCGGGCAATCCGACCGTGGCGCCCGTCGTCAAGAACGCAACGAAACGGCCGTCGTCCGACAGCGCCGACTTCCCCCCCAGCGACGGCACACCGTTCGAGTCCACGGACACACACTCGATCGTCTGCGTCTGACGGTCGAACACGAAGACGTCGGCGTTCCCGTTGGTGTCGTTCGCGACGAAGTTCGTGGAGTAGCTGTAGAAACTGACGAAGCGGCCGTCGCGGGAGAACTCGTGGTACGCGGAAGTCCCGTTGCCCCCGACGCCCGCGTTGTCCTTGCTGACGTGCTCGAGGGCCCCGGTCGTCAGGTCCTTCACGAACACGTCCGTGCCGGTCCCGTTCGCGTCGCTCGGCGCAAGATTGGAGGAGAACGTCGAGAACGCGACGTAGCGACCGTCCGCCGACAGCTTCGGCAGGAAACACGAGCCGTTCCCCAGCACGCCGGACGCGGTGACACTGGCCAGCACAACGGTGCCCGTCTGCAGGTCTTTGACGAAGACGTCGGTGTGCCCGTTCGTGTCCAATGGGTCGAGGGCCGGGGCGTCGCTCGTGACGAACGCGACGAAGCGGCCGTCAGGAGTCATCTCCGGCCAGATCGCACCCGCCGGAAGCTGCTGGCCGCTGGCGGACACGTCGACCCGCGTGGTCGATTGTGCGGCGAGAGAGAGGTCGAGCGCAGCGAACGAGACCGCAAAGGCGAAACAACCGACGCGAGTGGGATTCATGGCAGTTCCTGGGTTGCGGCGACCGGGCCGATGCTATCGCTGTCCCGCGAAGGAATGGGGCTGCGCCGAAAAGACCGCCAGGCGACCGCCACCGGCGTCGCCTCCGATGCACGCTCACGGCGCCGGCGCGACGAGCAGCAGCGGACAGCCGGCGGGCTCCCATTCGGCGAGAAACCCGACCTCGTCGATGCGGGTGAAGCCGCGGGCCGGGTCGGCGGTCAGCACGTAGCGCTCCCGTTCGTGCCAGCCGACGACCAGTTCGTAGTGCCGATGCACGCCGTCGCTGAACGGCTTGTGCAGACCGACGATCAGCGAACGACGCTTCTCGAGGTGTTCGCGCAGGTCGTCGATCCGCCCGCGCACGACGAACGCCGCGCAGTCGTGCGCACGCGCCGCGTTGCGCAGTGATTCCATCGAGGCACCCCCCTGGCCGACCGGCAGCGGGTCTTCCGGCGCGAGATCACGACCGAGGCGCCGCAGCGCCATCCGCAACGCCGTCGGCCCGCAGTCCGCGGCACCATCCTGACGCTCCAACACGACGTCGTCGAGAAGCAGCAGGCCCGGCTGCGTCTGCGGCGGGTCGACGACGACCGCGGTGCCGCCGTAGGTCGCGCAGGCCGTGAGCAGCAGCAACGACGCGAAACGGGCGGCCCGCGTCATCGGCTCTCAGTCTCCACCGTGCACCACTTCCAGGAACACGAGCCCGAGCAACAGCACGACGATCACGCCGATGACGAAGCCAAGGAAGGCGTCGCCGCCGGTGAACTGCAGCAGCTCGGGATTCGCGGCCTCGCGCGCGGAGAGCCGCGCGAACTCGTCGCTCGTGAAGGCCGACGCCGCGCCTCCGCCACCACCGCCGCCTCCGACGATCGACACCAGCAACAGTCCGCCCGCGCAACGTCTGCTCATGGGCGCGGATCTTGCCGGCACCCGCCGCCTTTGCAATCTCTCCCGAATGCGAAGGCGGCGACTCCCTCAGTGCTCCATGCGGCGCAGCCAGTACTGGTCGGTGAGCAGTTCGGCGCAGCCGAGATACCGCTCGCGCACGATGCGTTCGGCGAGCGCCGCGTCGACTTCGTGCACCGCATCGAGCATGTCGGCCAGCCAGCGAACCGACTCCGCTTCGGCTGCGGTCGCCGGCAATCGCGACACGATGCGGTCGACGAAGCTGGTCGCGCCGCTGCGATGCAACGCGATGGTGACCTCTTTCACGAACCAGCCCTTCGGATCGTCGAGCTGGTCCAGCAGCACCGCGGTCGCGCGCGGATCCCCGATCGCGGCAAGGGCGCGGACCATCTCGACCGCGGCGGCGCCGCGCAGGTCGCGCAGTCGCGCGACCAGGCTCGGCACGGCGTCCTTGGCCTGATCTTCCAGCGCCGCGATCGCCCGGCACGCGACGGCGACCGCATCGGCTTCGGCGTGCGTCGCGACGACCCTGGCGAGGTGCGGCAACGCCTTCGTGCCGACAGCGCGGAGCGCCGGCGTCAGATCGCCCCACACGCGTTCGTACCAGTGGGCGCCGTCCGGACACTGGGCACCGATCCAATCGACGATCGCTCGAGCGCGACGGTCGGGGTCACCGATCGCGAGAGTCGCCGCCCACTCTGCGCGCGCAGCGAGCCCCGCCACCACCTGTTTGCGAGCGTCGTCCGGGCTGGCCGGGACCTTCTGCTCGCCCTCGTCGCGCACCATCGCCCTCAGTTCGTACGGCCCCGGGTTGATCAACTGCGCGTAGTCGTACGCACGCTCCTTCACGAACCAGACGATGCCGCGCGCATTGTCGCCGTCGAAGTAGAGCAACGGTTCCCAGGCGCCGTCCTCGTTGCGTTCCAGGAAGAGCAGGACGGCGTCGGGCTCGATCGCCGGTCCGGGAGGACCGAAGTCGAACGGGACCTTGCTGGCGCGGGGCAGCGACGGCACGTCGATCGTCGCGCCGATCGACTCGCCCGCGGCGGCGAACCAGGTCTTCGTCACCGTGACCGTGCCGTTCGCCGCGGCCGTGCCTTCGACGATCGCGGTGGCCTCGTTCGCCATGCGGAACGGCGACGGATGAGGCTTGATCGCGAATCGGCCGCCCGGCATCGCGGCCAGAGTGAGGAGCAGGAGCTGGCAACGCATGCCATTCGCGTAGCCAGGGCCGCCTCGCGCAGCAACGACCGCGGGCAAAGTTCACCGGCGCTACCAGCACACACGGTCCTGCAGGCGACCCTCGCGGCGATTCCGCACCGGGCGCGCAGTCGCCGCAGCGCGCCGTTCAACGGATCTCGGCGGCGGACTCCGCACGGTCGGCCTTCGTGCGCGGCCGCAGCGGGATCTGCACTTCGAAGTAGCGACGATCCGCGTCGACGGAGGGGCTGTTGTAGACCATCGTGCGCATCGGACCCGCCGCTTCGTGCTCCGGGCTCGTCGCGATCCACGCGGCGAGACGCGCACGCAGCTCTTCGACGCGATCGGGTCGTTCGTAGCCGCGCGACCCGACCGTCACGACCGTCGTCGCGGGGACGTCGACCACTTCGACCTTTCCGTCCACACCCGCCTTGCCGATGTCCGGCGCGCCATAGAGGAAGGCCATCGTCGTCGCGCGCCGTTCGTCCGCGGACCAGTCGATCTGCACCGGCGTCGTCATCGCGATCTCGTTCGACTCGATGTGGCGGAACAGCGGCAGGAACGCGCCCATGCTGCCGCCGCGCATCGTCGTGCGGACCATGCGATACGCGGGGTACGAACGCACTTCGAGTTCGTCGAGCGCCTGGAACCCCTGCACTCCCGTCGGGAGCCCGGCTTCCGCGACGGGCCGGAAGGTGAGGTCGTCGACGAGGTCCGCGGCTTCGCGGCGCAGCGCCTTGGGATCGATGCCGCTGCGCAGCAGCGTCTCGGCGCGCGTCCGTGCCGCCGACGCGACCGGCAGCATCTCCGTCGCCGCGCGCAAAGCGCTCGCGAACTTCGTCGCGTCGTCGACCGACATCGCCGAGCGGATCTGCTGCGCGGCCGCCTGCCGCGCCTCGACGTCACCCGGCTGCAGAACGCGCACCGCAGGCGGAGTCGGATCCTGGAAGAGCGCGGCAACGAGCAGGCAGGACATCGGGAGGGCCATGGCGGGGCGTTCGCCGGTCCCGCGGCCGCGGATGCAGCAGCACCGGCTCAGTCGTCGCGGCGGCGCGGCAGCGGCGCGCGATCGAGCAACTGCCCCCAGATCGCGAGGAAGGCGGGCCAGTCGTGGCCTCCGGGCACTTCGACGACGTTCGCAGCAGGCAGGATGGTCGCCGCGGCCCGCACCTGCATCTCGAGCGAATCGTCGGCGCCGATGCCGAGGAACAACGAGGGACGTTGCGCGGCCGCATCGCCGTAGCCGCGCAACCAGGTGAAAACCCGTTCCCCGACGCTGGGATCCGCAGCCGGCGGCTGCCACGAACGGACCCCGCCCGCGGCGAGCACCGCCTCGGCGACGGCATTGCCGCCGAGATAGGGAGCGACGGCGATCACACCGGTGACGGGCGCATGCGTCGCGACCTCGATGTCGGAAGCGCACAGCAGCGCACCGAAGCCCCCGAGCGACACGCCGGCGAGCCACACTTCGTCGTAGTCCGCGACGCGCGGTTCGAGAACGTCCGCCCAGATGCGCTGGACTGCCGTCCGCGCGCGGTAGTAACCGAAGTGCGCGTCTGCGACGAGGACGTCGGCCACGATGCGACGTTCGCGCACCATCGCGATCATTCCGCGCTCGACGAGGTCGGCCATCGAATCGCCGGTGCCCGGCAGGAGCACGAGCAGACATCGCGTCGCCGATCGCGTGCCGTTTGCACCCGGCTCCGCGTGGAACGACGACGCCATCGGCACCGACGGCGCGCGCAGCAGCGAACACGCCCCGCCCACGATCGCGAACGTCGTCGCGAGCAACGCGCCGAGGAGCGGCCGCGCGGGAGTCGTGCGTCGCGTCACTCGCTACCGCTTCCTCGCGATCACCAGCTTGTCCAGTTTCGCTCGCGCCAATACGGACTCCTCGCTACGCGTCAGCGACTTGCCGATCGCCTTCAGACTCATTCCCTTCGCCACGAGCTGATGCAGCTTCGCGATCTCGCTCGGAGTCCAAGGCTGACGGTGTCGTTCGAAGCGCTCTTTCATTCGTGGTCCTGGCCCGACCGCGTCACGGTCGCAGCGCCCGTAGCTACCACGATCCCACGCACGACTCCATCCCCATCGCGCTCGAAAACGGCCTTGCTCTGGCGGCCCGCACGCGACCGGCAGCCACTCGGCATCGTGATCCGCGCGGACCACGATCTCCGCCGCACCGGCCCAGACCGAAGCTCACGCAACCAGCCCCCGAGGTTTGACGACCCCCCGTGACCCGGCGAGACTGCCTGGATCGGTGCGGGTCGCGCCAAACCGATGCCGCGTCCATGACCTCGACGGGAGAGATCCATGCTGACCGAACTCGCACTGCTGGCATTCGCGGCCGTCCCGCAATCACCGCGTGACTTTCCGTCGGCAGTCCTGGTCCCGGAAGCCTTGAACGGCGAGTTCGTCGGCAACGGCGACTTCGACGGGGACGGTGACCGCGACCTCCTCCACTTCACCGGAACGATCACGTCGTGGACCGGCGTGCGCGTCTTCCGCAACAACGGTGGCGGCGTGTTCACGCCCGGACCGGTCACCACGTTCGCATTTCCGGTTCCATACCAGAGCCCGCAGTTGCAACCGCTCGTCGGTGACTTCAACGGCGACGGCAAACTGGACTTCGTCATCAAGCGCACGGGTTCGCCGATACCCACGGGCCAGGGAATCGAGTTCTTCCTCGGGGACGGAGCCGGCGGCATCGCCGCGCGACAGTTGCTGCCGCTCGTCGGATCGGGATGGATCGCGGTCGGAAACTGTGACGGCGACACCGCCGCCGAGGTCGCGGTGTAATACCTCGCGGCGAGCCAACGAATCGTGTCCTGGATCGACTTCCAGGGTGGCGTGCCGGTCCTGGGCCCGCAGGTGGCTCTGCCGCCGAGCGGCCCCGGTTCGATCTCCTTGTTCGCGGCTGTCGATGTCGATGGCGACGGAATCGACGACCTCGCTGCCACCGGGCCGGTCAGTACCGCACCGAACACCGTCCTGTTCCTGCCTACCGTCGCGGGCACGCCGACCGTCGATGGATCGTTCCCGATTCCGGCGTCGATGCAGAACGTGAACCAGCGGATTCACGCCGGCGATCTCGACGGTGACGGCGACCGCGACCTGTTGCTCTTCAAGATGTTCACGAGCGACCCGGGCCCATGGGTGCAGGTGTTCGAGCGCATTCCGACCGGCTGGATCCAGCACGCAGAGCAGTCGGTGCCGTGTCCCACGACCGGGTGGTTCCAACCGCAAATCACCTATCTCACGGACTGGAACGGCGACGGCTGGCTGGACGTCGCGGCAGCGGGCAGCACGTTCGAAGTGCTGCGCAGCAACGGCAACTGGACCTTCTCCGAAGGCTTCGAGAGCCCGTCGGTGGGTCAAGGTGCGGGCGGCGGCTGTTTCGATCTCGACGGGGACGGGTTCGCCGACCTCGTCGCTGCCCACAGCGTGCTGTACGGCACGAGCCAGTTCGTTCCGCCCGCCACGGAACCGTTCGTGTCGTTGCAGAAGCCGATCGTCGCGGACCGCGATGGCGACGGCGACGTCGACGTGACCAACGCGACGGGCGCGCAGTACGCCGCCAACGACGCGACGGGCGCCATGACGTTGTTCAACCGCTTCGCTCCCTCGGTCGCGCCCAACACCGTGGGTGAATCGGTCGCCTACGCCGACTTCGACGGCAACGGCCGACCCGAGGTCCTGGTGCCGCTCTTCGTACCGACTCCCATTCCCACGCCGCCGATCCGGCTCGAGATGCTGCGCTTCGAAGAGTACGGCGAGAACGGCTTCCTGCCGCCCGTGGCTGCTACCAACGTCGGCGATCACATCCCGGCGCTTCCGTTCGGCGACTCCACGGTCTGGTCGACCGGTGACGTCGACGGCGACGGCGATCTCGATCTGCTGCTCGACGGCGGATACCGCGTGAACGACGGCACCGGTCGCTTGGACGTTTTCGTCTCCATGCTCGGCCGTGGCCGCATGGCCGCGGACGTCAACGGCGACGGCCGGCCCGACGTGCTGGCCACACGAACCACCGGCGGCAACGCAGAGGTGTGGGTCCACTTCGGCGGACCCAGCGGCTTCGTCTCGACACTCGTCACGACCATGCCCGGATCCGTCAACGCCACCTGGCGCGACCTCGACGGCGACGGCGACCTCGACGTGATCGCCGCGGCGCCCAACGCGAAGGGAATGCGTCTGTTCGAGAACCTCGGCACGAGCTTCGTCGCGGGGGCCGCGCAGTTCCCCGACACGGTGCTGGCCTCGATGGATCTGGTCGGCATCGGCGACTTCGACGGCGACGGGATCCGCGATCTGTGGGTGCAGAACGAGCACACGGGGTCGCTGACGACCTTCCGCACGCTGGCCATGTATCGCGGCACGGGCGCGGGACTCGGCTACACCCTCGTCATCGAGCACCTCGCGCCATGGACGCTCACGGGCATGGCCGACGTGGACTCCGACGGTGACCTCGATGCGTTCGGCGGTGTGTTGGTGCGCAACCAGCACGTGCCGACGCTGGAAGGCGGTGCGATCCAGCAGTTCGGGCACGGACTGGCGGGCACCGGGGGCTTCGTCCCGCTGGTCGGCGCCACGGGTCCCGTCCGTTCGAACAACCCCCGCGACGAGCTCCGGGTGAAGCGAGGTCTCGGCGGGACGTTCGCGTTCCTGACGCTCGGTGTCGTGCAGACCGCGCTGCCGGGGCCGCTGCCGGGAATGGAGCTCTACATCGGCGACCCGCTGCTGCTCGGCGTCCCACTGTCGGGCAGCCCCGGCGCGCCTGGCGAAGGCGAATTCGTCCTCACGCTGCCCGACCTCGGCGGTGTCATGGGCCTGCGGATCCTGTTCCAGGTCTTCGCCGTCGATCCCGGCACGCCCGACGGCTGGAGTTCCTCGAACGCCTGCGCGATCACGTTCGGGCTCTGAGCCCGATCCAGCGAAGGGCTGGTCGCGGGACGCCGTTGCCCCGCTCGGCGGCTTTCGTGTTTCGCCATGACCGCGCGCCGACGAGTCGGCAGCAGCGAGCCCCCCGGAATCCGCCTCTCCACCCTGCGCGAACCGACGCACCCCCACTCCCGCCGCCACGACTCCGCTACCATCCTCGCCCCCCGATGGCCCCCGCCTCGCCGAGCCCCTGCAGCACGCCGCCCGCGAGCGCTTTCCTCCCCACGACGATGGCGGAGTGCAAGGCGCGCGGTTGGGACGAAGTCGACGTCGTGTTCGTCTCCGGCGACGCGTACGTCGACCACCCGTCGTTCGCGATGGCGCTGCTCGGGCGCATGCTCGAGCAGGAAGGATTCCGTGTCGCGATCCTGCCGCAGCCGCGGTGGAACGACGCGAGCGAGTTCCGCCAGTTCGGCCGCCCACGCCTCTGCTTCGCGGTGAGCGCCGGGAACATGGACTCGATGATCAACCACTACACGGCGAACAAGAAGCG